>NZ_CP180547.1:639068-1278136 GCF_047778065.1 Neptuniibacter sp. QD72_48 | reverse complement strand
GATATGGTTTATCGGCCTCTTTAAACTGCGGGTAAAAACGATCTAAACAGTAATCAGCTAGAACTTTTAACTCATCATGCTGCCGGGAGTAATACAGGTATTCAAAGTGGCCAAAGCGGACATGACATTGAGTCACACGCAAAAGAGCTGCACAGGGTTCCATCATGCCATCACGCATCGCTTGCTCTTCACTTCCAACCAACGCCAACGCGCGAGTGGTTGGAATACCAAGACCAGACATAGCTTCACTGATCAAATACTCGCGGATACTGGAGCGCAATACAGCTCGACCATCACCAAAACGAGAAAACGCAGTTTTACCTGAGCCTTTAAGGTGAAGATCCCAGCGCTCGGCTTTATTGTTTACAACCTCCCCCAGCAATAAACCACGGCCATCGCCCAATTCTGGGTTATAAACCCCAAACTGATGCCCCGTATATTTCATAGCAAGGGGCTCACTGCCCGGTAATAGCGCTTGACCACTGAAATATTTAGCAAGATCAGCATGCTGGACACTGTTAGCATCCAGATCCAGAAAAGTCGCGACATCGGGGTTAAATGCAATTAAAAAGGGACCGTTTAAGGGAGTTGGCTCTATCTGTTGATGAAACAGATTTGGCAACCGCAAGTAGCTGTTATCAAAGTTGAGGTTTTCAAGCGAAGCCATGATGATAGTATCCCTGAACTATTGGTGTAGACTTTCTATTACCCTAGCATTTTACTCAGGTACTATCATCCCCTCTCTTATAAGGTTATTTTCAGTGTTATGACTAACACCTCAAACAGCCCGAGTTACCAAGAGAAGATCTGGCATATCGTTGCCATGATCCCAGAAGGAAAAGTAGCTACCTACGGTCAGGTTGCAGAGCTGGCAGGGTTATCAAAGATGGCTCGTGCAGTGGGCAGAACACTAAGCCAATTACCTAAAGATACACAATTGCCTTGGCATAGAGTTATTAATGCTCAAGGTAAGATATCTTTCCCACAAGATAGTGAAGCTTACTTCCGTCAGAAAGAACGATTAGAAAATGAAGGGGTAAGCCTGATCAACGGTAAGATCAGGCTGAAGGATTATCGCTGGCAACCTTAAAAATGAAGCGCAGCAATCTTTAAGGGATGCTGCCCATCAACTGAAGGGAAATCAATTTCAGGTTGCAGTAGTTCGTAATCCACCACAGGCTGCCCTGCTTTATTAGCGCAGCGCTTAACCAGATCTAGCCACTCATCCATTTCTACTTTTGCAACATTGTTAGTACACACCAAAGTTCCGCCTGGTTTTGTGGATAGGATGGATGGTTTTAATACGCTTTGATAATCACGAATTAGATCTACAGTACCAAAAGGGCTTTTCGCCCAACGCGGTGGATCTAGATAAACCAGATCAAATTGTTGTTCATCAAGCTTAAGATACTGACGAGGTTTCTGACCTCTCTTTACACGTTGCTTGATTGGAATGCCTGCAAACTGTTTTGCTGCGGTAAAGAAGTCACTTTGAATAAACTCAATTCGATCTCCAGATAGCTGATTAAGCTCAGCATTCTCTCTACCTACATCTAAGTTTCGCTCAGCAAAATCAACATTTACCACTTTGGTTGCGCCCGCAGCAGCCGCACAAACACCGACACCACAGGTATAAGAGAATAAGTTCAGGACGGACTTATCTTTTGCATGTTCTTGAACGTAACGACGACCAACACGCATATCTAGAAACAGTAGCGGATCTTGTCCCGCATGTTTACCTCTCACACGGTAATTAATACCCAGCTCCTGACCAACGAGTTCTAATCCACGTTTATTATGCTCATCGTCACGGCGAGAGTTTCGTGCGCTGCGATCGTTATATACCACCTCTTCTATGTCAAATAGAGACGCGTAATGATCACTTATCAGGTCAACTTGATCGGTTGATAAAGCTTCATGAAAAGTTTGAATTAAAAGCTGCGGACCATAACGATCAATGGTTAAACCGGATATTCCCTCATTCGTACCATGAAACAGGCGGTAACAGTTGGTATTTTCAGCATGCAATTCAGGTAACAATTCAGCGCGAGCTAAATCAGCATGCTTTAAAAGGGAAGTAAGATCCGACATTTGAACATCCATAAGCAGTGAAGCACAGCATTGTACCCCTTCACTTGCCTATCAGCTAAATTTTTATCGATCCGTTCGACACCAACACTCAGCTAGATGATCGTCAACTAAACCGGCTGCTTGCATGTATGCATAGATGATTGTTGAACCGACAAAGGACATACCGCGTTTTTTAAGATCTTTAGAAAGCGCATCACTGATCTCAGTGGTCACAGGCACCTCTTCAAATTTATGCCAATGATTCACAATCTGCGTATTATCAACATAAGCCCACAGATAACTTGAAAACGAGCCAAACTCTTTTTGTATTGCACGGAAAGCTAACGCATTTTTACGCGCTGAATAGATTTTAAGCTTATTGCGGATAATCTCTGGGTTTTCACGAAGCGCTTCCAGCTCAGCATCAGTCATGTTCATAACTTTTTCGACATCAAAGTTATAAAAGGCTTTACGATACCCTTCCCTTTTACGCAAAACAGTTTCCCAACTTAGGCCGGCCTGAGCACCTTCGAGAATCAACATTTCGAAGAGTTTTTGATCATCGTCTTCTGGAATACCCCATTCATTATCATGATAATCGGCATAAAACTCTTGCCCTGGTTTATTCCCAAAGCAACGCTTCTTACCATCTCTTTCCGATACTTTCATAAGGGTTCCATGTTAATCGTAATAGGGCTGTTAAAAACGCCCTAGCTCAGCCATCTTGGCAGCGACAACCGCAAATTCGGGTTTATTCTGTAAAATTTCAGCTTGGGTCAAACCTTCAAGTTCATGAGGAAACACTAACCAATCCTGACTTTTATGCACATAGAAATCAGGCTCCGAATCGGTTTGGTTATTTGCAGGTTTGTAATATGGGGTGGCGATTTTGATCTCTGGCGTATTCTTCTTACAGGCCGCTTTTATCTGTTTTATCGTTTGCGCAATGCTGAGACCTGAATCATGTACATCATCTACGATAAGCAGAGAATCCTCAGACTCTAAACGCTTAATCAGATAAGTTAAACCATGTACTTTGATCTGTCGGCTGCGCTCACCTATACCAGTATAAGATGAGGTTCGAATTGCAATATGATCAGACTGAATGCCTAGGCAAGCTAGTACTTCCTGTACCGAGATTCCTACAGGCGCGCCCCCTCGCCAGACTCCGACGATGTAATCGGGGCGAAAACCACTCTCAAAAATCTGCAGCGCCATCTGGGTAGAATCTTCTAACAACTGCTGAGCGCTTATATAAACTTTGTTCATCAGCCCTAGTTCACTCACTAAAAAACATGAGGAGTATCATAGCCTTTCAGAACACGATTTAACAAAGCGGGAATGCTACAGGAAGGAATTTTCAAATTTGATTGGCTTGGCGCTCTTGCCAACGACGACCTTTATGAAATTTTCGTCGATCACGTCCCGAAAACTTACCACTTAGCTGAGCCCCAATTTTTTGGGCCGTAATAATATTATCGATACGCCTTTCATTTTCCGGATCACGACGATCCTCATGATGACGATAACGGCATTCACAATCTTTGGAAGCACTACAACTTGGCAGAGGAATCATTGGAGCTTTATCAGGAAAAAAACGTCGATCACCTAACTGATCAACCGCCGAACAAGGGAACAAGCCCGACTCAATCGACACAGCTCGATAACGTTTATCTGCTTTTTTATTCTGCTCACGATGAGCTTTATAGCGCTTTGTTAAGTAGATAGCCAAAATAGTGACGACCAACAACGCTAGAATCCATTCCATCATATTTCTCCCTAAATAATAAAAGCTACGCGAGCTTAAGTTAACATTAGGATTGGAGCCATTTTATTTACATAAAAACTTCCTAATATTAAGGTAGCACAAACTACTACAATTAAACTTAATATGTAAAGCAATAAGACAGAGGTTAAATATAATTTTTAGCCGCATGCAATTGTCCAAAACAAAAAAAACCACATGAATCGATGTGGCTTTTTACTAGGACTAGAAGCTTTTGACTCAGTTTAACGCTGAATATCTAACTGCCTTAAACGGTCAATTGCTTCAACTTCACGATCAATGTGATCCATCTCCGATTCAACATCAGAGATATAATCAATACTATCACGTACCTGTTGATCAGCTTGTGTGGAGGACTCAACCAAACTCAGCATTTCCGAGCTTAAATTTTTAGAGCTATCCGAGATCTGCACCATAAACTCTTCAGTATCAGTGATTGTTTCGCGGATAGAATTGATAGAGCTTGTAACCGCATCAACTGTTTTACCCGTTTGATCCAAACTTTGCTGGGTATTATGCGAAAGTTGACGAACCTCATCTGCTACTACGGCAAACCCTCGACCCGCTTCACCTGCTCGTGCCGCTTCTATAGCAGCATTCAAAGCCAACAAATTTGTTTGATCAGCAATACCCGAGATCACGCTCAAAATAGATAGTACTTCTTCAGAGTTATGCTTCAGGTCTTCAACCTTAGTGTGTAAAGCTTGACGCTCACTACTCTGGGCTTCGATATTTTGAGAGAAGCCTAAAAATCTACGTTGAATATCATTCAGCACACTACCCGTACTTTGTGCATAACCCGCAACTTGACCAAAGCTATCGACCATCTTACGCAGTAACGGACGGTATTCCCCCATGCATTCAACAAGGTTACTTTGCAGTAAGTTAATCTGTTCCAGACTATTGATACGAGAATTTAAGAAATATTGACGAAAATTACTGTAGTGGAATGGGAACTTATCCGCATACTCATCTTTAAACTGTTCGCCCGGCTGTACTTTAAAAAAGAACAGCGCTGTTAGCGTCTGGTTCATATGTACGCCCAGCAGCTCACCAAAGGTCGAGAAGCCTGCTACTTTTATGTCGTCAAAATCATGAACTTGAGATAAGTTCATCGCGTTGTTTAAACGACGTAAAACACAATCATTTGCCAACATAGCTACAGGCTTACCTGGCTTGCCATGCATAAAGTTGCGGAAAGATTGACTCGTACTTTGCGCAAAATCTTTCGCTTTAACCAAGAATAGGCGATCACCAAAGTCTAAGTCACAAAAGAACGCGATACTGCCATCGGCTTCGTTTATACCTGCGATAGAACGTACGAACAGCTCACCACCAATCTCTACCGCAAATGAATAGCCATTCAAAGCATCACCTAAGTTAGACGCCGAACAGTTAAAGTGTTCACATAACAGATCAACAATGCTGGTTAGCTGATAGTTGCCATCTTTGATAACAGATTTAACTACACGAGAATGTACATCGGATTCTGCAATAACAAAGGAAGTCGGTGTTTTTTCAAAGTTATGTGACTTAAATACGCCATAACGAGTATTTTCAGCTAACTTAACGAAGATCACTACAGCTTGGTTATGTGCGACGCGATCGCCGTCATAAACCAACGCTTGCTGGAAATCTAACTTACCACCAGCTGACCCCCCAACGAAATAACATGGGAATTCACCACTTTCATACAAACCTTGCATGAAAAAGTTTTCACTTGCTGATAAACCATCGAAGAATGTCAGCGCTAACGTATCTTGATAGTTAATGTCGAAAGGTACATTAACGCGACTAAATTCTGCAGCAAGTTTATTTACACGCTCTTTACGCGTCATCGTTACATTGCCAGATCGAATATCTTCACAATGCAGAGGGATAGAGCTGATATGAACATCTGCAAACACAGCTTGGCTGTAGCTTTGGACAACGATGTGATCCCAATGGCTATCTGCTTCGTGATAAAGACTCGCCCCACACGAACTTAATTCCCCTGCGGTCATGATGCCGACTACTTTCGAGACATCCGGCAAAGCCGATTTTAGCTGTCGAACAGTCCCCTCAAAATCTAAGTGAGGTGATATAAATGCCAAAACCAGCGCAGTAGGTGATCCCTCAAACTTCAGTGATTGGAGATTTTCAGCGGAAATTTCTCTGCTACTTAACGACTGGACCTTAATAACATCGTTATCTTCAACGTTACTTTTGGAGGTTTTTTTACGGCCAAACCAAGACATTCTTCATCCACCCTTTGCCATTAAACGCAGTTATTTTTCTTAGAAAGATTGCGTTCTAGCACTATATAACTACAAATCTTTACAGACTATTCTGCTCTTTATCGCATTAAAGCTACTCATGGGCCTTTGAAACAACCGTATCAGGCAAAAACACTACTTAAGCAGCAACAAAACAAAACCAAAGCACTACTATGTTATAGATCCTTCCTTCCCTTTCGTAAAGTAACCCTAAGTAATTAAAGGATTTTATTCATAGAGGGACCTATCAACAAAAAAATGAGTGCTATTGCGACGTCTATATAGGGCTAACTATAGCTGATGCCATTTTCAAACATACCTACTACACGAAAGCGGCAGGGGAAGGAAAGTAAACGAATTTCTATTAGATGAACTGAAAAGCCTCGAATTGTCAGGCAGCTTGAAAAGCTGCCCTATTAACCTGATATCAAATTACCAAAGAAGTAGATACAGTAACTTTTCCCATAATAAGCCTACAAAATAGACATCATCCAAATAACCTAAGTCAGCTTAAACTCTCCAACTAAACGCTTCAAACGGCTACTCAGCTCAGATAAACGCAGATTAGATTCTTGAGTTTGGCTCGCTCCATCGGCATTAACCTGTGCAATTTGATCGATACTCAAAATACTGCGATTAATCTCTTCAGAAACGTGCGCTTGCTGTTCTGAAGCTGTCGCAATCTGAGTATTCATCTCTGTAAGATGATTAACTGAAGTGATAATACGTTCTAGTGCAGCACCGGTCTCCGCTACTTGTTCAACCCCACTGGCAGCTATGACCTTACCTTTATTCATCACATCCATCGAACTACGCGCATAGCCTTGTAGATCGGTAATAATCGTATCAATTTCCTCGGTTGAAGCTTGGGTTCTTTGTGCAAGATTACGCACTTCATCAGCCACAACAGAAAAGCCTCGGCCGCTGTCTCCAGCACGAGCAGCTTCAATTGCAGCATTTAACGCCAATAGGTTTGTTTGGTCGGCAATATCTCTAATGACTTCGAGAACAGTCGTTACAGAATCACTTTGTTTATTCAATCTTTGGATAACTTGGGTGGCTTGCTCGACCTCAGATGCTAATGCATTAATCACATCGATGGTTTGCTCTGTTACTCTTAAACCTGTTTCAACATCATTTTGTGCTTGATGTGTTGCTGCCAGTGCCTCGCTGGTACTGCATGCAACTTGCTGTACCGCTGAGGTCATCTGATTAATAGCTGCTGCCGCTTGGCTAGTGTCTTGTTGTTGCTGATTAATGGAAACCTGAGTTGTGTCTACATTTTGAGAGAGTTGCTCTGTAGCCTCAGCCATCACTTTTGTGGATTCAGCGACATCACTGACGGTCTCTCGAATTTTATTTACAAACGTATTAAAGCGGCTCGATAACAGAGCTATTTCATCGCTGCCTTTCACTTCTAATTCTACCGTTAGATCGCCACTGCCACTGGCAATCTCTTTCATATGCTGGGAAATTCTACTGATGGGGTTTGCAAGCGATCCGGCAAGCTTTAAAGCCACTAGTACAATGATGATTAATGAACTGATTAGTAAAGAGCCCAGCAGCCACTGCAGATCATATATAGGAGCAAACGCTTCGGCTTCATCCACTTCAGCTAATAAGGCCCATTGCAAACCTTTGATAGTGACGGGGGTATAGGAGGATAAAACCGGATTACCGTTGTAATCGATAATAATGTTTGTTCCGGTCTTTTGAGCTAAAGCGTCATTCGCTGCTTGGGTATCAACCTTGCCTTTCTCAGGATTTGCGAAAGATGCCAAAACTGTATGGTGAATAGGGTCCAAAAATGAGTCAGATCGCATTAAATGATCAGGTCCAACCAAATAGGTCTCCCCAGTTTCACCTAAGCCATTACGTTCCCCCATAATGGCGTTGATATCAGTAATCGATAGCTGTAAAGCAACCACCAGCTCTATCGAGTCTTCAGCATTCTTGATAGGCAGTGCTATAAATGCAGCTGCCGCACCATTTGAAGGAGCGTAGGGGGCAAAATCAATAATCCCAAACTTTCCAGAGCCTAAAACCTGCTTAAATAACCGGGCTAAATTTGAATCGGCATAAGTACCATTCATTAGGTTTGTTCCGAAATCAGGTTCCCTCTCGACCGTATAAAAAATATCGCCCTGGGGATTAATCAAAAACAAATCATAGTAGCCGCCTTGTTTTTGAAAATTCGCATATGCCTTATCCGAAGAAGCGGAGACGTGATACGGTTCTAAACTATCTAGCTGACTAGCCTGTCTTAAACGCACAATTTCAGCCAATTGGTTTAGATCAATCTCCCTCTCTGCAAAATAATTCTCTATTTGGCTCTTTTTTATTTCCCTTATACCGGTCAGCTGTTGATAAACAGAACGTTCAAGTGCATCACTGCTATCGATAATCGCCACACTGATAGCAATTAATAAAGGAACGAGTCCCATCAAGAGCAATGACATTAAGATTTTTTTACGAATGGTGAGTGAACGGAACATCACACGGCCCTCCATGGAACAAATTTAATTCAACATCCCTGCACAATTTATGCGTGCTTCAACCACTGTAGACCAAATAAAGTAAACTGCCATTTTTACTAGTCCCACCACTCCAATACCTACTTGAGCAATTTTCATACAAAAGAGCTTCGCCGTTTACCTAAAAGATCTAGGGTCAAAAGGAGTATTGATCAAACAATAAACATGGATTATAAATACATTTATAAGGCGTTTTTTCTACAACAAAAATAAATACAGTGAGGATGTAAAATGAAACTCCTATCCACTATGGCAACAGGCCTGTTAACGACGACTCTATGCTGGGCGGGTCCAGGCGATCAGGTTGATTTTCCTGCAGACTATAAAACCAATTTCACTCCTTATTTGTCCCTTAATCGCACTCAAAATCACGACCAATACATTCGTTTGTATATCAACGATAAAGGTCTGAGCGGTACGCAGGAAAATGGCCAATTACCTTACGGTTCTGTCATTGTGGCAGAAGTGTATAAAGCGAAAAAAGATGACGAAGGTAATGTACTTACCTCTAAACTCGGTCAACGCCTAAAAGATAAATTTGCACTGGTAGCGGTTATGGAACGCCGTGAAGGTGCTGCGACTGAATACCCTAAGGGCATGGGCAATGATGACTGGGATTTTGCTGCATTTAAACCGGATGGCAAACGTGCCAATAAAGATCTAACTGCTTGCGCCGCTTGTCATGCACCTTACAAAGACAGCCATCACTTGTTCTCTTACGAACATATCCTTACAGAACAAGCAATGAAGTAACCTGTCTGGTATAGCTAAACCCTGCTTTAATCAGGCATTATATTTAAAGCAGGGTTTTATTTTTCAATACCATTCAAATTATTGGCAAAACACATGGATGCGAAAAGCGCTCAGGAATACTGTCTATCCCGTCCAGAATCACAACTGGATTTCCCCTTTATGCCTGATGTACCGGTCTTTAAGGTCAAAGGAAAGATGTTTGCCTTGTTAGGGCAGTGTGGAACGACAGGCAAAGAGTTAGGGCCTGAATTTGCAAATTACCACTTCCTTAATCTGAAATGTGATCCTGAAGAAGCGATTATGCTGAGGGATGTTTTCCCTGAAGTACGTAGCGCTTACCACATGTCAAAGAAACACTGGATAAGCGTTGTTTTAAAAGATTCCATTCCTACAAAAGAGATCGAACGCCTTATTGATCGCTCTTATGGCTTAGTCGTGAAAAGTTTAAAGAAAGTAGAACGCCAACAACTTGAGCGCTTATATTCCAAAGAAGAGCTCTATCGTTAACTTCATCTATATACCCTTCCCATGAGAATTTGAGTGTTCAGTTAGCCAAGCAGAATAATCCTCAGGCGCAATTGGGGGAGAGAAATAGTAGCCTTGTGCCATATGGCATCGATGCCGAATCAAAAAACTCAACTGATCAGATGTCTCTACCCCTTCTGCAACCACTTCTATATTTAATGCTGCAGCCATGGAAAAAATAGCATTTACAATCGCGATATCACCCTGCTCAAATGGCAAGGTATGAATAAAAGATCGGTCGATTTTCAAAACATCAACAGGCAACTGTTTAAGATAGCTCAAAGAAGAATAACCTGTACCAAAGTCATCCATCGCAATAGAAACCCCGAGTGTTTTCAGTTTGTTAAGAGTACTTACAGAATGTTCAATGTTTTCTATGACTGCATATTCAGTAATCTCTAGCTCAAGCTGCCCCGGGTCTATATCAAAGCGTGTCATTCTCTCCAGCAGATAATCAAATAGGTTAGCGTCTTTAAGCTGTCTCGGAGAAAGATTGATAGCAACTTTATGTCCAACGATTCCCTCCTCTTTCCATTCAGCTAACTGCTTACATACTTGAAAAATTACCCAATAGCCTAAGTCGCAGATAAGGTCGCTCTTTTCTGCTATCTCTATAAATTGATCTGGGTGATAAACCACCTCGCCATCATCAAACCAGCGAATCAACGCTTCAGCACTGTCATAAACATACTTGCCATCTTGTATTCGAACTTTAGGTTGATAGAACAATTGAAGCTCGTTATTACTCAGCGCTTGCTTGAGCTCTTGTTCAATTCGCTGTTGAGCCTGCCTTTTCAGTTCCAAATCAGAGGAGAAAAAGCGTACTTGCCCTCGGCCAGCTTCCTTGGCCTGGTACATAGCAGTATCCGCCTGAATGATAAGGTCTTTTCCATTATCAGAGTCATTAGGAAAAGTAGAGATACCAACACTCGCTCCCGGTTTTATTACATGACCATCAATAATAAAATCTTCACCGGCTTGCACAACCAGATCATCAGCGAGACCAATGAGGTCAGTGGCATCATCAAAATGGGTTACAATTACAGTGAATTCATCGCCACCAATGCGATATAAATTATCCGAATCCCTTAATCGCTTTTTAAATTTTTCAGCAGCACTGATAAGTAGTTTATCCCCGACGGCATGCCCAAACTGGTCATTTGCCCATTTAAAGTTATCTAAATCTAAATAGAGTAATCCCACTTTAGATTTTTCCCTTCGTGCACGTTTAATCTCTTCATCTAAACGCATCAAGAAAGAATGACGATTAGGCATATCAGTCAACGAATCGTAATAAGCTAAGGCATGGAGCTTTGCTTCCGACTCTTTTTTATCTGCAATATCCGATAAGACACCAACATATGTAACCTCATCGTCTTGGCGCTCTACCCTATTTAGATTTAACCAGCCAGGGAAAGTACTTCCATCTTTTTTCCGCCCAATAACCTCACCCGACCAACTACCTTCGTGAAGAAAGTTATCAGCAACCATTGCTCTAAAATCCACACTACTATCGTCAAGAGGTTGGATATCAGGAAGCAAACCTAAGATCTCGCTTTCTTGATAAAAGGTTATTTTGCTGTAAGCAGGATTAATATCGACTAAGCTGCCATACTCATTGGTTACAAATACAGCTTCATCTAAAGAATCTAAGGCTCGTTGAGCAACTTGAAGTGAGCGCATGGGAGATACAAGCGCAAATCGTAGAATGATATAAAGCGAACCTACAAACAGCAGACTAACTACCGCTACTTGAGTAATTTCAACGATAAGATTTTGGTAGAGGCTTTCGGTTAAAGCTTTATCGCTGTAAATTACCTCCACATTACCGATGCTAACCTCACCACTTTTTATCGGATAGCGGATTCGGTTATCAACGCCAGCCCAAACACCAGCGTACTTTTTCTCCTCAAATTGGCGAATCTCACCATCAATTTTGATTCGTCCCATGTAAAGGTGACCAAAATTCCCGTAGACCTTGATCCCCTCCACAAAGGGTGAAGCCATTTCAGAATCTAAAATAGCGGAGGCTAACTCTACGGAATAAGTACGATCATAAGCTTTTTTATAGACGTTCCAGATTGTAGGCCTAACCGAATTAGCCACGCGCTCTGCAACCGAGTGGCCTCGCTCTTGCAGATTGCTCTGCATTAATTCGGAAGCAACGCTAAATCGCACGATCACAAAAACAGTCATTACCAAGAAAGTGATTAAACTCAGAATGACAAGGAGACGAACGGTCAGTCTACTAAACATTATTTATCGTATGGCCCAAACCATTGATAATAGTTGTTGTAAGCGTCCTTGAACTCTTGTTTTTTCTCAATGATTTTCTTACTCAACGGATCACGAGAAGCGTAGTCTTCTAAGATGCTATCAGACACAAGTCTCCAACGCTCAATATCCTCGGGGCTCCATGTATTGATATTAAAATCATTCGCTAAGAATAGATTAAAGGCCTCAAAATCTTCCGTCTTCGCCTTCAACGTAGTGGTTAAAGTATAGGACTTAATTGCCGTTTCAAGAATAGCCTGCAAATCGGGTGGTAATTCATCGAAGGCCTCTTTGTTGATTAGGAAATCAGCGAGTACAGATGGTTGCCAGATTGCAGGGACAATTGCATGCTTACTGATATCATGCAAACCAAGATTCCAAGCCCCACCTGCGGTGGTCCACTCCACTGCATCAAGATCACCTTTTTCCAGCGCAGGGCGTATCTCCTGGGGCACAGTTGGAAGTGTATAAGCGCCAGCAGCTGCAGCTAAAACTTCTCCCGGTAACCCTGGTCCGATACGAATTTTTTTAGCGTGAAGATCATCTAGACCTGTAATCTCAGTTTTCGACAGTAACCCGAACTCCATTCCAGCCCACCAAGCTGGACGCCACATTATACCATCAGGGTTTGCTAGTTCATTTGCTAGTCGTTGGCCTTCTCCGGCATAAAAAAACATCATCGAGCCATCAAGGTTCATAAAATCAAATGGCCCTGCATTCATCAAAGCCCAAGCTGGATGCTGACCTGACCACCAATTCGGCCAACCATTCCCCATTTCAACTCGACGCTCTTTAACCGCATTATAGATATCTGGGCCACCTGTAATTACACCACCAGGGTGAGCCTTAATAATTAAACGCCCACTACTCATCGCTTTAATATTATCAGCAAAACGCTTGAGTTCTTTGAAATCAATACTGGTTTCAGTCGCCTGTGACTGCAACTGCCATGTATATATCTTTTCTTCTTTCTCAGTGCAGCCAGAAACTCCCAGCAGTAACAACATAGAAGAGAAGGATAAAAGAAGGCACTTTAAGACCTGATGAAACATAATCTACTCCAGACAGACTATAACTTCACAACTGCAATTGGGTTCAAAATTAACTATAGAAACTAATGCGCTTCTGTCTATTCACTATCTTTCTCAAAGTGTAATAGGGATCTAGTTAGCTCCATTGGTATCACAATTCCCTTATTAATCATAGGATTATTAACTTAAAAACCTCTGCAAAACCTTTTCACTTCAATAAGTTAAGATCTAAATTATTTTTAATAATCAACGTTACTATAAAGTACGCAAACATTATCAAATTGAGTTCCTTTAGCATGGAGGTAGGAGGAGACACATGAAAAAAAGTACCGGAAACAACTACAGGCGTCGCTTATGTAAAGTAATCGACTATATCTACGAGAATCTGGATAAGGATTTAGATGTGAACATTCTGGCTGATATTGCCGCTATGTCCCCCTACCATTTCCACCGGATCTATCGAAGAGTCACTGATGAAACCATTAACGCTACGGTACGTCGTCTTCGCCTGCAAAAAGCAGCCTTAAAACTCATTCGGACTGATTTCTCAATACTTACCATTGCGCAATCAGTTTCCTATACCAGCTTAGAAGCGTTTAGCCGTGCTTTTCATAAGCAATACGAAGAGACACCTAGTGCATACCGAGCAGGCCATAAACAGTATTCGCCTCAGGAAAAGAGTTTTCAAGCTAATATCCAACATATAGTGCAGGAGCAACGAAACATGTTTAATGTTGAATTTATTAATCTAGAAAAGCAGGGTCTGATCGGGTACGAACATCAGGGAGACTACATGAATATAGGGCAAGCATTTGAAAAACTGTTTATATTTGCCGGAACTCATGATCTTGTCACAGACAAAACTCGTTCGTTTGGTATCTACTACAATGACCCAGGCAGCATAGAAAAATCTGAACTACGCTCCCATGCCTGCATGACCATAGAAAAACCTCTGAGCGAAGCCGATTCAAACCCACCAGAATATATGGAGATACCCGCAGGCAGATGCGCAACAATTCTATTTAAAGGCCCTTATTCAGAGCTAGAAAAACCGTATGATTGGTTCTTCGGAGAGTGGCTACCACAAAGTGGCATGGAAGCAGCCGACTTTCCTCCCTTCGAAGAGTATCTAAATGATCCCAAAAATACGCCTCCCTCAGAACTACTTACGCGCATATATTGCTTAATAAATTAAATAAACATGTATAGAGCAGGCTCCCCAGTACTTATAAGCCTGCTCCATACTAATTAAAACAACCGTTTACAAAACAGCAAATTAACCTTTATTTTCAAATGGTTATTTACTCCTCAAAGTCCCTCAGAAAGCATCATAAAAACAATACCTTCGGTTACTTATATGATTCCTAATATAAAGTGATCATCGATTGAACACCAATAAGCGGAAATTCGATATAACCTAATTACTAAAGGGTCTAAGTACGATGGTTGTCACTAAGATGTCTGTTACTCACAAGTTAACAGCAATCATCCTGTTATTACTCAGTGTGAGTATCGCTATGAAGGCGTTCGACCTCTGGGAATACAGAGCAGATTTATTACAAGAACGAAAACTTCAGTCCAATCATGCTGTATCTATGGCATACAGTATTATTGATCATTTCCAGCAACAGCAAACTGCAGGTGTTTTGAACCAAACCGCCGCTCAAACTCAAGCACTTTCAGCCCTTCAAGCGATGCGCTATGACAATGACAATTATGTATGGATCAATGATCTTGATGCTCGCATGATCATGCACCCCATCAAGCCTGAACTTGATGGCAAAGATATGAGCAGTTTTAAAGACGGCCAGGGCAAATCCCTATTCACAAATATTGCTAATACTGCACGTCAAAATAACGAAGGCTATGAAGATTATCTATGGCCTCGACCAGGTAAAAGTATCGCGGTAGAAAAGATTTCCTACTTCAAACTTTTTGAACCTTGGGGTTGGGTGATCGGTACAGGCGTTTATGTTGATGATTTAGATGCCAGTTTTTATTCAAGACTAACAGAAGCTTTAGTTTTCCTGGCTGTTGTTATCCCATTCGTCGTTTGGCTATCTAGTATCATTTCACGCTCTATCACTCAGCCACTGAGTCACATGACCAAAGTTATGGAGAATGTCGCTAAAGGCAAACTAATGGCTCGAATTGATATTAAAAACCAAGATGAGTTGGGCGATGTTAGTAAAGCGATAAACCATACCCTTGATATCCAACAACAGCTGATTCAAAAACTGACTAACTCAAGCCACCATATTCTGAGTTCAGCAGAACAAATGGCTTCAACAACTGAACAAACTTCCGCAGGCGTTAAACAGCAACATGGTGAGACTCAGTTATTGGCAACCGCTATGCAAGAGATGTCAGCAACTGCACAAGATGTTGCAAACAATGCCCAACAAACTGCAGAGATAACTGTGCAAGCAGAAAGTACTGCACGCTTGGGAGATGAAATTGTTCGAACCACAAT
Source organism: Neptuniibacter sp. QD72_48 (assembly GCF_047778065.1). Classification (GTDB taxonomy): domain Bacteria; phylum Pseudomonadota; class Gammaproteobacteria; order Pseudomonadales; family Balneatricaceae; genus Neptuniibacter. The sequence goes on along the minus strand of NZ_CP180547.1, from coordinate 1,262,435 downwards.
CTCTGCAATTAATGATCTCGCTGCGCAAGTTCAGTCCCAAGCCGATGTGATTACTAAGCTCGAACAAGACACGCTACAAGTAGAAAGCATTCTCAGTGTTATCCGAGATATCTCTGATCAAACAAATTTACTTGCTCTAAATGCTGCGATTGAAGCGGCACGAGCAGGTGAGCAAGGTCGAGGGTTTGCCGTAGTCGCAGATGAAGTCCGAGTTCTAGCAAAGCGCACATCTGAATCAACTGACCAGATTCAATCACTGAACGACCGTCTGAAAAACGCCTGCCAAGGTGCAGTCAGTATGATGAGCAACAGTCATTCTGAAGCGCAAAACTGTATTGATCGTGCTGCCTCAGCTGGTGAACACCTCAATGACATCGTACTCAATGTTCAGCAGATCATGGAAATGAACAGTGCTGTTGCTGAAGTAGTCCAACAACAAAGCCAAGTAGCCGAAGAGATGAGTAACAACCTAAATAACATCTCAATGATTGCGGAACAAACCCAAGGTGGCGCAACACTTACAGCAAACAATAGCGAACAGCTCGCTTCTCTAGCACGAGAGCTACGTCAACAAGTTCAGCACTTCCAAGTGTAATACTTAGCGAGGGGTAATGGTGCAATGCCATTACCACTCCTTATTGTTTAATCCCTATTAATCTATTTCTTCTCTTAAGGTTCTCGAACACATCAACTCCCCTCTATCATTAGCTTTCGAAGGCTGCTATAAAAAAGGCAATACTAATTGAGCCTAATTGAAAATAATAATAACGAGGGTCTGGCATGCGATTCTTTTGGTGTTTTTTTCTATTATTCCTGCCTCTTCAGCTCCACGCTGAAACTATTCAAATGCTCAACTGGGACGCCTACCTAGACCCTAAAGTAAAACAAGAGTGGGAGACCAGCACTGGTCATCATGTTGAAATCATTAAGTTCGATAGCGATGAAAAACGCGACGCCCTACTCCTTGAAGCGCACCAACACAATATCGACATTGCGGTTGTTGACGAGATCGTTGCGGAGCGTTTCGGTGAAGAAGGACGATTTGTAGAGATCCACGAACAGAATTTGCCCAGCATTAAACTGATAGGGAATTTTTGGCGTGAGCGATGCGGAAAATATGCAGTTCCCTATTTTTGGGGAACGTTAGGCATAATCTATAGATCTGATAAGGTCAGCCCTCCTAGTTCTTGGAAAGAAATAATCCAGCCCTCCGAAGAGCTGAAAGGTCATATAGGTATGCTAAATGATTACACCGATCTATTAGCGCCTGTACTCTTTATGAATGGTGATCCGCTAAATACTGACAATTTAGATATTTTAAAAAGAACCTTTAATGCCTTAAAGGACCAAGCTGACTATGTTCTAACATACGATTACCCCATCACCTTTCTTGAATCGTCTCCACAAGCGGACCAGCTTTACATGACCGTTGGATATGGAGGCGATCAATTAGCGATGAATGAAAGGGTTGGAAAAGAAGGTCTATGGAAATACGTTGTTCCTGAAGAAGGTACCGTACTTTGGGTTGACTGTTTGGCAATACCTTCTAACTCCAAACATATTGATACTGCTCTAAATTTTATTGAATACTTAAACCAACCTAAAGTTGCCGCGGAGAACGCTGAACGCCTCCACTACGCCACTCCTAATAATTCAGCAATGGCAGAATTATCAGAAACATTTAGGAATAACCCCGAAGTATTCCCTAGCCAAGCGATTCAAAATAAAAGCGAACTCTATAAAAAACTAAGCAACGAAAATATTAAACAACGCCTACGAATCACGAATGCTATAGTTAATATTCATGAATCTAAACAAACGCGCTAGCTTTTTAATACTGCCGATTATTTTTGTCAGCTATACGCTAGCCGCCTTGGTTGCGTACGAGCAACAAAGCCAATCCATTCAAAGACTAGAACAACACAAACTAAATCTACGTTTAAGTGCACTTCACTCTGAATTTTCAACCTATGATCGCTTCCTTGATGCCTACCTTGTGTCATTACTTGAAGGTGAAACGCTGGAAAACTTCATTAGAGACACGAGTAATATTTACCGGGATCGGATGCTGACAAACAATTTAGAATCGGCTATCGAACGCTATTTCAATAATTTGACTGAGTTCGTGTCCCTAGCGGTTCTAGATGCAAATGATGATGTACTTTTTTACATAGAAAACAGTACTGACCCCTTTTCTACCATTCGAAAAGAACAATTACGTCTAGCAGAAAATATCAGGGCAAAAAAGAAACTGAATATTTGGGAGCACCACTTTCAAACTCAGGGCTCCATAATGCAACAAGGGATTGCGATCGATTCACGTACCCTTACCACCCCATTACTCATTCAACTGGAAGATACATTTAAAGTCATTATCGCGGCAAAGCCGAAAGCATTCGATTCACTGTTGCAAGAAGTACAAGAAGAGTTCCAAGCAATCGTCGTATTTTCCGATAAATATAATCGTCCCCAAGCCAATAAGTTGTACGCTAATGTCCAGCTAAAATCTAACTACTATTTAGGTATAACTCCTTCACCGGCTTATTTAGGCAATCTACTTGCCAACCTTAAACAACGCTTACTCTTCATTGTTATTCTAGGTTCTTTAATAACCTTCACATTACTTCAACTGTTAATCCGGAAATTTATCACAGCCCCTATTTCTCGACTTGATAAGCAGCTGACTGAGATTACAACACACGAAAGACAAAATATTGATCCTCCACAATCAGATGACGAAATTGGCAGGCTTGGTCGGAAATTCCATAACCTTTATGAACAACTGCATCAGTCCTATCAAAAAAGCCACCTGCAATCCCGAACTGATGCGCTTACTGAATTGCCCAACCGCGCAGCCTTCTACGACATTGCATCTCATCAAATAGCAGAAGCTGAAAAAACCAAAAGTTTGATCAGTTTGATCTACCTAGATTTAGATAATTTTAAGTTTGTAAATGATAAGTACGGTCACGAGGTAGGAGATAAATTACTGCAAGCAGTAGCTATACGATTAAACAATATTATCAATATCACCGCCAAAAAATACGACGCGGAAGCTCCCCAAGCCTTCCGTCTCTCGGGGGATGAATTTATTGTACTGTTGCCAAATGTATCAACCGAACAGGCTCTAAAACTATGCGAAAAGATTTTGCACCTTTTTGCCGATGGTTATCATTTTGAATTAGGTCATTTCCCCGTTACAGCCAGTATCGGCTTAGCTACCTACCCTCAAGATGGCCATACACTCTCTCAGCTAATATCAAACGCTGATTTAGCCATGTATCAAGCTAAGAAATCAGGTAAAAATAAACAGGCAGTCTACTCAAAAGAGCTAGCTAAGCGGGATCGTCAAAGGAAAGAGGTTGAAACTAAATTAAAGAACTTAAATCCAGACAAAGAGTTCACGCTCAACTATATGCCAATCATCAATAAGGATGGTTCAATCAAAGGCTGTGAAGCTTTGCTGCGCTGGCACTCTAATGAGTTAGGGTTTGTTCCACCCGACCTTTTCATTCCGATTGCTGAGAGTACTGGAATATTTGAAAAAATTGACCTTTGGGTCGCCTGCAAAGCCCTAAATGACCTATCCGAACTGAATGATCTATTTGGAGAGCACTTTGAACTCTCTATCAATATTTCATCTGCGGAGATCGGTTCTGAACGTTTTATAAAAACTATCAAGAAACTCAGTGCTAACACCCAAATCCCACTCAATAAAATAATTCTGGAAATCACTGAAACTTTTGCCTTAAGCCAAGAGCAGAATGCCTTAGGTTGGCTGAGTGAATTACAAAGTTTAGGTTTTCAAATCGCTATTGATGACTTCGGCACGGGCTATACCAGCCTGATGCAGATGGTGGATTATCCAGTAGACATCATCAAATTTGACCGCGAACTCGTTAATAGAATAAGCATGCCTGAGAAACAAACATTGGCAAAAGCCTTGGTAGATCTATGCCACTTCCAAGATATTACAGTCGTAGCAGAAGGGGTCGAAACTCAAGAACAACACTATCTGCTTAAAGCTGCAGGTTGCGATTTCCAACAAGGCTATTACATCGCAAAACCTATGCCCATAACAGAGTTAGAAAGCTGGTTAACAAACTACAAACTATAATTGCTAGATAAGAATTTTCAGTAAGGATAAATGCCTTCTCCTCCCTACTCGAAGGTATTAATTCAGGTCTCAGTCAAAATGAAGCTGCTATCTCCAATCTTTGTTATTTTTGCAATAACCGCCAATTACGCTGCAGGTTCACAACTCGAGGTAAATCTCACTGCAGGTGAATACCCGCCCTACCAAAGCCAAAAATTAAAGCACTATGGAGTAGTATCCAGAATCGTATCAGAAGCCTTCGCTTTAGAAGGTGTACAAGTCAACTTTACATTTATGCCTTGGAAGCGAGCGTACCCCTCGATTTTAGAAGGGAAACTAGATGGCGTAGGCTACGCGACTAAAAAAAAGGAACGAGAAAAATATTTCTATTTCTCTGAACCGATTTTTCAAAAAACACGTGTTTTTTTTCATCATATAGATCACTCCTTTGACTGGAATACTATTGAAGATCTGAAAGGGCTACAAATTGGGGCGTTATCTGGATATGCCTATAACGACGAATTCGATCTCGCGGCAAAACAACGAATAATTATTGTACAAAGGGTAGAGACGCACCAGCAAAATATTGGAAAGCTAGTATTAGGCAATAGGATCGATCTTGCTATTAGTACCATCAATCAAGGTTATGACGTCCTACAAAGGGCATATCCACAGGCTAAAAAATTTATAACCTACCACCCCAAACCACTGCATTCACCCAATATGCATCTAATGCTTTCAAGGAAGGTAGAGAAAAACAAAGAGCTTATTGTTTTATTCAATAGAGGTTTAAAGAAACTCAAAGAAAGTGGAAAGTTGGAACAGTACTTTAAAGAATCACAGCAGGGTGAGTATTTGCCTTAACTCCCTGCTGATTAAAAATTTTCCGTTTTTAACTTTTAATTTGGATTATTAATACGCCTCTGTTCCCCAGAGCGGTACTGTAGATAGGCTGTGTTTGTAACTACCCGACGTTTCCTTAGTTGAGTAAGATACATACATTAAGGTTTTTGATTTAGGATCGTAAATTCGACGAATCTTCATCGATTTAAAGAAGATGCTTTTTGATTGTTTAAAGACCACTTCACCTGATTTAGATTTATCAATCTTCTCAAGCATTGCTTTATTAATCACACCGGTACGGCGGCAGGCGATGGAGGAATCACTTGGGTCAGCAAAATCTAAGTCTGCTTCTATACTCGCCACATGACAAGTCACTCCAGTCACTATGGGGTCAACCAAGACACTAATCTTAATATCCTTAGTGGTTAATACACCAAGAGAGACATCGCCCACTTCCTGTTCATCACTACAAGCAACAAGTCCTAAAATACTTAAAAACAAAATCAATTTTTTCATTATCAATCCTTTGTTAGGAACAGCCATTGCTAGTTTACCCAATTATTTTGAACTACACGCTCTGATTCCCTTCTAACTGAAAAAGGAGCGAGTTATGTGTAACAGGTCACGAGAATCTAACAGTAATAAACAGCGCTATCTACGCGATAGCCTACTAAAAAGAGTTCTCTATTGGCTAACCCATATTCCCCTTCCGAGCCCAAGTATTCAACCCTGAGCCCAAAAGGGAAACTATTCACAATCTGGGGCAGCTAATTAGTCCGTATGAAAACGCGTCATCAGATCGTTTAATCTGTTCGCCTGATCATGCATTGATTCAGCAGCTGCAGAAACCTGCTCAACCAATGCTGCATTTTGCTGAGTTGAATCATCAATCGAAATAATAGATCCACTCACAGAGTCGATGCTATCTGCTTGATTTTTACTAGTAGCAGATATCTGACCTACCAATTTTGACATCTGCTCAATGCTCTCATTAATACCTTGAAGAGATTCAGAAGAAAGCTGAACTTGATCCGCCCCTTCTTCAATTCGGTCTTCCGTATCAGAGATCAGTTTTTTAATATCGTTAGCCGCTTGAGCAGATCGCTGTGATAGCTGACGAACTTCGCTTGCAACGACCGCAAATCCTCGCCCTTGTTCACCGGCCCTTGCAGCTTCCACCGCAGCATTAAGCGCTAATAAGTTGGTTTGGAAAGCAATGCTATCGATGAGCCCTGTGATCTCATTAATCCGTTTACTCGAATCTCTGATTTCCGTCATCGCAGCGATAGCCCGAGACATCACTTCCGTACCTCTTTTTGAAAGCTCCTGAGCTTGATCAGTCACCTTATTTGCTTGCTGCGCATCACCCGCAGTAGTTCGCCCAGCGATGCTAATCTGCTCCATACTTGCACTGCTTTCTTCTAAAGCAGCAGCTTGCTGTTGAGTACGTTCTGAAAGATCGTGATTCCCTAATGAGATCTCTTTGGTCGCCCCTGCTACATCTCGTGCAGCATTTCTTACCTCTTTAACTAACGTGCCCATACTTTGTTGACCAAAGTTAATCGAAGCCTGTAACTCTTCAAATCGACCTGAATAGATTCCTTCAACTCTTGCAACTAAGTTACCTTCAGCCTGTTGCGTTGAAACCCTGACGACCTCAGCCGTAGCTGCGCTAATTGTTTCTAAAGAATCATTCAGGTTTTCTTTCAGTGTGTTGAGCTGCCCAGGTAAAACATCGTTTATCCTGCCATCAAAGTCACCCTGAGCCATTGCTGCCATGATGCAATTTACACTCACAATCGCACTGCCGATATTGGCCATAGCATCCCGAGTTGTCGTTAACATAACCTGATACTGGCCCGGTAATTCTGTTTCAATTTGACTATCAAACTCACCAGCAGAGAGTTGCCCCATCAACTTACCAATCGCGTGCATACTTGCTTCAGTTTGATCGGCACTCTGATTAATCGCTGTTTTCAGATCGGCAAGATCACCTTTCAAGTTACGCTTAACCCGAGTCGAAAAGTTCCCCTCTGCCATCTGACTCATCACTTGCTTAGTATCAGCTAACGCTTGTTGAGTCATCTCCAATAGATTATTTACAGCAAGACTGGCCTGACCAATTTCATCTTGAGAATTCACGGGAAGGCGTGCAGAAAAGTCGCCTTTTTCTTCAACCTCCGAAATCGTTTTCGATAAGCGTAGGATTGGTCGCGTGATCCCCGCAGAGATTTTCCACGCAAGAAAGATAATTATGGCGGCACCTAGAACACCGATAATCGCAATAACTAACTTTAGGGTTGATACTGCTGCAAAGGCTTCGGCTTCATCAATCTCTACTAACAGGGCCCAATTAACCCCATCAAGATCCAAACGCGTAAATGACGACAATACAGGGTTACCATTGTAATCTACTATCAACCGGCTCCCCGTTTGACCATTTAATGCAGCCTTCACTGCTTCAGTCTTAACACTTCCTTTTTTAGGGTTGGCAAATGAAGCTTCAACAGAATGATTGACTGGATCAAGATAGGAATCAGAACGCATAAGATAGTCGGAACCCACCAGATAAGACTCACCGCTTTCCCCCATCCCTTCGCGGATTCCCATTATCTGATTGATCGGATCAAGAGGAATCTGCAGAGCAACAACTTGTAGCAACTCACCAGCATCATTAAATACTGGCGCCCCGATAAAGCCCGCAGGTGCGCCATTACTCGGCGCGTAAGGTTCAAAATCGGCAATGGCGTAAGACCCTGTCTGAACCACTTTACGGAACAGATCTCCTAAGTTGGAATCCTGATACTCTCCATCTATTAAATTAGTTTGATAGTCTGCTTCCAAAGCCACTGTATAGGAGATAAAACCATCAGGCTCAATCAGGAACAGATCGTAGTAACCGTAACTATCTAAGTACTTTGAGAATAGATTATTACCTTCGGCATTGACCTCCAACAGGACGTCGGACAATGTATCAGTCTTGATAAATGTAGCTACAACATTGGACAACCCCAATACATCGCGCTTACTGACCTCAAAGAAATTCTCTATCTGTTTAGTTTTAATACCACGAACAGCATCTAACTGCTGATAACTCTGCTCGGATAAAGAGCTACTGGCTTTGTAGATAGCGATCAAAGCCAATACGGCAAATGGGATCAAACCGATTAACAAAAAGTTGATTCTCAGCTTTTTACTAATGCTCATACCACTGAATAACGTTTTACTGCTCATTTCAAAGCTAGCCTTTAGGTCATTAACTACAAAAAATCACACTTAATAACGCAAGTATACTGCACCAATTTGGCGCAATTATTAACGGACAAATTGCAAGGAAATAAACCCTGAGGTGATAACTAACTATTTACACTTCATAAAAGAATGTTAGCTATACTGGAAGTAGTTTTAGCTTCTAAGAAAGCCGACTTTCTGGTTCAACTCCGAGAAAAATATGAAGTATTTCCTATCCCTGTTTCTCCTTTTATTCGCACTGTCGCCCTTGGCTAACGCAAATGAAAAAACCATCATTATGGGCTACAAAGCGATTGCTAAACCGCCTTTGATTGGTAGCAACGGGGATAACTCAGGTCTTTATTTAGATCTATTTCAAAAAGCAGCTGAACGTATCGGCTATGAGCTAGTTGTTGTCAGAATCCCAAAAAAACGACTTCACTTTGAACTCGCTAGGGGGACTGTAGATTTCTACCCTGGCTCCTCTTTTTCTCAAAAGAGAACGGGTTATCTGTTCTATTTACCAAACGGTCTACAAACGAAAGAGGTTCTAATAACCCTAGATAACCAAGCTGAAATTGAATCAATGGATGAAATTGAAGGCCGGCTGATTGTTGAACTTTCAAGTAGCAAACTCGAATGGGACCAAATCTACCCCAAGCTAACAATCTCGAAAATGGGCAAGCTATCTATGGAAAAAGTAATAGAAGCGCTCAACACAGGTAGAGGTGACTTCTACATTGCGGATATAGAGATAGTAGATCATTACCAAAAACTGAATGACATAGAAAAATATGAAGACATCGGTATTAAAATTCACCCTAATGCGATCAATCAAACCTTTATACCGATGAACATGGGATTTTCTCGTAAGTCAAAGCTCTTTTCAGAATACCCAAACCCCAGTTTTTCCCCTGACGCAGATATAAGCATTGAGAACTTTTATACCATAGTGGACCAAAATTCAGTTGCTTATCAGTTTTACCAAGCATTAGATCAGCTTAAACAAGAAGGGTACACACAAAATCTATATGACCAGTACTTTAAGAAAGTTCAGGAAGTAAAGTAGTGAGTTAATCTGCATGTACTTTAGAAAAATTCAAATATAAAGCCCCCCCCTTAATAGCTTTTGGGAAATGAATGGCCATAAACTAAGTTTCGTTGATGACCATGTATGAAACCAAAGTAAGAAAGAAATAGATAAATTTACTAAAAATAACTCTGGTTAAAAGTGACTACTTGCCCCTAGGCCATTTGAGTTTTTTAAGTATTTCGATACTTTTATCGGTTATTTCATCGCAATTTCCTGTCATATAGGCCATCGTAATAGCCCCTTCTTGCATAATACAAATTGCATCCAAAAGATCAGGATTACCCTTTCCTAAATACTTCTGGATTAAATTTCTAACCTCTTGTTTGTGGTAACCGCAGTATTGAGAAATTTCACATTCAGCATCACTGAATTCGGCTGATGTATTAATGAAAAAGCAACCTCGAAAATCTCCTAGTTCTGCTTCCAAGCCCTTAAACCAACCATTTAATGCATTAAACACAGCTTCAATTACATCTGTTTCAGATTGAGTAGCAACCAGCTTTTTCTCTAACCAGGCCATAAAGTTGTCATGCCTCTGCTCTAAGGCTGCCAACACCAATGCATCTTTACTTTCGAAATGATTATAAAGGGTACGTTTAGCAACCCCTGACGACTTTAAAATTTCATTTATACCGATGGAGTTAATGCCATTTTTGTAAAAAAGCTTTAACGCAGTATCAATCAGTAACTGCCTCTTTTGACTCATTGTTATCTCCTATCAAAGCCATTTTATCTTGGCAAAAGTAGTACGTTTTGTCTACTTCTAACAAAAAACACCAACTGAGTTTATGCGTCTAGCTCAAATGGTTCTTCTACTTTTTGAAAATTAATTTATAAAAAACGATTGACACAAGTAGACCGATTTGTCTATTTTATTAAGTAGACAAACCGTTCTACCAATTTAGGGAGGGATTTATGAATCAGGTTGTTTCAACTCTATTCTGCGGATTTAACTTATCTTCAGTCAGCACGTTATCTAAATTTGTTAAATCTCGGCTAAACAAGGCAATGACCTTCAGCTTGATATGTAGTGCCTTAATCTCCCCTATTGCAAAAGCAGAATTTCGTAAATCAGTACCCCAACCAAGTTTTGGAGCATCAACTCCATTTACAGGACTGCTAGCGGCTTACTGTTTGCCTGTTCGTCCTAACCTTCTCTCAAAACCCAACATTCAGTTAGAACCAGAATTCGTCGAGGTTCATTTAATGCTGATAGAGGAAAACCAAATGAAATTTACAAAAACACTGAAAATGGCTGCTACAGCGGGCGCACTATTAATGAGCAGTATGAGCTTTGCTCAAGCAATCAATATTGGAACCAACGATTTAGCGATCAAAGGTTACGATCCAGTTGCGTATTTCACACAAAACCAAGCGATTGAAGGCTCAGCTAAATTCACCGCAACGCATGAAGGAGCGATCTATCGTTTCAGTAATGAATCAAACCGCGATCTATTTAAAGCAAATGCAGCTAAATACGCTCCACAATTTGGTGGTTACTGTGCAATGGGTGTAGCACTTAACAAGAAGCTAGACGTGGACCCAAGTGCTTTCTATATCAAGGACCACAAGCTTTACCTCAATTTAAATAAAGATGTGCAGAAAAAATGGCTGACTGATATCCCTGGTCACCTCAAAACTGCAGATCGCATTTGGCGTGGCATTGAAGACTTAACAATCGCTCAAGCAAACGCAGAAGATTAATTAACACTGCCCCGTATTTACATGAGTTCAAAGGAACAGGAGAAAACCAAAATGAACAATAAACAACATGTAGCAACAACCGCTCTAGCAGTCGCTCTTTCAACCATTGCGACCCTTCCCTCTGCTCACGCTGCAGGTAAAGAAAAGTGCTACGGCGTTGCACTTGCGGGCCAAAATGATTGTGGCAATTTAGCCGGCACACATTCGTGTGCAGGCCAGTCCAAAACCGATAACGACCCAGGTGAATGGAAACTTGTCGCTAAAGGTACGTGTAAAGAGATGGGAGGCCTATTGAAAGCTGAAGCTAAAAAACGTTACGCCGAACAGCAAAAATCGTAATGAAATACACTCATTAGGAGAAAAAAGATGTCCTGCCTCTACACGGATAAATTTACCAAAGAAACCTGTAAAGCTATGGTCGGAGTCGGTTTACGCCACCAGCATTATAAGGAGGCATTACTCGGAACATCGTCCATTGATTTTGTAGAACTGCATGCCGAAAACTTCTTTGCCGAAGGCGGCATTATCCCTGAACTATTAAACGATATTGCTCAACAGTATCCAATTAGTTTGCACTCTACATCGATGGGTCTAGGTTCAGCAATTGGGATAAACAGAGAGTATCTGCTGCGCTTAAAGCGCCTGTCACAGCAGATTCACCCCATTTTAATCTCTGATCACGCTTGCTTTACTTGGAGCCACTTAAATGGGAAATCAGTGCACGCAGGAGATCTTTTACCGCTTGAGTTTACGCAAGCAAGCCTAAAGGTTATGGCGGATAATATTGATCAAGTACAACAACTACTCGGTCGGCAAATCCTAGTAGAAAACTTGTCCGCATATATTACTTTTCCACATTCACAAATGAGCGAAACGGAATTTCTCTCACAATTAGTACACTTGACCGGTTGTGGGCTGTTATTGGATCTGAATAACTTACTTGTTAATGCCCATAATTTCAGTGAACACCCCGCTTTAACTAATGCTGAAGACTGGATAGATCAAATTCCCATAAACGCCGTAGGTGAAATTCACCTAGCAGGCTATGCCTCGATTAAGCAAGGTGAATTGATCATTGATGATCATAGCCAGCCCGTATCAGACGAATGTTGGGCGTTATACCAAAGCACATTGCAATTAACAGGTCCGGTTACGACCCTTATTGAATGGGATAACGATCTACCCTCCTGGCATGCACTATTAACACAAGCAGAATACGCAAAATCAATCATGCAAAATATCACTCTTCCAAAAGAGGAGTTTGCCCATGCCATCTGAACGCACTGCTTTAGATAACCGCCAAGCAGCACTTATCAATATGATATTCAGCGGCATTCAGTCTTCCACCGTACATCCATTCCACCCTGAGGAACAAGGAATTCAAATCTATAGAAACAACCTATTAATTACCGCAACCAGAGCCCTGTGTATGAACTATCCAGTAATTGAAAAAATGCTTGGACCTAAGACCATGGGGCTTTTAACTCAGCAGCTTCTAGAGATAGAACTACCTAACAGCGGTGACTGGGCGGACTTTGGTAAAAGCTTACCAGCTCTAATAAATAAAGGCCCTTTGCATCAAGAACATCCTTATTTGGAAACAACCGCAAAGCTTGAATGGCATTTAAAGCAAGCGGCAAGAAGCACAGTAACAAATCTTGATATTGCTTCACTTTCTCACCTCTCCGACACCGATTTAGGCGCTGTTTATATCCAACTAGGAGAAAATATAAACCTGCTTACAAGTGCCATTAGACTTGATGAGCTTTGGCGACTCCATCAGCCAGGCAGAAATAAAGACTTACTTAACAGTGAAAACCTATTAACTGTTCTCATACCTCAAGATAAACCGTACTGGTTTGTGATCTACCAAAAAGACCATCTTCCCTGCATCAAATCAATCTCTGAAGCAGAGTATCGATGGTTCTCAGCCATACAATCTGGCCACAGCCTTTCTGATCTTCTAGAGCAATTCCATCAGTTTGACTTTAGCCAATGGTTATCTGAAGCCATTGAACAACAATGGCTAAAAAAACTCAGCAAACGATAAGATAAGGAGCTCACAATGATTCACTGGATTAGAAGCACATACCATAATTATTTAGACCACGAAAAAGTACTTAATAAAGCTCATATAGTGGCATCTATATTTTCTCGGTTTTACATAGCCCAAGTATTTTTCAATGCAGGTTTAACCAAAATACAGGATTGGGACACTACGCTATTTCTTTTTGAAGAGGAGTATCAAGTACCTTTCCTATCATTTGAACTAGCTGCTGTTCTTGGAACCATGAGCGAGCTAATTCTTCCCGTATTATTATTTACTGGATTATTAACGCGCTTTTCTGCCGTAGGGCTATTCATTGTCAATTATGTAGCTGTTATCAGCCTCATCGAAATAGCGGCAGCGGCTCTTTATTTGCACTACATTTGGGGCCTTCTTCTAACTCACATCATCATTTACGGTTCCGGCCCTATTGCACTCGATAATGTGGTCCGAAAAATAAATCCGAAAATGCACATGAATAAAGAAATACTCACCTAGAACGAACTAGGCACAGAGGAAGTAAAAATTCATGCTTCCTCTTATATCCCTACCCAGAACTAAACCATTACACAGGTAAAAAAATTATGCCGCTAGACAGTAGGAGTAACTTTAAAAGTGTAGCCCCTTTCGACAACAGTAAGCTGGCTATAATGACTCCAAATCAACAACAAAGACTACGGGATTTACAAATAAATGTTGGGCAAAAATTAGTAATTAAAAACGGTTTGGAGATCATCGTTTCTTTCAGTACAAATGGCTGGCGCCACTTTAGAAATGCTGATGATGTAAAGCACAGCTATTCTTTTATGACCGATCTAGAGTTAGTCGAAAAGCTAAAAGAAAAATACGGTAATTCACTCTCTATTTTTGAATACCCAAGGAATGAAAGACCGACACTCGCCGAGGTTTATAAATAGTCTGTAATCTCTCTTTGTTAGGGCTACCTATGTATCTACTCGAACCTGATTTCGGCCTTCTGACTTCGCAACATATAAGGCCTTATCAGCTCGGCATAAAAACGCTTGGCTATCCTCACCCGAAATATATTCTGCAACACCAAAACTTGCTGTAATCACTAAATTCGGTTCACCTTCGTATTCTCCTATATCCAGTCTGATCTTTTCTGCTAGAACTGTAGCTCCTTGTTGATCAGAGTGAGGGCAGATAATAAGGAACTCCTCCCCACCCCAACGACCGACAATATCACTAGCACGTACTCCCTTTTTAATTAAATGAGCGGTAGCAACAATGACATCATCACCTGTTTTATGGCCGTAGGTATCATTAATCATTTTGAAATGATCTAAATCACACATAATGATAGATAAAGGTTTTTGATAGCGTTTCACTCGTTCTATCTCCAAAAGCATTGCATCATCAAGCTTTCTTCGATTATGTAAACCTGTAAGTTGATCAGTTACTGCCAACTTACTAATCTCATCCGTCGCCTCTAGAATCCTTTCTCTCATACGTCTAAATTCTAGAAAAAGCTCACCGATTTCATCATCCCTTACCAACTCAGGGGAGAGATCACTTCTTGCCTTTTCTAAATTAGAAAAACTTTTCAGCCTCTCTTCAAGCATTCGAATCGGATTCAAAACTAACCACCACAGCACGGCCATTGTACTGAAAGTCACGAAGGCAGAAATAATAAGAACCAAACCCGCTATACGTCCCACATACATTCTTAATTCTTCATCAATAAACCCTACATCTAAGCGCATTGTGATCAGGCGATTGCCAACTTCTGGAACAATCAACTGCCATTGAATATCTAGCCTCTTATACTCTCTATGGAAATGACTTTTACGGCCTGATGAAAAATTGGAGGCTAAAGCCATGCCCTCCAAATCACCTACGTTAATCATTGGCTGTCCATTTTCTTCTAGTTTAAAGCCCAGAATATTATCCGTGGAGAGGGAATGATTTAGGGACTTAACAGACCGAAGATCTAAAGGGATGGTGCTTCGACTGAAAAGGTTCATAACCAATAAGTTAGCCAATTGTTCCTGTTTATAAGCCAGCTCATTTTCACGTTTAAGGTAAGAAGGAATGAGAACCAATATTTCAATAATGACAAGAGAGAGAAAAACAAAGAAGGCAATTTTTCGAGCCAATTTAGATCGTAAAGCAGCTACTACTAAGGAGACTTCAAACCTATTCCTTTCCATTAACAAGCACCCTCTGGAGAAACTCAGAAATGGGGATTACGAACAAATAATATTTAGGCTATTTAGTATAGCCTATAGGGAACAACGCTAAACCAAATTAACCATGAACAGGGTTATCCCCTCCCCTAAGTTTTTGTCTACCTGTTTCGCTCCAACAACGTTAAAAATCCTAAAGCTTAACCAAAAATTGATCTATTTCAGCTTAGTTACATTTGCACCTCACAACAGTACGCAGTGATGCATTGGCTAGGCTAAAGTTAGATCAGCAAGAACCTAGTCGCTAGTTAATCTGAACTGGTACAACATTGATGAAGCAAAGTATAAAAACCATCACGGTTAAGAAAATCTTAGTGTTAGCGTTTTCTTTCTTGGTCTGTACGTTGATTATTATTGGAGTTAATTTTCAGGAATTAATTAATTCCACTATGCGTGATAAAGGCATATCCATCGCTCAATCAATTGAGAACACATTAACTCAACATATGCGTGATGGGTCTTTTGAAATGAAAGAGGAGATTGTCTATACAGCAAATTCCTTACCGGGTATCGAGGATCTCAAAATCGTTCGAACCCCCAAAATGAATTACCAGTTTAGCCTGCCTACACAAAATGACTTACTCTCAATTCCAAGAATCCAACAAACGTTTGATAGCAAAGAGATCTATCTAGAACTCCCTAATCCATTTGAAGAACCTGCTTTAATTAAAATCTCTTACCCCTACTTGGCAACAGCTAAACACGGCTTGAACTGCGTAACCTGTCACGATGCCGAGCACGATGATGTGCTCGCTGTTTTAGATTTTAAAGTGGACACCACTCAATATCGTTGGATGTCTGCAACCTACCTTTACACGCTCATGGCTTTTTACCTATTAACCTTGATAGGCGTCGCACGTCTTTTGTTCTGGGTCCTCGATAAAAACGTGACCGCACCATTACGCTGGTTAGTTAAACAAACCAAAGAGAGCTACGAACAGCATGTCAGCATCGATACACAAAGAATAGAAGCCTTAGAACTCGATTATTTTGCAAACAAAGTAAATGAATTTAATGAACTCGTTTTAAAACGAAACCAAGAACTTGAAGAAATAAACGAGGAGATAATTCTCACACAAAAAGAAATTATTTTAGCCATGGGTAACACCTGTGAAACTCGTTGCCAAGAAACAGCAAGCCACGTAATACGTGTTGCAGCGGTAAGTGCTTTGATCGCAAATAAAGCTGGATTACCACAAGAAGAATGTGAAACGATACAAACTACAGCCCCTATACATGATATTGGCAAAGTCGGTATACCTGACGAAATTTTAAAGAAACCGGGCAAATTCACGCCTGAAGAATACAAAATCATGCAAACCCACTGTCAGATAGGTTTCGATATATTTCGCCATTCAGAACGGCCGTTATTAAAAACAGCTAGTATAATTGCGCTTCAGCACCATGAACGCTGGGATGGTAAAGGCTATCCGCAAGGTCTCAAAGGCGAAGATATTCATATCTACGGAAGAATAGTCGCTATCGCTGACGTCTTCGATGCACTGATATCACCACGTTGTTACAAAACGCCTTGGAGCCCTGAAAAGGTATTCGACTATTTCAAGGAAAAAGCGGGAAGTCAGTTCGATCCTAAACTAACCCAACTTTTACTCGATAATTTCGAGCAAGCACATCAAGTCGTCCTGAAATACCATGAATAGTATTCCCTAAATGATATAACCATAGTTAAACCGGTTATCAATTATTCCGAGGTGAACGAACGCAACAGTTCATGGTAGTTTGGGGCAGACGAAATACTGTTATGCCCTGCAGTTTCAAACTTGTAGAACGACGCTACGCCATCGGTAAAGCTACCAAATAATTTCATCGAACTTGCTTCAGAGATCACAGTATCTCTACCTGCAAGGAGAATAGCTGTACTCGCTTTTACCTTAGGTGCATATTGCCAAGATAAGTATTTATCTTTTAATAACAGCGACACAGGAATGCCCCAATAACGCTCACTCGCTACATCCTCAATACTGCTATAAGGCGTTATCAAAATTAACTGCTGAACTGTTTTTTCAGCTGCTAATCGAGTAGCGATACCCGTTCCCAAACTTCGCCCCATCAGTACAATTTCAGCGTTATCTTTAGCCACTTGTTGGTACAAAGCCAGTGCGTCTTGATAGATTGCTTCTTCTCGCGGAGTTCCATCACTACCATAGCCTCGATAATGCATTAGGTATAATGAGTGTTCTGGAAAAGTTTGCTTAAACTTGGCTAAGCGTTGCGATACATCTTCAGCATTTCCACCGAAATAGATAAGAGCTTTACCTGTGTTTCTTGCTTGAATGGTAACTACCGTATTGCCTACTTCAGTAGGGATCAACAGGGTATGCTCTTTACTATTTACTTTACGTTCTTGTGGAAAATACAGGAGGCTGTCTTGATTAAAATAGAGAAAGGCGCAAAGCAATAGGTAGCCAAAGCCACCTAAAAATATAAATTTTAAGACTGTTTTTTTCATAGTCAAAAATTCGCAATGCGCCCTTAAAAACTTAAGTAAGCTTATTCAACCAGCAACACTTCAATACGACGGTTTTTAGCGCGCCCCTCAACAGTGTTGTTATCCGCAACAGGCTGTTGATCAGCAAACGCTCGAGCCTGTAGACGCTCTTCAGCAACACCGAGTTCAACAAGCTTATGCAATACACTCAATGCTCTTGCAGAAGAAAGCTCCCAGTTGGTTGGGTACTTAGCCGTTAAAGCGCCTTTCACCTGAACATTGTCAGTATGGCCGGCAACAACAATTTTATTCTGATCTTGTTTAATCGCAGCTGCCAATTTTTCGATCAATGCGATACCTTCTTTGGAAAGCTCGCTACTGCCTGATGCAAATAGCACTTGAGAACCCAAAGTAAGCTTAACCCCAGCAGTTGTTTGAGCAACCTCTACGCCTTCCAATTCCTGTTTCAGGTTAGTGAAAGACTTTTGGCTTTTATGACGATATTGCAGCTCAAACACAAGATCATTTACAGAGTCAGCATAGAAGGCAAGACTGTTGTTTCTTTGTACCCACTGCCCTTCACGGTTGGCTTTGTGGCTCACAACCTCCAAGTTTTGCGGCATCACAAACACCATAGCAACCTTATCAAAACCACCGGTATTCCATTTACCGAAGCGGCCTTTCTTATTCTTGGTTTTACCATCCCAATTGCTGATTTGGAAAGTTCCGTTAGCATCCAGAATTAACTGTTTTTCATCCCGGAAATTACCCATTTTCATGAGCGCAAAATCACCACCACTGAAAGTGATAATGTTATGAGAAGGTTTTTTATTAGTATTCCAACGGTACTCTTTAGGGAAAATATACAGGTAATCAGCTAATGCTTTTTCCTCTGTACCGTCATCATCCTCTTGCTTCTTTAACCACAGATTGTAGCTACTATAACGCGTTCGCGTGGTGGTATAGCTAACATAATCTTCGCCGTTTTCTTGAATAAAATAGATTACTTCTGATACCCCAGCAGCCTGCACCTGCATAGCCATTAATGCGCTAGACATTAGAATCAGTAGTCGCTTAAAGACATTACACATGAAAAAATCCTTTACGGTGTTATCATCGATGAAGCAGGGATAGTACCCTATTTGCTCTTGAGCATAAGTATATTTTTCATACAATTAACTCATTAACTAACAATTTCTATGACCAATGTATTTCTCTCTTTAATATCAGTTCTTGTTAATTTATTTCTGCTATTTATCTACTTCTATTTATTAAACTTCCCTGCCAACTTTATTTTAAGTGCACTTAGTATTGGTTTAGCCCTAGCTAATATTTACTATCTCATGACAGTAAAATTTAAAGAGGTATTCTGCGAATATATACGGGCTTTTAAAGCTCCCTCTCAGGTATATAACTACTCCGTCCAACTAACAAAACCTGAAAATTCCGCGTTACGCTGCTTTGAATGGAAGCCTTTGCCCGACAATAACTTTTTCACGACTCTTTCTACAGCCAACAACAGTTTTATCACTAAGCGCGTATTTGCAGATCGGGTAAATTCATTGAATATCATAGGCTTAGTAATTATTACCACTGCAATAATTCTTCCTTTTGTTTTAACAGACATCAGCACTATAGATTCAAATGAGGTCGTTTCTATCTTGGGTTTGGCTGCTCTCGCTGGAACCGCTATCTATCTAGCCTATGCTGAGCTACGTCCCAAGCAGCAGTTTCATATCAACAACACCGGCATTTATAAATCCAGCAATTCAAATTTACTCCCTGACAAGCTACAAGCTTCTAACCCAGAAATTCAGTGCCTTCAGGTCATTTCTCACCCCTGTAAAAACAGCCGTTTAGTAATTTATTACCAATTAAATGCTATTAAACATGGTGGTCAAAGAATTCTTTTGTTAGAAAATCAAAGTCGGTCAACTATCGAAGAAGCATCTAAAAAATTATCAGAACTACTGAGTTGCGAAGTAGTAAAACTTAAATAACCCTTTTTACTAAAACGAAAAAAAGGAGATCACAGCGATCTCCCGAAACACGCTAAGAAGAACCTTAGCCTGAGGTGGGGATGAATAAAAATACCCGCCAGTTAACCCGCTCTACTTGAGGGAGATAGAGCGAGTTTCAGTTTTAACCGGTCATGCTGATGCAAAGCGATGTGACATCATCAACACGACCGACTGGCAGCAAAACCCTGGCGGGTAAAACTGTTTAGCTATTACAGAGTTGAGCTTGGCCCAAACACTTCGTAATGAAGCTGCTCTTCGGGAACATTTAAGCCTGTTAGCTGTTGATGGATAGCATGCATAAATGGCAGTGGTCCACAGAAGAAGAAATCAGCATCTAATGAGCAATATTGCTTAATTTTGTCAGCGGTAATATAGCCATGATGATCATAATCTTTACCCTTCTCGGCACCGTAGATATCTTCATAGAAAGTAGCAGTAGAAAGATTCGACAGATCATTTTTCAGCATGTTGATATGTCCACCAAATGCATGCACATCTTTGGAACGGGTACCGTGCAACCAGCTAATTTTTCGAGAATCTCGTTTTAAAATAAGCTCATTAAGCATGCCTAATACGGGCGTGATACCCACACCTCCGCTAATCAGTACAACAGGCCTGTTATTGTCTTTTACAAAGAACTCGCCACCAGGCATATGAACAGGAACGATATCCCCCTCTTCGACCTTGCTATGTAGATGATTAGAAACCAAACCATCTGGCGTATTTTCATCACCACTAGTTTCTGCTTTTACCGAAATTCGATACACATCTTCACTATGTGCATCAGATAAGCTGTACTGGCGGATCTCGGTAAAATCTAGATCGGGATCCTTGATTTTCACGCTGATAAACTGACCCGCTTTATATTTAGGTAATGGTTTTTCATCTAGAGGCGCTAAATAGAAAGAAGTAATTTCACTACTTTCTTTTACCTTCTTCACTACACTAAAGTCTTTAAATCCTAACCAGCCTTGGTTCTCTTGCGAGCTGTCATACAGATTAGCTTCCGCCCCGATTAAGATACTGGCTAATAACTCATAGGCCTCAGCCCAAGCGTCGATCACTTCATTCGTGGCGATATCCTCACCTAACACTTCTCGAATCGCCTTTAGTAGATTTCGACCTACAATCGGATAATGTTCTGGCTGCACATCCAAACTAAAGTGTTTAGCCGCAATACGATGAACTTCTGGCCCAATGGCTTCCAATTTATCAATATGCGCTGCATACGAAAGAATCGATGATGCTAGCGTTGATTGCTGGCGACCGTTGGCTTGGCTCACCATGTTAAAGACATTTTTAAGCTCCGGGTTCTCTTCAAATAAAAGACCATAAAAGTGCTTGGTCAGATCCGTACCTACTTCTTGAATAAGCGGAACAGTTGATTTCACGATGGCTATTGATGTTGGGTTCACAACTAATACCTCTTTGCCGTCTCTTTAAATGTATTTTTAATACATCTTATAGACGGATCATTAAGATGTAAATACAATACATGTTATGAATTTCAGGAAGACTTCAGTATTTATAGATAAAAATCTTTTAAATCATAAAGTTAACCTGATTATTTTTTTAACTTTAATAGTTCAAATACCCTAAACACCTAAAGGCAAAGACTAACAAGGAACTAATTGATCTACGGATGGAGCAGAAATCTCTTGCTTGAAAGAACATCATATTAACGAAGAGGATAGATTCTTGAATAACGTCGACTGGGTTAAACCCACCCTTATAAGATCATCCATCATTGCCATTGTTGTAGGCACGCTACTCAACCTAATTAATCAGGGCGATCAGTTTTTTGCTGGATACTATGTTAATTGGCTCAAAGTGAGCCTGACCTACTGCGTTCCCTTCTCGGTATCGCTATTTAGCAGCTGGTTAATCATCCGTAGTCGGCCAGAACCAAAACCTTGCCCAGAAGTAATAAACCATCAACGCTTAGTTGGGAATGAACTGAACTCATTAACCGACTTTGCCCAAAAAGTGCTAAGCAACGCGACTAAAGTAAATAAAGCCTCCACTGAGCGGCTGGCATTTTTACAGTCACTCTCCACCAGCATTAATTCCTCTATAAAAGAATTAAACGGTATAGGCCAAACCCTAGAAGGGAGTGAAAATGACCTTGGGGGAATTCAATCTAATTTCGGAAAACTGATGGACCAAACCTCTCTACTCGGTAACGAAATCCATCAATTTTCCGATGCCTCGCAATTGCTTAAACATGAGATCGCGCAATTTTTAGCGTCCTTTGAAGGTATTTCCTCGCTAGCGTCTGCAATTACAACCACCTCAGAGCAAACTAACCTACTTGCCCTGAATGCAGCTATTGAAGCTGCGCGAGCAGGAGAAGCAGGTAAAGGCTTTGCCGTAGTAGCTGATGAAGTAAAAGCACTGGCACAGCATTCGCGCGAAAATGCACAGGATATCGATCAGAATCTAGAAAACCTGAAACAACATGAGATCCGTCTTAAAACTCAACTAGAACTGATCGAGCGCACAGTGAACAACTCACTAAACACCGTGAGTAAAGGTACAGAGAATGGCATGTCTTCTTTAACCGATGAAACGCTATCTAAAATCGATACGTTATTCAGCCATATTCAAGCAATCAATGAACGCACCTCAGAAGAACTAGAAAACTTCCAAGAGATCTCTCAACAATTTGAAGCAGTGATAGGCGATGCACAAAAAGCGATTGATGGCTCAGCAGCCAACATTATATTTGGGGCAACGATGGTGGATCTGAGTTCTACGATGTCATCTAAGCTCAAGATCGCTTAGATTGAAAGATAACTTAATCTGACAGCGCACACAGGGGTGAGCTACTGTCAGATTAAATTGGGGAGTTAATCAGCCTTAGTCGAAGATGCTAAGGAACAGCTCCCACTTACTTGGCTTCGCCTTCTTGTGATATTCCTTACGTAGTTCATCCACTGCTTCAAGCTGCTTCTGAACCTGCTTTAGGTTATCCGTCGTCGCAACTGGAATCCCATTTACCAGCTGTTCTACTTTTTTCAAACCTTCAAGAGAGATCACTTTGCGCTCAGGCGAAAAGTCATAAGCCTGCGCGTTTTTTAGATGATCTTTAAAGATATCCATTCGTTGGTTAAAACCCTCTGCCGAGCTACTCACCATCGCTTCTTTATACTGCAGACGCATCTCTTTCATGGTCTGTTTTAAAGTTAGCGGGTTACCTGCACTTACATACCCACTTGTTGTGAACATCACAGCAACTAACAAAGAACTAAATAACGTTTTAAAAGCAGAGAACTTCATAAAAAATCAACCTACATAACATCAAGATATTTACCGAGCAGGTAATATATCAGATCTGACGATTAGGCTGAATCAAAGCGTAGTCATGTTAAACGCGCTTCGAGATCGTGAAGCTTGAATCGGAAAAGTAAAATCCTGCGTCCATGCAGATATTATCTGGTTTAGTACAAGGTATTTTTAACCCTATCTTCGATGATAGCCTCTACCTTTTTCACCTCTTCGGCTGATTTAGACGGATCAATCTGTGCCATTAGAATCTTACCCAAGCTTGGCATGATATTCCGATCAACTCTCGATTCTGCCTCCCATAACTTAGAACGCGTAATCGCTTTAGCACAGTGAAAGTAGATCTCTTTGATAAAGATAACGATGGCGGATTT
Source organism: Neptuniibacter sp. QD72_48 (assembly GCF_047778065.1). Taxonomy (GTDB): domain Bacteria; phylum Pseudomonadota; class Gammaproteobacteria; order Pseudomonadales; family Balneatricaceae; genus Neptuniibacter. The sequence goes on along the minus strand of NZ_CP180547.1, from coordinate 1,239,085 downwards.
GGGTAACTTACCTTGATGCTCACAGCGCTCTAATACAGAAGCATTCGTAACAATTTTGGCAGTGCCATTAACACGAAGACATTCACTAAACCCAGGCACTAACACCAAAAGTCCAACATGTGGGTTCTCAATAATATTACTTAAGCTATCTAAGCGATTGTTGCCGGGGCGATCTGGGAGAATAATCGTACTGTCATCCCAAATTTGAATAAAACCAGCATGATCTCCCCTTGGCGAGCAATCCATGTTGCCTTGATTATCCGATGTAGCCAGCAACATAAAAGGCGATAACTCTATGAATTGCTGACTAAATTTATCAAGCTGAGTCTTTTGCTTTTTAATCACTAGCTCCATCGGCAGACCATATAACTCTCTAAGCTTTTCTACCGAATCAATCTGTTCAAATTCCATAATCCCCTCCCCTTAATATCAGATTTAGACTAGGTATCACCATTCATCTTCATCTTGATAGTTGACTAGAATACTATGGAACCATAACATGTAAAAGAAATACATTTAATGTTATATAAAGGTATGCCTATGTCATCTCTACTAAAAAGCCTGTTTAAGAAAGATAAAGACGTTGCTGAAACTGCAACAACAAAAGAAGCATCCGCTGTAGAAGTAGCTGCTAAAGGTGATGGTAACAGTAAAAAATCGAATGAGAAGAAAGGTAAACACGGTCAGCCAGGTGTGTGCTGCGGCTCATGCTCATAAAACTGTACTAACAATGCGGTAACCTCGGTTCCCTTAGCCGAGGTTACACCCTATAAATACGATAGATGCAGCGATAAGACTGCGAGCTACCCTCAGCCTCTTAAAAGAACGCGAGTTAAGATCGACTTGCGATAGAGGTTTTCTGGAATTTGATGTTCTATCTTCGCATGCAGTTCCGGCAATCTTGACCAATGCACGCCCTGCTTATGATGATGCGCTGTATGGTAACCAAGGTTTCCAGTCAGGCGATTAAAAAGTGGATTTAGATTATTGTAGGAAGCTTCAAACTCATTCTCTGTATCCAAACCAGAATGATGTTCGTAAGTCACATAGGAGGTAAACAACAAGCTGGTAATCATCGGTAAAACAAACAACAGTAAGCCCGCAACAGGGTTATACCAAACCAATGCGGCAACAATAGCGAAGGTAATTGCTGTATAAGTTAAAAAGGTAGATAACTGCTTAGGATGTTTTTTGCCCACTTGGTAACCGCGACTATAGGCCGTTAAAGCAACATTTAATGTGTACTCAATAGCCCCCATCTGCTTCCCATCTTTACGCTTCCAACGACTCTCATCTTTCTCTTGATCAAGGAAGTTAAGGTGATGGCCTAGGACATGGTGCAAACGCCATAAATGCGTCGTTACCCCGGTATGCAAAGCATAAACAAACTCTAATACGCGATTTAGAAAGTTATTTCTAAAAGTGAAAAGGTGTTGATGGTGGTGATTCCACGCACAGATCACCCCTTTTGGAATGATCATCAATAGATAGTAAAGCGTCAGCGCAACAGGGTCACTCACTGTAAAGTAAAGTACAAAATCAACTACAGTAAGGCTCAAGATAATCAACACTGGCAAGCAGTCTTCTTTATACCTGAACCCGAGTAAACCACTATCTTTCATAAGAGATATCACACCGAACTAAAATTGGCTGACAAACATAAAGGAAACAGCCTTGACTGTATATAATAAAAACTAACAATAATACTTAATAAACTCAGGTATTGATCTGGGCAAAAAAAAGCCCAGTTTTCACTGGGCTTCTGGACTGCTGGAAATCATGCCGTCTCTTTTTCCTTTTTCTTCGCTTCATCATCCTTACCATCAGCGAAGATCACTTCATCATCAGGGTTATGTTTACCCATCAACTTAGGTCGCTCAATCAGGAAGTAAAGTATTAAACCTATTGCAACTGCATACACAGTAGATTTAGGGTCCGGCATTGCTAATGTTACAGCAACAATACCAGCGACACCTCTTTCTGTAGGGTTCTTTAGCTGCTCCATACCGACCATGATGCAAATATAGGCAGTCAAAACCAAAGTCAATGACAGTGCGATTGGTAACACCGGTTTAAAGAGTGTTACCAATGGAAGAATAAATAATGCTACGAGCCCCGTGATCCAGAAAGTACCGCCGCCACTGTAGATAGAATCCATCGCTTTACGACCCATTGCGTAACGTTCGGCAACTGTCGCATGGGCAGCTGTCCATAGAGGACCTGCTAATCCGGGCCATGGAGCAAAGAAAGAATGGATACCATTACGAATCGCTGTCACCAAATGAACACGGTCGACATTGGATTCAATTTTCTCATCATTACGAATATGGTCGACACGCTCTACCAGCGTAAAACCAACGATGATGTCACCAAATGCAATTACATAAGCAATAATCGCTGTAGGTATTGCCAATAGGAAGACATCCCACCCCGGAAAACCCACTGCGAAAACGAGATACTCTGCCATAAGAGCAAAATCTGGTTGCGTAATCCCCCATTCAATTGCAGGTAAAGGGTATTCCCCTACAGACCAGCCAACTATCATCGCTATTAACATCCCCGGAACCATACCGAAGTTAGCTATTTTTTTGGCTAAAGGATTACTATCAACTACGTTTTTAAACGACAGAGAAAATAGAACGTAAGCAGAAATGATAGAGCCTACGATCAATGAGATTGGCGTAGCATCAATGCGGCCTCCCACTTTTAACTCTCCCATCATCGCTGCGATACCAGCCCCAATGATAATACCTGCTTTAAGTGAATTAGGTATAACGTCAACCAGCTTTGAACCCCAACGCGTTATCCCGAGAATAAGGAAAATAATCGTTACCTCAATCTGTAGCGCAAACATCGCTTTGATCGCCTCAGGTCCAGGCTCGAAACCTTTCAGGTAAAGAATAACAACAGGGATAGCTGGCGTAATCCAACCTGGAACAAGGGGAACACCCAATAAAGCAGGAAGAATGTAACCAAGGCCAGCGATAAACGTAAAAGCAAGGGCCGCTTCGTAAGGCATACCCAAGTATTTTTCCAATAATGGAATCATCGCCAAACCAACAACGAACATCACAAGCCCCTGAATAATCTCTGGAGCCTCTAAACGGTAGTGTACGAGCGGTAATCGAATTTTGAATGGACCAAGCCCCCAGTATGGGTGCTCAGCGCCATGATCTCTTCTTATCATTCCCATGTTTTCCACCTTGATAGTTTTAGGCCAGCATCGGCTGATCCTTATTGAGGTGGCGCTACATTAGAATGTTGCAACGCAGTAAGCGAGAAAGAAGAATTAAACTTTAGTCAAAATATACAGCCAAAGTATTAGGGTTATCCCTAACCATATCAAATTGTAACCAAATGCTACAAACTAATACAAACCTCCGCCATAAAAGTTAGTAATTATGGGCGATATATAAGCATCGCCCCCTTATCCTATTTGGTTTAAACTTTGAATGTTGAAACCATCGTTTTCAGTTCATTAGAGATATCACGTACTTGATCATTTGCATCAGATGACTGCTTCGCACCTGCAGCAGTCTGATCAAAACCGACGCTAATACTATCCAAGTCTCTTGCAATATCATCAGCCACAGCGGATTGCTGCTCAACCGCCCCTGCTACCTGAATATTCATTTCACTTATCATATTAATGGATTCATGAATCCTCTCAAGCGCTTGTGCCGTTTCTTCAGATTGAGCAACTGTTTGTTGAGATTGAGAATAACTTGTTTCTATGGCCCTTACTGTATCTGCGGTACCGGACTGCAAACGTTGGATAATTTCTTGTATCTCTGTAGTCGAAGATTGAGTCCGTTGCGCTAACGTCCTAACTTCATCAGCTACTACAGCAAACCCGCGACCCTGTTCGCCTGCACGAGCTGCCTCAATTGCAGCATTTAATGCAAGTAAGTTTGTTTGTTCAGAAATGTTTTGGATAACCCCAATTACCACCTCTATATCATTACTACTTTGCTCAAGCGTTTTAATAAACTCTACGGCATCCTCTAAATTTTTAGCCAGATTACCTATTTCATTAAGTGTTTTATCAACCGCTTGTTTGCCTTTTTCTACCTCTTCGAGACCTGCATTAGATTGGGTGGATGAATCCGTTGCATGACGCACAACCTCCTGAATACTTGCAGCCATCTCATTGACCGCCGCTGCAATTGAGGAAGTTTTATGTTGCTGCTCATTTATAATTTGAGAAGTTTGTTCTGAAATTTGACTCGCAGAATCAGCATTTATAGATAGAGACTTACTTCTATCGATGATATCCCCGATTAATTTCTTCAACATTACTGACATCACACTAACTGAACGGTAGATGCCTGTATCACTATCTTTGGTTAATAAGTTACGAGACAGATCCCCAGCAGAGATACTTTCCGTAATCGCTGCAATTTCTGCAGGTTCACCACCTATTGGTCTCTTAATAATGCCTGCTATGACATAGGCTAAAACTAAACCAATAACAATCGACAATACAGACAGGATGATAAGTACAACAATCGTATTTTCAGCGAACGCCTGTATTTCTGGACCCAATTTATCCTGATCTTTTTTAACCGATAATTTTACATCTTCTAGGTCGTTAGCAATGATAGGCCCAATCGTATTAAGGGAATCTTTAATGACGATATTTCGCTGTTCGATGATTTTAGCGACAGCATCAAATGCGGCGATATACTGTTCGTGCTGTTGTTTAAAAACTCTGAGCGATTCGCGTCGAGTAGGGTTTTGTAGATTAAAATCTAAATCCGATACGAACGGTGCTATTTTTTCCTTAAGTTCTTCGTTCGCTCGATCCTGATCAGCTTTAGCATTAGTAATCAGGTATTTAGCTACATATAAGCGCCCGAGCAATAAATGCTCCTGTACTTGGGCAGCATAAAATGCAGCTGACGGATCATTATCGGCGTAGGCAGACGTAATAATACTCGACATCTGCTTACGCATTGACAGACCAGAAGGGTCTAGGCGATTCTTAACTATGGCGTTTCGTTCTCGGAAAAAGTCTACAACTTGTCTGAATGCTTTTTTATATTCTTCAATATTTTTAGCCGATTTTTGAACTAACACGGCTCGCTCAGGCTTTTGTATCTCGACCTTCGCTTCTTCCATAAATTGATCGACTTTCTTTAAGCGTGCTTCGTATTGCGTTATGGACTCTTCGCTACGCTCATTTAAAAACTTAATAACGCCGATTCTAACCTTCAGCATATTAGCTTGAAGTCGCCCTGCTAAGTTGGTATCTCTAGCAAGTCCTCGATACTCCACTAATCCAGTGTAAACATGGTTAACACCAAACCAAGATGAGGCAGAAATAACAACTAATAACAATATAATTGAAGAAAATCCTGCAGTAATTTGCCCTGTTAAACTCAATTTCTGGAACATATCAACACCCGTTTGCTAGGCGCTCATCCTTAAGACTCGTCCCTTTTTGGTTAATCGTATTCCTCAGTGTAGTTCAAGAAAATTGAATAGTTATATTTACTGAAAACAGATAAACAAACTACAACACAACTGCCCACTTGTACGGTTTGTTAGAGAATATTTATGCTTACTTCTATGGTTGGTAAAGAAATAGATCATTAGAAAACGTCAAAAAGATCATTAATGCCTAGTCTCTCTGAACTGCTCTTCTAACCACTTAGAAAAAATATGCACTTGGTGGGTATCTCCAGTAAAAGGCGAGAGCCGGTAAGAATAGTTATAACCCGTAAGTCGCGGCATCCCTTTATCTTCAACCAACCAACCTTGCTGACAGGTACTTTCAGCCAGCACATCACTGATCAGTGCATACCCCTGTCCAGCTAGCGCTGCTTGTAATGCAAACTGCTCCTGATTAAAGCTACGAGCAGTATATGTTAAATCATCGAAATAAGGTCGCCATTCAATATTAGACAGAAAATCATCTTCCCACTCAGTAACAAATAGATTGGGTTTTTCCGTAATCTGATCTAGGAAATCCGGTCTGGCATAGCAAGCTAACTGTTCTTGAGCTAATAGCTGTTCCTGTGGATCATCACTCTCCAAGCCGTAGCGTATCGCTATATCAATCCTTCTATCATGCTCAAGCTCCACCAGCGTATTACTCGCACAGATTTCGATCTCGATATCAGGGTATCTCAGATTAAATTCAGTAAGGCGTGGCGCCAGCCATAAACTCGCAAATGAGGTACAGCAAGAGATCGTCACCCTATTACTTGGTGCTTTTATCTCCTCTAAACACAGGTGTAATTGATTGAGTATAGAGAGGGATGTCTCAGCTAACTTCTCCCCCTCAGGGGTCAGTTCTATGCTGCGGACCTTACGCTCAAACAACGTTACATTTAGCTGTGCTTCTAAGCTTTTAATCTGATGAGAAACCGCAGTAGGCGTGACATTCAATACCTTAGCCGCTTGTTTAAAGCTCAAATATTGCGCAGCAATGGCGAAGGTTTTGATGGCATTTAACGGTGGCAGCTGACCTAGCATGATCTAAACCTGAACTTATAGATGAATAAAACTTACTTATAAGCAGCAACTATTCGTTTGTCAATCTAGCGACTGGAGCGAGAAAATCAACCAAATAAAAAATCACGGAGCTCCAAATGCCAACCATCCTACATATAGATGCCAGCGCACGTGGCTGGCAGCCAAACGGCGAGAAACATCAATCTATTTCACGCTATATAGCCCACCTTGCGGTAACCACTTTTAAAAAGATGATCCCTGATTGTGATGTTATTTATCGGGATTTAGCTAAGAAACCACCAGAATTTATCAACGAACAGTGGATTGCAGCATGTTTCTCCGAATCACCTACAGCTGAGCAGAACAAAGCCCTCGCGCAATCCGACCAATATATAGCTGAGATAGAACAAGCAGATATCATTGTGCTCTCATCACCTATGTATAACTACGGTATGCCCGCGGTATTAAAAGCATGGTTTGATCAAGTCATACGCATAAATAAAACTTTTTCATTCGATCTAGCTAGAGGTGATTACCCACTTGATCCTATCCTCAGTGGTAAACAGCTAATCTTATGCACATCCTGGGGCGAATTTGATTTTGCAAAAGGAAAAGAGCGAGCGCATTTGAACCACCTTTCACCGCATATTGAGCAGTTAAGCCCTTATCTAGGCGTAGATAAATTTTATGAAATCAGCAGTGAATATCAGGAGTTCTCGGATCAACGTCATAAAGCGTCATTAGAAGCGGCGCAACTTAGAGCTGTCGAACTTGCGCAATCCATAGCCGAAACCTATGCAACAGCTGTGGCTTAGCGTTTTTTCGAAATAGTTACACCTGATTTTGACCAGCGCCTTTAAACAAGGCGCTTTTTCGGAACAGATACGCCGCCACAACTAAATCAAACGAAATACACATAACGGCATACCACTCAGGTGCAAAGTGTCCACCTGCTCCAACTAGATGCAATCCACCATCCCAAACGGGATGCATTAACCAACCCAGCGCTAAAAAATGAAGTCCAAAGCGTTTAGCCAATAGGTAGAAACTACCATATACCAACACGCCAATGGCTTCGATAAATATCCAAGTCGTACTCGCACTATAGAACACAGCAAAACCTATATAAATTAGCGCAGCAACGACTAGCGCTATACCAAATATATTAATCTGCTCCTGCTCTTCTCTACCTTGTGCGAACTTAATTAAGAGTCCAGCGCCCGCTAAACCGAATATTAGCCACAGAATCGTATCGATATACTCCATATAGCACTTGCCACCAAACGGTTTACATATTAGAAAATCAGCTAAAACTTAGCTTTAAGCTTATTAACAAAGGCTTCTACGCGGTCTTTAGACGCATCTTCACTTTTATAAAACGACAGCATCTGAAATTTACAGCCTTTGGTACATGCACCGAGCAAAGCTATTTTGAGGACCTTCTTAACCGGTTGACGCAAGATAAGTAGATCGACCCACCATGGCGACCCCAGAGTCGTCACCACTTTCACCTCTTTAAGATTATCCAAACGCGGCTGAATAGCCCCAAGATCTTTTGCATGATCGTAAGCAAAACCCGGCGCCCACACACGATCAAACCAGCCTTTTAGCATTGCCGGAAAACCAAACCACCAAGTAGGAAAGATCAGTACGAGGGATTCGGCTTCTTGCAGTTGCTGTATATCTGTTTTTAATCGAGAGTCGTCAAACTGATCAGCGTAGTAACTCCGACGCTCATCTTCTTTAAGCGCGGGCTCAAAATCCGATTCGTAAAGATTAAGTAGTGTGATCTCATAACCCTTTGCCGTTAAATGTTTAACCGTTTCATCACAAAAATGATGACACAAACTATCCTTCAACGGATGGGTCAATACTACCAAGCACTTCACGCGACTCTCCTTAACTTATTACAGCGATGCCCAAACCCTATAGCGATCTGGATTCAATTTAAAGTCGTTAAAGTGCAACAAAAGCGTTAGGAATAGTGACGGGTAGAGAAGAAATAAGGAAAGAGATATTTAAAGGGAATGAATTGCGTTAAACAGTGATAAAAAACCTTACACCCGATAACTAAACCGGATGTAAGGTATAGGCTATCTAATCAAAGATGGTTAAACCCGTTCAAAGATTACCGCGATACCCTGACCGCCACCGATACACATAGTTACCAGTGCATACTTACCTTCAATTCGTTCAAGCTCGTAAACAGCCTTAGTCGCAATGAATGCACCAGAACAACCTACTGGGTGACCTAATGCAATGGCACCACCATTTGGGTTGGTTTTCTGCATATCCAAACCTAGGCCTTTAGCTACCGCAATCGCTTGAGCTGCAAACGCTTCGTTAGACTCGATCACATCCATATCATCCAAGCTCAAACCTGCTTTTTGCAAAGCTAGCTTAGTTGCTGGAATCGGACCTTCACCCATAATCTCGTTGGATACACCTGCAACCGCGTAAGACTTAATCTTAGCGATCGGCTTTTGACCGGCAGCTTCAGCCGCTTCAGCAGACGCCAATACGAAGAAGGCAGCACCATCGTTGATACCCGATGCGTTGCCCGCCGTTACTGTACCGTCTTTCTTAAATGCTGGGCGCATACCTGCCAGTTTCTCAGCAGTAGTACCTGGCTTACCGTGCTCGTCAGTATCAAATACAACTTCGCCTTTGCGTGTTTTCTGCACGATAGGTACGATTTGAGACTTAAAGCGACCTTCTTCAATCGCAACAGCCGCACGACGTTGAGATTCAGCAGCGAGTTCATCTTGATCTTCACGGCTGATATCCCACTTCTCTGCCAAGTTCTCAGCAGTGATACCCATGTGACCGGCACCAAATGGATCGGTCAGTACAGATACCATAGAATCCAGCATTGTGGTTTCACCCATGCGAGCACCAGAACGCATCGCTGTGGATAGGTAAGCACCGCGAGACATCACTTCAACACCGCCACCGATACCGTAATCGCAATCACCTAGCATGATCTGCTGAGCAGTAGTCACAATCCCCTGTAAACCAGAAGAACATAGACGGTTAACCGACATCGCTACAGATTCCATCGGCAGGCCAGCCTGAATCGCAGCAACACGCGCAACATAAGCGTAGCGAGATTCCGTAGGAATACAGTTACCTACAGTTACATAATTAATTTTCTCTGGATCAGCACCTGAACGATTAACCGCTTCCTTCATTACCTGACCTGCCAGCTCAGCCGGCTCCATAGTACTTAGGCTTCCGCCGAATGCACCGATTGCTGAACGTACAGCACTAAGAACTACAACTTCTTTAGTCATGATTGATCATTCCCCATATTGTTATATCGCCCGTAACTTCACGCAGAAATTAACTACCGGCTTATCGTTGTCCCATCTTTTTGAATAAGTGAGCAACAGCTCATTTAGGCAAATCGAATAAACACAATATCACCGTGTTGTGAATAAAAAACAATCAACCATAGGTATAGGGGCCAGATGCTAGATGCTAGATGCTAGATGCTAGATGCTAGATGCTAGATGCTAGATGCTAGATGCTAGATGCTAGATGCTAGATGCTAGATGCTAGATGTGGAGCGCCCCCGATAAAGTGGACAGTTGCTTAAGATCGGAAGCCAACTGGAGATTCATACCCCAACGCACTGTGGCTTCTGATCGTATTATAGAAGCGAGAGATATACAGACCTATTTCTCTCGCCATTTCAGAACAGGTAATCAACCCTAACTTACGTGTACATTCCTTTTTCAACAACGAGAAGAAGCTCTCTGCACACGCATTATCCCAGCAGTTGCCTTTACGAGACATACTGATTGTGACGCCTCTTTTCGTCAACCAGCTCATTACCCGCTCACTGCGATACTGACTCCCTTGGTCAGAGTGAAACAGCAATTTATGAGTGACTTCCGGCTTAGCTTTATTCCAACTTTTTTGTAATGATTTCAGTACGATGTCCGCAGTTACTTGCCTTGAACATTCAAAGCCTACGATTTCCCGATTGTGTAAATCCATAACGACCGATACATATAACCAGCCTTCGCGACAGGCTACTTGGGTAATATCTGAGACCCATACGCGATTAATCTGACTCGGATTAAACTCCCTATTTAGCAGATTAGGCTGAGGCATCAAACCACCTTCTAAGCAGTAACGAGCCTTCCTTACAGCAAGTTGCGCCTTATACCCTACGCGCCTCAATAAACGGCAGAGGCGATTTTTCCCACAACAAAAGCCCTCACATAACAACGCATGCCATAATTTACGGTAGCCATACACACCTCGACATTGATCCGCTAACTCTAAAGCACGCGATAAGATCTTTTGATTCATCTGTTCCCGTAGGGATGGAATACGATTTAGCCAAGCATAATAACCCGAGCGCTGAACACCATAGAGCCTGCATAACCGCGACACGGGTAAGTAACTCGAGTACTTCTCTATACATGCAAAGCGCTCTACTTTGCTTCGCTGAAGTACTCTCGTGTCTTTTTTAGGATATCGACTTCCAGTTGAGAGCGTTCCAATTCCTTTTTAACTTTCTCTAACTCTTGTTCTAACTGACGGTAACTCTTACGAGGTGCAGTTTCATTCACCGCTTTAGGATCTTGAGCTGACATATATTGACGCCTCCAAGCACGCAATGTCCCTACCGCTATCGGAAGGTCCTCCACAAACTCAGTTAAGGTTAGCTCAGTTTTAAGTGATTCCAGCACCACACGTGTTTTAAATTCGTCACTGTAGGCTGTACGTTTTTTGAAATACATAAGACACCTCTAGCGTGTTAAAAGGTGTCCACTGAAACGGGGTCAGTCCAATAGAGTGTAGGTTGGGTTAGCGAAGCGTAACCCAAAAAAATCAACGAGAATAAATTCAAAACAAGGTGCTATACACTTCGTTATTGCACCCTACTGACTGAATGTCAGTTAGAGGGGCCAATCTGAATTTATAAATATTTGTCTCTAAGCGCTTCTAATGTATTTTGCGATTGAAGCTTCTTATAGGCTTCATTCAGCTTATCAATAGACAACTTAGCTTTACTCTTTTTCGAGATTTGTACCCAAGGGGTATTTTCTTTGACCACCAGCGGTTTGCCAAACAAACTAAAGTCATCATTGAGTTGTTTAGCTGCGCTTAAAATAGGATCGATCGGTCCGATAATGCCATCAACTCGTCCCCTTTTGAGCATTTTAACGCCTTGTACAAAATCAACTGTGCTGTACTTTCTAATCTCAGGGTCATTATCAATTTGTTCACTGAACTTAGCCCCTCGCAGATAAGCAAGCTCCTTGCCTTTTAAACTCTCTACCGATTCAAATGCAGTGCCCTTTAATCCAATCACTACGGTTGGCAAGGCAGGTAAAGGGGCTACATAGATTACATGATCTTTTAACTCTTCATATTTGAACATGATCGTCATATCAGCTTTGCCTGACTTAAGCTCCCTGATTATTCGACTGTACGGCGCTACAGAGTTTTCAGGATGATAGCCAGCCTGTTCGATTAATTTATTTGCCATCTCAAAATAGATACCACCCGTGCTCGACGGGCCTTCAATGCCATAAGGGGGAAAGCCAATGGTCCTGATAATAACTGGCTCAGGGCTATCAGCAGATAGCGATTTGGACTGTTCTACTACAAAGTTCTCAGCTCTAGCGGAGGCCTGAAGCAATAGAAAAAGAGAAAAGAAAATGGATAGGTATTTCATGCTTTCATTTTAGACCTAATCCAAACGACACAATGAATAAAACTCGTCTAAGTATTAATTACAGAGTCGGTTTCTCAAGCTCTTGAACTAAGTAACTTGCATCCTCAGCTTTTTCCACAAACACGCGGTTTGCATCAGCTAAAGCCTGATTATAAAAATGAGGCCCTATCTCTTTAGCAAAGAACTCGATCAAAAACTCCGCTTCAAAACTACCAATATCCTGATCCAGCTCATCAGTAAAATACCGCTTAATCTTACTCACCATGCGATCTTTTTGATCTTGAGATAGCTTTATATCTTTCATAAATCCTTTGCTTTCTGGCTAACAACAACTGGGATAAACGATCTTAAACCATCCAAGGACAATAAGATTCAATATATTCACCTTGCTCCATCAACCAATAACCAAAATCAATTACGCAGTCGCACAAAGGCTTTATATTTAGCGATTATTCTTCATCAATAAGCTAACTAAAGAAACACAAAGGCTGAGAACGGGAACAGGAATTTACCTAGGATCATCAAATATGCATCCAAAGCCTATTTCAGTTTTAGAGCAACACCCACAAAACCCTCTACCAATGACAATCTACAGCACCAAACTTGAGCAAGATCCCCGACCTAGCCCCAGAAAATCGCACCTTCTTAGTGCACCGTAAAAACCATTCTAATTAATAGCTAAAAAACTAATAAAAAATATAGGTTTCTTTGTAAAACTACGTATTTTGCAACAATTATTCTGTTATATTCGAAACAGCTAAAAAGCAAATAACCCTATGTTTTTAAATGATTTAACAGCAGTTAAACCATTCATAATATAAGGCTTATAAAAATTATAAAGTTACAAAAAATTCACAAGTGCATAATTAAGAATGGGAGCGCATTTAGATGTTGCTTAGCTCACTCAAAATTTCTTCGCGGATAGCCCTATTAGCAGGGATCAACTTAATACTTATTCTCACCCTCGGTTGTGTTGCTACATACCAGATGAACAAGATTGGTATCGAGTTAATCGAAGTAGCAGAAGAAGACCTACCTATAACCAATATGCTTTCAAAAGTGGCTCAGCATCAACTAGAGCAAGCCATTCTTTTTGAGCGCAGCCTCTCTTACGCAACCGCAATAAAGTACGGTGACGATCGCTCACAAGAGATGCTGAAAACGACAAAAGCATTTCACTCTTTAGCAGACAAAGTGGATCAGGAGTTCAAGCAACTAGAAGAGCTACTTGAGCATGCGATTACCAAAGCGCATAGCGCAGAAGCCAAAGAGCAATTTGAATCCTTACTGACAACCATTTTGGACATAGATAAAAGCCACGCCGAATACGACGAGTTAGCTCTATCGCTATTCCAAAAGGTAAAAGATGGATACGCGGCATCTGCTATTGCTTCAGCCGACCATATTATTGAACTCGAAGATAAAATTGATCATGAACTGATTGATGCGCTTGATCAGATTCAAGCCTTCACGCTTGAAGCCACACAGCGTGCCGAGCACGACGAGCTTAAAGCACAAAAGCTGATTATGATTATCTTTGTGGTCGCACTTATTTTGGGTGTTTCCCTAGCCTTGATGATCTCTCGTGCAATTACTGGCCCTGTGAGCAATATGCGTGATCGTCTAAAAGAGATCTCCGATGGTGATGGCGACCTGACTGTACGCCTACCCGTAAGCGGTCAAGACGAAACGGCGGAAGCCGCCGCAGCGTTTAACCGCTTGATGGAGAAGCTGGGTAAGATGGTGATGACTATCCGATCGACATCAACGCAACTGATTCAACGATCTGAACAGTCGATTGTCTTGATGGACGCTACCCGCGACCAAGTTGAACAACAAAAACGCGAAACAGAACAAACTGCTACTGCTGCCGAGCAGATGTCAGGCAGTATCACTGAGATTGCGCAATCGACCGATCATGCAGCAGAACTTGGCCGAGGTGTGCTAGAAAAAGTTCAATCTGGTTCTGGAATCGCTAAGCAAAATCAGCAAGCGATCGAACAGCTAAATATCAATGTCGAAAGCGCTGCCACTCAGCTTAACTCTCTAGCTACCGAAACAAACCGAATCAGTGAAGTGCTAGACGATATCCGCGGCATCGCAGAACAAACCAATCTACTTGCTCTTAACGCCGCGATCGAAGCAGCACGTGCGGGCGAATCAGGCCGAGGTTTTGCGGTAGTAGCCGATGAAGTACGCACTCTATCTCAACGTACTCAATCATCCACTGAGGACATTCAAGAACTGCTAGAGAACCTACAATCAGCAACCAATGGTGCGATCTCTGTGATGCAAAAAGGCCAAGAGAATGCTGGCCACTGTATCCAACAAGCCAACCATACCGCTGCTGAATTAGAAGAGGCATCTGCAGCAGTAGAAGGAATGGCCGCAATGAATACGCAAATTGCCGCAGCAGCTGAAGAACAGTCGGCAGTGGTAAAAGAGATCCATGCCAGCCTTTCAAGCATTTCGCTTTATGCTAACAGCACCAATGACAGCGCCAACCAGACCTCTAATATCAACAAAGAAGTGAGCAACGAGCTACTACAACTAAACCACTTAGTATCCGAACTAAGGACTTAAGCAACCTAAGGCTAAAGCCAGATAAACTCTTTTATGAAGTTATCTGGCTTTTAGCTAGTGGCTGCATAGAGTGTTAGTTGAGTTAGCGAAGCGTAACCCAACAATTCAAGAATTTTCTCGACAATAATAATTATGGATACTCACCACGAGTAAGCGCATCCATATACTTATCAAATCGACGGTGGCGAGTTTCAGGCTTTTTAGCACTGCCCAAACCATGCGCTATGACATAACGCCTTGATTTAGTCAGCGTTTCATAAAACGCTTTCGCCTCTAAGTTACTTTCTAGCGCTTGAATAAAATCCTCAGGCACTTCCATTTCGCTGGCGGTATAAGCATTTTCCCAGCGACCATCAGCTTTAGCCGTATTGACCTGGACCATCCCCGATTCAGTCATACGACCTTCACTAATCAAACGCTCGGCATGATCTCGGTTTCGTTTCGACCACACACTTTTCGCTTTCCTTGGTGTAATCCGTTGCAGGTAAGCTTGTTCATCAATCGACTTTTTAATGCCGTCGATCCACCCCCAACACAGCGACTCAATCACTACATCATCCCAAGTCACGCTCGGAATAGCGCTTTTCTTTTTATAGATATTTACCCATAACTCAGTTTCAGAGGCATGGTTATCTCGCAACCATTGCCCCAACTCTTCAGCGGTAGCAAAGGACTTAACTTTCTTGGGATCAGGTTCGGTCATAGGTAAAGCTCAAATATTGAAGAGTTTTGAAAATCAGGATCTTACGGAGTTTCACTATAGAAGTGAAATAGAGTCTAGACACTGAATTTTACTGCCTTCAATACTGCAAACAATGAGTTCAAGCAGATAAGCATTGAGACTAGATATTAAGAGGAATGAACTACCTTAAATCGAATATTACGGCTCTAAATCAAGCGCATCTAATACGGCCTTGAGTTCAAAATTATATTGCGTTATTTCAGGGTTATGGGTTTTAGAAAACGATTTAAAGTTAATTTTCTTCCAATTATTTTTTTCAATCAGAGGAGCATAATCTTCAAAACTTTCTTTCGTAATCAAGCTCATATTTGTTTTCATCTTAAGCCCTTCACTATCCATAAAGTCATGGCCGTTCAAAAAATCATAAACAACGACCAACGCCCAAGCGCCCTCCATAAAGTGACCTCCAGCAGTGGCTTGAATCTGGTTAAGGTCAACACCCTCTACGCCTTCTCTAGACCAATCAACACCGCCCACAAGAATGTTTTTCCTATAGTTTGGAGCGAGCGTTGTTAATGCATCAAAAACACCTAAAGCCATACCGTCACTTGCTGTCCACACTGCACCTACATTGGGGTAACGCAGGATAAGCTTATTAAATGTCCTACGTGCACGGCCTCTTTCCCAGTTAGCCCTCACAATTTGGAGCAAATTTGTTTTCGAATATTCTTCAATCGCTCGTTGCAAGCCTCGTTCTCGTTGAATACTGGCTGAGGTACCGTAAGGGCCACTAATCGCAACCATATTCACCGCACCGTCCTCAGAAGATTTACTGCTACGTTGTATCAGGTATTTAGCTAACTCGTAGCCAGCCATTTCATCATCCGGAAGCATTTCACCAATGTAATTTTGAAAATACTGTCTAGGCGATCCTATGGCCTTATCCAAAATAGCTGAATTTTCGATGAGCACAGGCACGCCCGCCTGTTCAGAAAGTTTAAGAATTCTTGCGCCGCTTTCTTTAACGCTAATCGCGATAATTGCGTCGAGTTGAGGAGTTGGAAACAGTAGTTCCCTCGCCTTCTCATGACCTAATAAATGGTCATCATTGGCTTCTATTATGTGTAATTCGACACCCAAATCATCTGCAGCTGCCTGCATAAAACCAACAACAGGCCCGTAAAACATGTCATCTGCCGTTCGAGAGATAAAGTATCCAACTTTGAATGTTTCAGCATAAGTGGCTGGGGCTACTGTGATTAATGATAAGAGCAAGAAAATTAAGCTGAATTTATGTAGTAGCTGGAACATGTCGTGCCTCATATAAAATGAATCACTTCACTGTGAAATGGTGAGGGCTAACCAGCTAAAAAGTAATGATTTTCGGGTTGGAAGCCCTTAGGGCGTATGGACTTTAATTGGGAGCTAGATAGACAAGATTGAAATGCAGAGTTCATACCTATCTATTTTGTGAGTCCTTTACAATTACCCATATCAGTTATACGGCCATCTACAACGTTAAGTATTGTGAGTGTAGGCTGGGCTGTCAAAAAATTAAGGAATTAAACAAGGCTCTATTAGTGGCAAGAAACTCTGCCAAAGATAAAGGACGATATCAGGAAAACCTGATAGAGGTAGGTCTGGATCCTCTATCTATACTACTACCGCCTTGTAACTAGTTTTTCATTTTGTCTAAAGAAACTAGACTTAAAAGAAAAGATCGGCTGTATGATCAAACGTTTTTGTATTCTATTAATAGCGCTAACTCCGATTCTCGCCAATGCATGTACTTTGACGATGGGCTATCGCACCAGCGAGAGAATGCCACTTATCCAAAAAGCACCTGATAATTCTGGCCTGTATAACGATCTCTATTCCAAGGCGAGCTCTCTCATTGGTTGCAAGCTGGAAGTAATAAGATTGCCAAAAAAACGCATTCTTCATGCAATGCAGGAAGGTATTATCGACTTTTATCCCGGGTTTAACTTTTCCTTAGATCGCCAACCTTACACTTTTTATATCCAGAACGGTCTGACCACAAGTCTGAAAGTTATCTCACATATTAAAAGCCCTGAAGTAAACCATATAGAGGATATGCGAGGGCACTCAATGTTAGCAGCCAACGGTAACCCCACGTTTGGAGCAGCATCTCATGAGATAACAATACGAGTTATAGAAAACCTAGATTTACCACGTGCACTAGAGATGCTTGAACAAGAGAGAGCTGATTATTACCTTTATCAAAGTAATACTATCCGTTATTACCTTAAAAAATATCCAAATACTAAAATTAAATTACATCCCTGCTGTTCCGCAGAAGAACCTATGTACTTAGGTTTTTCTAAGTTATCTCCACATTATCAACGCGTCGACAACCCTAACTATAAATCTAATTTACCCCTCTCCATCAATAACGATCCTGACATACTCATACCTGATAGTCTGCCCCATAAACTACAAGAAGCATTAAAATTCCTTGATGATTCAGGATTTATCGATCAGCTTGAGAAAAAGTACTATGAATAATATCCATCTCAGCACTGCATGATAGAAATTACGGAGGCCTCCCGTAACCTCATCCTTTCTAAAAGGCTTAGCTGCCCACTGAACTAAGCGTTAACGCTCTAAAATTTCTATTGTTTGGCAATTAAATAGCTAAACTTCTAAGAAGCACTGTGCCTTTAAATGCATGACCAGAGAGGAACCCGTTGTGGAAACTGAAGGTTATCGAATTCAGCTACCCGCTGGCGCTGTGATATTTCAGGAAGGCGAAGCCGGTGACCGCGCCTATATTGTAGATAGTGGTTTAGTTGGCGTTTCTACAAAAGTTAAAGATCGTGATCTTCGTTTTGCCATCGCCCAACACGGCGACATTCTAGGGGAGATGGCTCTGATCGATGATGGCGTACGCACAGCAACGGCCACAGTATTAAGTGATGCTGAGTTGATCGTTATTCCAAAAGAGTACATTCACCGCTTAATTGGTACTGCAGATCCAACCGTCAACTTGCTGATGCAGATCGTACTGCAACGTTATCGAGAGATGAAAGGCCATTTTGATACCGTCTCTGCAGGCGGCTCAATTGACAGCATCGAAGTAAAACCGAAATTAGAAAACGACCGTCTCAAAGAACAAACCGAGATGGCCGTTCGCCGCGTTACTGAAGAGCAACGCTTACGTGAAGCCTTAGATAACAACGAGCTTCGCCTGTTCTACCAACCCATTGTCGATCTACAAACAGGTTTAATACTCGGCTGTGAAGCACTTATCCGCTGGCAAGATCCCGAACGCGGTCTAGTACCGCCTATACAGTTTATCGCCCTAGCCGAAGAAACCGGCCTGATCGAACCGATCGGTCACTGGATCTTTTCCGAAGCTCACCAAGCAGTTAAGGAATTTAACCAGCTTGCTGATAAAGCTAATCCATTCTTTGTCAGCGTAAACCTCTCTAGTCGACAAATAGAGACCGATGCACAAGTTGAAGCACTAACCGATCATCTGTTGGATAACGACATAGAACTCGCTAACTTTAAGATTGAGATTACCGAAACTCTTTTGATGTCAGATCCACTGCGCATCTCGCAGGTACTGACAGATTTCAAACGTTTTGGCTGTAAGATCGCACTGGATGACTTCGGCACCGGTTATTCCAGTTTCAGCTACCTTCACCGCTTCCCAATCGACAGCATCAAGATAGACCGCTCGTTTGTCTCCACTATGGCCGAAAACCCAACCAGTAAAGCCATTGTTCGTACGCTTTGTACTTTGGCTGAATCTTTGGAGATGAGCACCATCGCAGAAGGGGTTGAAGAGGAAAAAGACCAAACCATGCTACAGGCCTTTAATTGTGATTTTGGACAAGGTTATTACTACTCAAAACCTATCCCTAAAGATGAATTTATTGTCTTAATTCAGAAACAGCTCGAGCGCTAACTAAATCAGGCTGAATACGACCTATGAACAAAGATCTGAATAAAGCGATTCTACGTTGTAAATCAGTAATCTCTCTACCAGCGATCTATCAAAAGATCACAGTAAAGATCGATCAACCAACGACAACCAATAATGAGCTAGCAGAAATCATAAAACTGGATGCGGGTATCGCCACCAAACTGCTAGCGATTGTGAACAGCTCCTTCTATGGCTTCCCAAGTCAGATTTCCACCATCTCCCATGCGATATCACTGGTCGGCCTAAAGGACTTTCAAAACCTTGTTCTCGGCTCCAGCGTGGTGAAACAGTTTGAAGATGTTCGAGCTACAGGCTTTCCCATCAACGAATTCTGGGACTATAGCCTACATGTAGCCATTGCTGCTAAAACACTCGGAAAACACTGGGCAAACCGAAAGGAACAAGAAGAGCTATTTATTGCAGGCCTGCTGCACGATGTCGGTAAACTCGTTATAGCCCAAGCCTGTAAAGATCAGCTAGAAGAGATACAAAAGATCTGGCCAAACCAAATGCCACTACAGGAACAGGATTTTATCGGATTTGATCATACAGAAGCCGGTGCAGAGCTTCTCAACTCCTGGAACTTACCCAAGATTCTATCTACCGCGGTAAAACAACACCACCAGCTCGATCTAACTACTCCACCAGAGCCTACAGTACTCTGCGTTTATATGGCTAATGCTATGGCCTACGGTGACGAAGAAAAAATCAAAGCATCGCTAGAATTATGCAATCAGCATGTGGAAAACCCTATTAAACAAGAAGAGATATTGGAGATGCAGGAAGCTGTCACTGAAGAGAAGAAATCTCTGATTGGGGTTTATCTTTCGAGTTAGTCATCCTTTAAGGTGGGATCGGAGTTCTTTTGCAACAATTGGGATTAGAGGGGTCAGCTTAGAATCAATTATCATGTGCAGCCCTAATCTTATAGGTGCTTAAAATCATGCTTATTTCGCCTTTATCTTTTAAGTAGCGAATACTCTCATTGAATTTATCCACTAGCTCTTTACTCGTATTCTCCTTTGAGAATCCGATGAAATAATTGATCTGCTCAACACCCAATAAATACTCAGCCCCAACAATCTCTAATTCTTTAATTTGGTACTCACCCAAATCTCTGTTCAAGTAAACGGCATCAATTCTTTTAGCCACCAGCTTCTTAAGATTCTGACCGTTACTATTGGGTAGCATTTTCACATTAATGGGTTCAAGGCCCTGCTCCTCTAGCTTATTACTTAATCGTTCCAATGAATAAGAGGTGTTAGAAGGCCCAAAAACACCCACCTTCAGACCCGAAAATAACTCAATGGAATTGTATTCTTTATCCTCATTTGTGCGGGTAAAGAACCCGTATTCAGTACTCATCAGCGGCAATGACCAATATAACCATTTATCCCTTTCCTCGTTCCAGCCAAGAGGAAAGTTTGCATTAACATAGCCTTCCTTTAAGAGGGCCTTCGATCTCCGATTTGGGTGTAGAAGGATCTCTATTTCAATCTCAGAATGAACTGAAATTTTCTCTACGATTTCAACAAAAGGTCCTGTAATTTTACCTTGCTCAACCGTGGTAAATGGCGGGAAATCCTGAACACTGATCGTTAACTTATCCGAGATGGCATTAACCGAGAAAAGCAAGAATAGACATAAGGCTGTATATTTTGTCAAAAGCATAACTGACCCTAAACTAGCGGTATCAACTGTATGTTGGTGATGTCGCGAAACAGTAAAATCAATGCATTTCCCTGATCGATCCCCAAACAGATTTGATTCAACTTTGGCGATAAATACCTAATTTCAGGATAGACGATAACTTAGGGTGGGTTAGATTTTTGCCCACTTGATAAAGGCACAGCTGATCAATCAGCTGCCTTTCAGGCATTATCCCTGACAGTGTTTCTCATTTATCCTGCCCAGTTTTCCTCAAACCAGCGTTCTAAAAAGCTAATACACAGCTTAATTTTAGGAGGCGTCAGTCGCCTAGCCGGATACATGGCGTATAGGGTTAAACGTGGTCTTTCTACGTTATTCAACAGTTCCAAAACCTGCCCTTGGCGAATTGCATTGCCAGCAATAAAGTCAGGTATAAAGCCAATACCTAAGCCGCCTTTCACGACATCAAGCATAAAAGGAGTGCTGTTCACGCGCAGATTACCACCGACCTTTACGCCCTCACCAAGCGGCCAGATATCCTGACCTCTGAAATAGCTGTAGATAAAACAATTATGCTCCGACAGCTCTTCAACCGTCGTAATTGAGCCATGTTCTTTTAAGTAGTCTTCAGATGCACACACCTTATAGCTAAATTCCATTAACGGCTTACCGACATAGCCGGAATCAAACGGACGACTCGCTGCTCTGAACCCGAGATCAAAACCATTTTCAATCAGATCAACGGGGGCATCATCCAGATGTATATCCAACTCTATTTCAGGGTATTCACGCATAAAGTCGGAAAAGACTTGGCTCAGGTGCGAGACACCCAATGCCATGGGCGCATTAATCTTTAGCTTACCGCGAGGTAAATCTTGCGCCCCTTGGACAAAGCTTTCAGCGTCATCAATGCGCTCTAAAATCTCATGGCAATGGCGAAGGTAGCCCTCGCCTATAGTGGTCAGCTGCAACGATCGGGTAGATCGGTGAATTAACCGCGCGCCGATTTCAGCCTCTAGCCGACTGATCTCTTTACTCACCATCGACTTAGACAAGCCAAGCTCTTCAGCAACTTCAGTAAAGCTCCCCCGCTCCGCTAAGCGAATGAACAGCGACATTGCCCTAAGTTTATCCATAGTAGTTTCCAATATGTGAACAGTACGTTCATATTGTAGATATATATGAAACCTAGCAAGTCATTTATTCTGATTCTGTCTTTTACGATCTGACCTAATCAGGAGAAACCTATGTACACCTTGTATTACCTGCCTAACGCATGCTCACTCGCGACGCTGACTGTTTTGTTAGAGATGGATGAACCTGTCAGCCTGATTAACAAAAATAAGGTTACTGACTTCTCTGCAATCAACCCTGTGGGTAACGTACCTGTGCTAATCGATGAAGGCAAAACGCTTAAAGAAGGTGCAGCCATCATGCTTTACCTATTGCGCTCTAAAGCCAATCAGCTGTTTCCTCAGGATGAAAATGATCAGCAAAAAGCGATTCAAGACATTATGTTTGCCAATGCCACTATGCACCCCGCCTACGGCAGACTGTTCTTTATCTCTCAAAATATGCCCGAAGGGCCTGAGAAAGATAAGGCATTAAACGCCGCCGCTAACGCCATCAATACCCTATGGGAATCAGTAGAAGTGCAACTGGAAAGTAGAAGCTACCTCGCCGGAGAATCAGTATCCGCAGCAGATATTATGCTGACCGTTTATTCACGTTGGGGTGAGTATTTCCCCGTTGAGATCAAACTGGGTTCACGCACAACAGCCATGCTAAACCGCGTTGTTGAAAGACCGGCATTCAAACAAGCCCTGCTGTTGGAGGCCGAAAATGACAACTAACCCTCCCCTAGATGATGACTTCACCATGATTCGCTCCATCATCAACAGCTATTTTACCGGTTTGTATGAGGGTAACAGCAACCAACTGAAAGCGATCTTTCACCCAACGGCCATGCTAAAAAGCCCAGGTAATTTCCGCTCTCTAGAACGCTGGCTTAAAGATGTCGAAACCCGAGCAACCCCTGAGTCACTTGGGCAACCATTTAACTTTAAGATCCTGTCCATTGAAATCATCCAAGATCAAGCAATGGTCAAACTGGAATGCCCATTATTCGATTATTTCTATATCGATTTTTTAGGCTTATTAAAAGAACAAGGCCGCTGGCTGATCGTAAACAAAATGTATACAGACATTGCTCAGACAAGCGCCGTAACTGCCGTATAAAGCACTTACACTGATAATTTTTGACTGACCCGATCCAGCAACTAACCACCAAGAGTATCTAAAATGCCATACGTGAATATCAAAATTACCGATGAAGGCGTGACCCAAGCCGAGAAAAAGGCACTGATCCAAGGCACCACAAAGCTACTACAAGAAGTCCTGAACAAAGACCCTCAATCTACCTTTGTTGTCATCGACGAAGTACAAACAGATAACTGGGGTGTAGGCTACGAGACTGTCACAGAGAGAAGAAAGGGTTAGTAAGGTTCGTTAGGCTCCCACCATAATAAAACCGGCATATAGCCGGTTTTATTTTTTTTCTAGTGCCGCTCAGTTGGATGCTTTCGGTCAAAGCTAAAAAATTACTCTAACCTCTTTAATTTAGGTAAGCCCCATGCAAAGAGCATAAGGTTAGAATTGATCAGTAGACACTTTGATTATTTCCTTCAATTCCGTAAGGCTAGCGCCATTTCGTGCCATTACCGACAACCCAAACTGCAATGACAAAATGTAATTAGCCAGCATTGCAGGTGAGCGCTCACTCGTTAAATTTCCTTCTGACATCTCTTTATTGAAAAACTCAGTCAAAGAATGCTTTGTGACCTCATTTATCTTAAAGATCGTTTGCGATGCATCTGTAGGAATACAGCTGCTACCAAGCTCACAAGTACTTACACAAACGAAACAACCGCCTGGTAAATTAGGATCAGTCACCATTTCGGCTATAGATGTTAAGTAACATTGAATTCTGTCACTCAAGCATTTATCCACTGCAATAAGATGTTCCGCATGGATTACACCATGCTTTTGAACGTAGTTATCTAAAGCAGATTTATACAACTGTTCTTTATTACCAAATGCCGAATATAAGCTGGGTTTGTTTATCCCCATAGCCGTTGTCAGATCTGACAAAGATGTTCCGGGATAGCCATTACGCCAGAAGACTTCCATCGCCTGATCAAGGGCAATGTCTTTATAAAAATTACGATGACGACCTGCTTTCATTTTCTCCCGACCCGCTTTATTAACTACCCACTTGCAATTATGTACCGATAGGTATAGATTTTCAATTTCATACCGATCGGTACATAATTAATAATCTACACAAAGAGGCTCGCGACATGGGTAATTTATCTGGAAAAACGGCAGTAATTACTGGAGGTAATAGCGGTATTGGTTATGCCACTGCGAAACAATTTAAGGCTGATGGAGCCAATGTGATAATTACGGGAAGATCACAAGAAAAGGTGAGCGCCGCGGCAGACGAGTTAGGGGTTATAGGGCTTGTTGCTGATGTGAGTAACCTTTCAGCACTTGATCATCTTGTTGAACAAGTAAAAGAAAGAATGGGTGTGCTAGACATACTATTTGTCAACGCTGGTATTTTTGCACCCGCACCTGTTGGACAAAATAGTGAAGAAATGTTCGATACTCAAATGGGCATCAATTTTAAGGGAGCAGTATTC
The DNA here is from genome assembly GCF_047778065.1 of Neptuniibacter sp. QD72_48. Taxonomy (GTDB): domain Bacteria; phylum Pseudomonadota; class Gammaproteobacteria; order Pseudomonadales; family Balneatricaceae; genus Neptuniibacter. The sequence goes on along the minus strand of NZ_CP180547.1, from coordinate 1,214,360 downwards.
ACCATTGAAAAATTCCTACCCGTTTTAAATGATGGAGGGGCAATCATAAACCTGTCATCGATTAACGCTTACACAGGTATGCCGAATACTTCTATTTATGCAGCGTCAAAAGCCGCATTGAATGCTTACACCCGAACAGCAGCTACAGAGTTAGCACCGCGAAACATAAGGGTTAATGCGGTAAACCCTGGCCCCGTCACCACACCTATTTTCGCTAAAACAGGCATGCAAGAAGAACAGTTAAATGATTTTGCTAACGCTATTCAAAAAAGAGTGCCGTTAAAAAGATTTGGTAAGCCTGAAGATGTAGCAAATTTAGTATCCTTCCTCGCATCAGATGATGCCTCCTTTATCACAGGTGGCGAATACAATATCGATGGCGGTATGAATATAAATCCGATCCTATCCTAACCCTTACCTAGATCGAGCTGGCTACGCTTTAGTATGGTAACCAGCTCCCGGTCCTTAAGGGGTCAGAGCCCTTTTTATATCACCTCTCTACGTGGGCGACCTCTTTTAGCCATACCAACTTTACACTGAAGTCTCTGTTCAATTTGTTCACGGAACCTATCGTTTCCAAGGGGCGTACCAGTTTTCCAACATTCCCTAATACGCTTCATATCTTCGCCATCAATTTGCGAAGCAAATAGCTGTTGATATACCTCGCACCTTTCTTGCTGATTCGCGCCCAGTGCCTCATAAACAGAATGAGGTTTAATGAAACTTATCTCTCTATCACCAATATTGTGACAAAAACTAGACCAGCGATAATGCCCAGGTAGCTCTACCATGTTCGCTCGGACAGGATTTAGCTCTATATAACGCATCACCTTCAAGAAATAATCCTCTTCTTGAACAAGACTAGCTTTATAGCGTCCCTCCCAAGCAGATCCACTTCTGCCGTATTTCTGATTGAGATACGGAACATAATGCCTACCAATTAACTGCATAAACGGACTGATGCTTTCACTAACCTCAGAAGTAGCAAGTATGTGAATATGGTTAGTCATTAGAACGAAGGCGTGAATAGCTACATCGTATTTTTTACTGCTTTCCTTTAGCCAATGCGCATAGGTCGCATAATCTTCTGCTTCGAAGAAAACAGGCTCACGGGAATGGCCCCGCTGTACAAGATGAACCGGAATACCCGGCAAATAGAATCGTGGTTTCCTTGGCATCGTTTCTTCCCTGAACCGATAAAATGATCACAAAACCATATCACAACCAACTAGGTGTAAAGCAAACAAGAAAAAGGGCTCTGACCCCTTAAATTCCACGTTTAAAACCAGACATTAATTTAACTGAAGCGATAAAAAGCCAACAAGAACAAAACTCACTCCAACAATTCGAGCTTAGGCTAAAACCACTAGCTACATTCGCAGGGAATGTTACTAATCAACCGCAAACGGGGATTTTATTTAGCCTAACCGATTACCTATGTCTGGTAGAAATGACCGGAAGAATTATTAGAGAAGATAAACGCGGAGCGATAAAAGAATCACTCCCTCCGATATTTGAACGGCTACAGATAGATCAACAAGAGTGGCTAATTAACGCAACCCAATTCGAAACCCGCTACTCTCAAAAATTTGCTCGCAGACGACGAACGAAAACGGCCGCCTAAATCACCGTCCGATTGAAAAGACCCAATTGAAAGACTGACGCTTAAATCAGTACAAAACTGAGGTAGCTGTACGAGCAAAATAAGCACCTTAATAGACTAAATAGCCCCACCCAACAGCTACCACCCGCCAGAACAACAATCGCAACAAATTACCTAAAGACAAGCACGACAAAAACAGATTCTTTTTAAGAGTGCCTGTCCCTGTTAATTATTGGTCCCTGTTAATTTATTAAGAGTGCCTGTCCCTGTTAATTTCCTTAATTTATTACGCCTCGCCCTTAATCACACCAACAAGATCTCTAAATGCAGCTTCACCTATATCATCTAGGTAGAAATTTATCGCCATAGCCCGAAAATAGTCATAATTTGCCGATGCTTCATGTGCTAAACACCTAGTAAACCGATGATGGTCATTAACATCGCGTAGGGCCAATGTGTTGTCGACTTCTACACCAAATTCTTCATGTATCCTATGCTTCACTGTACTATTTTGATAAACCTCCTTTTCTGGAGGCATTGTTCCAGGAAAAGAATATAACTTTTCACTTACACTTGGACCCGTATCTGCATCTCGCACAGCCAGACTCTTTTTACCAATTTGCTCCATGAGCTTAACGGCATTACGTACAGCTTTTGTGTCACCAACTGGCTCAATATTAATTGCATTTAGTGTTTGCTTATCAATACGCCGGATCATTTCAGTGAGTAATAGGGCTGCAAAATCATCCTCAACAAAAACTATAAGTTCCTTTTGCTCTCCTAGCGAAAGCATGGCCCTAGCTCTAGTTGAAGATAACCCTTCAAAACTACTTACCCCATCAAACCCACGATATAGCATTAGCCTAGATTCCGATGGCATCGCCCTAAGCATCCTATCAGAATGTGTAGTGAATATTATTTGATGATGTTTACGGTTACAGACATCTAGAAGATATTTTGCAAGTTCGTATTCCGCATGCTCATGTAAAGAAGTTTCCGGCTCTTCAATCACGAACAAACTACGGTCTGGAGATCTTTCCAGTAGATCCACCATATAAAACGTTCGGCCTTCACCAAAACCCATATTATTTTCGGAATAACTGGCCCCATATCGAGAAGCAATGCCTAACTCTGCTTCATTTTTACCATGCCTGATTCCTTGAAAATGCAGTTCATCATATTGCTGACCTAAAATCCTACCAACCTTAATTTTTATATCATCAGGAATATCTCTTCGCTTAGTAAGCGCAAATGAACTTCCTTTATAGATACTCAAATCTTTTCGCTCGACTTTAGGTATGTAGACCGTAAAACCAATATAAAAACACTTACGATGAGGTTGACGTTTATACCCACTCCACTCCTTTTTAGTTCGCCTAACGGTTAACTCTTGAGGTGAATCACGATCGTTTGTCTCATAGTGGAAAAGTACACTAGCGTCTGAAGTAAATGGATTAGGATCAGCAGCAGAAGCCGGAAAAAAGTCTCTTACGTAGTATCTTTTGTACCCATTGCCTGCCTTTACTGGTTTTCTATAGCCGCTAAGGCAGATTTGACCAATAGTACTTTTACCTGCTCCATTCAGTCCTGAAATAGCAAGAATTGGATAGTTCATTTCAATATCAAGACCATCTATTCCTCGGAAGCCATTTATAGTTATTTTTCTAATAGTTTCACCAAAATTGGCATGCCTATTGTCGATTTTGTATTTCTGTACCAATTGCTTCCTTGGATCAGCCATTAACTATGATCTCCAAACATCTCAAGTGAAATTTACCTATATAAAACTTCTAATATCCAACTGAGCTTAATTTCATCTAACTGGTTTAGTTAAACTTTTTTCTTCATCCAGTATCCCTTCCCCTACAATCATTCCCAGTACAAAAAACTACAGTTTCACCCCAATCTCATTATCCTTTGATCTAAATTCTTATACTTCAGTAGACCTCACCCACAAGTGGATACCAGCCTCCGCTGGTAAGACGCTAAAACCCACCCACAAAAAAACCGGCCAACAGACGGTTTTAAAATCTTTTTCTCTAGCGACGCAGTCGCGTCCTCTAGCGGCAGCGCCGCGTCCTAAAAGCGAAGCGTTCTCTAGCTGCGAAGCAGCGTCCTAACCATTAAAAACAAATGTTCACTAAGTAACCAGAACGTTGACGAAGCGGTCATAATTGTTAATAATTAACTTGTCAGTACAGACCGGAACCTTAAGGTGTGATGCAAAAGCTTTGTAAGCAGTTTAAGGGGTATTGATGTCGGTGGAGGCACCCCTAGCCTTTAGAGCAGGATGACCTAACAAAAAGAGCAGACCGATTTTTATTTTTACAAAAAGGCATCCTAGTGGTGCCTTTTTTGTTTTTATCCTCAGCGCCGCTTGCGCTTAAGTATACTGTTTCCTTTCAGTCTCTCAGAAAGTAAAAAGTACATCATGACCTTTTTACCACCTGGGCTGCGGCCCCATTCATCTTGCTCGTAGGCAGAAATAATTCTAACTTTCAGTTGGTCATGTGTTTGAGGCGGTTTTTGGATAGTCATATAAACTGAGTAATCCAGATAGTCTACGTGATAATAGCACTCCTGATTACCTGCATTGTAATACGCAGTCACATGCCCTTCTTTTTCTTGGAAGAGAGTAGTTACAAGCTCTGGAAGTCTAAAGCTATCTCTATAGCGTTCAGGGCTAAAAAAGCGATCTTCTTTTCTGTCAGGTTTGAAAAGATCTCCGTTTTCTTTCTGATCGGTAAAACAGTGGTGACCAAACTCTATGTGGATTTCACAATCTATGCCATCTATTACTGTAGTTAGAGTATAGGGTGACAAGTGTTGCAAGCACATTCGTTTACCGTCATTCCAAATAAATTTGAAACTCATTTAGCCACTAAAATCCTTAAGCGCTAGTAAAGGAACCGGTTTGTTTTTGCTCCTAATGATATTTAGGGATCTCATAAGCTTTCCTTGCTTTGATTGACTTGAAGACGAGTGTGACCGTCAGAATGCTTCACTATCGTTGCATAAGTAATTCATGAAATAAATAAGCACTATGTGACAGCTTATCTTAGCTACTCGCACCTATATTTAGATATGGATACCAGCCTTCGCTGGTAAGACGCTAAAAACCCCACCCACAAAAAAACCGGCACAAAAGCCGGTTTTTATATCTTTTACTCTAGCGACGCAGTCGCGTCCTCTAGCGGCAGAGCCGCGTCCTAAAAGCGAAGCGTTCTCTAGCTGCGAAGCAGCGTCCTAGCCACTATAAGCGAAGCGTTCTAGCCACTAACTACTTATGCGCTAGCGCATCCTCAGCCTTACACAGCGCGATCCTTTCCTTCTCCTCTTCCAGAATCTCTTCTGGGAACTGAGACATAAAGCAGCAGCAGATACCTTCACCAATCATCGTGCGTGGGCCTAGTGGGTGGCCGATATGCTTGTACACACCGTGGGAGTGTCCATGCTCATGAGAATGGCCATGACCGTGTTCATGAGAGTGCCCGTGCGAATGGTCATGATGATGACCATGTGAATGATCGTGGCTGTGATCGTGGCTATGATCATGACTGTGGCTATGCTCAGCATCTGGGTTGAATTCAGCATGGTGGTGGTGAACATCAACCTCACCTGCAGCCAGACGACGCTGGAATGATTCCATTAAGGTTTCATCGCCTTGTGGAAGATCATCCAGAATTTCACGCACACGGATCTCAAACGCGTCGATCACTTTGTCGTGATCGTTTAGGTACGGCGTTTTGATAAATTCGATCGCTTGGTTTTCTTCTGCCACTTTATCCACATAACCGAAAATACGTTTGATCAAACGGCCTGTGAACAGGAAGTAAGGTGCCACCACGATCTTTTTGAAGCCTAGCTTCATTAGACGTTCTAGACCTACGCCAACCGATGGGTAAGTTACGCCAGAGTAGACGGTATCAGCCCAACCAAAGCCCATATTCTCGTTAACGATACGGGTTAGTTTTGCCGCTTCGGCATTGGCTTCGGTATCCGAGGTACCGCGGCCAACAACCACCAACATAGTGTCGTAAAGATTCTCTGGTGGGTTTTCTGGGTCTAAACCTAGGGATTCGTAGATACGCGCCTGAAAGGCTTCGATCATCGCTGGGTGAAGGCCTAGTTCTTTACCGTAATGAACGTTTACGCCTTCGTTCTTTTCAGCGTAAGTTGTCAGTACAGAAGGGATATCGTTTTTAGCGTGGGTTGCCGCAAACAGCATACCCGGCACGGCGTAGATATCTTCTACACCTTGCTCAATCAGGGAGTTAAGCCCCATATGAATATTCGGTGCAGAAAACTCTAAGAAACCATACTCTACCGGCATATCAGGGAAGCGTTTTTTTAACCCTTCCGCAACACGGCCAAACTCTCTTTCTGCATCTTTGTCACGGCTACCGTGACCACACACCATAATACCTTTTTTAGGCACAGGGCTTTCTCCAATCATTCGTAAAACACATTGTTATTGTACGGACTTTTTAAGCAAATATGAGCCCGTTTATAGATCATTCCAGTGTAAGTAATAACTCACTTATAACCCGTTTTAATTTCTCACACTGGTCTGCATTTTGGGTATCGACTAACCCACTGCGCAGCAAACAGTTTTTGCTATCACTCTGCGCTTTATCGCCTGATAAATCACAGTTGAATTCTTCATCCAGAACAAGGCGAATCAGTATGCCCTGCTCGGCTAAAAATTGGTAAATCTGCTTGGCTTTTTCAGCGTCCAATTTAGCGGTTAGAAACAGGCCATCAGACGATAAAAACTCTGCATCAAATTTCCCAAACTCTAATTTGGCCAACTTTGATTTACGAAACAATGGCTGCCAAAGCTCTAAGGTCGCTTGCGCATTTTGGCGAATTTTCTGCCTAGCCTCAGCCTGCCATTCGGCATCGTTTAGCGCAGCGATGGCCACAGCTTGGGCCGGGCCATTTACCGCCCAAGGGCCAAGTTCAGTTTGCAGCTTTTGCAGTATCTGTTGATTAGCAAAGGCAAAGCCCAAACGAATCCCAGCTAAACCAAAGAACTTACCGAATGACCTCAGTACTAGGATATTACCTAGCTGCTCAAACCGATCATAATCACTTAAAACACTCTGTTCAGGGCTTAGATCAATAAAGGCTTCATCCACAATAAGATAAGCGCCCTGCTGCATCTGCTCCGCCCAGCGATAGATCTGCTCTGGACTAAATGTAAGCCCTGTTGGATTGTTCGGATTGATCAACAACAGGTGCATTGCAGTACCTGTATTTAGCTGCTGTTGAATACTCTCTTGAATACACAGCTCAGCAGCTTTCTGATCAGTTGCAGGATAATAATTAATGGCACGGCCATGCTGTTGCCAGCTGTAGCGATGTTCTTGGTAACCACAATCGGGTAGCAGGATCGGTAACTCTTGCGACACTGACGGTAGCACTGATGGTAACAACTCAATGATCTGCTGCGTGCCATTAGCCGCCACGCCTTCAGTGCCATAGTAGCTTTTAAGCGCCGCTTTAAATTCAGCTGATTGATAAGGCAACTGCTGAAAGCAATGTTCGCTTATCTGAGGTACAGGGTAAGGCGCAGGGTTGATCCCTGTGGATAGATCCAACCACTGCTCGACTGGAATACCGTAATGCGCGGATGCCGAGATCAGATCGCCACCGTGAATCAGATCACTCAAGAGCTCACCCCTGAGGTAATCGCCACGGCTAAGGCCAGTGTTACATAAAGGCCAATACCCCACAGCATCAGTACGCGGTTCACCAAACCACAGGCATCCTCGATACTCTTCGCCGAAGGTTGATCGCCTTCTACAGGGCCCAGTGGTGGACGCTGCTGTACTTCACCATGATAGATCGCGGCACCACCTAGTGAGACATTGATCGCTCCAGCACCTGCGGCCATCACTGGGCCAGCATTTGGGCTTTTCCATGTCGGCGCTTGCTGCTTCCAGCTATCCAATGCGATCTTGGTTTCACCCACTAGTGCATAACTTAGGGCGGTAAGACGCGCTGGAATAAAGTTCAGCAGATCATCTATTCGCGCTGCGCACCAACCAAAATGCAGGAAACGTTCGTTTTTGTAACCCCACATCGCATCTAACGTATTGCTCAAGCGATAGAGCACCACCCCAGGGATACCTAAAAGGCAGAACCAGAAGATCGCCGCAAAAATAGCATCAGCACCGTTCTCTAATACCGATTCAGTTGCTGCAGAGGCCACGGATTTTTCATCTAATTCGGAGGTATCGCGGCTAACTATCATCCCCACAGCGGTGCGAGCGCTATCCAGATCACCTTGGTTTAGCGGTTTAGCAATGGCTAAAGCATGACTGAGTAAGCTCTGCCAACCGATCGCTAAGTACAGCACTACTCCGCCGACTATCGCAGAAAAAACCGCCGAACCTGACAACAACAGATCAATAATCAACGCGGCGCAAGTTAACGGTATAACAGCCAATAACCAAGCAATAATACCGGAACGCTTCTGTCTGTTTGTGGCCGCAGTCCCCTGATTTAATCTCTTCTCTATCGCTATGGCTAAATTGCCAAAACCCACCAGCGGATGGAATCGCTTGGGCTCTTTGAGGAAGTAATCTAACAGCAGCGCGATTAATAAACTTAAAGCAATGCTCATGCAGGTTCCCCAGCCTTTTCATCTAAGCCATTTGCTTGTAACTCAAGCAGGCCGAGTAACTTGCCTAATGGCATAACCGCTTCTACTTCATCCGCCAAGCGGTTTATCTGCGCTTCGCGAAACGCTGGGTAATCAAAGCTATTCTGCTGATCCAAACCAGCCCAATCTAGCCACGCTTGCAGTAGTTCTGGTTGATCAAATACACCGTGTAGATAAGTACCAAGCACCTGATCACTAGGATCACGTACACCATCAGTGTGGATAATCCCCTCAACATCCAACTCAAATAGCGGGTTATCGAGCGCTTCACCGCTGCTGATACCGGCATGGATCTCGTAACCCGTCACAGAGGTATTTGTACCGCAAAGCACGCCCTTCACATTACGCAGCATTTTGTTACCAGTCAGCGTGGTTTCCATCGGTAGAATTCCCAAGGCTTCGCTCGAACCGGCTGAGGATTCGATCTGCTCTGGGTCGTGAATCCACTCCCCTAGCATTTGATAACCACCACAGATACCGATCAGCTTGCCACCAAAACGCAGGTGACGCTGAATCACTTTGTCCCAGCCATTCTCTCTTAACCAGTTAAGGTCACCACGAACATTCTTACTGCCCGGCAGAACGATAAGGTCTGCCCCGGTAAACTGTTGAGGATCGCGAATAAACTCGCAATCCACCTGCGGATGCATTCGCAGTACATCAAAGTCGGTATGGTTACTGGCGCGAGGATAGATCGGTACAACCACTTTAAGTTGCTGCTCACCGTTGCTCTTTTGCTGCTGATTAACCGCGTCTTCCGCTTCGATATGCAGGTTCATTACGTAAGGAATTACACACAAAACTGGTACGCCAGTTTGTGCTTCCAACCAATCCAACCCCGATTTCAGCAGGCTAACATCACCACGGAAACGGTTAATTACAAAGCCTTTAACACGGGATTTTTCGGAATCAGACAGTAGTTCATAAGTCCCCAACAGATGGGCAAACACACCACCACGATCGATATCCGCAACAATAATCACCGGGCAATCGACAGCCTCGGCAAAGCCCATATTGGCAATATCATGCTCCCGCAGATTGATCTCGGCAGGACTGCCCGCGCCTTCAACAATAACGGCACTGTATTTCTGTTGTAACTGGGTGTGGCTTTTCACCACTTCGGTTAGCAGTTTCGGCTTAAACTCGTGGTACTCGGTCGCCTTCATATTACCGATGGCTTTTCCGTTAAGAATCACCTGCGCGCCAATATCACTGTTCGGTTTTAACAGCACGGGATTCATCTCTACCGATGCCGGTAGATAGCAGGCCTCAGCCTGCACCGCCTGTGCACGACCGATCTCACCACCCTCTGCGGTTACCGCACTGTTAAGCGCCATATTCTGTGGTTTGAATGGCGCGACCGAGACTTTATGGCGAGCAAGAATACGGCATAAGGCAGTAACGACGATGCTTTTACCGGCGTCAGACGTGGTGCCTTGAACCATCAACGTGTGCGGATTTTTAAAGGTGCTCATTTAATTCTCTTTGTTCCTGTAGGAGCTCACCCTGTGAGCGATACTTTTCGGCCAGAGGGCTGGCCTCCTACATGGCACTTTCTTGTTGTTCATCTAATTCAAGCAATAAATCTTGTAGCTTCTCAGAATATTCCCCCGGCTCTTGCCATAAGCCACGCTGAGTCGCTTCGAGTAACCGTTCTGCCATCTCTTCTAGGGCATGGGGATTGTGCTGCTCTAGGAACTCGCGGTTCTGTTGATCAAACACCAGTGCATCGCTGACCTTTTCATACTGATAATCAGCAATTAGATTAGTGGTGGCGTCGTAAGCAAACAGATAATCGACACTAGCAGTCATCTCGAACGCGCCTTTATAACCGTGTTCCTGCATGGCATTGATCCATTTAGGGTTCAGCAAGCGGGAACGGATTACACGGTTCAGTTCCTCTTTTAGAGTGCGAATCTTTGGTTTTTGCGGATTAGAGTGATCGCTGTGATACACCTGAGGTGCTTCGCCGCGATAGACTTCAACCGCGTTGCTCATACCACCTTGGAACTGGTAGTAATCATCGGAATCGAGCAGATCGTGTTCGCGGTTATCTTGGTTCTGTACCACCGCTTCCAGTTGCGATAGCTGATGCCGGAATGCCTGCGGTGCAGCCACGCCATCACCTTTTTGGTTTCCGCCCCAATCACCACAATAGGCATAACCACCCCAGTTTAGGTAGGCCTCTGCCAGATCGCTTTTCTGTTCCCAGCAGCGCTCATCGATCAAGCCCTGCAAACCCGCACCATAAGCACCTGGTTTACTGCCGAAGACACGGTAACTCGCCTGACGTTGCGCTTCCTCCGTAGACAAACCTTGATCGAGCAGTTCCTGCTCACGCTTGCGGATATTCTGCGCGATGGTGTTGCTATCACCTGGTTCTTCCAACGCTGCAATTGCTTGAACAGCAGTATCATAAAGCTTCATCACATTAGGGAAAGCATCCCGGAAGAAGCCAGAAACTCGCAGAGTAACATCCACTCTAGGTCGACCTAATAGTTGCGAGCTGAGCACTTCAAAATCTACGACTCGGTTAGAGCCCTGCGCCCAGATAGGTCGAACCCCCATTAAAGAGAACGCTTGTGCGATATCATCGCCACCGGTACGCATAGTCGCTGTACCCCAGACCGATAATCCCAGAGTACGCGGATAATCACCGTGTTCCTGAAGATGACGTTCGATCAGCGCTTGTGCGGAACGCTCGCCAATCGCCCATGCCGCCGGAGATGGGATAGAACGGTTATCCACCGAGTAAAAATTTCGACCTGTGGGCAAAGTATCTAAACGGCCTCGAGTCGGTGCGCCACTTGGGCCCGGATTAACAAACTCGCCGCCTAAACCAGCGATTAGCGATTCGATCTCAAGCTCAGCACTTTGCAGTAAGGCTTTATGAATAGTCGCACGAGCATAAGCCAGTTGTTTTTCGGTTCTGGGTAGATCGCTTAAGGTTTCTAGCGAGTTATCTACCAAAACATAGTCTGTCACTAACTGAACCGCGAATAGCTCCAGACGTTCACGAGTATCGGCTTCACTGCGCCAATCATCTTCGGTAAGTTCAGCAAGTTGCGCTGGCTTTTCACCTAGCCAGTTTTTACTGCCCGCTTCTAGTGGATCAAAAAAATCGTTATCTACTTGTAGGTTCAGATCCTGCACTAAGTTATGCAGAATGCCCTGACTATCCGGATCATCACCCCTTGGCAGACGTAACAAGGCCACTAGAGTGTCCGCTAGTTTGTCGCTTTCAGGCAGTTCACCCAGACGATGTAGACCATGACGGATCTGAGCCTCTTTGATATCACAGAGGTAAGCATCCAGTTCGTTTAGAACGGCATCTTCATCATCAGAAGTTTGGTCTAGCTCTTCTAACAGATGAGTATTCTTAACTTGCTTCAGGATCTCATCACGCAGCCATTGCTGACGTTTATCATCCATCCCCATCGCTTGGTAATACTCATCCACCAGACCTTCCAGTACGGCCATTTCGCCGTAGGTTTCGGCGCGGGTCATCGGCGGCATAAGATGATCAATAATCACCGCTTGGGTACGGCGCTTCGCCTGCGCACCTTCACCGGGATCATTAACAATAAAGGGGTAGAAGTGCGGCATTGGCCCTAAAGCAATATCCGGCCAACACTCTTCTGATAGCGCACTGCCCTTGCCCGGCAGCCACTCTAAGTTACCGTGCTTACCTACATGCACCACGGCATCCACTTGATAGCATTCACGTAACCAGAAATAGAACGCCAGATAGTTATGCGGTGGAATCAGATCAGGATCGTGGTAGTTAGCCACCAGATCGATATTAAAACCACGGGCTGGCTGGATACCGATAAAGGTTTCACCTAAGCGAATACCGGAAAGCATCAAACGGCCATCACGGTATTTAATATCCTGCTGTGGTACGCCCCACTGATCGATCACCGCTTGTTGGCAAACCTCAGGCAGCTGAGCAAAACAGCGTTGATAATCCTCCAGCGACATACTCTGCCAGCACGGCAGGTTGTGTAGCGTATTTGGGTTATTCGTTACTGCACCTAGCAGTTCCTGAATCAGGGCATCGCCATTTTCTGGAATATCCTGCAGTGGATAACCTGATGCTTCCAACGCTCTTAGAATATTTACCGCAGAAGCTGGCGTATCTAAACCCACACCATTGCCGATACGGCCATCTTTGGTTGGGTAGTTCGCCAAAATCAACGCGATGCGTTTTTCAGGATTGGGCTTGTTGGCAAGCTGTGCGAACCTAAGCGCTAACTGCGCCACAAAGCCTGCGCGTTCTTGATGAAGTTGATAACGCACGACTGAAACTTGGCTGCGCTCATCAAAATGATCTTCGGTTTTAAAGCTCAACGCACGAGTATGTACCCTGCCATCCATCTCTGGCAACACGACCTGCATGGCGATATCGCGGCTGCGTAAACCTTGTGAATGCGTTAGCCAATCTTCTTCGGTACTACTCGATAGCACCAACTGCAGAACAGGCACTTTACGTACAAATGGCGAGTAGAACTCACTCGGTTGCGAACACAGATCGGGGCTCGCAACAGTATTCGAGGCAAAGCCGGTGCTGTTGATAATTAAACTGGCACCGCTCTGTTCGAGAAGTGCATTCACGAGCGCTAAGGATTCCGCATCTTTAAGCGAGGCAATTGCGATCGGTAATGGAGCTAAACCATTGCTTTCCAGCTGTTCGATCAGTTGATCAAACATGCGGGTATTACCACTTTGCAGATGGCTACGGTAGAACAACAGTAGCACTACCGGCTTGTCAGTTTCGCTATGCCGTTGTTGCCATTCTGGGAAGGTCGCTGCCTGCACAGTATTTTTTGGCGTGTTACTAGCAGCCGGCAGATAGATCATGCATTTAGGTAGCGGTCTTGGCTCATGCCACAGACGCTCTTGCTGCAAGTATTGATCGGTTAAGCAGTTCAGCAATTGTAGACTGTTATCTACACCGCCTTCACGCAGGTAGCGCCAGATCCGCATCGCTTCGCTATCGCTGACCGAACTGGCGGAGAACAGTTCTGGATCGGGGGTATCATCCCCCGGCACGATGATAAGTGTACGGCTAGTATCGGCTTGCACCCATGCTTGCAGGCGTTCAAAACCATATTGCCAGTAACTCGCACCACCTAAGAGTGACAGAACAACCACTTTAGATTGCTCCAACACTTTATGTTCATACAGATCATAAGCGGCAGGTTTTAGCAGCTGCATCCAGTTGGCCAGACGTACCGACGGTTGATTTCCCCCTTCCTCTTTCCCTTCCCCTTCAATCTGCTCGTCCGCAAAAAGACTAGTCGCATCGGACAGCGCGGCAAGCGAGCTGTCGGCTGCAGAGAGAATGATCAGATCGGCCGGTGTCTGGTTTAAGTCGATGATGCCTTCATCATCGACAAACCCACCCGGTTGCGCTGCTAATAGGTGCATAAAAAACAGTGACGAGAACGCTTCGCTACTAGAACGCTGCTGCGCAGCTGCTAGTGGTTAGGCTCTCTAAACTCCTAAAGGCTTAAACCAAAGCTTCTTCAAGCGCGGCTTTGATGGTTGCTTCGTCAATACCTTTACCGATAAATACCAACTGTGTTTTCGGCTCATCGTTGCCCCAAGGGCGATCGAAGTACACATCCAAACGCTTACCTACCGCCTGCATTACCTGACGCATCGGCTTTCCCGGAAGTGCGGCAAAACCTTTAGCACGGAAGATATTAAAGTCGCTTAGCAGACCTTTAAGAATAGCTTGCAGCTTATCGCTATCCACTTCACCGATAGAGATAACAAAAGAGTCAAAGTGATCGTGGGCATGGTCGTGATCGTGGCCGTGATCGTGGTGATGATCGTGGTGGTTATGCACCGCTTCGATGCGCTCTTCTGTAGCGCAATCGAGACCCATCAACATCTCAAGATCCGCTTCACCGTTGCTAATGTAAGAGGTCTTTACTTCCGCAGGTACTTTGGCAGAAATCGTTGCTTCAACTTGGCTGCGTTGATCACCTTCAAGCAGATCGTTTTTACTTACAACGACTAGATCTGCTGCGCTTAACTGATCATCTAACAACTCTTTAAGGCTTGGATCGTGATCTAAGCTCTCATCCGCTAGACGCTGTTCTTGGACTTTATCTTCATCATTGGCAAAACGACCTGCCGCAACCGCTGGACCATCGATTACCGTGATGACCGCATCAACGGTGCAGTACTCTTTAATACCCGGCCAGTTGAATGCCTGAACCAGTGGCTTAGGCAGCGCTAGGCCACTAGTCTCAATCAAGATGTGATCGATATCTTCACGACGCTCAACCAACTGCTGCATGACTGGTAGGAACTCTTCTTCTACTGTGCAACAGATACAGCCGTTGGCTAGTTCGTAAAATCCGTTCTGATCATTCGCTGTTGCCGCTGATTCATCTTCACAATCGAGCGGGCAACTACGAAGTAGGTCAGAATCGATATCTAACTCACCAAACTCATTTACAATCACGGCGATACGTTTGCCCGCCGCTTGTTTTAAAACACTAGAAAGTAGCGTCGTTTTACCGCTACCCAAAAAGCCTGTTACTACCGTTGTTGGAATCTTATTAAGCTGCATAACTGTTACTCTGTTGTCTCTTTTACAAGTTTTGCTTTGTGTTCTTTCTTGCGGAATACGTGCGCCTGATCCTTGTCGTACAGATAAGAATCGGCAAAATCTTCGGTATCTAATACATGACCGACCAGAATCAAAGAAGTACGGGTAAAACCCTTTTCGCGAACTTTAGCGACAATATCACCCAAAGTTCCGGTTACTTTGTCCTGGTCTGGCCAAGAACTGCGATAGCACACCGCTACCGGACAATCTTCGCCATAATGCGGGATCAGCTCTTCAACAATCTTATGGATACGGGTGACACCCAGATGGATCGCCAAGGTTGCACCGCTTTGCGCTAGCTGAGGTAAACGCTCACGTTCAGGAAACGGCGTTTTACCTTCATAGCGAGTCATAATGATCGTTTGGGACACACCTGAAAGCGTTAGCTCTTTCTTCAAGTAAGCCGCAGAAGCTGCGACCGCACTCACACCTGGAATCACTTCATAATCGATTCCTTCCGCTTCTAGACGGCGGATCTGTTCGCCAATTGCACCGTAGAGTGATGGATCACCACACTGTAGGCGAGCAACATCCTTACCCTCTTTATGCGCTTGAATAATATGATCGGTAATCTGATCCAGATCGATGGTCGCGGTATCGATGATCTTTTCCGCCTTACCCTCAACCGCTTCCAGTACTTCACGAGGAATCAGAGAACCGGCATAAAGCACCACTGGGCACTCCTGTAATACGCGATGCCCTTTAAGAGTCATTAGCTCAGGATCACCCGGACCTGCGCCTATAAAGTAGACTGTCATAATTAAATCCAATAATAGGAAGTTTTGTCTGTGGGAGCGGCTTCCAGCCGCGAAATTTCGGCGCAAGATGCGCCTCCCACAAATCTAATTCACCAAACCTAGTTACAACTTCTTCGAGTAACCGCGGGGCGTATAAACCCACTCTTTCGAGCCATTGACGATATGGCGAGATTCGCTGTTACCTACGCTTACAAGTGTGAACATATCCACATCTTTAGCATCCAGCTCACCTAAGGTAATAATACGGATCGATTCATCTTCACGAGTTAACTGACGGCCTAGTAGCACGGGCGTTTCCGCAGGGCGATACTGCAGCAAGATGTCGCGGGCATGATTCAGCTGCCAATCGCGCTTTTTAGATACGGGGTTGTAGAAAGAGATTACAAAATCCCCCGTACCCGCACTGTGAATACGTTTCTCGATCGTTTCCCAAGGGGTTAACAGATCAGAAAGCGATACCGTACAGAAGTCATGGCCCAACATTGCACCAACACGGCTGGCACCCGCCTGCATTGCCGAGATACCTGGGATCACTTCGATATCTACATCTAGCCATTCAAGATGATCTTCTTTGCCCTGTAGCTGTTGATCCAGCAGCTCAAATACCAATGTCGCCATGGCATAGATACCGATATCGCCACTGGAGATCAGTGCGGTTGTTTTACCGCTTGCCGCCAGATCTAAAGCTAAACGCGCGCGACCGATCTCTTCGCCTAAAGGCAGATCATGGTGCTGTTTGTTATCACAAACATCACCCAACAGATCTAGATATAGACCGTACGCGACTAGATCGGAGCTTGCTTTGATCGCTTCCAAAGCTTTTGGCGCTACAAGCTGCGCATCACCCGGGCCTGTGCCCACTACAAATAGTTTTGACATTAAATTCTCTTTATTCGGCTATTTGCCTGAATAGCTTCTGGCAATTGCACAGGTAGCTTTCTTCGTTTTCTGTTTATTCAAGACCAGCTCAGGCTGTTGCCCAGTCTGCTGCTTGGCACTCAACAAGGCTGCTGATTCAGCTACGCCATAAACACCTACTGTGTTGAACACATACTCAGATCGAGTGCTCAGTAATGGCTCCATCTCAGATAACTGGTTTTTATCCCAAGTCTGATAAGGCTTATCGAGCTTTTCAGCCAACTCAATTAAGCCAACCTCATCTGCTTTGATATCGATACTGCTGATAGAACTGACCTGATCTAAGCTCAAACCCGACTGTTGCAGACATTCCAGCAACAACCGTTCTAATTCATCCACAGGGCAACCTCGTTCGCAGCCCATGCCAACGCTATAAACTGGATTGAGGTAGCCGTTAGCAGTGGTAATCACCGGCTGGGCATTTAACAACTTCGAGATTTCTAAAGCCCAGTTATTGGCGCCACCTTCGTGACCTGATAACAACGGAATTACAAACTGTCCTTGCTCATCAATCACCAGTACCGGCGGGTCTTGATATTTATCCTGTAGCACCGGCGCTAAACTGCGCATAACAATGCCAGTGGCACAGATAAAGATCAGTCGATCACCGTTTTTAAAAAAGCCCTGAACTTGCTCCGCAAAAGGTTGCGGTTTAAACACCACGTACGCTTCAATCAAGGACCTGAGACGCTCAGCGAGGCTTTTGCCCGCTTCAGTCAGCGCAATAATCTTTGTCATAACGAAAAACCGACTAGCCAAGTCTCGGCCAGGGGCTGGCCTCCTACATTAGCATCCAATGAACTTGTAGGAGCCCACCCTGTGGGCGATGCCGTATCGGCTAGATAATTCATCGGCTATTCCTCTGACTACGGGTAATCACAAACAACGAAAAATAAGGGCCCGCTTCTGCTTCCAGCTCACTAATATCGTTCACAATCCGTTGATTATCACGGCCGATATATTCCAAATACTGGGCATCTTCTGTTCGTCCGCTCTCGGTCAGCAATTTAAGTAAACGAGGGCGAGCCTGACCCGCTTTCATAATCACCAACGAATCATTTTGTTTAAGCGCGGCAAGAATCTGTTCATCAGTATGGCGACCACTCACTACGCAAAACATCTCTTTCAGCATGGTCAGAGGATGAACCAGAGTGGCTGCGGCGGCATTCACCGAGGTAATTCCCGGTACAACTTCGCAGGTAAAACGATCTTGTAGTCGTTCCAATAGATAACTGAATGAGCCAAAGAACAGTGGATCACCTTCACAGAGGAAGATCACATCTAAGCCCTGCTCTAGCTGTTCAGCAATGGCCGCCGCACCTTGATCATAAGCCTCATTCGCTTTATTGCGATCCGTCGACATCGGCATATAGATCGGAATACCCGATTGCGCTGTTGTCGCTGAATAGATGGCATCGGACGCGATGTTCTTCGCTTGCGATTCGCCTTTATCATTTACCAGATAGCTGATCACATCAGCGCTCTGGATCAAACGCCACGCTTTAACCGTCAGAAGTTCGGGATCGCCTGGGCCAACGCCAACACCTATAAAACGGCCTTTAACCAGATTCATACCGAAGCTCCAATTTTTACAAACTTAAACAAATTAACCGGTAAATTCGGTCGATACATCAACTGACCAGCTAAGGTTTCACCACGACTGATGGCCACTTGGGTGGTTTCCAATTGGCTATCTTCGGCTAACGAGCGTTCTTGCCAGAACTGCATCAATAGCTGTTTGGTATTTTCAGTGACCGCACTGGCCACCAGTACACCACCGGTAGGCAATAGAGCCCATACTCGGGCTAGCAACTGCGGCAGTTCGCCACCGCTACCACCAATAAACACTTTGTTTGGCGAAGCTAACCCTTCCAATGCTTCAGGCGCGCGCCCTTCAACAATTTTAAGATTGCTGACCACGCCAAAACGCTGGCGGTTCGCTTCTAAGCAACTTAGGCGATCTGGGTGATGCTCTATCGCATTCACGGTCGCTAGCGGCTGCCAATAAGCAAGCTCAACAGCTACGCCACCACAACCCGCTCCTATATCCCAAACCTGATCATCACGGCTTAACTGCATCAACGAGAGAATCGTAAGTCTAACCTCGCGTTTACTGATCATCCCTTTACCCGGTTTGTCAGCATCAGTAATAAAGTGCTGATCAGGAATACCCGGAAACTCAGGTAGGTAACCTTGGTTTGAACCCGGTTCGATAAGGGTCAGATGCAGTGGATCAAACTCATGATCTGCTTCCAGTAACTCTGATGCAGAGAAACTGCGAATCTGCTCGTCTGGATAACCTAAGGTTTCCAATACGGTCAGCTGTGCTTGTGGAAAACCTGACTCAACACAGTGTTGAGCAAGCACCTGAGGATAACTTTTACTGTCCGTCAGGATCAGCAACGACTGGTTCTGACGTAAGCGCGTTTTTAGCTTTTCAACTGGACGACCATGCAGGCTTAATACCTCTAGATCCTGCAGGGCCAGACCTAAACGGTGGCAGGCCATCTGCAAGCTCGAAACGGCTGGATAGAATCTCAAATCAGGCTGGGCAAAATAGCGACTAAACCAACGACCGATGCCATAAAACAGAGGGTCACCTGAAGCGAGAATCATCACTGATCTGTTTTCAGCAACAGCACCCTCAACCATCGGCTTTAACTCAGCTAGTTTTGGCAGTTTCGTGGTAGCTTTATCTGATGGCAACAGCGCTTTGATGGTCGCCAACTGACGCTCAGAACCAATCACCAGATCAACCTGTGCTAAAGCCTGCTGCGCATCCGAAGAGAGCTCAGCCAGATGAGAAACACCTAAACCAACTACATGGATCATCAGTAAAACTCCCCACGATTACAGCGTAGCAGGGCATTACAACTGGCGGCTGATACAGCACTACCACCCTGACGGCCGAGCAGCGTTATACATTCAATGCCCAGTTGCTCGTGAACATCCCACAATGCTTGTTTGGACTCAGCAGCACCGACAAAACCCACCGGCATACCGATAATCAACGCAGGTTTTTCTGCGCCCTTTTCGATCATCTCTAACAAACGAAACAATGCAGTAGGCGCATTGCCAATCACCACGACACTACCGGCCAAAGAATCACGCCATAGCTCTACCGCCGCCATAGAACGGGTCTCACCCGTTTTTTTTGCCAGTTCTGCAGTACGTGGGTCATTCAGATAACAGCTAGGTAAACGCTGAATCATGCGTTTAGTTATTCCCTGACGCACCATCTCCACATCACAGAGGATTTCGCACTCCTGAGACAGCGCAGCCATACCTTTTTCACAAGCATTTTTACTGAAACGCACCTGTTCCGCTAACTCCGGCATACCTAAGCTATGCACAATACGCATCACAACCTGCTGCTGCTCACGATCGAAGTGGCTTAGCTCAGTAAGCTCGCGAATCTGTCGAAAGCTATCTTTCTCTATCGCCTGTGGATTTATTTCGTACTCAAACGCCACGCTGTTTCTTACCTACTATCATCTAGACTCGTTAACTAGTGTTCTAACGGCTTCTACACAGCCGTCTATCTCTCGGAATATCCGATCCGCTTCAGGAAGTTCTGGGCGCTCTAACATAAACACATCTACGCCCAGCTCTCTAGCAGCACTCAACTTTGCTTCTGTTGCGGCGCCACCACTGTTTTTACTGATCAACAGATCAATCTGATGCTTTGCTAAAAGTGCCTTTTCATCCTGATGATTAAACGGCCCAATCGCTTTTAACCATTGCATGTTTTCCGGTAATTCAGCTTGCGCAGGTGCAGCTGTGCGAAACACCTGATTCTGACCATTACGTTGTGCATAAACACCAAACTGATCGATCACCGCTTGAGATAACTGCCCCGCCGTCAAAAGCACTGACTTATAGTTTTCTGCTGCCGCAATCAGTGATTGCATATCAGCAAAACTTTGCCACTTATCGTCCTGCTGCGCTTGCCACGCTTCGCGATGGAAACGCCAACAAGGGATACTAAGCTGTTTAGCAGCATTCACCGCAGTAGTGCTCATCGTTTCCGCAAAGGGATGGGTCACATCTAGAAGAAGATCGATCTGCTCCTCTTTTAGATAAGTATCCAGTCCACCGTATTGGCTAAAACCACCAGAGATCACTTCGCAAGGCAACTGCGGAATTCTCACTAAGCCAGCCACGCTATAAATCACGCGGTTATCACCTAATAGTCCTTGCTGATCTAGGCCTTTAACCACTTTGCGCGCATCTGAGGTGCCCCCGAGAATCAGGATATTCACTGCTGCTCTCCATTCAGGCTACCCGATGTATTTCGGTTAGCAGCTTTGCCTTGAGCGTGTCCCACAAAGTTGCCTTTTCGATCCGTGGCCCACACTTCGATCTCTACTTGAGATTGAGTTTTATGCACAACCTCTTCTGCAACCAGCAAGGCTTGAGTGCAAACCGCTTGTGCCAGATCGATCTCGGCTTCCTGACACAGTTTAAGTACTTCCATACTGGTATTAGCGTTGTGGATCTTCTCCAACAACGGCGCATTAGCACCCAACTTCTCAGCCAACATCGCCATATGTTGAAAATCGATGCTGGAGCTGCGGCTATTCAGATCCATATGACCGTTCGCCAGTTTGGTCATCTTGCCAAAGCCGCCACAAATACTGAGCTTCTCTACAGGCTCTTTACGTAGATGCTTAAGTAAAGCGCCAACAAAGTCGCCCATCTCAATCAGGGCCATATCATCCAAGTTGTAGTGCGCTTTGATCGTAGCTTCACTGGTACTGCCCGTCGTTGCTGCCAAGTGCTTAGTTCCATTGGCTTTGGCAACATCCACCCCTTGGCGGATCGATGCGATATAAGCAGCACACGAGTATGGCCGGACAATGCCAGTTGTCCCTAAAATCGATAAACCACCGATAATTCCAAGGCGTGGATTCATGGTTTTAAGGGCAATCTGTTCGCCCTTTTCCACACCTACAGCAACCTCAAAACCACCTTCGTAGCCATAAACATCAGCGGCTTTTTGTAGATGCTCGGTCATCATCTTGCGTGGTACAGGATTAATCGCTGGCTCCCCCACGTCGAGCACTAAACCTTCGCGCGTCACCGTGCCCACACCAGCGGCGGGTTTAAATACTACACCCGGTTCTTTAGTCAGCCGTAGTTCGACAAAGACAGTGGCACCATGGGTGACATCAGGATCATCACCGGCATCTTTAATGGTTGCGGTGCGAATACCTTGCTCATCTTCTAGTTGTTGATAAGCGATGATCTCCAGCTCTACCAACTGCCCGCGAGGCAACAAGACCTCAACGTTTTCCGGCTCTTTACCTGCCAACAAGGCCTGTGAAGCAGCCACACAACACGCAGTCGCACAGCAACCGGTGGTTAAACCGCTGCGCAACTCTGGCTGTTGATTTTCGCTACTCTCAGGCCACATATTTAATTCCTTCGCTGCGGCCTCAAATAGATACCGCAGGATCTAGTTTCCTCTAACCTTCCAAATTACCGCTAAAGATCGCAGCGATCGCTTCTGGGTTAGATGCAAAAAACAGGTGTAGATAACTCGCGGTCAGTCCTTTCTCTCGATAGATCGCTTCGCCCGGTGCTGGATGACGCTGACGACGGCCATGACCTACTGGTTCCGGTGTATCAGAACTACGCGAACGGTGATGAGCATGCGCCTGAACTTCACCTTCAGGTAGCATCGCCGTTTGCATACCTTGGCAACCGCGTTTACCTCGCATAGCTCCATGGCCTTTTAGAATCCCAGCCATCGGACGGCAGTTATCTTTTAGATCGGTAAGATCTTCAAGGCAGTAGAGGAAGCCGCCACATTCAGCCAAAATAGGTTTACTTGCAGAGTGGAACTCACGGATCTGCGCCTGCATAGTTTGATTGTCCGATAGTGCCTGTGCATGCAGCTCCGGATATCCACCCGGTAACCATAAGCTATCAGCTTCGGGCAGTTCAGAATCATGTAGTGGTGAGAAAAACTTAAGCTCCGCTCCCATCTGCTCTAGTAAACGCAAATTAGCATCGTAGATAAAACTGAACGCTTCATCCCTAGCGATCGCTATACGCTTACCTTCCAGCAGCGGTTCAACCTCGAGCAACTCTGCACTAAAAAACTCTACCGGCTCAGGCAGGTCAGTAATCTGATTAACTGTCTCTAATGGGCCTTTGATCCACTCGGCACCCAAACCAAAACGTTGCTCTAGCTCGTCATAAACTTCTGTGGCCTGCACTAAGCCTAAATGACGTTCCGGTAAGGCAACCTCTGGGTCACGCGCCAATGTAGCTAGCAGAGGCAAAGATTCAGGCAGTGCATCACGGATCAATTGAGCATGGCGCTCTGTGCCACAGTTATTGGCAATAAGACCTGCAACCGAAATATCAGAACGATAGTTAGCTAAACCCATCGCAATTGCTGCAGCAGTCTGAGCCATCCCTTTTACATTCATAACGATGGCAACAGGGATATTAAAACGCGCGGCTAAATCGGCACTGGAAGGTTCACCATCAAACATGCCCATAGCGCCTTCAACCAAAATAAGATCGGCTGTTTTTGCTGCTTCATAGAGCTTTTGTTGGCAGTAGTTTTCGCCAGCCATCCACAGATCTAACTGCTCGACATCCTGACCGCTCGCCTGCGCTAAGATCTGCGGATCGAGGTAATCAGGGCCAGTTTTGAAGACACGAACCACTTTGCCCTGATCACGGAAATAACGTGCCAGTGCTGCTGTGATCGTGGTTTTACCTTCACCCGAACTCGGTGCTGTTAGAAACAGCGCGGGGCAAAGTACAGATTGCTGTTCAGCCATTAGAATTCGATCCCAGCCTGCGCTTTGACTCCAAGACGGAATGCATGGCGTTCATCGCGAATACTGCTGATCGTATCAGCGATCTCTTCTAGACCTTCAGGCATTACACGACCGGTAATCATGACGTTCTGATTCTTCGGACGATTCTGTAAAGCTTCGATAACTGGTTCTAGTGGCAGATATTTGTATTTGAACATATAGCTCAGCTCATCAAATACCAGCATCTCGTAGCTATCGTCTTTAAGGTATTGCTCGGCTAGGGCCCAAGCTTTTTTGGCCGCCTCAATATCTTGAGTTTTATCCTGCGTTTCCCAGGTAAAGCCATGGCCCATGACATTCCAGTCGATCAACTCATGATCACGGAACAGCTTATATTCGCCGGTCTCAGTACGACCTTTCACAAACTGGATAACCGCCGCTTTTTTACCATGACCGACACAACGTGCCATAGTGCCAAACGCAGAGCTACTCTTACCTTTACCGTTACCTTTTAGCAAGATAAGTACACCGCGCTCTTCAGTGGCTTGGGCGATACGCTTATCGATCACCTCTTTCTTTTTCGCCATGCGTTCCTGATGCGTTTTCATATCGGGTTCTTATGCTCCAGATAAAGATAGGTAAGTTGCATTTAATTCATGGGCGAAACGACGGCCTTTGCCGCGTTTCACTTGGCTGAGTTCAGTATCGATCCAAATCAAATCGCCACCTAAATCAATGCCATTTAAAGAGCTACTGCTGCGACCATCGCTTAAAACATAGATTGCAACATCAAGCTCTGGCTGTTGTTTGCGCAGCTGCTGTAGATAGGTTCGCGCTTCAACAAAAGCTTCGCGCATAGGTGTGCCACCACCGGCACCGAGTTGATCTAACCAACTACGCAGCTCTTTAGGTGCTCTAATTCTAGAAAGCAGGTTTTTAACCTCGGTATTACCAAATCCAAACAGAGCGATCTGTTCACGATTCAGATACGCTTGCTCAGAAATCTGCAGCACAGCAGCTTTTGCATAAGCAAAACCTTGTGCCTGCAAAGTGGAAGCAGAGGTATCCAGCAAGACCAGATGTAAACGATCTGAACTCTTGCCCCGCTTCTTAAACTGCAGCGCCTTGGGTGGCCAGTTAGGCAGGCTGCTCATTAAAGTCTTAAACCAATCAGGACGACTGCTCAGTTCTGATGTTTGCTTAATGCCCCGCTTCTCATGGTTGTGAGTCATCAGATCGGGAAGCTCTAGTGCAGTTTTCTCTGCCGTCTTCTGTTGCTGCGGCTTCATAGCACCCCACTCACCTTCACCGGACTGTTGTCGATGACTATCGTCAGGGCGTTTAAAGCCTTTTTGATCTTGCTTTGGCGGGGTTGGCGGTTGCTGCGGAGGATTTTGCTCAGGCGTAAGTTTACGGCGATGCGCTAAAACTAACTCTTCAACTGCATCGATATTCTGTTTTGTTACTTCCGCTTGCTGATTCAGCGCCGCATGGGTTAACGCCGCTCGGTACCAAACAATATCAGCACGTAGGCCATCAACCTGTGCTTGAGCACATCGCTCAGCTATATCTAAACGCAGCTCATCAGAACAAGTAACAGCTTGCAGCTTTTCACGAGCCGCTAAAATCTGATCAACCAGTTCAGTTTGCTGATCTGCATATTCGACAATAAAGGCTTCAGAGTTGCGATCGAATTGCTCGCGACGTTTTACAATCTCGACCCGCTCAATCGGCGCATACTGGTTACTCAGGTTTACCGAGAAACCAAAGCGATCGTGTAACTGTGGGCGCAACTCCCCCTCATCTGGGTTCATTGTGCCAACCAATAGAAACTCTGAGCGGTGGCTATGGCTTATACCATCACGCTCTACGCGGTTAACCCCAGAGGTAGAAACATCCAATAATAGATCAACGAGGTTATCAGGTAGCAGATTTACTTCATCGACATAGAGCACTCCACCGTGGGCTTTACTCAATAGACCAGGGCTGAACTGCATCTTTTTATCGTTCAACACCTGCTCTAGATCCAGCGAACCCAACAGCATCTCTTCGCTAGCACCTAACGGCAGCGTCACGAACTCAGCCGCGACTAATTCATCGCCTTCCGCTTGAAGGTGATCAGGCAGAAGATCTGCCATACCACGCGCCAATGTAGATTTAGCACTACCGCGAGGCCCACTAATCACCACCCCGCCAATCGCTGGGTTGATCGCTGTAAGTATCAAAGCAAGCTTAAACTGCGCCTGCCCGCATACTGCTGTAAATGGAAAATGAGGCTTACTCATTCTGCTACCTATTAAATGTCTCTAAATCTAGCAACTACACTCTAGCGACTACAATCTAGCTGCTAGCCACTCACATCTGATTATTGCTTAGGCCAGTGGGCATGATGTTCATCTATGACGAACTTGTGTTTATGCTTCTGCTTCGGATGATAATGGGGATGCACATGTGGCTCTGGCCCCTCCCATCCTTCGTGTTCGTGCTGATGATGCTCATCATGTACATGGGGGTGAAGATGGTCCATCTCTGGATGCTCATGCCATAGATCATGCTGATCATCTTTCTTCCACACCAACATTGCCGCAATCAACGCCACTGCGGCCAGCGCAGCTAAACCAAGAAAAGCACCGTCCATGCCCAACCGGCTACCGAGCCATCCAGCAAGCAGATAACCTAACAACCACATACCGTGAGTCAGGGCGAAATTCGCTGAGAAGTAATCGTTTCGATCACTCTCTTGGCAGGAGTTTCTGACTACTCGCCCGGTTGGTATAAGGATCAAACTTGTACCGACACCAATCACAAACCAGATTGGAAATAATCCCCAATACCCTGGACCACTTAGACCTGCTAGCAGAGCCATAACCAACAGCCCAGCACCAATAAACATCACCGGGCGGTCATGAACACTCTCAAGCAGTTTAGGCAAGATAAACGCCGCTATCATTGAGCCTACGCCTGCCGCTAACATTAATAGTGGAACCTGCTCTTCTGATAACCCCAATACTGCACGTACATAAACAACTGTGTTTACGATGATCATCGCGCCTGCTGCAGAAAGCGCGAGATTGAGCAACAACACCGCCTGCAAGCGCGGCGTTTTAAGATAACTACGCACCCCAAAGCTAACCTTTTTCCAAACCCCACCGCTGCGATCACTTACTGTATTTGCTGGAACAACCGCTAGAAGAAGAAACAACGCAGCGATAACAAAACCAACTGCATTCAACTCGAACAACAAGGCATAGCTAGTAAATACTAATAAGAAAGCCGCTAATGCTGGGCTTAACAAGCTCTCCATCTCCATCGCTAAGCGCGATAAAGATAGCGCTCGGGTATATTCTTTTTCATCGGGCAATACATCTGGCAATAACGCCTGATAGACCGGGGTGTAACCTGCAGCCATCGCATTTAGCAGAAACATCAACAGAAACAGTTGCCAGGCTTCCTGACAAAATGGCATTAAAGCCACCAGCGCTGCTCGGCCAATATTCAGCCCAGCCAACCATCTTTTTCGTGGTAACTGGCTGGCATAACCACCCACAACTGGCGCCACACAAAGATAAGCGACCATTTTGATTGCTAGAGCTACACCCAATACCCAGCCAGCATCACTAGGATTTAGATCAAATGCCAACAGTGCCAAAGCAACCGTAGTCAGCCCTGTACCTACCAGCGAAACCAGCTGGCCAAGAAATAGCCAACGAAACGCAGGATTACTAAGGGGCTGAAAAATTTCCATTAAGCGCTTTCCAACTGCGGCTCAACAACCGTTACAGCGTTCAGTTTTGCATCTTTTAATCGAACTTCACGCGTTGCCAGTTGGGTAATAAAATCTGAATCATGGGAGATTATGATCATCGCTTGCGGTAAACCTAGCAAGGTGTCGATCAACCTCTGGCGTGCCTCGGTATCTAAGGCATTACTCGGCTCATCCAGCAACAGCACTTCAGGATCCATGGCTAATACCGAAGCCAAAGTAATCATGCGTTTTTCACCGCCAGACAGCTGGTGAGTAATACGCTCTTCAAAGCCTTCCATACCTAACGAAGCTAAAGTGTCACTGGCTATCTTTAGTGCTTCTTCACGGCTTTTGCCAAGGTTGAGTGGACCAAACGCGACATCTTCCAGAACCGTTGGGCAAAACAGTTGATCATCTGGATCTTGGAATAGGAAGCCTGCGCGCGCACGTACATCGATGAATTGCTTTTCTTCGCTACGCGTTTCGCCAAAGGCCCAGATCTCTCCGGCTTTAGCTTTCTTTAAGCCCACCAATAGATGCAATAAGGTTGTTTTACCCGCACCATTTGGGCCAGTTAATGCGACCCTTTCACCTGCATGAAGGACAAAATCGACGTTATCTAAAACCACTCCACGACGTGGATAGCGATAACTTAAACCGGTTACTTTAATTAGTGCGTTTTGTTCACTCATAAGAAATTCAATCCGGTTAGAATGCAAAGAAAAGGTACAAACACCGCTAAGAAGCGGTAATCTTCACTGCCCAAGCGCATATCATCAAACAGGTAAAACTGGCCTTTGTAACCACGGCACTTCATCGCATCCATAATTCGCTCAGAGCGCTCTAAAGAATGCACTAATAACATGCCAATTAGGTAACCAATCGAACGCCAAGTATGCATATCGGTACGAAGCACAAAGGCACGTGCCTGCATGGCTCTACGCATCCTTTTGTACTCCTGCCCGATCACTTCAAGATAGCGCACCGTGAACAACATAAGGTGTACAAGTTTATCGGGGACTCTAAGGTGCGCTAATGCATGTCCTAGTGTGGTAGCACTGATAGTTCCCACTAAAGCAAGCAGCGCTAATACCACAGCATGGGCCTTCAATAGAATCATGAGGGCATGAAAAAAACCCTCTTTACTCGCCGATAAACCAAACAAGGTAAACCAGGTTTCTCCGGGAGTGGTGAATGGCAGCAGGATGATCAAAAAGATCATAAACATATCCATCGCGATCACACGTCGAAGGGTACGTTTAACATTTAACTGAGCGAGCACCGCCAACATAAAACCAGCGATAACGGCTGTAGTTAAAACAAAGAAGTTGTGAGAAAGCACTGTCGCAAATGCAAACAGTGTCACTAAGATAACGCGCATGCGCGGGTCAAGACGATCAATTATCGATTGATCGTGCTTAACCTTCTGCCCCTTCCATGAGGTGCCGCTGTGCTCAAGAAACTGAGGCATGTTCCTTTTCCTGCTGCTTCTCTTTCTGACGTTGGCGCCACCAGATACCTAAACCACAAAGCCCAAAGATATAACCGATACCACCCATCACATCTTGAAGACCCGCTTTCTCTTTATAGGCAGCCAATTCCTGACGCAATGGTTTAACCTGTTTAGCTACCGCTTTTTCGATCATCGCCTGCAGTGCTGCTTGATCACCATTGAACTGTGGAGTTTCACCACTATTGCCCGAAACGCTCATTACGACATTACCGCCGGGTAAGCTATCTGGCAGCTCATCAGCCGGCAGAGAGATTTCAAGTACATGACCTGCACTCAGATTGGCAAAGAAATGATGATCAATTCGCTGCTGAGCTCTAAATACAAACAAGCCATCAGCATCAGTTACGGTCTTACCGAGTTCATTACCGGCCGCATCAGATACGACAATTTCCGTACCCTCTTGGGCCATATCACCATTAGAAAAACCGACTTCGCCTTCAATGGTATTGCCAATAGCATAAACACCACCGACAACATTATGGGCATGCGCTAAGCCCGGTATCAAAATCAGCAGAAGAAAGATGTAGGAGGTCAGCCTTCTGACCGAAAGAGAATCGGCAGACATCCTAGATTCGCTCGCGGGGCAAGCTCCTAAAAATACATCAGCCATAAGCGCGTTCCTCATCGAGACCAAAGAATTCAGGCTTTACCTTACGAATCAGTAACACAGCTGCCGCAGTGACAAAGCCTTCTACTATCATGACCGGAATATGGGCAACAAAGGTCGCTTTAGCTGCGAGCAAGAAAGCCTCGCCCGAAAGCATTAACGAAAATGCCACCATGATAGTAGTTATCACAATCGAGCCTGCGCCACCGATAGCACCCCACGTTGCTGCCACTTTAGGTGACTGCGAACCAATTCCATGCCGGCAGAGGTAATACACCAACACCGCAGGTAACGCGATATTGACCGCGTTCACCCCTAAGACAAGGAATCCGCCAAAGCCAAAGAATACAGCCTGTAGAAACAGGGCAACTAAAAGCGCAGGGAAAGCGGCCCAGCCTAGCGCTAAGCCGATCAATCCATTTAAGATCAAATGCACACTGGAGAAACCAATAGGCAGGTGGATATAAGAAGCGATAAAAAAGGCGGCTGAAAGTACGCCTACTTGAGGAAGATGATCATAATCCATCTTCTTCAAGCCCAAAGCGACTCCTGCGACTGTCAAAGCAGCACCCGTTGCTAATACCGAACCCGACAAAGCGCCATCTACAATGTGCATCTTGGTGTACCTAAATTATTTAACTGAGTGAGCCTGAACCCAAATTACAGCATCTTGGGAAAGTTCTTTACCTTTATGTTCTTTATCAGAACCTACACCCAAGGCACAGAAACCCCACTGACCCGCTTTAGGGATACCAAAGGTAAAGGTACCGTTCGCGTCAGCAAAGATTGTTTGTGTGATAAATGCATCAGCTGGAACTTCCATATTAGCCTCTTTAGCGAAAGCGTTAGCTTTCATATCAGGCTCATAGTTTACGTATTCCACTTCAATTTCTGCGAATGGAACTGGCTTGCCTTCACTTTTAACAACACCGGTAAACGTTCCACCTTCATAGATAGCATAAGGCTTAGTTAACGGAACAATCTCAGCCTTCAAGCCAAAATCTTCATTCCAATCTGTTGGCAAGCTACCCACATTAACAATGGATTTTGTGATCTGTTGAATATAGATATCTTCAGATTCTTCAAAATAAGGCGCCATTTTATGAACAAACACGTAGTCGCCTAGACCGCGTAGTTTCACATCAGCTTCGAAAGAGGTGCCTGTATTATCAGCGCTGGTCCACTGAGATGGTTTAACAGAATCTAGTAACTCTGTTTTCTTACCTTTTTTGATTACATAGAACTGTTCAGGCGCTTCAACCTGCATCACATGACCACTTTCCGCAGGGTGGGTAAAGGGCATTTTTAGGTTGATCTGACCGCCACGCTCACGTAGTAATTCTGGTGTATAAACCATTTGGAAGTGAGCTGATGCAATAGAAGAATAAAGCGCAGCGCCTGCTGCAACTGAAAACGCTAATTTTTTAAGCACAAAAAATCTCCAACATGAAATATTGTCGGAGTTGGGAGGATAAGTATGTTTAGACAAACCAAACAATTACTCGGTGAAGCCCTCCGCAACACCACGGTAAACAATTATTAGGCTGGTATCCGGACTCATCAGCGAAGGACTTAACCTTCAATCAACTTACCTTCCCATATCCAAGATACAGTGGCATAAAAGCTGATATAACCAATTTACCGTTGCGGGGGCAGTGTTGGGATCGCTATTGAATCCTGGCTCATAAGCTCACCAACTTCCCGGGCTAACAAAATTGCTACCCATGACCTCATTTGGGCATCAATTTCAGCCTGTACAAATGTACGACCTAATAAGCGCACAACTCTACCCGCCATACCCCTTATTTGCAATTGAGTTCTATTCCAGTGGTCATGAATAACGTAAATATATAAATCCCAACTACACTAGGGTTTAAGCACCTTCTTTTCGGAACTAAAAATAAGAACGCCAAGCATTAAAGAGGGCTCCAGAATATGTGTGCGCTTAGATCCTCCGTTCTCATTGCGGTAACAACCCTACTAACCGGCTTATCCATACATACACAAGCCGACTGGTACGCCAGTTTTTCTACCGAATACCAACCAGAAGCCCAAAGCGGGCACTATGCCTACAAACCTTTATTGCAATACACAGAAGGCAATTTTGGTACTTATCTTGAGTACGTATATGTTCCAAGGAATGGGTTAGATAATGGGAAGAATTTAACCTGGCAAGTGGAATATAAATGGAAACTGAGCGAAAACAGCTCGTTAAAACTCGTACATGAATTTGATCGAACGATAGATACCAACACAGAGAGCGCAGAACTGACGCCAAAGTTTTACACCTCGTTTGATAATGGCTTAAAGGCAGGATTTGAACTGGAGATCGATTACTACCTCGATGGTGATTTTGATATCTATGAGATCGAGATTGAACCCACACTAAAATGGAGCCGAAGCCTAGGCGAAGGCAAACTCAACCTCGAGCTTGAAGCACCGACAATGCGCTTATATAGCAACGACGATTCAATTAAGGATTTTGAATTCGAAGAGGTACTCCCTATTATTGGCTACGATCACCCTCTCTCTAAAAACTTAACCTTACATACCCTGCTAGAACTTCCCTACGACCTTCAGGAAGATGATTTCGACACGATAATCACAATTGGGCTTGGAGTTACCTTCTAGCCCTATTTGCCTTTATAATCCGTTTTTTTGATCCGGATAAGGCATCTTCCATGCTCTATGTACTTCCTGAAACAACAGGCGACATCATCGTCCTGCAAGCGAATGACACTCTGACAGCAAGCGATTACACCGAAACATTCTTGCCACTGTTTGAGCATGTAA
Organism: Neptuniibacter sp. QD72_48; assembly: GCF_047778065.1. Taxonomy (GTDB): domain Bacteria; phylum Pseudomonadota; class Gammaproteobacteria; order Pseudomonadales; family Balneatricaceae; genus Neptuniibacter. The sequence continues at coordinate 1,182,349 of NZ_CP180547.1, read as the reverse complement.
AAAACACCCACCCTGAAGTTCGCCTGCTGATTACTTTTGCTCCAGATTTTTCAGGTTTTGAAGCCGGTGCTTTATGGGAAGATCTAAAATTCGGCACGAAACACGCTAACGATTTTTACCGTATTGCGATCGTTGGCGATCCTAAATGGACTGAGTGGATGACCAAAGTGGGCGACCTGCTAACCCAAGGTGAAATGCGCCACTATAGAATGACTCAACTACTTGAAGCGCTTCGTTGGATTAACGATGAAGATGAAGACGATGAGGAAAAAACACTTTACCCATTCGGCGGATAACGAAGCAGCTTGAACAATAAGGGCCATCTCATAACGGCCCTTTTTTAAGCTTAAGAACTAGTGCACCGTCAGCATCCCGCTAGAAACCATTTGCGAATACAGGGCATCGCGCAGCTCTTGCGGCATATCGACAAAGTCCAGATTCCCGTACAGAAACACCTCTTCTAAATCTATTTCGATCACTTGGGTATCAGGCGCTACCTCAGCTTGAGGTTTGGCATCGTCTAATCCAGAGGCTTTTATAATTTTATATATGGTTTTACCGTCTTTCTTTTCCATCTTGGCCTCACTTACTACATAGAACTATTCACACAGTATACGCCCATAAGGCAAAAGCCAAACGCTATAAAGCAAAAGACCGGGCAATGCCCGGTCTTTTTAGTTACAAAATAAAGAGCCTGACTTATTTTGTTTCTAACGATGAAGCGACTTGTGCTTCAAAGTATTCGCGAGTCAACTTGAATACAACTGGGCTCAATAGCGCCAGAGCAATCAAGTTTGGAATAGCCATCATCGCGTTTAGCGTATCCGCTAATAACCATACGAAATCCAAGCTGATCATCGTGCCTACAGGCACTGCAATGATCCAAAGGATACGGAAAGGCATAATTACTTTCACACCAAATAGGTATTCAGCACAACGCTCGCCATAAACACTCCAACCTAGGATTGTAGTGAAAGCAAAGATCGCTAGAGAGATAGCAACAATGTAGTTACCTACACCCGGTAACGCATCAGCGAAAGCGGCAGATGTTAGGGCTGCACCTGATACACCGTCAGTCCATACACCCGAAGTGATGATAACCAAACCAGTAATAGAACAGATGATAATTGTATCTAGGAATGTACCTAGCATTGCGATTAGACCCTGACGAACTGGATCCTTAGTTTGAGATGCAGCGTGAGCAATCGGAGCAGAACCAAGACCGGCTTCGTTAGAGAATACACCACGTGCCACACCGAACTGGATCGCAGCCCAAACAGCAGCACCAGCGAAACCACCTTCAGCAGCGTGTTCAGTAAATGCATAAGTAAAGATAAGATCTAGAGCAGCAGGGATCGCATCAACGTTAATTGTCAGAACAACTAGACCTGCGACAAGGTAACTGATTGCCATCAATGGAACCAAAGCACCCGCAACCGCACCGATACGCTTAATACCACCCAGCAATACAGCTGCAGTAAGTACCATTAAGATTACACCAGTCACCCATGCTGGCATCTGGAAGTTTGCTTCAAGAACATCAGCAACCGAGTTAGATTGAACTGTGTTACCAATACCGAAGCCTGCGATCGTACCGAAAACCGCGAAAGTTGTACCCATCCACGCCCATTTTTTACCTAGGCCATTTTTGATGTAGTACATTGGACCACCAACGTGGTTGCCATTCTCATCAACCTCACGGTATTTAACCGCCAATACAGCCTCAGAGAACTTAGTCGCCATACCTACTAGTGCAGTACACCACATCCAGAACAGAGCACCTGGACCACCTAGGAATACAGCTGTAGCAACACCGGCAATATTACCAGTACCTACCGTTGCAGACATTGCTGTCATCAAGGCTTGGAAAGGTGAGATTTCACCGGAGCCTTTTTCGGACTCAGCCGTATTTCGGCCGCTCCACATTAATTTAAAACCAGTGCCCAATTTTAAAATTGGCATTAGTCTCAAACCTAGCTGTAGGAACAAACCTACACCTAAAATTAGTACCAGCATCATTGGACCCCAAACGATGCCGTTAACCGCACTTATAAATCCGGTCAATGCTTCCATCATGATTCCTCTATATTGTTTTTTTCTACGAGGGAAAATAACTGCTCTGTTATTTTTAATTTTCAGTTCGCTAATTCCCAAAGGCGTTAGCGATTTCTTAAACACAGCAACCTGCTCTTATTCTTTTCGCAGCGAGACGGGGCTTAGTGTGCTCGCCTGGCTCTTTGATACAGAGGAGATGTATACACACCTGGCCAAAGATCAAACAACCTTATCCTGCCAAGGGTAAGTAGCCCAGCAGCCCCCGCCTCCATGCTACGAATAGAACTGCGCACTACGATATTAGAAAGAAGCCAGAAAATGGCTTTGAATTAAAAAAATATTCAGTGATAAAAACTGCTTAATTGAATATTTGCAGTGAAATAAACTAAAACAGAGACAAGAAGGGCTATCAGGGACGTATACCCACAGAAAACGGCATAAAAAAAGGTGCAAATCAGATCACTGATATTGCACCTTCTTTAAGAGGTTACGAAAAACTTAAGTTAACGATTAACATTAAACTTAATTGGCAGCTCCAGTGTTTCTCTTACCTCTTCCATCACGATATAACTCTTAGAGTTCTTAACTCCTGGAAGAGTCAAAAGCATATCACCCAATAAAGCACGGTATTCAGACATGTCATTAATACGCGCCTTAAGAAGGTAGTCTGCATCACCCGAAACTAGGTGGCACTCCAATATATAAGGCAGCTGTTCAACCGCCTTATTAAACGTCTGGAATGCATCTGGTGTTTGATAAGAGAGAGATATCTCTACAAATACCAACATATTGTATTCAAGCAACTGTGGGTTTAAGCGGGCATAGTATCCTTCTATATACCCTTCTTTTTCCAATCGCTTCACACGCTCTATGCAGGGCGTCGAACTTAAGCCGACTTTCTCTGCAAGATCAACGTAACTAATTCGCCCATCGTTTTGCAAAGTACGCAAAATGCTTACATCTAAGCGATCTAGCGTACGCTTCTTACTATTTGTCATGCATTGATATCCACTATGAAAGTAAAATATGCAGGTTATTATTCTTTATTATAGCCAAACTTTAGCGCCTTACACTGGCAAAAACCAAATAAACTAGTGTTTTCTCATTAACATAAAAAATACGAAAATGAGGTCACATTATGCAGGTACTGGTTTTAGGTGCAGGAGTGGTTGGCGTAACGAGCGCTTGGTATTTAGCCAAGGCTGGCCATAAGGTAACTATAATCGATCGACAGGTCGATGTCGCGTTAGAAACAAGCTACGCCAACGCTGGCCAGATCTCTCCTGGCTACTCTGCTCCTTGGGCCGGACCCGGTATTCCCCTAAAAGCTGTTAAGTGGCTAATGCAAGATTTAGCTCCATTTATGATCAGCGGACGCGATGTTGATACCCAAACACTCGCGTGGATGACCAAAATGTTATCCAACTGCACAGAAAGCGCTTACCACACTAATAAAGCCCGCATGGTTCGCCTAGCTGAATACAGCCGTGATTGCTTTATCGATCTGCGCAATGAATTAAATATAGACTACGACCAGCGCACTAAAGGTACCTTGCAAGTGTTTAGAACAGATAAACAGATGCAAGATGCCCAGAAAGATATCTCTGTTCTAGAAGAGAGCGGCGTAGATTTCCAAAGCTTAGATCGCGATGGCTGTATCGAATATGAACCTGCCCTCGCGAATGTTAAGGAAAAAATCGTAGGTGGCCTTCGCTTACCAGGTGATGAAACAGGCGATTGCTTCAAGTTCACCAACGCCTTGGCTGATGAGTGTAAAAAGATGGGTGTCGAATTCATTATGAAAACCGACATTCTGAATATAAACACTGAAGGCGATCAGGTTGTAAGCGTTTCCACTTCGCGCGGCACCATGACAGCCGATTCTTATCTTGTTGCACTAGGCAGCTACTCTACCCCTGTGCTGTCTAAGATCGGTCTAAAAGTGCCTGTATACCCAATAAAAGGTTACTCACTAACCTTGCCGATCATTGACGAAAGCAAAGCACCAACATCCACAGTGATGGATGAAACTTACAAAGTTGCGGTGACCCGTTTTGATGATCGTATCCGTGTTGGCGGTACTGCCGAGATCGCGTCCTACAACAAAGAGCTGGAAGAGAAGCGTAAAGCCAATGTGGAATTTGTGGTTAACGATCTATTCCCGGGCGGCGGCTGCACAGAGAATGCTGAATTCTGGACAGGCTTACGCCCAATGACACCGGACGGCACACCAATTTTAGGTGAGACTCAATTTGAGAACCTATTCCTTAATACGGGTCACGGCACACTAGGCTGGACCATGTCGCTAGGCTCGGGCAAATACGTGTCTGACATCATCAGCAACACCGCTCCAGATATTGACAAAGAAGGCCTATCGCTAGCGCGCTACGCCTAAATAATTATCACCCTATAACAACTATTTTTGGAGAACCGGCTGCTCCCACTGTCCGGTATCTCCTTTTTTATTACAGGAATAAAATCATGCAGAAAGTTACAGTTTCCACAGACAAAGCACCTGCTGCGATTGGCACTTATTCACAAGCAGTTAAAGCGGGTAACACTGTTTATATCTCTGGCCAGATCCCGTTGAACCCAGCAACAATGGAGATGGTAACTGAGTCATTTGAAAGCCAAGCGGTTCAAGTTTTCGAAAACCTTAAAGCTGTTGCAGAGGCTGCTGGCGGTAACTTAAACGACTTCGTAAAGATCACTGTTTTGCTTTCCGACCTAGAATATTTCGCGCAAGTTAATGAAATCATGGCGAAATACTTTGAAGCCCCTTATCCTGCTCGCGCAGCTTATGCAGTAAAAGCGTTACCAAAAGACGCTGACATAGAAATTGAAGCTGTTATGGTTGTATAAAACCAACCAAACGAAACTATCTGAACCAACAGTCCGGAGTGAGTATGGCTAGAGCAGCCACAGCAACCATTAACTTAGATGCTATTCGACATAACTATCGCTTAGCTAAATCCGCAGCCCCAGATCAAGGAGCATTAGCCATTATCAAGGCTGATGCCTACGGTCACGGCGCAGTTAAAGTTGCACAGGCCCTAGAAGATGAAGCCGATGGTTTTGGTGTTGCATGTATTGAAGAAGCAGTAGAGCTTCGCGAAGCGGGCATCAACAAACCAATCCTTCTATTAGAAGGCTTCTTCTCAGCCGATGAACTGAACTATATCTCTGATAAAGAGCTATGGTGCGCTATTCATAGCGTGGAACAGATCGATATTCTGGCTAAAGCTGACATAGATAAACCTATTAACGCTTGGCTAAAAATGGATAGTGGCATGCACCGCTTAGGTGTGAAGCCAGAAGATTACGCTGCTGCGTTTGAAAAACTGTCTCAGCTAGATCAGGTCAAAGAGGTAGTTCTGATGAGCCACTTCTCATCTGCTGACGAACCTGAGCTTTCAGCCACCAATGAACAGATCCAACGCTTTGATGCAGTAGCCGCAACTCTCAATGCAGCGGTTAGCTTAGCAAACTCTGCAGGCACGCTCGCACATGAAGATGCCCGCAGAGATTGGCAGCGTCCCGGCATTATGCTGTACGGCGCAACGCCATTTGCTGAGTCACAACCACTGGCCGATCAACTGCAACCAGCGATGACCCTAAGCTCTGAAGTGATCGCAGTGCGTGAGCTTGAGGTGGGCGAACCCGTTGGCTACAGCCAAACCTGGAGATGCAGCCGCCCAAGTAAGATCGGCACAGTTGCGATCGGTTATGCCGATGGTTATCCACGTCATGCTAAAAGTGGCACACCAGTTTTAGTCGATGGACATAAAACGCAAATCGTTGGTCGCGTTTCGATGGATATGCTGGCAGTAGATCTGACAGATATCCCGACGGCTAATGTCGGCAGCCATGTGGAACTGTGGGGAGAAAACCTTCCTGCGACTGATATAGCCAAGTGCAGTGACACTATCCCTTACACCCTATTTACCGGCATTACCCGCCGCATACATAAGAAATATATTTGAGAACACAATGAGTATTGAACGTATTGAATCTACTGATCGCATGAGCCGTATTGTTAAGCACAACGGTACCGTTTACCTATGCGGTCAAACCGCTGGCGAAGCACAGTGGGACATTGCAGAACAAACACAACGCTGCCTAGATAAGGTTGACGATCTACTAGCTAAAGCTGGCAGCAGCCGTAATCAGATCCTTTCTGTAACCGTTTATATCCGCGATATGAAAGACTTCGCGGCAATGAACGCTGTATGGGATGCATGGGTTGCTGACGTAGAAAAACCAGCACGTGCATGTGTTGAAGCGCGAATGGCCCGCCCAGAAATTCTAGTAGAGCTATCTGTTACGGCGGCTTACTAATACGCCATAAAAAAGGGGATCAAATGATCCCCAAAATTCGCCAGAAAACTCTACTCCAGCTACTAGTCGCTATTTTTTTATTTTAAAAATCACCTTGCCGTACAAATTATCCAAGCCAAACCATCCCATCTTTTCAGAAGCTAAACTCGTCGGGTTATCCCCTTCCAACAAATAACGTCCATCTAGGTCTATAGCTGCAACGCGTTTAATCATTCTTTTATATTCGGGGTGATCACACACAACCAAATCGCCAACATTGATGCGTTTTAACCTCCGCCATACACAGACGAAGTCTCCAGCGCTTAATGTAGGAAACATACTATCTCCAACGATTTTGACGATGTTTAGCATTCGATAACCTAGTCTGTTTTAACCCAATTTTGGATAAGTAACCTGTTCTGCAGGCGGATAAGGACATGTCGCCGTAAAAGTCTCTACGCCCTTTGTTTTCCAGAAGGCTTCTGCAAATGTATTTACGCGATTCAGAAGATCTAATGCAGCTTCGCGATCAATGTTTTGTTTAACTTTTGATGCCTGCAGCATAATGCCGTGCACTTGATCATGAGCATCTGGAATCTGTTCAAATTGCGGTGCTTTAAAGTAGTCACCCCAAATCACTCGTACTTCTTCTTTCACTTGTAGCGCATGCTTTTCTTTCTCAGAAACCAAACGCGCTAATTGTGCTTGTTGAGCCAAGGTTAGAGGCTCACCCGTATCTAGTTCGGTAATCAGATCGACCATACGAATAACGGTTAATGCCGCAATTTGTGCCGTCGCAGGGTCATAAATCTTACATGGGATATCACAGTGAGCTTTTGCTGTCGTAAACGCTAACTTGCTATCCATTGCACTTAAAATTTTGTGAAGCATGGCACCTATCTCCTTCGGCCTTTCTAAAATTCAAATTGATATGATTAATGGAGATGCAGGCCATTACAGCGCGGCTGCATCTCATGAGGTAATTCGGCGTGGTATTTATGGAAAAAGCGATTCCATTCTGTATGCAAACAATTCCCTGCTCTTAATACAGCGATTTTTTGCAGTTCGCCTAAATGCCGCTCTGCCAACAATCCCTTTAGATAAATAGATGCGTCCTCAAAAACCTCTGCAGCCTGAACCACTTGATCTAATGCGATGTAGGTATCAGCCAAATTAAAGTGGCTAACCATCACCGCAGAAAGCAACTTATCCGAATCTGGGTCAAGCTGACCTTCAAAACATCTGACAGCTTGTCGTAACGCTCGCTGGCATAACTCTAATGCGGTGTAATAACAATGTGTTTCATAGGCCTTATTCGTGGCCTTCATCAACTCTTCCCACTGCTCCATAACGCGTCCCTGCTTGGCTGTGAAGTTTATAAACCGCCTTGGGTTAACTTGGCTGGATCGAGTAATTTCTGTAACTCTTCCACTGATAGATCGGTATTTTCTGCCGCAACTTCAACAACAGGTCGTCCCTCTTTATAAGCTTGCTTCGCAATCTCAGCCGCTTTCATGTAACCAATAATAGGGGTCAGAGCTGTTACCAAAATTGGATTACGAGACAGCGCATGGTTTAGCTGTCCTTCATTCACCTTGAAGCTGGCAATTGCTTTATCCGCCAGTAGACGGCTTACGTTGCTTAGCAGCTTGATGCTGTTGAGCAAATTGCTCGCTACTAAAGGCAACATTACGTTCAACTCAAAATTGCCCGACTGGCCTGCTACGGTAATAGCAGCATCATTACCAATCACCTGAGCAGAGACCATTGCTGCTGCTTCTGGAATAACGGGATTCACTTTACCCGGCATGATCGAAGAACCTGGCTGTAGCGCTTCAAGCTCGATTTCCCCAAGGCCAGCTAGAGGGCCAGAGTTCATCCAACGTAGGTCATTGGCGATTTTCATCACGGAAACAGCTGTCGCTTTCAGTTGACCAGACAGTGCAACCGCGACATCTTGTGAAGCGATATGCGCAAAGAAATCATCTGCGGGAGTAAATTCCAAACCGGTAAGTAGGCTTAGTTCGGCATTAAAGTTTTTAGCAAACTCAGGATGGGCATTAATGCCGGTACCTACAGCAGTGCCGCCCTGCGCAAGACTCTGTAAAGTTGGCTGAATTTGTTTTAGATGACGAATATTTTGCTTAATTTGAGTCGCCCAACCATTAAGTGGCTGACTCATCCGAACCGGCATCGCATCCATTAAGTGAGTACGCCCTGTCTTCACATAACCATCAACGGCTGCAGCTTTATCTTCAATCGCTTTCTGTAGATATTCCAACGCCGGCAGCAGCTGCTCTGATAGTTCAACTGCAGCACTGATATGAATACTGGATGGGATAATGTCGTTACTACTTTGACCACAGTTTATGTGATCGTTTGCACCTACATTGTCGCCATAAATATCAGACGCAATTGCAGCCAATACTTCGTTAGCATTCATATTGGAGCTTGTACCAGAACCTGTCTGGAACACATCTACCGGGAAGTGACGCATCAGGTCATCTTCATTTAGCAATTGCTCAACCGCTTGAGCAATCGCACTACCCATCTTCTCTGGAATTTGATCTAGCGTGACATTGGCTTTTGCTGCCGCAGCTTTAGCTTGTAACAGAGCGCGAATAAATGCCTCTGGCATCGGCTGACCACTCACAGGAAAGTTATTCACAGCACGCTGCGTTTGGGCTGCATATAAAGCATCAACAGGCACTTCTAGCTCGCCCATACTGTCTTTAGCTATACGTGTCTTACTCATCTTATTTATCCTTATTTTTCCTGACTGTGGTTAACGGCTTAGACCTGACAGTACGTAATGACAGGTCATGTTCAGCTCATACTTAAGCTTGCACAGGTAAGCCTGCCCATCCCGATTATTTGCAAACAACCGCGCCAATTGGCCAAGAGGCTTATTGATGTTATCTAGGCAGCAACAACGCCAATGACTAGGTATGAGTTCATCCGCTACCGTATCTAACAATAGACGGAACTGACGTTCATAGTGCTGCTTCAGCGATTCCACACTCTTCTGCCGGCATGTATCTATATCCAAGTAATGACTGATCAAACTTGGATTGTCCGGTTCTTTTGCAAAACGTATCTGCTTCTGGACATGTTGCAGATATTCGTTAATTGGCGAATCAAACTGAGCTGTTTGCGACATAAAAACAACCAAATCTAAATGATAATTACTTTCACTATACATTAGATTTAATTTACCGCAAGAAATACACATCAAGAATCCAGAATAAATGAGATTGAAAATGATTCTCAATAATATACTATGTTATGACATAACATTTAAGGGATAGGCAAAAATGAAAAAAGGCATTCACCCTGATTACGACTACGTTATCTTCCGCGACACCAGCTGTGGTCAAGATTTTCGTATCCGCTCAACTGTTAAATCATCTCAGACTGTTGTTTGGGAGGATGGCAATACATACCCACTTGTTACACTAGATATATCCAGCGCATCACACCCTGTTTATACCGGTGAAAAACGTCAGGCGAAATCTGAAGGACGTATTGCTCAATTCAATAAACGCTTTGGTAAACAACAGCGTGCATCTAAATAGGAATAGCAATGCAGGTACTGAGCTCTTTAAAAACAGCTAAGAAACGCCACCCAGATTGTCAGGTTGTGAAGCGTCGCGGAAAACTTTACGTGATTTGTAAATCAAACCCGCGCTTTAAAGCACGCCAAGGAACAGGCAAGAAGAAATAAAACTAGAGAGGATGCAAAAAAACAGGGGCCCTAAGGCCCCTGCGTTCTCAAGCGGGAAAATGCTTAAAGAAGATTGATTGGGTAATCCAAGATCAAACGGATATCACTGATGTTAGGAACAACAGAATCATCACCATTCACCTGCGCAACACGCAGTTGAACACTCAGATCTTTCGCCTTACCACTTTGTACAGTGTATTTAGCATCTAGGTTTGTTTCACGACGCTGACCATCTGTACCACCATCGTAATCAATATCCCAAGCTTCAGTGTGACGCGCCATTAGATGTAAGCCTGGAATTGAAGGAACATCGTAATCTACGCGGAACTGAAGAGCCTGCTCATCATCTGCGTTAAAATCTAGTAGCTGTACTGCACCGTAAGTGAAGTACTGAGTATCATCTTGACCGCCCCACTGAACGTTATAACCATCATTACCACCCACAGTTTGATAGTTAACAGTGTATGCCCAGTTACCTTTAGCAAAACGTGCAGTCAAGCTTGTTAGGTGGCTGTCGTAATCTGCCAATAGGTGGCCATCATCTTCACCACGCATATGGCGCGCATCTAGAGTTACGTCATACTCACCCATCTTAGTTGGGTAAGTAAGGTTTAACCAAGATTGCTTCATGTAATCATCAGCTACAGCGTACTGAACTTCTGCTTTAAGACCATTAGCAAACGTATAGTCACCACCAACAGAAGCAATACCGTAATCTTCGCCGTTTACTTCATACTCATCAAAGCCCTGACGAGTGTTACGTGAAGCTTCATCTGAATAGAACGCATAAAGGTTCATATTATCCAATGCAATATCGCCGTAAATCGCCTGCGTGCTTGGCGCAGATAGGCGTGACTGAAGATCGTTCAGTAGAGGCGTCATCATTACCATGCGGCCTGCACGGATATTTACATTATCCAGAGGCTTCAGTTTAACGTATAGGTTTTCAACTGCTGTATAACCATTACCACCTGCCGCCAACACGTCAGATAGGTTATCGGTCTTATCGTTTTCCAAAGCCACAACTTCAGTAACAGTTGCATCAAAACCAACGAAGCCACCAAAGTATGGAGAAGCAACGTCGAGTTTGAACGCTTGACCCGCAGCAATAGTGTCTGGGATACCCTGATCAAAATCACGGTTCATGTAGAAAGTACGTAAACCTAAATCAACTTTAAAACCGTCATTTTGCGCTTCAGCCGCGATGCTGGAGCCGCTAGCTACTGCACCGAATGCCAGAGCCGCTACGCTTAGTTTTTTCTGAAACATAATAATGTAACAAACCTGAGTTATTATTTGCGAAGGTGGCTATTTTAAGAAAATAAAGGCAGGCTTTTTCTTTGTAATTTTCAGGTTTGCAGGGTTTAACGCTCGAAACTGGTGCGTTCGCAGAAGAATCCATCAAAAATGACAATTTTCGTCATTTAAATATCATTTTCGCTGGTGTTTTTTAGGTGAATGCACCATGAAGGGTGGAACTTTTTCTAACTTTCACAGTCCTTCGCAGCATCAAATAGCGCTTTCAAAACGCATCTAACTATTCTTCTCGCCAATCAGTCATACCGTATTTAGAAAGTATTTCCTGTAACTGACCGCTCTTGCGTAATCGCTCTATTCCATCGGAAAGAATCTGAGCGTATTCCTGAGACTCACCTATAACCGGAGAAAAAGCGATATAGGACTTTTCAAACTCTTTTGCACTACCCGCGACTTTAAAATGATCAGCCTTATTTAGAAGATTCGCGGTGTACCAAAACACAGGTTCAGCTTCGACCAGCATATCGATCCGCTTCAAAGACAGCATCTGTATACCTCGATGAAGGGGCTGCTCGCTTCCCAACATTGTCACACTATCGGAGCTATTATTCTGAATATAATCCCGCAATTCATCGCCATAATCGTAACCACTAATAGCAGCTAGTTGATGGCCTTGCAGCGATTCGACCCCTTGATACTGCCAATTCGAATCTTTATGTACAAAAAAGGTATTACCCAAAATTGCTAACTCTTGCTCAGGTAGAACAAACCCCGGCACATCGCCTTTAAAGGCACCAACTACTGCATTGATATGTCCTTTCTTCGCTTCCTGAATAGCACGAGACCAGTTCATCTCTATGTACTGAACCTCTATCCCCTTCTCTTCGAATACATCTGTAGCTACCTCGATCATAAAACCTGGTAAAGGCGCATTTGCCTCGCAATTAAATGGGCACCAGCGATCCGCAGCAATTACAATCTTTTCCGCTGATAATCCGATTAAGGAATAGACCAATAAAAGGGCTGCACAAAATATCCTAAGCATTTGAGACATCGTCATCCAAAACAAACATCAAGCCTTACAATGTAATACAGAAGAAAGACTCCCTCAATACACCTAATTCCTATAAGGGTTTTACCCACTAAAAACCTCTAAAAGCCATACAAAAAGTCAAAAGGCCCACACAAAAAACTTTAACTTTCATTCAAGAAAAACAGCTACTAGGCTTACTTAAGGTTCTAGGGATATAGGTAGCGCGTGGAAAAACCTGAATTGGAGCAACTACAACAACGGCTCAATCTCTTTGAAGCGATTGCAGATAACGCTACAGCCGTTATTGCCGCTAAAGATTTGGATGGACGTTACCTCTATGTAAACCAAGAATATTCCCGTTTATTCCACCAAGAGAAACATAGTTTCTGCGGTAAGACCGATCATGAAATATTCCCCGAAGATATTGCTACGGCTTTTCGGCAAGCTGATCTACAAGTGATCGAGAGAAAGGAAGTCATTACCGTAGAAGAAAAAGCTCCCGTTGATGGTAACATTCGTGACTACCTATCGATTAAATTCCCCATCACTGATTCTGAAGGAAACATCTTTGCGACTGGCTTAGTCGCCACCGATATAACGGAACGAAAAGCAGCAGAACAAGAAGTCCTGCGTTTATCTCGTGTGGATCACCTAACCCAAGTAGCAAACCGCTCCCTACTTGAACAAAGACTAGGCGAAGCCATTGAAAAAGCAAAAGCCCATAATCAGTTGATCGGTGTAGCCATTGTAGATTTAGATAAATTTAAACCCGTTAATGACACCTACGGTCATCATGTGGGCGATTCAGTTTTAAAACTGATGGCGGAAAGACTAATGCACTCCTGTCGTAGTTCGGACACTGTTGCGCGATTAGGGGGGGATGAGTTTGTCGTAGTTTTAGAAGATCTAGAAACAATGCAGGATGCCATATCTTCACTCCATCGTAGCGTTGAGACTCTCCATGACACTTACCATATAGAATCAAAAACCATCAAACTTAGCGCGAGTGCCGGTCTTGCTTTCTACCCTCAAAATGGCACCGAGATCATCCCACTGTTAAAAGCTGCAGACGAAGCGCTATATAAGGCGAAGAGACAAGGCAGGAACCAAGTACAGGTTGCCACAAATTAATCGATATCACTCAGATAAGTTGGGTTACATTGAGCACAACATACAAATCTGTATGGGAACCTCAAGATTACGCAAGCCCACGATGATTGGTTGAATTTAACCTTGTAATTGATTCAGTTCTGGAGGCTTTTATTGGCTGATCCCTATCTTAAACCTCTCACTTACATGAGCTTCATAACCAGCTAACAACGTTGGAGTAACTACCAGAAAAATCAATTAAGTTGTATAATTACTGGGCAATTGGATTTTGCTCAATACTATATGGAAATAAACGTCGTATCATGATGCCTAACGCAGCTTTAGTTTCAAAGATAACAACGTGGGGGCTAATCGCTCTCTCGGCTGCGCTTTGTGCCCAATTTATCTGGCTTTTGATAGTACCGAGCACCATTTCTTTACCCGATTCACCCTCTATTCAGCAAAAGATCCAATCTGTCGAAAAATCCCACTTCACATACAACGCAATAACAAGTGCCAATTTATTTGGTATCCCGCCAACAACACCGACAAAGAAAGAAACAAAACCTCAAAAAGTAACTCGGCTAAAAATAGAGGTTATTGGCATCATTAGCAGCGAACATGAACGGAATGTCGCACTAATTAAATACAAAGGGAAAAGAGGCTCCGTTCTCGAAGGGGAACCTCTCAGTTACTTTGGATCAACTGACATTATCCTGACAAAAATAAATAAAGATCAAATCACAATAGATAACGATGGAAAAAATGAAATACTTCCATTGAAATCAGGCCAAGACAAAGATATTGGATTAACCCCCATAATCGAGAATAACGCTCAGTCTCCATCGCCAACGAATGTCCAAAATGCCCCACTGGTATCCTCATTTAACTATACCAACAACAGACGATTGCAAAAGTTTATCCATAACTGGAGCACCCGACATTCAAAGCAACCAAACTACCTTTCTCATTTTGTTGTACTAGAAGAAACAAATAAATCTGATACAAAAGGCATCAGGGTTATAGCCGGCAAAGATCGATCGCTTCTAGCACTAACCCCCTTAAAGCCTGGCGATATCATTACACACATAAATGAAAAAGCTGCTGGGAATTACTCCCAAGCCCAATTGCTTGATTTAATAAAGAATTCATCACAGTTCTCTCTTCGTCTCCAACGAGAACAACAAACCCTGACCTTTGAAATTGAAATTTAACTATGAAAAAAACTAGCTTTATTTCAGTACTGCTGACCTGGTTAATCCTATCTTTTGCTCCCCAAGCAACACTTGCAAAAGATTACAACCTGAACATGCAAGACGTCGAGATCCGTGATTTTATAAACACAATTGCAAAATTAGTGGGAAAAACCATCATCATCGATGAAAAGGTTAAAGGCAAAATTTCCATAGAAAGTCCCCAAGCCCTAACCAATGAAGAGCTTTACGAAATTTTCCTAATTCAATTAGGCATTAAAGGCTACACCGTCGTCGATAACGGCTCCGGCATTCTTAAAGTAATTCCCGCTCAAGGAGCAAAACTGCAAGGTGCAGAGGTTGGCTTTGGTATACCGGAAAGCAATAGTGAAAAAATAATCACTCAAGTCATCGAAGTAAAAAATGTAAATAGCAATCAACTAGCAGCAACCTTACGCCCTCTGGTAGATGCGAAGATTGGTGTGATCGCAGCATATGCCACATCTAACGTGATATTGGTGACAGATAGAGCCTCCAACGTAAAACGGATTTCTAAAATTATTCAGGAAGTAGATAAAGCCGATTCACAACGCCTATCTATAGTGAAGCTAAAAAACGCATCGGCAACCGAATTAGAGAGAACGCTTAATTCCTTAACTCAGCAACAGGGAAAAGAGCAAAACCGGACACCTGCCAAAATATCTGCAGATACTCGAACCAATACTTTAATAATTCGAGCAGAACTTCCTGATTGGTTAAAACTAAAGAAAATCATCGAGCAGTTAGATGAAGAGGTTGAGAGTACGGCGAATCACAAAGTCATTTACTTAAAATATGCTAAAGCCGCAGATGTACTGCCAGTATTAAAAGGCGTGAGTAGCAGCATTGTTGAAAACTCTTCTCAAAATAGCTCTGGTAAAGCCTCCCCTGTGGCGATCAAAGATGTGACCATCAACGCTCATGAACAAACCAACTCCATAATCATCTCCGGTGACCCTTCTATCATCAGCGACTTGGAAAACATCGTATCCAGCTTAGATATCCGAAGAGCTCAAGTAATGGTAGAGGCAATCATCGCTGAGATCAGTGATTCCAAAGCTCGTGAGCTAGGTGTGCAGTGGCTCTTTACTAACGACAATAAAGCAATTTCAGCAGTTAATTTCCCAGGCGCAGGGAAAGGGATTGTAAATTTAGCTTCAGCTTACAACGCTGGAGAAGCTACAACGGGTTTTGCTTCCGAAGGCTTTAACCTAGGTGTAGGCAAATTCCGAACCAATGGATTTTCTTTTGCCGCTCTATTACAAGCACTCTCGACTGATCAAGATGCAAATATCCTCTCCACTCCTAATCTAGTCACTTTAGATAACGAAGAAGCTAGTATTCACGTAGGTCAAGAAGTGCCCGTTATCACCGGATCAACAACTAGTTCGGATAACACAAACCCTTACCAAACGATCGAACGTAAAGACGTTGGTATCAAGCTCAAAATAAAACCTCAAATAAATGAAGGTAGTGCAATCCTATTGGAAATCACTCAGGAGGTATCATCTATTTCAGGCTTACAAGCTTCGGATATTGTGACAGATAAACGAGTCATCGAAACGACGGTCTTAGTCGATGATGGTGCGATGCTAGCGCTTGGTGGCCTAATGACCGACGATGTTCAGGAGCAATACTCAAAAGTCCCTCTTCTTGGAGATATCCCCGGTATAGGTAGAGCATTTCGTTCGGACCAAACCAAACGCACTAAACGAAACCTTATGATCTTTATCCGTCCGAAAGTATTAATGGATCAGGCTTCAGCAACTACCGAATCACGTAAAAAATACAATACCTTGTATGCGCAGCAAGAAAGTAAACATAAGCAAGGTATAAACCTAATGCCTGGTGAACAGCGCCCTACGCTCCCTTCTTGGGATGACAATGAGTTAGCGCCTCAGTGGTACCTAAACCAGCCACTTCCGAACCATGTTAATGAGAAAGGGCAAATTCAATATATTCCATCTGATCAATTTTTCTAAAGGTCATTATTAGAGAATGAAGCCATCGACCATGCTCCCTTTTGGCTTTGCCAATAAACACAACATTCTGATAATAGAGTCAGACTCAGGGATCGCGATTTATTATTCTGATGAAACGCCTCTGCAGGCGTTAGGCGAAGTGAATAGACACATTAGTGGTATCCCGGTTTTTGAGAAAAAAGATGCAGATACACTAAAATCGGAAATTACCCAGCATTACAAATCTGCTGACACTAGTCTGGACAGCATTAATGACCTACATGAAACAGTGCAACTGGATGAGCTTAACCTCGACGATAATTCGACTGTAGACCTGTTAGATAGCCAAGACGATGCACCTGTAATTCGAATTATTAATGCATTATTTACCCAAGCGCTAAAGCAAAAAGCTTCCGATATTCATATCGAAACATTTGAAAACTGCATGTCCGTCAGGATTCGTGTAGATGGCGTGTTACAAGAGATCCTACAACCCGATCATCGTTGGGCACCTAGACTCATCTCTCGTATTAAAGTCATGGCCAAACTAGATATTGCCGAAAAGCGAGTTCCACAAGACGGAAGGGTTAGCCTTCGTATGGCAGGCCAAGCCTTAGATGTTCGAGTCTCGACAATGCCATCTATTCATGGGGAACGCGTGGTTCTCCGATTACTGGAGAAACACACACAACAATTAGAACTGACTCAGCTCGGCATGCCAGATGCTACTAGAACAAAGCTAGTTGGCTTACTCAATCAACCCAATGGCATTATCTTGGTAACAGGGCCAACGGGCTCGGGTAAGACAACAACGCTCTATGCTGGGCTCACGCTATTAAATGAAAAGTCTCGCAATATATTAACCGTAGAAGACCCAGTAGAGTACGCGCTAGAGGGGATCGGCCAGACACCTGTAAATACCAAAACAGGAATGTCGTTTGCTAAAGGCCTTAAAGCAATACTTCGTCAAGATCCAGATGTTGTAATGATTGGTGAAATTCGAGATGCAGAAACAGCGCAAATTGCAGTTCAAGCCAGCTTAACGGGTCACTTAGTTCTTTCAACTTTACATACAAACGATGCCCTCGGAGCGATAACGCGTTTAACCGATATAGGTGTGGAGCCTTATCTAATTTCATCATCTCTTAAGGGCGTACTGGCTCAACGCCTAATCAGAACACTATGCCCTCACTGCAAAGAGGCAACGACGCTATCCCCGACTGATGCAGATAGATTAGGTAACACCCAACTAGCAGGGCAACCAGTATATCAACCTAAAGGATGCAACGAGTGCAATCAAACTGGCTATGCTGGGCGATTGGGCCTGTACGAGCTTTTACAAGTAACACCTGAATTAGCACGCGACATTCACTCCAAAGTCAGTGAACACGACCTTAAAGGAACTATAAAAAGTGACCATCGCAGCATGTTAGATGAAGGAATCAGTGCTATTTTAAAAGGCGAGAGCTCCGTCAATGAAGTTTTAAGAATGGTTAAGGACGCCTCGGATCATGCCTTCCTATGAATATCATGCGCTAGATAAAAGCGGCAAAAAACAGCGCGGATTTATTGATGCTGATTCAGAAAGGCAAGCACGTCAGAATCTCCGTGACCAACAACTTTTACCAAACCGTTTAGTTGAAGTGAAAGAAACGAACAGCAAAAAACGCACTCTTTTTGCTGGCAAGGTTTCGATACAGCACCTATCACTGTTTACCCAACAACTTGCTGCACTCGTCCAATCTGGCGTTGCGATTGAAGATGCTCTACAAGCCACGTCTGAGCAAAGCACCCACAAACATTTAAAGGCTGCGTTACAGGGCGTGAAAAGTAAAGTCCGTGAAGGGCATACGATCGCAGAAGGCATGGCAGATTATCAAAACATTTTTCCACCTATCTACCGTGAGCTAATTCGTGCAGGAGAAAAGTCAGGCGAACTCACTCAAGTACTCCTCCAACTTGCAGATTACACAGAAAGAAACCAACGCTTGCGCAACAACGTCATGCAAGCCTCTATTTACCCTATTGTTTTAACCTCGGTTGCGATAACAATTATTAGCCTACTCATGGCCTATGTTGTTCCGAAAGTAGTCGAACAATTTGATCATGTAGGCCAACAACTACCTTTACTGACCAGAGTGATGATTTCTGTATCAGATTTTGTTGTTAACCATGGCGCTTGGCTGATAGCTGGCTTAATCGGCACTATTGTAGTCTGCAGTTATTTTTATAATAAACAGCATATAAAACTCCGCGTACACAAAGTGTTTTTAAAAACACCATTTATCAAGAAAGTAGTGATCAACCTAGAGACCGCCCGCTTACTAAACACCCTAAATATCATGTTGCATAGTGGGGTTCCGCTACTCGATGCGCTCTATACCAGTCAGCAGACCAGTGGGAATTTACATTTTAAAAGCAAGTTACAAACGATTGCGGAAAAAGTGCGGGAAGGTGGCAGCTTAAATAAAGCCATGTCTACAGCGGACTTGTTCCCCCCTATATCCATTTTTATGGTTGCGAACGGAGAGCTCAGTGGTGAATTAGCCACCGCGTTGAAAAAATCGGCAGAACAACAGGAACATCAACTCAACAGTATTATTTCCATTGTGACTAAGCTTATTGAGCCTGTGCTAATCATTGTTTTTGGCTTAATCGTGTTGGCCATAGTGCTCGCGATTCTATTACCAATTATGCAATTAAACGATCTTACCCAATTTTAAAAGGAACTAGACAGATGAGAAAACATTCTCGTAAGGATCAAGGTTTTACCTTATTGGAAATCATGGTTGTCATCGTAATTTTAGGTTTACTTGTTGCAATCGTAGCTCCAAACGTTTTGCAAAACCAAGATATCGCGATGGTCGAAAAAGCCAAAGCGGATATTGCCTCGCTGGAAAACGCCCTAGATATGTACAAGCTAGATAACCACACCTACCCAACAACAGATCAAGGGCTAGAGGCTTTAACTGGCAAACCAAGTACTGGCCCAAGCCCTAAAAACTACAGAAGCGACGGCTATATTAAACGCCTACCTACTGACCCATGGGGCAATGAGTATCAATACCTATCACCAGGTGAGCACGGTAAATACGATTTGTACTCTTTAGGAGCTGATGGCACTCATGGTGGTGAAGGCAACGGTAGTGACATCGCCAATTGGTAACCACCAGCGTGGGTTTACCCTTCTAGAACTGATGGTCGTCATCACCTTAATTGGTTTGATGAGTGGTTTTGTTGTGGCCTACAGCTCCCACTCATCCTACCCAGAAACATTTGAAAGCAGAGTAAAAGCAATTCTCTTTGAAATGAGTGAAAAATCGCTAATAGATCAACGTTGGTACGGCTTACAAATCGATGAACAACGTTTGAGAGTTATATCAATGGGGCCTAATGGTTGGGATACCAAAAGAAAAGATGGATGGATTGATATCCCAACAGGGGTAACACTAGAATTTGAACCCAGCCCCCATGAAGACCTGAAAGGTATCGGTTTATACGCATCACCCGATGGGCTTTTAAGCCCTCATAAACTTATTTATAGCACTGTAGAAGAGCAGTTCGAAATAACTGGGCCTTATGCGATAAATGAAGAATAAGCATGTTACGAAAGGGGGGGCTTCATCACAGAAGCACGCCTCCAAAAGACAATTAGGCTTTACGCTGCTGGAAGTAATGGTTGCTCTATCCATTCTTGCCGTTGCTGCCGCTGCTATTGTACAAGCAACCTCTTCCTCATTAAGACACGCTGGGCACATATCAGACCGCCAGCTGGCTATGTGGGTAGCCCATAATGCCTTAGAAACAGCCATGCTACCTAATCAGATATCAAACAATTCAGGTGAATCTAAATTCGCAGGAAGGGACTTTTGGTGGCGAATTAAAAAAGATAAAACCAGTGTAGAAAACTTCTCTAAACTCACGGTCACAGTCACATTATCAGATAATAAAGACTATGTTCTAGCAACACTGATTGGTTACAGGGATCAATCATAATGCTACAACGTAAATATCAAGCGGGCTTTACGCTAATAGAGCTAATCATCGCCATTGCCATCACAGCTCTCATCGGGATAGCCGCTCAAAGCATGCTGGATGTAATGCTAAGAGGTAAATCCCAGCTAAGCCAACAACAAGAACGTTTGAGTAACTTAGATAACTCGCTCAGAGTCATTCAAAGAGATCTACAACAGATCACCCCAAGAACACTTACTGGGAAAGACTTTATAACACCAAATTTAGGTCTCCTGCTCCGCCCACAAAGCCAGGCTGTCGGCTCAACTTTTATGGAATTCATTCGATTCAGCACCACACCAAAGCCAGATCAAACACACCCTGATCTAATCCGTGTTCGATACAAATTAATTGATGGTGACCTGATTCGAGAACAACAACCCTTTCCACAAAACCCACTAATACCTATTCCATGGCATCGGATCCGCTTACTTCAAGGTCTAGAAGAACTCAACATTAGTCTGTTCCAACAGAATTGGGAGCTGCTATATACAGATTTAAAAAGCGATAACCTTCCACAAGCCATCAAGTTTGAGTTTGGACACCCTAACTGGGAGGTAGCAGAACTCATAGTAGGACTACCAGGGGGTGATCTAATTGAGCCCTAAACGTCAAAGAGGCGCTGCCTTGCTGGTTACCCTAACCCTCGTATCTATTTTAACGATCATCGCTTCCGAGCTGTATAAAATGACACGTGATAACAGTAATCGACTTGCAAGTGTTCAGGATCTAGAGCAAGCACAGTGGTATGCCTTAAGTGGAGAACAACACAGTTATATTCTTGCAAAAGAACTGATTGAGAAACCAGCTGTACATAGTGCAGTACCCGTGCAATTCCCTATTGCACAAGGAAACATGACTATTCAGCTAAACCCTGTGCATAACTGCTTTAACATCAACAGCTTAGATTCACACAAAACAAACAAAGAACAACGAGTACCTAACCCAGAGCGCCCTTTTGCAATCAAAGCCCTACAACAACTTCTAATCAGTCATAATATTGACTCGCTCACGGCTAAATCCTTTACTAGCAGAGCTGCTGATTGGATTGATGCAGATTCAGACCCAATCGATGCCCAAGGCCTAGAAAGAAGCAGCCCAACGACACCATTACCGGTAAACGGGCATCTACAAAATATAAATGAACTGAAACAACTCGATATTTTATCGGATGAACAATTCAGCAATATCTCTGAACTTTTATGTGCAAGAACCGGGGATACGCGCTTAGCGATAAACCCCAATGATTTAGAAGAAAAACACGCGACTTTAATCAGTGCACTCTCTCATGGTGTACTCGATTCAGCAGATGCCAAACAGATTATTCAATCAAAACCGGCGGACGGCTACAGCGATATTAATAGCTTTATTCAATCTTTACAGACCGATGGAAAAAACCTTCCAACTGAAATTAATCAGGCTTTCCATCTAGAAAGAAATTATTTTAAAACTCGCATTCAAGTAATGTACGAACGCTCTCGGGTTGAGCTTAATGCTTATTTTTCAACTGATGGTGAAAAAGCCCAAACCCTATCGCGGTATTACGGAGTTATGCCATGAAAGATCTTTTGGTCATTCGATTCATCGAAGATAGCAATCGATGTGAATGGGGTATTTCATCCCCGCAACAGCCAATGAGATATGGCCAAGGTTCTTTGGAAGAACTAAAGCAAGCTATAGAGCCATTCTCGCAAATAGCCTGCCACTGCTTTTTACCATCAGAAACCGCAACAGTAGTCACTGCTGAGCTACCCAATACATCTAAAGCAGCCTATAGCGGTATCCCATTTCAAATAGAAGAGTTAATCAGTAATCCGATTGAAGATAACCATATTGCTTATTACCCCGAACGCTCCCTATCACCTGAAGTCCTAGTATGTGATCGACAGAAATTATCAACGTGGATAGAAGCACTTAAGACACTGGATATAGATCTAAAACTACTGTCTATAGATTGCTTCTTACTACCTATCAGTGAAGAAACACTTTATATAGAAGATCAACGGGTCATTAGCTTTACAACAGACTTTAAAGGTGCGATTCCGATATCACTGTGTGAACACATGCAAAGTCAAATTGACTCTGAAAACCTTAATATTCAGAACGCCGACGACGATTCGAATCTACTCTTAGCAAGTTATTTAGAATCACCAAAAGGCTTTAAACCAATAAATATTCTTGTTGGTGAGTTCGCTACGTTTAGTGCCTTTGAGCAAAATAAAAAGCTTCTTTTACCTCCCGCTATAGTTGCTCTGTGCGCGCTTATACTCTGGCTTGGCTCTTCGCTATACAACAACCATTTGATGGAAAAACAGATCAAGCACATCGATCAACAGATGGTCCAACTTTATAAGAAAATTTACCCTCAGGCACGTCGTGTAATCAACCCTGTCGGGCAGATGCGAGCTAATTTAAGAGAGCAATCAGGCCAAACAAACAACAGCGCATTTATTCCATTCTTAAGCTCTATCACGCCTTTACTGGCCCCCAAAGAACTCGAAATCACAAGTATTCGATATTCAGAAGATTCAGGCGTTATGAGAATCATATTACAAGCTAGTAGTTTCCCTCCCCTAGAAACCTTAAGAGAGAAATTAAAAACAGTGAGCACTACTGCGCAGCTGGGTGATTTGACACAAACAGAAAATGGCGTCAATGGCACGTTAATCATTAACTCTCCAAGCAAAGGAGAAGCACAATGATAAAAGATTACTTAAATAACCTAAGCTCAACAGAAATCAGAACACTAACCATAGCACTGCCATTTGTAGTCTTAGCACTGTGTTGGCTATTGATCATAAAACCTACACTGAACAGTGAGCAGATGCTCTATCAGCAATTAGACGCAAAACTGCGCGACTACCAATGGATGCAACAAGCGCAATATCAGGTTAGCGCCTCAGTAAATAACGCTGAGCAGAAACAAGCATCCAATCTACGTCAGTCTGTTCACAACGCGTTTAGCAGTCAGCAAATAAAGCTCACACGTATGAATAGCGTTACAGAAGAAGAAATATCATTCACACTCTCTAATGTCGCATTCAACAACGTAATCAAAAGCATTACAGCGCTTGAGAATAAAGGTGTAACCCTCACCCAGATCCACATCACCCCGGCAGAAGATGCGGGGAATATAAATGCCAACCTTACATTTGGTAAATAACCCATGAAAATTGCAATTACCATCTTTATCAGTAGTTTTGTTTTGGCATTTGTTTTAACGACCCCTGCACGTTTCATCGAACAACAATTTGCTGAGCAAGGTTTTCAAGTCTCGCAATTTCGCGGCGACCTGCTTTCGGGGAAAGGCACTCTGGAAAACCAACATTTCAGCTGGAAGCTCAATGGTTTTTCAATAACCTCGCTATCACCGCAGTGGTTAATAACCTTCGACAATCAAAGTCAGATTAGCCTATCTAGCTCCATCTCAATGGATGAAATTTACAGAATAGAATACCAAGCTCCATTGCAAACACTGTCCAATATCCCAGCAGCAATCAAAGGCAATATTTACTTTACTACCGATAGCTGGAACCCCAACCACTGTAATGAAATATCTAACGTTAACTTGGCTCTGAAAGATGTCAGAATTTCGGGAAGCGAACATCCACCAGCAGAGATAGGATTCACTGCCGAATGCACAAACAACAACTGGATTTTGATCCCACAACGCTCTAACGGCAATTTTTATTTAACCGGCTCGATAAGAATGCTATCCCCTACCGATTTTCAATCGCAACTCGCCATATCAGCAAAGAAAAAAGAGAATCTTCAACTGCTAAGCGATGCGTTAGAAATACCGGCTGAAAGAGGGAAAATCCAACTACCAAATATTATTTGAGTAAGTTCTCTATTGCCCTAACTCCATCCATATAACTATGCATGGTGGCTTTGGTGGCTTTGGTTGCATTGCGTTCGGCAATGGCTTCGGCAGCTAGCCTGTATTTCGGATCATCTACTAACCGACGCAATGTTATTAAAATATCTTGTGGAGAAGATTGCGGGGGAACATTCAAACCAATATTTAACTTCTCAATTAAACGCGTATTCTCAACTTGCTCTAACTGCGCAGGTAACACCAACTGCGGCTTACCTTTACTTAAACTCTCTGCAACCAACTCTTTACTCGCATGGTTCACAACAATATCTGCCGTTTTCAGTAGCCCTGAAAGATCTACTGGGTAATCAAGCAATTGAATTTTCGAATGAATATCGGAAGGCATATTGAGTTTCGCTAAGCCATTACAGCAACAAATCACATCAAAACCACTTTCGGCTAACACTCTGATCATGATGCCAGTATTTTTCGCATGCGCTTTTAAATACGCAAAAACTTTAGGTTTTCCGTTTTCGGCCCAATTAGCCTTCGCTGTGAACAAGTTGTTTTTAACCGACTCAATATAATATGTGGTCGAGCGATCGCGCTGATAATGATCGAGCTCGGGCAACGTTGTCATCAATAGGAAATCAGATAAAAAGAGATCACCGAGGTATTTAATAGTCTTCCGTTCCGGATCTAAGATCTTATTTATCGTCTTAACCACCTGTCCTTCGTGCCTAACCGCTATGCGCTCAATTCCATCAACCCAAGGCGTTAAAATTCGGCAAGGTAAGCCAGGTTTTAATTCGGCAAAACCCGATCCAATAATAACTTTCTTACAGTCCATTTTATTGGCTGCAATCAGCGCTGTTGGCGCGTAATCACAAATAAGTAAATCAGGTTTTACCAAGTCAAAAATACTCCGCCAACTCTTTACCATCTGTTCAAGAGCATAGCGATTACTATAACCATACTGCATCAAAATACTTGCAATACAGGCTGTAGCTTTGGGTTTATCTTCTGGGGTTAGCGCATAAGGGACAGGTAATATCTTAAGCTCTTCAGGAAACTCAAAACGATATAAAACCCCAAGCCCCTTAGTAACTAAAGTAACCTGATGACCCCGCTCAATTAGCGTTGTTATAAACGGGGCTAAATGAGTTAAATGCCCTAACCCACCACCAAATTCCCACGCAACTAGAATATTCGCCAAACCGCCACCTTATCTATTAGGTAAGAAATGGTTCGAAGGCAATAACACACGAGAACCATCTTGTAATAGTTTTTCTACCGCTTTTTCATAGGTTACGTCATATTGTTCGCGCTTCAGGCCTTCCAAAGTGTTTCGAATAAAATGACACAGATTAGCGGCATATAAACCTGAGGAATAATGACCATAATATTGCTTCGATAAGCAAGTCCCGCCTAAAACAATATCTCGCATAATATTGGGTGAGAAAAGAGCAGAAAATAGTCACTCGTGACCATGAAGTTTTTCATGGTGAGTACACATTGCTTACTGCCAATTCCTTTTGCTTTAAGTCCATCAAAATTTTGATATTAATGAACAAACACCCGTTTTAACCCGCTGTTTTTTATAGAAATAGCTTCTGAATAGTAGTTTTCACTTCCTGAATTAAATAGAACCTTGTACTCACCTGGATACACAACATAATTGAATCGATCGTATCCGCCATCTTTACCACGAACATATGCTGGCATCACACTTTGTGCATATTCTTTAACATCATCACGAGTAAAATAGTCACTAAGCAACACGCTAGGTGCTGGAGCATCCCCAAGCAAAGACACATCCCCTCCTGTCATTACACGATCGTTATGTAATACCTCAAGAGTCACATTGACCATTAACTCCTGGTAGACTTTTCTGGCAACTTGTTCAATCAAAAACCTAGAGTCTTTATAAGAAACAGGCATCCAATAACTCACATTATCTACGCCTATCTTAATAACATAATCCAAATCCAACTGGGACTTATCCCAACCATTCCACTCTTGCCCTGCTTTAATAGGGGAAATTGGATCAATATCATTAATTTCGTTTAAAAAACTGTCGTGAATTCCATAGCTGCGTTTATTGACCCATCTGAAGTACTTTAAGGAATCTTTCAACTCCACTCGAACAACAATCTGTCCTTGAGCGTCAGTGGTCAAACTATCTGCCTGAGCTCTTAACTCTTTACCAACATGCCGTAAACTCATTGCAAGATTCGGCGCTAAAACCCAGTCATTTTTCTTTTTGCCGTTATCAGGAATTCTTCTTTCAACTTTAAAAAAAGCATTTCCATAACGAAGAAAACGATCAACCTTTTCTAAGCTGATTCGATATTCCCAGCGCTCTTCAGAATCATGTGCCGTGTTATTAGCCTCTTTAACATCCTGACTGACGCAGCCAGATAAAAGCAAAAAAAGTAACACTAAGCTCCTTGTTAGCATGATTACATCCTTTCAATAAATACTAGAAAAATGACTAATCCGATTAAAACCCGCTACCCTTGCGTTCAAAAGCAAATGATTTTAGAGCAGAAACTTTCAATTATTCATAAAACAAAATGAATATGTTAGATCGTAACACGGATTTTAATAGATTCTCATAGGTACAAAAAATACCATCCGATTGCAGTTTCCTATATCGGATAGACTAAGCAAATTATACGTCGCTTCGCTCCTTCCCCTTCGGGGCTATCGTCGCAGGCTCCGATGTAATCTCGCTTCGCTCGGCTCGACTACCTTCGGCAGCTCTCCTCTGCCTACTAAACTCTCGCATCGAAGAATGCAAAAAGCCCGCAGCAAGTGCGGGCTTCTTTGAATCTTGGTAGGACTAAGCCGATTATACGTCGCTTCGCTCCTTCCCCTTCGGGGCTATCGTCGCAGGCTCCGATGTGATCTCGCTTCGCTCGGCTCGACTGCCTTCGGCAGCTCTCCTCTGCCTACTTAATTGTCGCATCGAAGAATGCAAAAAGCCCGCAGCAAGTGCGGGCTTCTTTGAATCTTGGTAGGACTAGGCCGATTATACGTCGCTTCGCTCCTTCCCCTTCGGGGCTATCGTCGCAGGCTCCGATGTGATCTCGCTTCGCTCGGCTCGACTGCCTTCGGCAGCTCTCCTCTGCCTACTTAATTGTCGCATCGAAGAATGCAAAAAGCCCGCAGCAAGTGCGGGCTTCTTTGAATCTTGGTAGGACTAGGCAGATTATACGTCGCTTCGCTCCTACCCCTTCGGGGCTATCGTCGCAGGCTCCGATGTGATCTCGCTTCGCTCGGCTCGACTGCCTTCGGCAGCTCTCCTCTGCCTACTTAATTGTCGCATCGAAGAATGCAAAAAGCCCGCAGCAAGTGCGGGCTTCTTTGAATCTTGGTAGGACTAGGCAGATTCGAACTGCCGACCTCTACCATGTCAAGGTTGCGTTATAAAATTTAATATAATTATAAATCAATATGTTAAGAAACATTCCCACATATTTACCACATTTTTTCTTCTCATTCCTCCCATTCTATGGGAAACTTTTCTGAATTAATTCAGCTGATTAAAGGCTTCTTGTCAGCACTATAAAATGAGCCCAATATCATGAAAACTAAAGAGGATTACTGGCCTCGTGGCCTCTATCGCTATTCTGATGGTCGAGGATTCAAGTACCGCCTCCCCTTCAAAATTGATGGGAAATATAAGGATGCACATATTGGCAAAGTTTCTTTAAAGGAAGCGATTGAGCAAACAGACATTCTTAACAAGCGATTTGAAGACCTAGCTCTAGCCAAGAAAAACGAGAAAGCTCTTGAAAGACTACAAAGAAAGAAGCTAATTGGGAAATATGAGCGAACCGTCCATGAACTGATTCAGGACTTCACTAGAGAGTACCTGCTGATTAAGTACGAGAACGACACCTTAAAGAACAAGATTTATGCAAGCAAAATCATTGCAAAATACTTCGCCAAGAGAAAGCTAATTGAGCTTGAGGTTAAAGAATGGGTAGATTTTATTGCATCAACCACTGATAGCCATGATCCCTACAGCAAGTACAAAACTATAATTACCCAGTTCTATCAGTATTGTCAGGGGATTGGCTCCTTACCTGCTTCACATCCGAACTTTGGTAAGCTTATTGATATACCTTCTCTTCAAGTTAAGCCAGATAAAAAACGCGACAAAATGTCGCTGAAGCAGTTTCAACTCCTCTATAACGCAGCTGAACCAGCTATTAAGGACATACTAAAAGTAGGCATCCTAACAGGACTTCGATCTGGAGATATTCTAACAATTAAAGCACAGAATATTCAGGAGGGTTTTCTTTACGTAATCCCAGCAAAAACTAGAGACTTACAACACCCTCAAAAACTTAGATTTTCAATTACTGAAGATTTAATTGAATGCGGCATCACCGATCCTGTAAAACACAGAGAGAACCCAAAGAGGCCTAAGAAAGTTTTAGATAAGGAATGCCCCTTTCTTTTCAACTATGTTTACGATAGAGACAATGAGTCAAAGAACAAAGAACACCCAAACCAGCTCTTAAGGCGATACTTTTTATCAAAATTTGAAGACGCAATTCTTTCAATATCGGATGAAGAATGGAGTAAATACAACACTCCAGACAAACGAGAGGAGCGCCCCACATTCCATGAGGTTCGCGCATTATATGCAGATTTATGTCAGGCAGTGCTCGGACTATCAGAGCAAGAAATCTCAAAAAGACTTGGACATAGAGATAGAAGCGAATCACCCACAACCAAGAAGTACCTGAGTGGAACTTGGTATGAGGTCACAAACCACATACCTTTTAACATCGTCATGTCCATGACTAACTCCGAGCTGGACAAGCTGTTAGGAAAAGACATAATCATTTAAACAGCACATGCGTATTTAGCAAAAATCTCGTCGGCTTTAGAACCAGTTTTAGAGACCTTTTCAGGTATTGGTACGATATTGTTTTCAGCATTCTTCTCGTAAAAATTATCGATGGTTTCGTCTTCACCCAAGAAGAAATTATCGTCAACTATTACGTAGTAAACACCAAGGAGCTTTTTACCTTTGATTTCACCAAGCTTAATCATTTTTTTGATTGAATCTACGCTTGGGGCTGTGCCTTCAAAGTAGTTTTTTCGAAAATCAGAAACTCGGACGAGTTTCGCTGTATGGCGGGTACTTCTTTCTGATCTAGTAACACTCTCAAGTCTCTCTGCATTCATGAATCCTATTCCTCTAATGACAGAGCAACTTTAACACAAATATATTGACATGTCAAAAATACTATGAAACCAGAGAGATTTGTGATGCAACCTGCAAATACTGAACATAGATCCAACTTTTAAAATATATAACAATTTATATATTCCAAAAAGATATATAAATTTATTTGCAAATATTTTTATTATATGCTTGACATGCTTTTCTGTTCTTGATAGAATAGCCTCAAGAAATCGGAAATCTGGTTTCTTGGTAATGAGAACTGCCCTTAATCCTATCTCAGCTTTTGAAGCAAATAATGAGGTGGGATTTTTATTGCCTGCCTTATCGCTAACAGCTCCTTTGTTACGCGAATTTCTCCTTAAGCTGAGTTTGAACGAGCTCGGTTCTTATTTTCTAAACCCTAACGTGGGAAATAATATATTAAATAAAATAGGAGAAATTATAATGAATATATTAATGAAAAAAGGTACCTATGAACTCGCAGAAGGCTGCGAAAGTATGACTTTAGAAGACCGCAAGGCTCTGTATGTTTTAGTGGACCATTGGGAAAATATTAATACCCGATTTATGAAGTTAAATGGCTTTAGCTTTGAAACGATATATGTTTCGTTCTTTCTGCTGAAGGTAGCAAATGAGACAATGAATCCTAATGACTTCCAAATACTGTTCACTTTACAAATGTATGCCATTAGATATAGAGATCTTTGGACAGAAGACTATGAAGATCAAGAGCTTATAGACGAATTAACTTTTGCTCTTGGAGGACTATCATTCTTAGTAAGCAAATACTTCGAAGAAGCGTGTTTTGACCCGGACGAACCTCTTTTTGAGTATGATTTTGATAACGAAGACTAATTAGTGAAAATAGATATACCAGAGAGGGCCCCTCTGGTGTACTAGTTCTTCCTCAGTTTTGAATTTTTGATTGTTCTTTTGGCTTCTGAAAAGTCTATATATTCTTCCAGTTTATCGAGAACTCTCCTGCTTTCCTGTCTCTTCTTGCTTACTTCCATCACAGTGGCAATTGTGAAGCCTCTATAAAGCAAATAATCAAGACCATACAAATCCATAGCTTGTTTCATTTCTCGTTCAATGGTTGGCGAAATAGAGCGGGTAATATCCGAAAACACTGGTGTGTTTTCTGTAAAGAAAAGCTTAATGGCTTTGTCTATTGGTTTATATTTTGTGATGTAGTTCCAAAGTGAGGGGTACTTCTCAATCAGCAAAATTATCTGGTGCTTCTGGTGAGCCGTTAGTTCAATGCTATATAGTTCCTCTATCAGTTGTATCAGTTTTATATCGTTCATTTTCTCTCCTAATATGGTTTTAGTTTAAAATGTGTTTTTTGCTCCGCCCCCTTGATCGCAGCATCAGCAACCTCTAAGCCCTCTGTGAATGAGCTTTCTTGCATTGCCGTGTAGGTCTTATGCATTCTGTTTTCTTGTCGTTTCGCTTGTTTTGTATTGCCTAACAACTTCGCTTCAATCCATTTCTGGCATTGGGCAAGAAAAAGCTTCAGATTTTGTCTGGCTGCTTTTAGCTGCTCCTCTTCTTTTTCAAGCGCTTCTTCTCTGATTTTGAGTTCTTCCCAACGCTGCGCCTTGCTTTTCGTGCTTTTTCTTTTCGGTTTGTAAGTATCTGGCGTAAGGCCAAACATAATTTGGCACTGCCTGTTCCATTCACGCTTCAGAGCATTAGTAGTAGATGGTCTGGTGAGTTCTTTTCTGTAATCACTACGCTCTATTACTTTGTTGATTGATAGATGTAGATGTTCATTTTCTTGTTGGTGAACTACTGAATACGAGTTTCTGGCAACCGTATTGGGCGACAGATTGGTTCTATCAGCTATGACTAAAAGCATTGCCTTTAAAGCTTCTTTCCACTGCTCGGGAGTAGCCGATTGCCCTTTCGGCGGAGAAAAGCAAATCTCTTGAGCGAAGCTTGTTCTTGGACGCCCTCCTTTAGACTTTTGGGCTTCCATAAGTGCAATTTCGCAGATTGCTCTTTGTGATACCTTGGTCGCGTTCCCATGAATTGGGATGATGGCCTTAGTATGTTTGTGGTTAGGATGTTCGATGTTGTATAGGTAATTGGCTCGTCTGCTAATTCCTATTGCGCCAGAGTGGATGCTCTCACTTCTAACGAAAAAATTTCTAACCCCTTTTTCTTCTGATTTCATTTCATAATTATTTGTTTTATATAAATAATTTCTCATGGATCTAAAAAAAGTCAACGCCTAACCTAGTTAATTTTTCGTTCGTTCAAGATGGACAAACCCGATTGGTATGCCCTGATCTTGCTCAGGCTACCGCCCGAGACCCGTAATTAAATCTGATGCTATTGACAAACAAAAAATATGTGGGACATTGAATAAATCAATGAGAAATAATGGTGGATTTATTTTTCTAGCTTCAAAGTGAAGTGGCTTATGTTTGGGGAGTGCCATTGGGCATAAGCTATTGATGCGGAGGTACAAAGGTAGCAACCTCCAACCCCACGATGCGGCCTGTGTACTAGTGAAAGACTATATTGGAGCAATCCTTGGCAAGTACTAGACATAGGTTTACGGAAAGGGGGCAGGGAAGCCAAACAACTTCGGCTTTTTAAGTTTCCGTAACCCCTTGGTATGGTTGTTTATACAAGGGGCTGGTTTTAAGAAATGAACCAGAAATAGCTATGATATGCCGTTTGGGTAGGGCACCGCTTTTCTGGTTTTTAATCTGGAGATTGGGGGGAAACAAGTTTCCCTTGTTAACTCACAGGCTAGGCCTGCTCGCCTTTCTTGGTGTTTAGGTTTAAAAATCAGAAAAAGCGTTAAAGAGCGGAGCGGAAGCGACATCCTTACTAGGGATGATAATCTTAACACACTAGCTATTGAAGAGCTGAAGCAACCTCATAAGGAAATCTTAAAATTGCTGGAATTATTCTTGACGATGAAAATTCATTTTGGTCAAATACCTGCCACTTCAGCAGGACTATAGCTCAGTTGGTTAGAGCGTTGCCTTGACATGGCAAAGGTCGGCAGTTCGAATCTGCCTAGTCCTACCAGCTTTCAATCCCTCCCCTTCTCGTTACTTTTACCTAGTCAAGGCGATCTAACTTCCTTCATCAAGAAAATCATATAAACTATTCTTCATCCAATGTTTCAACTCAAAGGATTATCATGCAGACAAGGATTATTGGGCTACAGTTTGCCTTTTTTCTGAGAGATATTGTCAATAGGCCAGATCAAGAGTTTGGAGATCTGAATGCACAATTGATGAATGTTTTTGATGGGATGCCACAGATTCTCCCTATTCCACCTGAACTACCAGCAGAAGTACCAGTGATAATGCTGCGTTCGGAAAACAGCATTTACAGCTGTAATATTTCTCGTTCAAGAATCGACTTTTTCCTAAACCGTAAAAACGATGATGTTTCTAACCTAGAAATGCTCAAAGACTTTAATCTAAAAGTTGCAGGGCTGACCAAATATATCTTAGATAAACAAGAAGTTATAAGGTTTGGGATGGTAGCCCGGTATTTCCATTCAGATCCAAATGCTCTCACTACATTACAAAATAAATTTTTCACACAAGCAGTAGATGGTACGTGCGAACTCAGCCTCCGTTTCAATAAGAAATCAGATGCTTTTGGATACAAGATCAACGATATCCATGAAATATCTTCAGCGAAGATTGATCAAAATAATCATGAGTCTCAAGGCATCCTGATACAACGAGATATCAATAATGATCTTCTCGCAGGAAAGCACCTTGATTATGAGACACTGTCAAAATTATCCCAACAATATTCAGGAAATATTTCTGAGGCTGAAATAGAGGGGCTGATTAAATGAGTGCTACAAATAGCCCGCATACTACCCCTCCGTATTCAGGAACAGATACATCATCACTACCACCTTCACCAGAAACACTGATTCCTCCTCAGTATGTAGTTCCAGTCCAAACTGTCATGCAACCCCAGCCAGCTTCTGAATCAACTTCTGATAGCATTAACTGGTCCGAAGTCGTTATTTCTTTTGTTGGTCTTGCGTTGGTTGGTACTGTTGGTTACTTCACTATAATTATGGATATTAAAGATGATATTTCTTCTAATAGAGAAAGGATTTCAGTTATCGAAAATAAAGTAGAGAACCTTAAAGAAAAAGTGCTTCGAGCTGAAAACAAATTTGAACAAGTTCACCAGCACTCTCTTGAAATTAACGAGCTCAAGCTGAAAGTTTCAAATCTAGAAAAAGAGCCTGCTACTGAGCAAAAACAATAGTTTCTTTACTATCTATTGAGCCCAAAGCTCTGTCCCAAAATGGAAATCGTATGATAAAGGACGATCAGGAATTAGCCGAGGTCACTAAAGATATAGGTCTAAAGCTACAAGAGGTCACAGACTATATTGGTGATAGAAACCATGAATCTGCACGGATACGTTTCCCCCGGGGCTACCTTAGAACCTGCGTAGAACACCGACGCAAGTACTCTTTCCTCGACGACCACACTCTCCAGAGTAATATCGCATACGCATTAATGCAGACGGATTTATATCGTTGGATGATGAACCGTACTGATATATCCGGGCAAGCTCTTGAAATGCTTATCAAAGAAGAAATCAGCCTTATCGGAGAAATAATCGAATCTCTCACAAAAAAATACCTGCATGGTAAACGTGGAGGTGGGCAAAACTACAAGTATCGAAGCCAAGTTTTAGTAGATGAAAATATCATTTCATCAGCTCTGAAAGACGATATAGATTGGATTTGGGATAAAAGAAATGATTCACATCTGTTTCTATTAAAGGAGCGTGTATGGCAAAAATACAGTATGGCTGATTGCAATAGAGCAATAAGAACTTTGCATAGTCTGAGAGACTCATTAGCAAAGAATAAAGAAGAAGGTGCCCCTGACATCAGTTAGGTTACTTACACTTACTCGGCTTTGACCGTTTGTGACGCTTCACAGGGACAGTCTTCGGGCCGGGCTTTTTGCCATCTCGCACACGGCGAGTAGTAGTCTTGCAACTCATAGCAATTCCTCCGTTATATGCAGGGTTCAGCCTGCTCT
This sequence comes from Neptuniibacter sp. QD72_48, assembly GCF_047778065.1. Taxonomy (GTDB): domain Bacteria; phylum Pseudomonadota; class Gammaproteobacteria; order Pseudomonadales; family Balneatricaceae; genus Neptuniibacter. The sequence continues at coordinate 1,147,584 of NZ_CP180547.1, read as the reverse complement.
CGTCTGAGCCATATACCCTAGACTTTTAGGGATGGGGACAAGCCAAAGGAGATGCCAGGGGCTTTATAATTGAGCCACACAATCTAGTCCAAATGCAATACACCAGACCACTACCATTTTTCAGAGATCGAAGTGAAAACATAAACTAGACACTTCACTAGTGTTTAACAAGCAAATACTCAAGACAATAATTTTTATAAGTTGCGCTCTATGAGCAGATTGCCCTACTCGCTTAAATGCAAATCCTGTACTCTTTCATCCAAGCTTTTTACCGACCTATCAAGGAAGAGCAAACAGAATGACAGCCTTAGAAAAAATCTTAGATGCCTACCGCAATATTTCACAAACTGAGCGAGAAAAAGGCACCTATTTTGAAGAGTTAATCTGTACCTATTTGCGGCATGAAGCCACGTATGCAGACCTATATAGCGATGTTTGGTTATTCAGTGATTGGGCTAAAGAATTCTCTGAAGAGTTCGGCATCAGCGCGAAGGATATAGGCATAGACTTAGTAGCTAAAACCCGTGGTTCTGACGAATTTCATGCAATCCAATGTAAGTGCTATGCACCAGACTACAAGCTCCAGAAAAAAGATATTGATAGCTTTTTCACAGCTTCAGGGCAGAAGCCATTTACTCACCGATTGATTGTCACAACAACCAATCATTGGAGCGATAACGCAGAAGCTTCTCTGTTTAATCAACATATTCCAGTTTCAAAAATTGATTTGCATGACTTGGAGTGTAGCCAGATTGATTGGGCTGCTTATCAACCTGACCAAGCTCCTGTACTGCGTCCTAAATTCGATCCGAGACCTCACCAAAGAACAGCAATCAATGCTGTTAAAAAAGGCTTAAATACAGCTGATCGCGGCAAGCTGATTATGGCTTGCGGTACAGGTAAAACGTTTACCAGTTTAAAGCTCGCAGAAGAGATGGTTGGCAAGGGTAAACGGGTTCTGTTCCTTGTACCTAGTCTTTCTCTTTTATCCCAGACCTTAACCGAATGGACACAGCAGAGTGTTACCCCTCTTCACAGTTTCGCAGTTTGCTCCGATAGTGAAGTCGGTAAAAAACGCAAGAAAGATGATGACGTAGTGCAGACGTTCTCTCATGAACTACGTTATCCAGCAACAACCCAGCCCGAGAAACTAGCTGAAGAATTCTCTAAACGCCACGATGATAGTCACATGAGTGTAGTGTTCTCTACATATCACTCCATTGAAGTTATTAGCAAAGCACAGCACGAATTTGGGCTAGCGGATTTTGATCTTATTATTTGTGATGAAGCACACCGCACAACAGGCTCTAAATTTGCTGGAGAAGATGAAAGTAACTTCGTGAAAGTCCACGATGCTGACTTTATCCGTTCTAATAAACGCCTCTATATGACTGCAACTCCCCGTATCTACGGTGACGCAGCAAAAGTTAAAGAAGAGAGTGGCGACCTTGTTCTATTCTCCATGGATGATAAACAGCACTATGGCGAAATTCTTCACACCATAAACTTCTCTGAAGCAGTAAGTCGAGGCCTCTTATGTGATTACAAGGTCATTGTTTTAACGGTTGATGAAGGCCACGTTAGTCAACGCCTGCAAGGTCTACTTGCGGATGAAAACAATAGTTTAAAAGTTGACGACGCAGCAAAAATCGTCGGTTGTTGGAAAGCCTTAAACAAGCAGGGCTTGGATGAAGATGTAGCCGACGACACTAATCCAATGAAACGGGCTGTTGCATTCTGTCAGGTAATTGAAGCCCAGAAAGGAGCAAAGACACATAAAGTCAGCTCCAAGCAAATCTCTGGAATGTTTCAGGAGGTAGTTGAAGCCTATCAGGAGGCAGAAGAAGCACAAGGTATAGAACATAATACACTGACTTGTGAAGCTGCTCATATCGATGGTGGTATGAATGCCAGTGAGAAAGAGGAAAAGATAAACTGGCTGAAAGCTGATACTCCTGAAAATACCTGCCGCATTCTAAGTAATGTTCGCTGTCTGTCAGAAGGAGTGGATGTTCCTGCACTCGATTCGGTTCTATTCCTGACCCCACGAAATTCTCAGGTTGATGTTGTTCAGTCTGTAGGTCGCGTAATGCGTAATGCCCCCAATAAAGAGCGGGGCTACGTTATTCTGCCAGTGGTTATCCCTGCTGGAATGGAGCCTCATGAAGCGCTGAATGATAACAAAACCTACAAAGTAGTATGGGAAGTATTACAGGCGCTGCGTTCTCACGATGACCGCTTCGATGCCATGATTAACAAGCTCGACCTGATTGGTAACGATACGAAGAAAATGGAAGTTATCGCTATTACTGATGACGTCCAAGCTAAGAGCAAAAATTCCAAAAGTAAGAAAAAAGGCAGTAAAGCCAAAGGTCAGTTTGGTATTGGTGCAGAACAAGGTGATCATAAAGCCCCTGAACAAGCACAGCTTCAGTTTGAAGTGGGTGAGATAGAACGGGCTTTATATGCCAAGGTAGTCAAAAAGTGCGGCAATCGTAATCACTGGGCTGAATGGGCAAATGACATCGCCAAGATAGCTAACACTCATATCACCCGGATCACCACAATCGTAAATGATGAAAGTAACACTCGTGAAGTTTCTGCATTCAAAGCGTTTGCAGATGAACTACGAGATGACCTGAATGATAGCATTACCGACGAAGAAGTTATCGAAATGCTAGCGCAGCACCTTATTACCAAGCCGGTATTTGATGCTCTATTTGAGGGTTATAGCTTTGCAAGCAACAACCCTGTATCGCAAGCAATGCAGCACGTACTGGGTGTTCTTCAAGAACATAGATTAGAGAAGGAAGCTGATACCTTAGAGCAGTTCTATGAAAGTGTAAAAATGCGTGCAGAAGGCATCTCAAATGCAGAAGGTAAACAGAAAATTGTTGTTGAGCTTTATGACAAGTTTTTTGCTAACGCCTTTCCAAAGCTGCGAGATAAGCTAGGGATTGTTTATACCCCTATAGAAGTTGTTGATTTCATTATCCATAGTGTAAATGACCTTTTGAAAAAGGAATTTGGCCAGACGCTTGGAAGTGAAGGGGTTCATATTCTTGACCCATTCACAGGTACAGGAACATTTATCACTCGCTTGCTACAAAGTGGCTTGATTAACAAAGAGCAACTTCAGCATAAATATTCGAACGAGATTCACTGTAACGAGATTGTTCTACTAGCTTATTATATTGCTGCAATTAATATCGAAGCTGTTTATCACGCCATTGTTAATGAAGATCAGAAAGTTTCAGAAGAGAGCTATCAACCATTTGAAGGTATCTGCTTAACCGATACTTTCCAGCTATACGAAAAAGATGACCTTGTAAGTGAATTATTAGTTGATAATAGCAACAGAAGAACGCGGCAAAAGCAGTTAGATATTCGAGTGATCATGGGGAATCCTCCTTATGCAATTGGTCAAAAAGAAGAAAGCTCTGGCACTAAAAAAACGATTTATCCTCAATTAGATGAGAACATTAGAGCAACATACGCAGCCTATTCGACCTCTCCTCTTCAAAAGGGCTTATATGATTCATACATTAGAGCTATTAGATGGGCTAGTAATAGAGTAAAAGAATGCGGTGTTATCGGTTTCGTATCTGGCTCAGGCTTTATTGAAAAGGCAGCCATGGATGGCATGCGAAAATGCCTTGCTGAAGAGTTTTCGAGTATTTACGTCTTAAACTTGAGAGGAGATATCCGAAAAAATATGCTCAGTAAAGGCCGTGCAAAAGAAGGCGGGAATATCTTTGAAAGCGGGAGCATGACAGGCATAGCAATATCGTTTTTGGTTAAAAACCCAGATTCTCCTGAAGTTGGGCAGATCTATTATCACGACATAGGTGATGATCTGGATACTCAGGCAAAAAAAGAACGGCTCAAAGAATTTTTCAGTATAAAAGCGATCATTGATCGCACTGAATTCGAAAAAGTAATACCTGATAGCTACAACGACTGGATTAATCAGCGTGATGATAGCTTTTATGATCATATAGTGCTTGGAGATAAGAGGGGGACAAATTCCATCTCATTGTTTGAAAATTACTCCCTTGGAGTTGTAACCAATCGAGATGCTTGGTGCTTCAATTATTCAGAAGAGAAAGTTTCTTCAAATATCAATCAGTTTATTAGCTTTTATAACAATGAAGTAGGACGATTTGATCAAGCTTTCCCAGATCTTCCACCAAAAGAAAAAGCTTCTGAAATTGACGGATTTATTGATACAGATGCTTCTAAAATCAGTTGGACGAGATCATTAAAGCAGTCCTTGGCGAAGGGTAAGAAATTGGAATTTTCTGATGACTGCCTGACTAGTAGCCTATACCGTCCTTATATAAAACAAAAATTGTACTTTAATCGACGCCTTAATGAGATGGTGTATCAGATGCCACGACTCTTTCCAGAAGGTGATAGTACAAGCAATTTAGTTATTTCTGTCTCAGGTGTAGGTGCGAGAAGCGGATTCTCTGCACTGATATCTAATTCGTTACCATGTCTTGATAGTATAGAGAAAGGTCAGTGGTTCCCTCTTTACATCTTTGAGGAAAGTGATTCTGGTGTATCTGAAGACCTTTTCTCCAACAGTTCTGAATTTTCTCGGTATAAGCGTCGTGACGGAATCAGTAATGAGGGGCTGTCTCACTTCCAGCAAGCCTATCCTGAAGAACTAATAAGCAAAGAAGACATATTCTATTATGTATACGGCTTACTTAACTCCTTAGAATATCGTGAAAGGTATTCAGATAATTTAAGCAAAGAACTACCCCGTATACCTCGTGTAAAAACAGCCAAAGATTTCTGGCATTTCTCACAAGCTGGACGAGACCTTGCGGAACTGCATATCAACTATGAAACAGTTGAACCGTATTCAGCAACCATCGACTGCGGTAAACGAAGTCTGGAGCAACTAGAAGCAAAAGACTTCTACGTTACAAAGATGAAGCACCCAAAGCACAAAGTGGATGGTAAGAGTGTTAATGACAACTCAACGGTAATCTATAACTCAGCGATTACGATAAGAGATATTCCCGAAGAGGCTTATGAGTATATCGTTAATGGTAAACCCGCAATCGAGTGGGTGATCGAGCGTCAGGCTGTGACTACAGATAAGAAAAGCGGCATTGTGAACGATGCAAACGACTGGGCTATCGAAACAATGAATAATCCGAAATATCCATTGGAGTTGTTGCTACAGGTAATAACTGTAAGTTTGAAAACTAACGAGATAGTTGCTCAATTACCAAAGCTGGATATTGATTAAGAATGAGGTGGCGTCATTGCTGATGGCGCCACCATACTTACGTGATCAAGCAGCGCTTAAAAGCCTTAGTTTAGGCGAGATATTTTTCCCACATTTTCAGAAAAAAGTAGTGGATTTAAGGGCTATTTGGAGTGATTTGGCGTAGGTAAACAATAGCTTAAAAATTCGCAACCATTTGTTTTATAAGAAAAAATATAGAAACTCTTATTTTAAGGCATCTATATGTCAAGGTAGCGCTCTAACCAACTGAGCTATAGTCCTATATCAGTATCGCTAAACTGTTGCGATCAGATGTTGGCGTATTATACGCCGCAACTTAAGTTGATCAAGCTGCTTAATGTACTTTTTTATATCTCAACTAGACTCTAGGTACAGGCTACCTCATTTCCCAACAAGCATAATTTAGTAAACGAGATATGAACTATAAAATGGCTACTATCCAACAAGTTTCAAAAAAAGCCCATATATCATCAATCAAACAATTGAAAATGGGAGGCTAGATCCCGTTGTTTCATCAAGCCTCTGGCACAATTTCATCTTGTTTAGCACGACCACTGTGAAGCTGATAGGCAAGGTATAGTAAAGCTAAAGCCATTGGGGCAAATATTGGTAACACCAGTACTAGATTGATAATATTCAAAATGATTTTGGGCTTCTGATAGTAGTTTCTCACTTCATTAATAGCTGTGTATGGCAAAACAACAAAGGATAAAACTAATAAGCACCACGAAACCTTGATAGCAATAGAGTCATCAGAATGTATATCTCCATACCCATCCAATAAATTCAACGCCACCCCGCCAAGAATCGCGGCGATCACGCCTAATATTATTTCAAATATAAGAACACCAATTAAAAATTTTTGAGTTCCATTCACTTTTACAACCTTCCCTATTTCTTCAAAAGACAATTCCAAGTAAAAAACAGCTTAAGATATGCTATCGATCAGGATAAAACCAAACATTGCTATGTGACCACCGTACATATATGCACAGGCCTTTTTAAAGGATTCAGGCTTTTTAGCCCGATAATAGACAGGCACAACGATTAGCAACACAATGCTAACAATCCATCCACCGATAAGGTACAAGAGAATAAAGACTGCACTAAATTCAGTGTAATTATCAAAATCCCAAGTACCAACTCCGTAGGCATAGGAGCCTGGAAGAAGGAAAAACAGACTAAAAATAAAGCTTAAAGCTTTCTTAAAAGACATAAAAACAATCCTTGTTTAACAAATAAATTTACTCTAACCCCATTTATTCCCACCAAAAACGTAATTCAGTAAACGAGAGATGCGCTATTAAAATGGGTAGTAATCAAACAAGCTTCAAGACCAATACCCTTATATCATCATCCAAACAATGGTGGTAATTGGGGTCAGAGTAAAATATTCAGCATAAATATTGAGAGGAAGAAATTTAATTTACTCTGACCCCGTTAGGGCTAACCTATTCAATATTCAATCCGCTATCTTTAACAAAATAGTTAAGCACTAAAACATGATTACAATGCTAACGACTCAACAAGCGCACTACTACCTTTACAACCACCCAAATTAAACTGTGTTGGAGCATTTTTAGAACTGCGACTACTAATCAAATGTAATAGTTTTCTATACTCTTCCACTTCTATTCCCAATAAATCCCAGTTCATATAAACATAATTAGACCCGCATTTATTTGGTTCGGATAACGATAATTTATCCGCATAAACCAACTGATTTTTTTCATCTATATAACCTGCACCAATGTCAATGGAGGTTACGATTCCATTTACAGAATTCGAACCCAATAATTCTTCTTGTAGGGTTAATAACTCATCAATTTGTGTCCCTTCATACCATGTAATACCGGCATATCCGTAAGAATCTTTAACACCAAGCTTTCTGAGTGAACTCATGGACTCTAATAAAGCTCGATTAATCTTAGCCTTTTTATCAATTACCAATTCTTCTATATATCGATTACCTTTTAAGTAATTCAATTCTGCATCGGCACCATCAACATAGAGACTTTTAATAGTTTTAACTAGTCGTAGCGAGTTTAATCCTCCACCAACCGTGTCTCCATAAACCATACCTGAGTCATACAATTTCACAGAGCCGACCTGTTTATGCTCGGATAGGAATTTATAATCTACCCCTTTCGCTGGCATTTCCAATTTAGAAATCTCTCCAAATTTGGACAGGAAGGAGTAATCTTCAATATTTATATTTAGAAGCAACTTATTTATTTTGGGAATTTCACCTAAACGACTAAAATCGATAGAATCAGGACCAATGAAACTCAAACTATCTAATTTCTTAATTCTAGATAAAGATTTCATTGTAGAATTAAACTTTTTTGGTTTTGAAATAGTAAAACTAGCTTTCATTAAATGCTCAAATTTATCAATTCCTTTTAAATCTATATCTTCAGCATCTATGGATATAACTTTTAGGCAAACCAAACTTCCATAATCAGAGAGCGACACTGTATCAGATGAAGAAAAAAGCAATAATGCACTAGTACGATTAACCCAATAATCCTTTCCTTGTATATTTACCTTATCTCCTTTGGACTCGTATCCACAATCTGCTGAATGAGCTAAACCAGAAAATATAGCTAACAAGAACAAATAATATTTCATATAAAATTCCTTTTAAATATGTCTATAAAAATCACATGTCGTTAAAATACATGCACCGCCAATCCCACATCTATGGAATCGCAGTCCATTAACCGATAGGTTCTTTATTAAATGGCTAGAAATCAGGCAAATTTAAAAAAGAGATCATCAATCAAACAATGAAATGGTTTGACCTGATAATCTCCTAGCCGCCTCCTCAATCAGGTTGCCATTTATTTAATGTTGGAACGATACGGCTTAATTCCCTCGGCCTCTAACCTTTTCTGGATTGCAAACAATACCTTTGTAGCTGATTCCACACTTTTAGCGACTAATTCAACTTCCTCTTTACTGATTTCATCTTCCCTTATTGCTATCTGATGTGCTCCAGCATCATAACGTAGAAAGTACTTACCATCTCGTTGCCAAATTTCTAAATCGCCATCGTCATAAATTTTTTGATTCATTTCTTACCTTTTGAAAGCAGGAGCTACTGTATAATCTCCGACAAGAACAGGGTCTATTACAGCTTCGGGTAAACCTCCAGGATGCGTAAATCCTCCGGGTCTCCAATAATCATCATATGCTGCAAATTCATTACCGGTTGGGATTCTGTAGCCACTAGGACTAGGTATATCTATCAAAACTGGATTATCTCCTAAATAACCATCATCCATCCCAAGTAAATTTTCAAGTTTTCTAGGATTACCGTTAGCTTCTGAGATCGCATCTAACGCTGTACTCCTAGGCATCACCCAAGTTTCTGTTCGGCCAATCTTACTACCTGCTGTAGGAGCTTCAGGTTGTATTCTAGCGACACCATTTTGGAACATCTTTTCATGGGCTTGCATATAATCTTCTGTCAGATAAGTCGATGGTGCAGGTCTATCTCCTTTGGGTATTGAGAGAATTTCATCAACTGTTCCGTTATCAATCGTATTATAATTAATTGGACTGTTATTACGATCAGGACAATTCCCCTTACAACTTGCCAACCCCAGCGGATCAACCCATCCCGTGGGGTTTGGTACATACTGATAGTTATTTAAACCACCCGCAAGACCAATGGGATCTATGGTTGTAAATCGAGCAGCATAGGGATCGTAATAACGGTGACGGTTGTAATATAGGCCTGTTTCTAGATCATGATACTGACCCTGAAAGCGGATTGGGTTTGTGACTTCCTCAACTTCCGCTATAGCTAACTGACCGTATACACGATAGTGTGCAGACCAGACTATCTTACCTTGGCTATCGGTAAGTTCTTGCGGCGTGCCTAGATGATCAAGCTGATAATAGTAAGCTTTACTTTCTAGACCACTCCCTTGAACCATCGCCATAGGTTTGAAGGTATAGGGCTCATAGATGTAACTGGTATGCTGCTGTGATTGCTCATCAACCTCTGAAACTAATTTGTCGCCTTGCCAAAAGAAGATGGTCTCAGAAGATGAGGAATTATCAGGAGTAAATACTGTTTTGCTGATTCGACGTCCGAATGCATCGTAACAGTATTTAGCTACCGTACCATCAGGCATCTCAGCTTTGATTAACCGATGTTGGCAATCATATTCATAGCAGGTTTTCAGCTTTTGCTGTTTGCCACGGCTTTCTTCAATCAGGTTGCCAAATTCATCATAGCGATAGTGTCTATCGCCCTTAAACTCAACCCGATTACCTTTAACTACTGTGCTTGGCTGGCCTGTTGTATCTAATAAATTACCGGCAGGATCATGAACTAAGTGCTCCTCCAGAGAACCACTGACCTGCTGTAGTCGATTAAGTGCATCGTAGTGATATTCTTTACTGCCTTTACGGCTGTCTTCTAGGCTAATTAGATTGCCGTTATCACTGTAGCCATAACTTCGTTTGTAGAGTTGGTGATGAACCGTTTTGGATGAATCAAGAGCATGTCTTTCACGCTGATTAACGGTATGAGCACTTAATCGCCCTTGATCATCATATTGATAATGAGATGTTAGCTGACCTTGTTGGCGGTATTGTTCTCGTCCTAGCTGATGATGATGACGCGTTAGCATTTCACCATTCAGATCTAACTGAGATAAACGACCTGAGTTGTAGTAGTAATCTAAAGTCTGATGATCAGGCAAACGCATTGCGTTGATGCGTCCCATTGGGTCATATCCGTAATGGAGTGTTCCCCAACCTTGGTGCTCCATTGTCAGCTGACCGTTTAGATCATATTCATAGGCTAATGGCCATTCGCCATCATCCACCTCTACCAGTCGACCATATTGGTCATATTGGTACTCTATCTTGCTGTCATCTGGAAGCGTTTTAACAATCAGGCGGCCTAGAGAATCTCGCTCATAGAATGTTAAAAGCTCTGCACCTTTTAATCCCTGTTCGACCTTTTCTATTAGCTGACCGTTAAGATCATAGTTATATCGCGTAACACGACCATCAAAGCTTGTTTCTTTCGCGATCAGTCCATTTGGATGGTAATCCAATAGACACTCTTCACCGCGCTCGTTACGAATTTGGCTTAGAAAGAGTTTGGCATTGTCATATTTATACTCAACACGACTGCCATCAGGATTGATCTTAGCGGTTACTAGATGAAGAGGTTTGGCGTATTCATATCGTGTAGTGTGCCCATGTTCATCAGTGACAGAGGTAACCTTTCCGTACGGATTATAGGTATAAGTTCGAGCATGTTTATTACCTGGCTCTCGCACAGACACCAATCGATTAGCGCTGTCCCATCCAAACTCGGTGACACCACCTGTAGGCGATTGTTGCCAGATACGACGACCCAACGAGTCATAACGATAACGGGTTATTCCTCCGTCTGGAGAAGTTTCATCGAGCAACTGACCAAGTCGATTCCAGTTATAACGCGATGCACTACCATCAGGGTAATGAATAGCGGAGACTAAACCATTTTCGTTATAGGCATACTGAGTTGTTTGTCCAAGTGGATCTGTCTCGCTCGTTAAATCACCCAACTCATTGTGTTTGTAACGCCAAGTTCGCTTACCTTGATGCTTAGCGGTTAAATGTCCATCTCGATATTCATAACCTATCGATGAACCATCCGGCATTAATACAGCAACAAGTTGCTGATTGAGGTTATATTTGTATTCAGTTTTATTTCCGAGCGGATCTATATCCTCTAACAGCTCACCTTTGTCACCGTATTTCTTTTCGGTAACAGCTCCATCAGGATCAACCTGTTTAATAAGACGAGCGTTATCATCGTGTTGGTAGGATTGGCTGCTGCCATCATGATAGGAAACTAAGACACTGCCATCATCACTCCACTCATAGCGAACATCCATCTGTTCGAAATTCGCCCAGTGACGTATCGCTTTAACGGCTTTTCCTTCTCCTTGCCATTGCCAATAAAACTCTGCCCCACCTGCTAAGCAGCGTTTTTGAATAACGTTCTGTTGATCATATTCATAGGCTTCGGCCTCACCTTGAGCATTTTCAGCTTTTAAGAGCTGATGGGACTGACTGTACTCATACAGAGACAACAAGCTCTGACTACGCCATTGACCATCTTCTCTTTTGAGAAGATCGATCCTACTGATTAATGCAGAAATTCCATGGTATTGAAGACCAAGTGCATAACCTTGCTCTGATTCAACGCGAATAATACGACGATCGCTGTCGTAACGAATTTCTAGGCGATTTTGATAACGATCGCTTATCGCACTTAAATAACCAACATTTCCGTATTTTTTGAAATGGAAAAAATAAGGTGCTGTACTTTCTGAGGTTAGGATATATTCGTCAGCGTCTTTACCCAGATATATAGCACTGCCTGCTAACTTATTAGTTACGGAGCCAAAATACTCTTCTGGATTTGCCATAGGGGTAACCCGCCCCTGATGGTCATGCCATTCGATATTATCTTCTGTGAATTTAAGTTTATGACTAAATGAATGACTCCAACCGAAACCTAAGCCATTACTATTTTCACAATTAGAGGTTCGGTAGGTTCGTACGAAAGGAAGTTCAATTAGACCGGGCAAGCGAGCATCTTCTAATTCTAAAAGCTCTTCACCCGTAACCATGGAAACAGGGCAACTATTAGTGACTGTATTGTCGTTAGAATCAACGGAATCACCGTTGTTGTTATTTCCTTGATTGGACGAATCGTGGGATGAGTCTGACTGTTCTATCGTTGTAGATTTGTCCTTATCGTATCTAACTTCATAGTTATCGCCTTGTTTATGTAGCCGAACACCTCCACCTTCTCTTACGGTTACCTTTTTTAAATGCGCTAAATCGTCCGCATATTTCTTAACCATTTCGAGCATTTCATCGAAAAAGCCTTTAATGGCAGTGATGGCTCGAATAACCCACTGACCAAGATCTTTAAATCTATCTGCTGTTTTAGCTGCTAAGTAAGCAAAGCCCCCCGCAGCACCAAATTTGGCAGTCACTATTCCTAGGGCCAGCCCTATAATAATATCTATGGCAATTGCTGCGACGAATTTGGTGATTTTCTCAGTGACGTTATGAGCAAAATCTGCTGGCGGTAACATCGAAAACCACACCAAAACTCGTTTTACTAACAGAAACATTGCAGCTTCATCAGAAGCAAACAACATCGCTTTTTCAGCTATCTTAGGTGCCGATTCAATTGTAGATTTGACAGATGCAGCTATCTCAGCAAATTCTTCACCTAATTTTTCAGGAATAGATGCTGGATCTTTCAGTAAATCAAAAGCTTGCGTTATACCATCCCAAATTTCCTTGAGAGCTCCCCAGATACCTGAAAAGAAGCCTGTAACAGTTCCTCCGGCTCGTTCTAATGCTCGCCCAACAAAACTGTCATTCCATTCAGGTTTATAAACATTCCATTGCTGTGTTAACCAAGCATGGTTATCAGCGATAAAGCCATCATAGCTAGCAAAGAGCCCATCTAAGTCAGATTCTGTAGCATCCTGATTTATCTCAAATCTATATTGAGAGCCTGGATTTAAATCAGTAAACGTTACCTTGCCTTCTTCATCGACAGTTTTACTCGGTAGCTCTTTATCTAAGTAAAAGAGGCCACCATCAATCTCAATAATTGTCACCTTCACATCTGTAATTGGGACATTGAGTACTGACTCGAATTTAACTTCTAATTCAAGAATGCCATTCTCTGGACAGACAGCAACAACGGATAGATCTTGATTGTGAGTGGCTTGACCTGATTGCCCACCTACTTTCATTGTCCGATCCATTCGCAACGAAGATAGAATTTTACGACCAACAAAACCTTCTTCAGTAAACTCTCGGTAAACCTTGAGGCTATCCGGGTATTCTCTAAGATCTTTTTCAATATCTGCGATAGGGTCAGACATTCTTCAATTCCTTTTGGAGATAAGTTTCTATGCCAGCATAACTAGTAATTGAGGCCTGTAGCTGATCAAGCCTTATCAGCCTCTGCACTTTACGCTTCAATATTTCAGATGGATAAGCTTCAAATAAAATAGGATTACGATTACTTAATTGCTGCAATAGATTCGCTTCTAAAGTGGCAGAATTAGCTTCAAATAATTTACTCTGAACTTGCTGACTAAGCTGCCACCATGGGTAAGATTCTCCCACCAAATGAGGTGTTTGCGGATTGCTTATAGTGCCGTTTGCAGAGATAAGTTCAGATATAGGGCCCAGCAAATCAGCTACTGATTCAGCCCCTGACAACTGGTAAATGGGCATCACTTGAGGTGCATCCCAGTAACGGAAAAACACCTCTTTACCACTCGGCATAAACACTTTGGTCAGGCTTTCAAAATGACTGAAAACTTCATCAAAGCCAAAAGAGCTAGCAACTAAAAGTCCCCAATCTGGGAATACGGGCTGTTCCTCTTCAAGCCAATCTAAAAATGGGCTGTCACTTTCGATATTTACGAGGTAAGGCATGACCTCTTCCCAATCGGCATAAGGGGTATTCAGCCATAAAGGCTTCGCACCACTGCCCCCTAACTTATAGAAATTTTCTAAACCATTGCTCTTAGACGTTCCACTCAGTACACAAAAGTAGTTGAGCTGTTCTGAGCTTTCTTCTTCTAACTGATCAATTTGATCTCGAAGTGAGAGTACTTGTTCAGATTGCACAGCTACCATCCTTACAAGCTTCACACTCTTCACAGAAAGGTGCTGGTGTTTCCATAGTCATTAATTGCGCAGGGCTTATTGGTGCAGCTTTTTTACCACTACCCCCGCCCCCCATATTTAGGGTGACTTGCGGGCCTTTAAAGGTCACACCGCCGGGGTTAATGGTGACTAAGCTGCCACCTGCTTTAAATGAGATTTCCACCCCCGCTTCTAAGGCGTGTTTTACGCCGGTAGTGAAATGCAACTCTTCACCCGCATAGGTATATTGATTCTTGGCAACTTTAAGTTGATGGTCCTGACCGATGATCAGGTGCATATCGCCATTTACGCGGCGGCTATAGCGTTGTTGAGTTTTAACGTGTTCATCACCTTTTATATGGCGATATTCGTTACTCTCAACGATTTTGTGGTGTTCGTTACCTACCCACTCTTTGTGATCGTTTCGGGTTACTTGCTCCATATCTTTTTCGGCATGGGTAAAGATCTGCTCTTCACCCTTTTTGTCTTCGATACGGATCTCATTAAAACCATCTCCGCCCTTGGTGGAGTTGGTTTTAATGGTGCTTTTAGTTTTGTTATCGGGTAGCGGATAAGGGGAGCGGTTTAAACCATGGTACAACCGACCTGTTACGATCGGACGATCGGGATTACCTTCTAGGAAATCGATTAGTACTTCTTCACCAATACGGGGAATAAACATACTGCCACGTTGATTACCGGCAAATAGCTGGCTCACTCGCATCCAGCAGGAGCTGTGCTCGTCTCGTTGACCGATGCGATCCCAGTGAAACTGTACTTTGATCTGACCGTACTGATCGGTATAGATCTCTTCACCTTCAGGGCCACACACAATCGCGGTTTGGCAGCCGTGAACAATGGGTACAGCCGTGGTGATCGGTGCACGGTAAGGCACATCAAATGGAATCGCCTTAATTCTATTGCTGTAAGAGGAACCTTCTGTCGTTGACCCTTGTTCCAACACCTGAGGTTGCGCACATACATGCTCTATCTGAGTAATATAATACTCAGCATTAAGCTCATCTCTTTCGTGCTCATCTAAGGTAAAACTGAAACCGGGAATCAGACGATTAACATCACTCTCTGCAACCGCTATCTTTCTCTCTGCATTAATGGATTGCAAAAGCACTTGGGCATACTGATCGCCAATATCAGTAGTTTGGAATCGTCCCGGATAGGTATAAACCTCCAACATCTCATCCAATTCAGCTTGCTTGTAGGATTCCAGCTTCAACTTTGGCCGTGTGAAATCGTAGTCTCTAATCTGGCTTCTGCCTGACACGACCTCCTCGGTGTAATCAAAGCGAAAGATATGCTGTTCCCGTAATGCACCTTGGGCATCATGGAAATAAGGGATTACCGCTTCATTTGGAATAGGTAGATGAGACGCCGAGCTATCGCTAAAGATAATGCGATGCAGAGATTCTTCATGCTCAAAGTGGTAGTGAATACCTTCTTCTTCCAATAGACGCTGAATAAAATGAAGTTCGGTTTCATTGTACTGAACACAGTATTCACGCGCTGGATGAGGCTCTTGCAGCTTAAATTCAAACTCATCGCTAGAGAAACCAGCCTCTTCGAGTAGCGTGGTTACAATCTCTTGGGTAGATTGTTGCTGAAAGATTCGACAGCCTGATCGGAGGTTAAGCAGTTCGGTTTTAGGCTCTACTACAAAATGATAGGTCGATTGGCGTAGGTTAGTTTCTTCTAGCTCTGCTTCGGTGACGATACCGTGAATGTAACGGGTATAAGGCTCTCCGGCATTAGTCTGATCATGCAGGGTAATTAAACCGGTTTGACCTAGCGTAGGTGTAAGCTCGATGTCAGGGTATTTAGAAACCACTTCCACTTTAAAACGAAAGCTTTGAGATAAAGTTTCTTTTCCTGACATTCTGACAAGGTGAAATTCATCACCCGCGCCATGCGCTTCAAAGAAAAAACGTTCTTCGTTTGATTTTAAAAACACGTTTAGATCGTCCCTGTTCTGTAACAACCATGATCAAATCAATGAGTTAATTCTTAACTCTCAGCCATCAGATAAAGCAATAGCTATGCCAGTGAGAGGTAAACTGACTACCTCCCCTAACTAGTGACAAGCCATTGGATTTTCTCGCAGGTTATAGCGGCTTAACTTTTCAACCAGAGATCGTCTCGAAACCCCTAAGGCTTTAGCTGTACGAGTCTGATTACCTTTATGCGCTTGTAACTTGTCCGCAATCACTTTGGCTTCAAGGCGTTGCATAGTGTCTTTTAAACTATCGCCTTCAAGACAGAACACATCCGGCTGTGGAACCGCTTGGCGTTTGCTTCGAATCATTTCATCTGGAAGGTGTATTAACTCAATCACACCATCATCCGGCGCTAATAAAACCGCACGTTCGATGATGTTACGCAGTTCTCGGATATTCCCAGGTAATGGTTGAGCTTGGATTACATCCAAAACTGCAGGCTTTATTCCTGAAATGGATTTGTTGTATTGCTCCGCAATATGTCCAACAAAGTAATGAACCAGTGCTGGTATATCTTCTCTGCGATCTTTTAGCGCTGGAAGATCAATTGGGAATACATTTAAGCGATAGTAAAGGTCTTCACGGAACTCACCTTTATCGATAAGCTCGGCCAGATTTTGGTGAGTAGCAGCAATCACGCGAATATCGACTTTCACAGGGTGCAATGCACCTAGTGGTCGTACCTCTCGCTCCTGTAAAACCCTTAATAGCTTGGTTTGTAACTTAAGCGGCATATCGCCGATTTCATCAAGGAAAAGTGTGCCGCCGTTGGCTAGTTCGATAAGGCCTTTTTTATCGCTAGATGCACCACTGAATGCCCCTTTTTTGTAACCGAATAATTCAGACTCGAGCAGTTCTTCTGGTAACGCAGCACAGTTTTGAGCAACAAAGGGCTGTTTACTTCTTTGCGCGCTATTACGATGTATACAAGACGCTATAAGCTCTTTACCTGTGCCGGTTTCACCACGGATAAAGACCGTTGCATTGGTGCTGACGATCTTCTCCATCAAGTTGAATACCTTGCGCATCTCTGGGGAATCGCCAATGATATTGTCGACTTGTAGAGTCCCAGCCATGCTCGCTTTAAGCTGCTGGTTTTCGATCTCCAATACCTGTTTAGCTTTATCTAATTGCTCAATCAGAACACGATTGTCTGCAAGTAAACGGGTATTTTCTGCAACCACAACGGCTTGAGCAGCAAAAGCTTTAACTAAGCCTTCGATCTGGTCTGGGAACGCTTCAACTTCACCATTTTCATCAACCCGGCGGTTATAGAGCTTCATTACACCTAAGCTGACGCCTTCAAAATCAGTTAAAGGAACCACCAGCATCGAATTAGTTTTTCGCTCTGCCAACTTATCTAAACGGTACAACTCAGAAAAATCGAAACCACTGTATTGGTAAGCGTCGGCAATGTTTACGATCTGACCTGATAGTGCTGCCCAAGAGACCACGTCCGTATGACCAGATCGTTGATCTATATGTAGATCAACTGGCTTCAGCTCATGACTAACCTTGGCTAAACACTCACCTTGAGTCACTTCTGGTATTAAATAGCGTTTTTTACGATCCAGAATATAAACGCAGCCCGCTTCAGCAGCGGTCAGTTTACGCGCGGCTGTTAGAATCTTATCTAACAGGCGCTTAACATCCTTTTCGCGTGTTATTGAAAGGTTAATCTGTACTAGCTCTTCTAGCGCTAATACAGAATCTTCAATTGAGTAATCCATTACTGCGCTTGACCTTCTTTAAAACTAAGTTCAAATCCACCGGCTTCATTTAGATCCAAATCAAGATGGGTATAGCGGGATTCTTCATTCATATTCTCAAGTAGCTCGGTCGCTAATTGAGGAAGTAAAGATCCATTAATGATGTGATCGATATTACGGGCACCGCTTTCAACCTCCTTGCAACGCGCTGCAATCGTTTCAACCACGGCATCGCTATAGGTCATATCCAGTTTCTGACTGTCCGCAACACGGCTCACAACCTTGTTCAATTTCAGACGGACGATATCCGACATAACGGATGCATCGATCGTATAGAAGGGCACAATTTGCATACGAGCTAATAACGCAGGCTTGAAGTGTTTACTTAAAACAGGACGTATAGCAGCGATAAGCTCTTCAGGATCTGGACGTTTACCATCGCTGCACATATCAGTGATGATGTCTGTCGCAAGATTTGATGTAAGGAAAACGGCTGTATTTCGGAAGTTAACTAACTGCCCTTCACCATCAGAAAGCATGCCTTTATCAAACACCTGATAGAACAGGTTCATTACTTCTAGATCAGCTTTCTCAACTTCATCTAAAAGCACCAATGAATATGGCTTTTGACGCACCGCTTCGGTTAAAACACCACCTTCACCAAATCCGACGTAGCCTGGAGGTGAGCCAATTAGACGAGAAACAGTGTGCTTCTCCTGAAATTCGGACATATTGATCGTTGTTAAAAAGCGTTCACCGCCAAACAACATATCAGCCACACCTAAGGCCATCTCTGTTTTACCGACACCACTCGGGCCCACTAACAGGAACACACCCATCGGAGTTTCTGGGTTATTTACACCGGCTTTAGCAGCACGGACACCACGATCAATTGCCGCAACGGCATGATCTTGACCGCGGATACGCTGCTTCAAATTATCTGCCAGTGTTAAAACTGAAGCGGCCTCATCACGCACCATTTTACCCAGTGGAATACCGGTCCAGTCTGCGATAACTCTACCTACAACATCAGGTGAAACCTCATAATGGATCAGAGGATTATCACCCTGAATTTCAGCTAACTTATCTAAATCTTTACGGATCTGCTGTTTAATCTGATTTTCATCAATGGGTTGACTGATCTCTTCATCAGATTGTCCCAAATGTGCTTGAGCTAGAAGCTGGCGTTGATCAAGAATGCGTTCTACCACATCCTTCTCTTTCTGCCATTGATCATTAAGTACGGCTAGTTCGGTCATGGACTTATCTAGCTGTTTGTCTAAGGCATCAAGCTGCCCTTCATTAGCGATCACATCAGAGGCGATATCTCGCTCTAAAGCTGTTCGTTCACGCTGTAATGTTTGGATACGACGCTCGGCATCTTCGACACCATCAGGAACAGAAGAAATACTAATTTTCACCCGCGCAGCCGCTGTATCTAACACATCAACAGCTTTGTCAGGAAGTTGTCGACCCGATATATAACGAGAAGATAAGCTTGCAGCTGCTTCTACGGCATCGTCCCTTACATATACGCCATGAGCCGCTTCGTAAGTCTCACGCAGGCCACGAATAATCGTTACGGCCTGATCAACACTTGGTTCATCTAGCTTCACCAACTGGAATCGACGCGCAAGTGCAGGGTCTTTTTCAAAGTACTTTTTATATTCGGACCAAGTTGTAGCAGCTACTGTACGTAACTCACCACGCGCTAGTGCAGGTTTCAAAAGGTTTGCAGCATCACCACTACCTGCAGCACCGCCTGCTCCAATCAGGGTATGCGCCTCATCGATAAATAAGATAATAGGTGTAGGTGATTCTTTTACCGCAGTAATGACACCGTTTAGGCGGTTTTCAAACTCACCTTTTACACTAGCCCCCGCTTGTAACAAGCCAAGATCTAAGCCATAAAGCTCTACATTTGCCAGTACATCAGGCACTTCACCTTGAGCAATCTTAAGCGCTAACCCTTCTACGACCGCTGTTTTACCGACACCTGCATCACCAACACAGATTGGGTTGTTCTTACGGCGACGACCAAGGATATCGATCATCTGACGGATCTCTACATCTCGGCAGAAGACTGGGTCAATCAAGCCTTCACGTGCACGCTCCGTAAAATGCGTACAGAATTTCTGCAACGGCCCCATGTCGACATCTGACTTCTGCGCGCTAGGCTCTGCTTTAGTAGCCTGCTGCGCAATATGCTCTGGTGATTCAGAAACTATCTGATCGTAATTTCCTAACAGATCATCAAATGAAACATCTGAAAAATGATCGCAATAGCTAGCCATGCCATGACGACGTTGGTTAGACAAAATCGCCAATACCAATACACCACTGCGTATTTCGGGATCGTTTCTTTCCAGAGAAGAGATTAACCACGCATCTTCAAATAAACCCATTAAGGTACGCGAGAACACTGGCTTACCGGTGTTACCTTTATTGTCCGCTTCTACTGCATGTTGTAGATCACGAACAAAGTGCATGACATTAATGTTGTAGTGGACTAAAACCTGCGCTAGATCGTTATCATCCTCAAGCAGTTTAAGTAAAAAATGCTCAACACTGATTTCATAAGCACCGTTAGACACAGCTAAACCCGCTGCAGATTCTAGAGCGCGTGTGCAGTTTTTATTTAAACGCCCCATAAGGGATTTCATTTTTATATTGTCCATTTGTCCTTCTCCGAAATAAGCCAAGCTAATGGCTTAAATATCCGTTTGTCCTTTGTGATGAGGCGTAAAGAAAACACTCTGGTCTTCACCGTTGGTTTTTCCTAACCAGCCTACCCAACCCAACTTGGGCGTATGCGCTGTACCTAGGCCAAAGGCTGGTACTGCATCACCTTTTAAAATCAGTTCAATATCGAAACAAAGTTGCTCGGGCATCAGCACATCGATCAACTCCAGTAACGCTTTATGGTTTTTTCCATCTGGCAAGAAATTCTCGAAAGATGAGAAATCGAGTGGCCCAATACACACTCTAAATTTGCCGCAATAGTCTTTAATTCTTTTACCTAAACAGAGGTCCTCGCCCAGTGTCATATTGGCTCTACCTAACCTATTTCTCTGGTCTTGCGGAATGTTGGCCCAGCGCTCGACATACTCTTTAACGCGCACAGGAACATGGTCAAAATAGCCACTGATTACCGCAGTCATGACACTGACTGAACCAGAATTCATCCCTATAACACCGGCATAGCCTAATAAACGCGGCCAATTTATTGCTGACACTTCTCTTGCTTGCTTATTCGGTGCGCCCATTAGGGCAAATAGACCTTGCGAAAATGGGTCTTCTGCCTGTTTTTGGTATTGCATACCTGGTTGGTATTTAGACCAACCGCGATAAAGTAACGATGTGAAACGGTGATTAAACAGATCGAGAAAATCTCTCTGCCTTGCTGCAGGCGCATCGTATAGCTGGAGTAACATATCCCCATGCTTGAACGCTTGGTAATCCGCTTCACCTAAAATATCTTGCAGCGATTCAATACCACGTAAGCGCTCTAATTCGCTCTCTTTAAACTCCCGTGCTGAAAGCGCACCTGTTTTAACCTGCTTTTTTATTTCCGATGCTTCATTAAGCAGACTAGAGATATCTAAACGGTAATCCCGTAAGCGTTGAAGCTGTTCTTCTCTTTTAATGAAGTAGGTTTGATGATCCTGAGTCTCTACCCTCATCTGTTCGGCGATGATGCTCTCAGTCACATAAACAGGCATTGGAGATGCAGCGCCATACAAGCCCATAAAGTTGGACTCGAGAACCGGCTTACCACTTTGATCTCGACGCGCCTTAGCAATATCGCTGCTAGCAAACGCAAGGGTTGGATGCCCAGCGAAACGAACCCGCTCATTGGCAACAGAACCTTGATAACCTACTTTCACCGACGCATTGTTTTCGAGTAAGCGCACAGCCTGATAGAAATCAAACTGATGAGGTTCTCGAATTAACGCTTGTTCTAAAGGAGAGTTTTCGTACCCGGCTGTATCTTCCACTGATACACCTCCCCATTTTCAAGCCCTTCGACAACCAACTGATGGTGCGAATTAATTGGTGCGTATTGAGCAAAGAATCCACTCAAGACAGAAGCAAACAGAAACATACTACTTTCACCTTGTATGCCTTTTGCCCCAAATTTGCTTTCACGCATTTTCATCGAGGTCTGCAACGCTCTTACAGGTAGCCCTTTGGAAATACGATCAATTGTTTCTGTCTCAATACTGACGATGCCATCCTGTAACTGCTTGCTCGCTCTTTCTGCTTGACGATCAAACATCGCTCTAAGGTCATAACTTGCAAGCAGTGTTTTCAATGAATCTAGATTCGCTAAAGGGCGATAGTGAAGCGCCAAATTCGCAATCACTTGCCAATGCAAACCCTCTCTGACTGGGGGCGGCAGTGCATTGGTTACACGCGTAATGTTTTTAAAGGTGACAAATTCTGGGGAATTCGATGTGGGATAGATCACATCACCAGCGCGCAGCGTTTCTGGCAATTTACGGTTAGTGCAGGTCAGCTCCAAAGATACCGTTTCTGTTACCGGTAAGGCTTTGTGATTATCAAGATCTACAAAGCGTAAATAGTTATCAACGCCTGTTTGTAAAGTTGAGATTTTACGATGCTGCGTATAATAGATCTGACGTTGCTGTTCACTTTGTTGCAGTTCGTGTTCAAAGCTCTCGAAAGGCTTATATTCATAGATATCACTGCGACCACGCTGCTTACCTAGCACATCATCAATGCTATATAGCTCTATATGATCTTGATGTTGGTAGTCAGGCCTTACCAAATACTCCAATTTGCGCTGATCTACCTTAATCGGGTCGGCATCATGCGAAAACAAGTTGATAATTGGCGTACAAAAGAGACGAATATGATTCTGCTTAACGCGTAATTGCGAATCGAATTGACGATTGAAGTTAAAATGAAGCGAAAAGCTTTCAACCATAGGGTCAGCTAGCGCTGGTACATCCGTATTGATATCAACGAATAGGAACTTTTCTGGTAGAGCGAAAAACTCTTGAAGATATCGATAACCTTCAAAAGAACGGTTTGTATAAGGAAGTAAGGCTTCATCTTCTGCAAAACCCACTGGTGAAACAGGCTTTGGGCCTAAGCTATGCCGAGTACTTTCTCGGCCATCGCGATAATTAACTTCAACGGTTACTTTATCTAAATAGCGAAACAACCATAGATAAAGCGCCTGACTGATGTGAGTCTCTCTGTCACCATGTAGAAACAAACGCAGTTTCTTAAGCGCCATCGTTTCTGCAGTCGCTGTTGTTTCTAGATCAAACTTGATGGCCATCTCTGTACCATCACTATTCGCAGTCGTGGTTAATTCAGTTAGCGATATTGGATAGATATCTACGTCGTAGCAGGTCTGAAATTCACATGCAGTTCCTTCCACTTCAACACTTTTAACGAGCTCTCCTCGTTTAACTCTTTTCCCTTCCGTCAAAGCACTGGCGACAGGTTTATACTCCAAAATACTCATTGAAGGTAAAGGACGGAGGTAATGGGGCCAAAGAAGATTAGCTAGCGAGTGGGTAATTTCGGGAAGTTCATCATCGAGCTTTTGTCTAAGGCGACCGGTTAAAAAGGCTACCCCTTCAAAGAGGCGCTCTACATCAGGATCGCTACCTTCTTCTGAAAGGTATTTTGATAAACCTGGATTAAGACGTGAAAACTCTACCCCTAATTCACGGAGGTATGAAAGTTCATCCTGATAATACTTGTTAAATGCCATTCAGTTAGCTCTGTACCTTAAACAATCCATCGTTACCCATCATCGTCTCGAATTTGACGCGGACAGGGCTTCCTGGAACGACGAGTCGTGCCACAATTTCAAAACGCAGATCGGTAGGATCATCCTCATTTTGAGTAAATGAGACACGCGTTTGATCTAAGCGCGGTTCATAGAGATCTAAAGCTTGTTTAATCGCTTTACGCATCTCTTTAACCGCCTGCATATAACCGGAGTTGAGATCCAAATCATTAAAATCTGGCAAACCATATTCGGGCAATGACGCGACACTGCCATAACGAACATTAAATAGGTTTTGTAGATGCAAACGGACAGATTGACGAAGCTTATCAACACCCACGTCTAAAGATCGTTGCGCTCCTTCGTCACCTAATGCAACTCGCTGTAACAGCGAATACTCCAGCATTTTTTGCTCTCCATAGCAGGCTGCGGGGGTTTACAACAGAGCAGTCCCCCGCAACCAATCTTTTAGGATTTATCCAATTTGCCCACTAGAGACAATGTGAAATCTGCACCCATATATTTGAAATGTGGACGCACATTCATAGACACACGGTAGAAACCTGGTTCACCTTCCACATCAGATACCGTAATGCTCGCATCACGAAGTGGACGGCGGCTACGCACTTCTGCACTAGCACCATCTTGGTTAGCAACAAACTGACGAATCCAAACGTTTAGTTCTTCTTCTAAGTCGTTACGCTCTTTCCAACTACCGATGTTTTCACGCTGCAGTACCTTGATGTAGTGCGCTAAACGGTTAACGATGAACATATAAGGAAGCTGAGTACTCAACTTGTAGTTCATCTCCGCTTCTTTACCCTCTTTACTCACACCAAAGAACTTAGGCTTTTGCGTAGAGTTAGCTGAGAAGAATGCAGCATTGTCACTGCCTTTACGGAAAGTAAGCGGGATAAAGCCTGCTTCAGCCAATTCAAATTCACGGCGATCGGAAACAAGAACCTCTGTCGGGATCTTAGTTTCGATCTGACCCATTGCTTCATACTGATGAAGTGGAAGGTCTTCTACTGCACCACCGCTTTGCGGGCCAATAATATTTGGACACCAACGATACTTAGCGAAACTCTCAGTTAGACGTGTTGCAAACGCGAATGATGTGTTACCCCATAGGTAGTTCTGGTGGTCGCCATCGATGTTCTCGTTGTAGCGGAATGCTTTAACTGGGTTATCGCGCTCGTGATATGGCAGACGCAGTAGGAAACGCGGTAGCGTTAGACCAACACTTCTTGCATCTTCACTCTCTCGGAATGAACGCCACTTCGCATATTGTGGACCTTCAAAGATGGCAGAGATATCGTTCAGGTTTGGCAGTGATTGAATATCATCAACACCAAAGAACTTAGGCGATGCAGCTGCGATAAATGGCGCATGAGCCATAGTCGACACACTCGCTACACTTTGCAGAAGGCTTACATCTGGAGCACTATGTTCAAAGTCGTAGTTTGCCATAATCGCAGCAACTGGCTCACCACCGTGCTGACCATATTCAGCCGTATAAACCTGCTTGTACAGACCTGATTGAGTGATCTCTGATGCATCTTCAAAATCTACCGCAAGATCTTCTTTAGATACGTTTAGAATCTGAATTTTGTTGTTTTCACGGAAATCAGTGCGATCCACAACGAACTTCAAACCACGCCAAGCAGACTCAAGCTTTTGAACCTTTTCGTTATGTAGAATCTGATCAAGTTGTAAACTCAGTTTCTCATCAATTTCGGCGATCATGTCATCAACGAGCTGCTTACGTACACGCTCAGTTTTTTCACCGGATGTTAAAATCTCAGCAATGAAAGCTTGAACCCCTTTGGATGCAACATCATAGGACTCGTCACCCGCTTTCATGTTTGTTTGTTGTAGGATCTGATCGAGTAAAGAGCCGTGTTCTGCTTCTACAACTGCACCCTGCTCCGCTACCAATTCTTGTTCAGACATATTCTTATTCCTTTGTCTCTAATGCCGCGAAGGCTTAAGATTTTTCGATACCAAGTTCCGCCATTAGCTTTTGACGAGATTCGTCATCGCCTAGCAGCTCATCAATCTGCTTACGGAAAGCAGGTACGTTACCTAGTGGGCCTTTCAAGAATGAAAGCGCTTCACGCAATTCCAGTAGTTTTGCCATTTCAGGTACTTGGCGAACGACTGCTTCTGGTTCGAAGTCTTTCAACGTATCGAAGCTAAGATCCACCGGCATCTCATCGTCTTCTTCACCTGACAGTTTGTTAGGCACGGTCAGTTGAAGATTTAGCTTTTGGCTAGACATAACGTCGTTGAAATTGGCTTTATCAACGTCAATCAGTTCACGATCTTCAACTTCATCATCGTCTTCACGCAGGGTGTAATCACCGACCATCAACATTTTTAGCGGTAATTCGATCTCTTCCTTTGCGTCACCTGTTGCAGGCTTGTAAACGATATTGATCCTTTCCTTAGGGGCAACTGATCCTTCTTTAGCCATTATTTACTTCCTTTATTAGTTTGTTTTAAGAATGGACAGCGCACCCAGTGGATCCATTAAGCACAGGTGTGCTTTAAGCTGGTCAACTTGAGTTAGCTGCTCTGTTGTATATTTTTTCTTTGTTTGCGCTTGGGAATGGCAGTTAATGAGTAACTTCGTTACTTCCAAATGCAGTAAAGGTTCCCATTGCTGCAGCTGCTTTTCTTCGATCATTTGATGAAGATAAGTAAGCTGAGGCTGTGCAATTTCTAGGTGGCCAGCTTCGTAACAAAAACGCGCTTGCTCCAGCTGCCAATAAGCCTGTTCACGTAAGCTGCTAACAGACAATATGCCTTGTTTAAAGAGCGCCAAGCCTTGATCAAATTCGCCATTAATAGCGTGCTTTTTCGCTTCAGCCGCAACTGACTGCCAAGGGGAGCTCTCTTGTGATTCACCGCTATCTGATGCTGCAGTTTCATTACTTTGGGTAGATAAAGAGGCGATCCACGCTTTGGTCATCTCATCCGCAAATCCTTCCCCGCCATCAAACGTACGTGTAAGAATTTCTGGCAAGCGAGAAACCAGCATGGCAACTGAATCTTTTACTGCTTGAGCAGCTTCTTTAGCGCCCATCGCATCTAAAGCATTAGCGACCATTCGATGTAGGGATAACCAAAAGATCTGTCCTGACGCGAATGTTTTTTCGCACTCTTCTATCAGACTTGGCCAATCTTTGTTTTGTTCTAGCTGTTGCAGCGCTGCTAATTTATTGCCCATTGGTGCGGGTAATACCCCATCAGCAGGCACCTCTCTTAACTGCATCCAAATACCTGTACGCAAAAGATAATAGGCATAAGGATCACTCACCTTTTGCCCCCTCACGAGGTGAGCTACTTTGCTCATGGTGGAGTTACAAGAACGTAGCGCCTTTGCGATATCTTCAGCTGAAGAAACTGCGACTGCGACATGGGTTGGGGCTTTAACTGTTGGCTGTGCTTGCTCTTGTTTCTGTTGTTGCACTGGCGCAGTTTGACTAGGCGCTGGATTAGCTTCTACTGCGGGTTTAGCTTGAGATGCAACATGTGCTTCTGGCTGAGGTTCTGCTTCAACCGGCGTAGGAGCAGGAGCCGCTTTCTTTTTCTCTTCTTCCGCAATGAGGTATTCAGCTTCTTGCTTATATCGACCAATGACATTACGGAATTCAAATAAACTGGGCGCTTTATCACCCAGCTTTTCAGCCAGGGCGTTATCTAATTCAACAAATACATTTGCAGCTTCAATTACATCAGTAGCTTGCTCTAACGTTGTTTCAAATTCCGAAAACGGTCGATCAATTTTCTGCAGCGTCCAAGAAACTGCTGCACCTCGGCTTTTAGGCCTTTTAGGGTGAATATCATCCCAGTAAGGTGCATTAACTAAGTCTCTTAATAACTTAAAACCAGCGTTTAACCCCTTAAAACTGTGACGATAGAAAAGCGCAGCCACTAACCTAGAAGCCACCCGAAGGTCTTTACTTTGTTCCTTAAGAATCTTGCCGGAAACAATCTCGACCACAGGCCAGTCGATCGGCTGAATATCGATCCCTTCGCCTTTTCTCAATTCATCCTCTAGCCTTGTAAAATCATCATCATGTTTTACATCTGGCCCAACAGGGCTACCGCCCTCTAAAGGTAATGCGAGACTGAGAATCTCTTGTTGATCCATTAAGCAGCTCCCTCTGCTAAAACTTCGTTAGATTCTGAACATTTTTTTGCAAGAGAGTTAAAGCATTCCAACGAAAATAGATGCTGATAAATCAGCTCTAAAGCACCTTCTTGATGGAGTTCGGCGATAACTTCTTTATCCAGAGCTTCCAAGCGCGCTCTAGAAACCACCATAAAACCAGACAATACTGTTTTAACGTTCTCAGTCTTTTCATTGAGTTGAGCAGGTTCAAGTAGGTCATGCTCTAAGAGAAATGATGAAAGACGTTTGTTTCGTAACATTTCGGTTTCATAAGCTTCAGCTAACTGAAATCTTTGCTTAAGAAATTCGCTCTGATCGCCCTGTTCGTCAAACAGAGCTATGCCTTCATTATTTGTGTTCAGCGTGTCACTTAATGCATCGATACAAAGCGTTGATTCATGCTCTGATGTTCTTACAGAAATAAATGGATAACGACGGACATAAGCGGGTACGTAATCACCAAGCCAATGGCCTTCGGTATCAATCCAAACATTTTGTTGAGGTTGAGTACCAAGAACAGCAACAGGTGCAGCCACGCCGTTTTGAATCACAAAGACAATCGGATATACGCGAGATGCAGCAGCAAATTCACTGACGCAGACAGGCACCGAATTAGTCTCTTGAGCAAAGCGGTAACCGTGAGCATTGTCATAAGCTAAATCGCTATGTTTCTGGCGACTCAGCGCTGTAATTTGCTTATAAAAAAGTGGTTTATTTACACTCATTTTTCAGATATTCCCTTATCTTTCTTTTACATTAACCCAAGATTGTGTTTTGAGTTATCCATCGCCAGTACTGTAAAGATTTCACCATACTTAACCCACATATCATGCAAGTCTTCAAACTTCTCATTCTTATCCACAGACACTAGGTAACGGCCATCATTACTAAACCAAGAAAGCTCTTCTTCTCGCTGATCTTCTGGCAATAACATTCCATCTTCCTGGACATCAAAGATAGTTACGAACTCATTAAATAAAGCCTCATCTACACCTAATAGGTAGCTTAAGAATTGAACTTCTGAGCGCGTCAAAGCAACTAGATTGGCTTCCGAGCGAATAAGAGCATTTGAGTTGAATAGCGCAACTTGTCGAGAGAAGTCTGCAGCAGACTGGGTCAAATAAGCATTACGTGCATCAAGTGTAAGGGAGCCCGTTCGATTCAATATAAAGTTAACTAAATTATCTGGACTACCAATGTCTTTATTGGGACCTGCATCCAGTGTTAAGACACTTTTAGCAACAATTTTAGTACCATTGGTATAGATAGCTCCTTTTTCAGAAAACAACTCTACGACATCACCTTTAGCACGATGGATCATCATCGAGTCTTCTTCAATGACACGTATGTTGTCAGCTTTTAAACTGATGGCTCCAAATTTAGTCACTTCGGATTGACCAAAGGAACCGAGTTCAATGTCGCCTTGAGCATCGACAGTGAGTGTCCCTGAGATCGATAAATCACCATTATCTTTAACGTCTCCAGTACTTCTTAAAGTCAAACTTGAAGCGGTAACGTCTTTTAGCAAAATATCACTATCTTCTCTGATAGTTACTCCCTTACTATCAAGCGTGATCGCGCCAAAATTCACATTGTCGCCCGCTACTTTACCAAGACTAATATTTCCAGAATTTGAAACGACAAAATCATTATTCACCTGGATATTACTCGCTACTGTATTGCTCACCGAACCAGAAACATTCAAAAAGAAATTGTTTAAATCGATATTTCTTAGTTCAAGGTTTGCGGCATTCGTAAGCTCAGCATTGGTCCCCGAAAGCGCAACAGAATTGATCTTATTGGCTTGATTTAGAACGATCTGATTTGCCGTTACAGTTAGACGATCACTTGCTTTGATCGTTGTACCAGAAGACTGAGTAAGCGAATCATCCACAGCAATGCTTAAATCGCTAACATTCACTCCCATGAGTTCAAGGCTTCCATTATCACGAACTCGCGCTTGGTTACCTCTAACACTTATGCGATCGAGCCGGTTACCAGCGTTAGTCAATGTCAGGTCATTTGAGCCTGTATTGATAAATAACTCTGGCACCATCAGTACACCATTTTGAGTTACATCCCCTGCTACGGTTAAATCAAGTGAATTGGTTAACGTTACATTCTGTACTGATAGATTACCTGTAGATACGAGCGTGGCATCATCTGCTTGCAATGACACTGCACCCAGCTGGTTATTAGCGTTAGAAAGCTCAACGGTCTGACCTACAGCTGTAACGTCCAACAAGCCAGTATTAAGGGCCGCTGTCTGAGTAACACTTCCATTTGCTGTTAAATCAAATTCACTTGTAACCTGAGACGCGGCAAGAGAAATACCATTTTGATCAACAATAGTGGCTGTGTTGGCTGTTACCGCAAGTGAGTCAAAATCATTATTACTATTGGTTAGATTTACATCGAATCCAGATGCATCTATTTCAAAAGTTGAAATATCAAGAGATTCCGACTGAGTAACATCGCCTGTTGCTGTAATACTCAAACTTTGACCGATGGTACTCGCAGCGATCTCAAGATCAGAAGAGTTACTTACTGCTACTGTTTCAGCATTAACCGCAAAAGAGTCAAAATCGTTATCAACATGATTCAACTCTACATTGTGACCTGTAGCATTTAACTCAATATGATCTGCAATTAACCCACCCGATTGGGACACAGAACCTGCTGTAGTAATAGAAGCAGTTCCTGTTAGAGAAGAAGTAGCTATATCTAATTGATTAATATCGTTAACTTCAATGCTTCCGCCATTAATAGATAAGCGATTAAAGTCATTAGCCTGATCTAGTGCCGCACTATCAACATGAACCTCTGCCAGATTGGCAACGGTAAACGCCCCCGTTTGAGTTAATGTTCCATCGGTGCGAAGGCTTAATTCATCAACCGTTAGAGAATCGACCGAAATATCATTAGTATCACGTAGATACACTTCAGAGGCTGTTGCAGAAAAAGTATTAAAGTCATTATCTGCATGCTGCAGATTAACCACAGCAGCAGTGATATCCGTATTTCCTAGAACAGTCGTAGATGCTCCTTGGGAGACTGTACCTACTGCTGTAACTGTCATATCACCAGATAAATTAGTCAGTCCTAAACTTAGGTCATTAATGTCATTTACAATCGCCTCTCTACCTTGGAGAGCCAATTCATTAAAGTCATTACCTAGATTCAAATTGATAACTGAAGCCGAAATATCTGAACCATTAGTAACGCTTATCTCACCTGTTTGGCTGAGTGTATCTGCAGCATCAAGCATCAGTTGATCAACGATAACTGAACTTACGATTAGATCATTACTATCGCTCAATCTGGCATCAATGGCGGTCAGTTCTATTGTCGAAAAATCATTCGCAGCATTTTGCAAAATAATTGCATTACCTGATGCGTCAATATTCGTGTGACCAGCAACATTTATCGCAGCAGTTTGCTCAACATCCCCCATAGCAGTGATAGTTAAAGCCCCTGCTATAGTTGAATCTGTGAGTGTAAAACCATTAATTTCATTAATGGTTGCCGTTGTCGCGTTTAGGCCTAACTTATTAAAGTCATTAAGCAGATCAAGATTAATCGTAGCAGCTGTTAAGTCAGCTTGATCCGTCACAACAAAGGCACCGGTTTGAGTTAAGTGCCCATCTATATCAATGGTTAAAGTGCTTACATCCAAACTTGGTAAAGCAAGATCCCCTTGATCTGTAACACTTACATGGCCACCGATGATACTTAGTGATGCAAAATCATTTCGACGATTATTTAAAATCACATCGCCATCAGTCGATTGAATTATTACGTTTCCAGTAAAAGAAAGTGCTTCTGACTGCGTAATATCTCCACCTGCAGTTAGCGTGAAGTCACCCGTAATAGATTGTGAAAGTAGATCAATATCATTTGCTTCTTCTATAAGAGCGGATGAAGCTGTAATAGTGATCTGATTAAAGTTGTTTGGCTGATCTAAGAAAACGGTATTAGCACTAATATCAGCCAGATCATTAACAGTAATACCGTCGGTTTGAGTCAGATCACCCGTAATATCCAGATCCAATGAATTTACAAATGAACCAGCAAACGAGAGATCATTCTTATCAACGAGGTTCAGCTCAGAAGCATTCGCAAAGAAGCTATTAAAATCATTTCCGATATTTTGTAGATAAATATCAAAACCAGGTGCTGTAATTGAGGTAGTGCCATCAATCTGGAGTGCATCAGATTGAGTTAGATCCCCACCCAGCATCAGATTTAAATCTCCAGTGACATGACTCCAACCTAGATTCAAACCACCAGAATTAGTAATAGTTGTATCACCCGAAGCCAACTGCAATGTTGCAAAGTCGTTACTCTGGGTTAAAGAAATAGACGATGCGGTTAAATCCGTTGTGCCATCAACGCTCACAGCACCTAATTGCGATAACGCTCCTGCCACATTGAGGGTTAGATTACCGGTGAGATCAGATGCTTCAAGCAATACACCATTTGCCTCTGTGATAGTTGCACTCCCCCCCGCTAATGCCAAAGTATTAAAGTCATTATTCTGCGTAAGAATAGAAGTTGCAGCTGTTATATCGGCGCTATTTGCAATATCAAACACACCAGTTTGCGTAAGCTGCCCGGCCGTGATGACTGTTAATTCATCAACGTTCAAAGCAGACAAACTTAGATCTCCAGCATCACGAATATGTAGCTCATTCGCTATGACATCAACTGTAGAGAAATCATTGTTCGAATCGAGTAACGTGATAACACCTGAAACATCAAGATCGGTATTTCCATCTACGTTAACAGTACCCGATTGAGAAAGATTACCGCCTGTAGTTAAGGTTAAAGAGCCTGTTAGATTGACTGAATCTAAGTTCAGTTCATCAACCTCATTTACCGTAACATTGCCACCTGCCAAGGCTAACGAATTAAAGTCATTTGCTTGGCCTAAAGTAATTAGGTTACCAGTAATATCAGCAAGATTATTTACAATGAAGGCGCCCGTTTGCGTTAACGTGCCTACGACTGTTACAGCCAAATCATCAACAGTAAGTCCATTCAGGATCAAATCATTACTATCATTCAGGCTCACAGTAGATGCGACCGCTGTCACTGTATTGAAATCATTACTGCTATTTTGGAGATCAATTGACTGACCAACAGATGCAAAAATCGTTGAGCCAGCAACCGTTACCGCGCCATTTTGCGTTAAATCACCGCCAGTATTTACAGATAGGAAACCTGTCAGTGATGATGTATCCAAGCGCAATGCATTGATATCTTTTACTGTTGCATCCTGCGCTGAGAGAGCCAGATCAGTAAAGTCATTGTCTTCAGATAATATAATCGTTGTAGCAGTTAGATCGGTAAGACCGTCCACTTTTGCCTCTGCGATTTGACTCAATGTGCCAACGGTATCAATGGTCAAATCACCTGTTAGATCAGTAGCTCCTAGTGCAAAACCATTGATATCTTTAATCGAAATTGAGCCACCGCTTAACGCTAGTGAATTGAAATCATTATCTAGGTTTAATGTTGCAGTATTAGCTTGGATATCAGCACCGTTTTGAACATCAAAAACACCTGATTGAGTCAACGCTCCCGCCACTACTAATGCAAGATTATCAACGGTCAGCGCCGCAAGACTTACATCATTTTTATCAGCAAGCTCAAGTGTATCTGCCTGAACAGTTACCGTAGAAAAATCATTCGCTACGTTATCTAGAACGATATCGCTGCCAGTTGCCGATAGATTTGCTACACCATCAACTTCTACTATGCCCGACTGCGTTATATTTCCACCGGCAGTAACGGTTAATGTGCCTGAGAGATCAGTCACGCCAAGCTCAATCGCATTGATATCGGTAACATTTGCAGACCCGCCAGCTAGAGACAAAGTAGCAAAGTCATTATCTTGAGTTAACGTCGCGGTATTCGCATCAATTACAGCATTATTAGAAACGACAAATGCGCCTGTTTGGGTTAACACGCCACCAGTGGTCAAGCTGAGATCATCAACGCTTACAGCAGAGACACTTAAATCATTAGTATCTGTGACACTCATGTTAGAAGAAGTAGATGCTGTCACATCTAGGCTAGTTAAATCATTAGCTGTATTCTCTAAAGTGATATCACCTGTAACTGCAAGAACAGTGGCGCCATTCACGTCAATTGCACCGGACTGAGTCAAATCACCAGCAGATGTAACTGTTAAAGCATTAATAATGGTCGTTACTGCTAATTCGAGTGCAGTGCTGTCTTGGACAACGGAATTTACGGCATCCAATGCTAATGATGCGAAGTCGTTACCGCTATTATCTAAAGTAATATCCCCTGCAGCCGTGAGTGAAGTAGCACCATCCACCTCAACGTCACCACTTTGCGTAATATTGCCTGCACTAGTAACAGTTAAATTTCCAGTCAAATCCGTCGTACCCAGTACAACGTCATTAAGATCATTAACCGTTACAGAACCACCATTCAGCGCCAAAGAGGTAAAGTCATTATCTTGCGTTAAAGTGGCAGTAGCTGCTTCGATGTTAGCCGTACTAGAAACAACGAATGCGCCTGTTTGGGTTAAAGCACCACCCGTAGTAATTGTGAGATTAGTAGTATTTAAAGCTGCAACACTCAGATCATTTTCATCACGCACACTAATATTTGTGCCTGAAGCATCTAAAGTGTCAAAGTCATTAGCAGCATTTTCTAAAGTAATATCACCTGAAACAGCAAGTACAGTTGCACCCGCTACATCAATCGCACCCGATTGAGTTAGATTTCCACCAGCAGTGACTGATAAATCGCCTGTGACAGATGAGCTTGAAAGCTCTACTGCATTAACATCAACAACCGTCGCATTCGCCGCTGATACACCAAGCGAGCTGAAATCATTACCGGCATGATTTAAAGTGACATCTCCACTGTTCGACGTAAAACTAGCCGCTCCATCAACTTCAACAGCTGCTGTTTGAGTGATGTTACCTTCTGCAGTTACGGCCAAAGTACCCGTCAGATCAGTTGAAGCTAGAACTAATGCGCTCGCATCTTCAATTTGCGCATCGACTGCGGTAAGAGATAAAGATGAGAAATCATTATTACCGTTATCCAGCGTAATATTATAACCTGTCGCTGTTAACGAGGTTGTACCATCAACATCAACAGCGCCATTTTGCGTAATATTACCTGCACTATTAACTGTTAAACTGCCAGTTAAATCGATCGTATCAAGTAAGATGCCATTAATATCATTAACCGACGCAGTGCCACCACTCAAAGACAAAGAATTAAAATCGTTATCTTGCGTTAAAGTAGCTGTGGCAGCTTGGATATTTGTTTCATTAGATACAACAAATGCGCCAGTTTGCGTTATAGCATTCCCTGCATTGATTGTAAGGTCAGAAGTATTTAAAGCCTCAACGATCAGATCATTCGCATCACGTACACTAATGTTTGTGCCTGAGGCATTTAAAGTGTCAAAGTCATTCGCAGCATTTTCTAAAGTGATATCACCTGAAACAGCAAGTACAGCTGCCCCCGCTACATCAATCGCACCCGATTGAGTTAGGTTATCGCCTGTAATGACCGACAAATCACCTGATAGGGAAGAAGTGGAGAGCGCTAATTCGTCCACATCTTGAATAGTTGCATTAAGTGCAGAAACACCAATAGTTGAAAACTCATTCGAAGCATCACCTAAAATGACATTGCCCGTATTTGAAGTAAAACTTGCTGCTCCATCTACACTAATAGCCGTAGATTGAGTGATATGGCTTTCAGCTGCTACATTCAAAGCACCAAAAATATTACTAGCGCCAAAAGCTAATGTATTGCGATCTGCTAGTTGCGCATTTACAGCGGTCAGCTTCACTGATGAAAAATCATTATTGCTGTCATCTAACACTATGTTGGTAGCACTTAATGTAGCAAAACCATCCACCTCGACAGCAGCATTTTGAGTGATGTTTCCAACAGCTGTGACTGTCAAAGCATGTGTTAAATCTGTATTACCTAAAACGACATTGTTAATGTCATTGATGGTTGCTGACCCACCATTAAGATATAAAACGTTAAAATCATTACCTTCTGTAAAAACCGTAGATGCTGCTTCGATATGCGCTTCATTAGACACAAAAAATGCGCCTGTCTGGGTTAAAGCGCCACCGGTCGTGATTGTAAGATTGTTGGTGTTTAAAGCTGCAACACTGAGAGCATCTAGATCACGCACACTAATATTTGTCGCAGATGCATTAACAAAAGAAAAATTGTTGTTAGCGTTCTCTAATGTGATAGCACCAGCCACGTCTAGGTCGGTTGTTCCACCAACATTAATCGCGGCTGATTGAGTTAAATTCCCAGCTGTTATCACAAACAGATCACCAGCCACATTAGTATCAGATAGTATTAATGCATTGGCATCTTCTACAATTGCATTGAGAGCTGATACACCCAAAGATGCAAAGTCATTTGCTGGATTATTTAAAATGACATTTCCACTGTTAGACGTAAAACTAGCGGGACTATTTAAACTAATAGCCGATGACTGCGTAATATCATTTTCTGCTATTACTTCTAACAAGCCTGTAAGAGTTGTCGCAGCCAGATCTAATGCATTTATATCATTCACCTGAGCATTGACGGCTGTAAGGGATATGGATGAGAAATCGTTATTGCTGTTATCAAGCGTGATATCAGCGCCCGAAGTAAGAGCAGTAGCACTAGCAACGTCTACTACGCCTGATTGAGTAATGTTCCCACCTGCATTCACTGTCAACGAACCAGTAAGGTCCGCAGCGGCCAGATCAACACCATCAACATCTCTGATATTCACAGAGCCACCGCTTAACGAAACAGTATCAAAATTGTTATTCTGGTCAGTTAAATCAGCGCTATTTTTTGCATCAACAACTAAGTGAGTTGCAGTGATTGCCTTACTCTGAGATATATTGCCATTGCCATCGACATCACCATTGGCTCTTAGTGTTAAAGTTGCACCTGTTTTTAACGAAATATCGCCGTCAATATTAATGTCATTTTTGGCATGCAGAGTCAGGTTATTGGTAAAAGCCACATCCCCTGTATTACCTGTCGTATCAATGCTTGTCTTAACATCGATATCAACCTCAGCCTGCAATGAAACATTCGCTGTAGCCAATTGCGAAACTAAGTTATCTACATCTATTTTCGTAGTTGTACTCGTATCGCCATCGAATACCACATCGTCATCGAGTATATAACCACTATTCTTAACAATTTCAATATATCCAGGATCAAGTAAGAGCTCACCAGTAACACCATTTTCAGCAGTTAGATCGACATCACCAGTGAAGCTAAGTGCCTGCTTACCAGATACTTCGGCAAAGCCACCGTCACCGTTTTGTGAGCCACCTTTCGCGCTGATCGAACCTTTGTAATTTGTAAATTCATCGGCCCAAACAATCACCTCACCGCCATCACCAGATTCAATAGCATCGGCTTTTAATGTCGCCGTATCAGCAACATATGTTTTTTCAGCATTGTTTATGTCTGCATCATTACCTTGATAACCGCCGCCGACACGAATATGACCGCCACCATTTTGACCAGATACATCAAGTAGTGCACCATCATCAATGGCAACTCGATCGCCGGTTACATCAATCTGTCCGCCCGTATCGTTCTCACTTGTCGCTATTAACTGACCACTAGTACGAACATCAGCACCTTCACCAATTAAACGTATTTTACCGCCACTGGTATCTATGCCTTTGGCTTCAACAACACCGGTATTATTTACAACATTAGCAAACACATCACGGGCCGCTTTAGCGGTTAAAAGAACAGAACCATCGTCGGCACTGATCATGCCAGCATTCAAAACCGCGGTATCTGTCTTACCTTCTGTAGCTTCACCTGATAGTTTGAACTGAAGCAATCCATCACCATCAAAATCCAGCGTTGCGCTTTCACCTGAGGCTAATACAACAGAACCTTTTACAGCTTGGATAACACCTTCATTAACGACATTATCGCCAACCAGAACTACTGATCCGCCTGTCGCAGCAGTTAATGTGCCGCGGTTAACAATGACGCCTTCATCATCTACATCACGTAATTTGATATTTCCTGACATAAAATCACTGTCAGAAATTTGCTTGGTGGTCGCAACTAAACTTCCAAGGTTTACAGTAGAGTTTTCACCAAAGACAATACCATTCGGATTGACAAGGAATACCCTACCCTTACCTTCCACTCGACCAAGAATTTGAGAGGGATTTTGATCATGTATACGGTTTAGGGTAGAAGCTTTAGCTGATGGGTGGTCAAACTTAACAAGCTCATCCTGAGCTACGTTAAAACTCTGCCAATCCACTACCATTGCTGAAGTAGACTGTTTGATAGTGGTCGTTTTGTTATGCACACTAATACTGCCACTGCCTTGTGAAATAACCCCACCAGCAGGTCCCGCAAAGACTTTATTCGGCAGTAATATAGAACTACTAACGCCCGCCACCATGGCTGACTTTACGAAAGTTGATATTGCTGTTTTTGACCAGTTCATATGCATCCGTTCTTATTTCTGGTGGCTTACGCCTTAATTCGTAAAATGAAAAATCGTTTTTAGATTTGATAAACCTAAGTTTTCTCAGAAAGTCCCTTTAAAACTGGAAAATCAAATCAGCAAAAATTTGCGGCTCTCGGCCATTGCTTGGTTTTTCTGCGCCCGCTTCAGCAACCGAGATGTTTAGCTCTAAATTATCCAGTGGGGCAAATCTAATCCCCAAACCTGAGCCATACAGCTCGGACTCATCTTCCTCAGTCGAAAGCGCTTCGTTCTTATAGCCTTTGCCATAATCGAAGAACGCAGAGAACTGCAGTACATCGCCCCAAGTGCGGTTGCCGAAAGCTGGTTTTTCTGCAATGAAAGGTATCGGTGTAATCCATTCAATACTGGCAAATACGCCTTTATCAGCCATATATTCAGCGCCAGGGTAAGCCCTTACGCTATCCGAGCCCCCAATGGAAAATTGTTCAAGAGATACCAAAGGATCAGCTGAATACTGCATATCCAAACGCATGCGCAGAGAAGTGTTAGCAATAAAACGCTGATAGCGTGACGCACTCAATTTCCACTTAGAGTAATCCATAGGCGCACGACCACTGTCGGTCAATCGACTGATCTGCTCATCCCCATTACTTAAGCTTCCAAACGTACTTTCCAGCCCTCTACGGTAGACAAGGTTTAATGCCGAATACCCTCCTCCAATCAGACCGTCCGTATAATCAAGGCTGTAAGCAAACTGCACTGACGTAAGCTTATCTCTAGACTCAGATTCACCATCTCGAAGGGTTTGTGCATCATTCAGGTTTAAATTAAAACGAACATAGTCGTTAAAAATCCTACTTCTACGCAGCTGTCGCTTTACACCAAATGAAGTACGCTTTGCCTTACCTTCAAATCCAAACTCAGCCAGCTCACGACCAATGTCATACTGATTTCGAGAATGCTCAAAGCTCAATTCATACGCGGGATCAAAAGGGCGAGCCGTATAAGAGATACCACCAAACAAAGCATGATCAACTGATTCATCGCCCTCCGCTTGAGGCTTATTTTGGATCATTCCATCCAGGCGAAGCTGGTCGATCAAGCCGAATGGGTTATTAAAGATTAAACCCGCACCCAATCTCTCTTCACCGGAGTAAAACGAACCTTTGTTATCTAGATAAATGATCCCTGCAAATCGATCTTCACTGTTAACAGACAGATTCAAGTTAGTCGTTCCAACCTCTTCGCCCGGCTCTAAAACACCCGAAACAGAAATTCCGGGGTAATCCAAAACGGTTAACAACGAAGCTTCTGTAGCGTTTTTATCCAGTGTGGTTTGCAGCGAATCCGAAAATGGATGGGTAAGCTGATCGACAGAATAAGACGACTCACCTTGCACACGTACCAAATCTAATTTGCCAGGCAATAAGTGAAAGACAACTTCACCAGAATCAACTTCTTGCGCAGGCAGATAAACAGTCGCAAGAATCCAACCTTGTTGACGATAAAAGTTGGTTACCTGATCAGTTAAACTTTGTAACTGCCCAAGCGTAAATCCATCTACATGCTTATCAATACTATCTTGAATAATCTGGTTAACCTTTTGATTATCCACAAGTACTTGCTGACTTTTATCCTTACCACCAAGTTCATAAAGAGATATCCGTTTCACTTGGATTACAGGTCCAGAATCAAGATCTAGCGGACGATCCTTCTTAGCAGGAATACTTAGTTGAAGATCATTGTTTGGCTTAACTAGAAGATCAGGCTTCGGTTCACTGATTGCACCTGGAGTCGCCGCATCCGGCAGCGTCTGGGCATTAACTGAAAGCGACATGCCTACAAACAATGCAGAGGTATAACAAGTGACTAAATTACGGTTGCTCACTACTTAAAAATCCCTTTTACAGTAAATCAATGCTTCTAAGATTTTGAAAAATTAATCTTGCGAATAACTCGACTCGATCTCTCGAACCTGTTGCTGATAAACCTGAGTAAACTCATCGCCAAACAAAGCGTTAAAATCATCCTCTGCTTCAGAAACAAGTTGCTGGTATGCGTCCTTATACATCTCCCAGTATTTACCTTTCCGGGAAAGGACAAACTTCGAAGTTAATTGCTCTTCGAGTGATTCAGGTCGAAAACGCTCTAGCATAGATACAATCGCGCTCTGCATACCCGACATAACTGCCACTTGATGAGCTTTTGCATCCACAACCCCTTCTTTAACTGCCTCATTTGCAGACATATAACCTTCAGCCTCGGTCAGCAGTTTGATCATCGCTTCACCTGAGTTCTGGCTAAATTTAAGAGGGTTATTCTGTTGAGCACCAATGCGAGTAACATCCATGCCAAACTCTTTTTTTACATCATTACGGCTAAGCAAAATCTCCATAATGCCTTGAGTTAAAACTCGCAGCATCTGACCTGCAGAGAACATAATCTCTTCTTTATTTCGCCCTACAAGATCAGAAGGTTGAACATCTAAACCCTGTAAAAATGCTTTAATCGCTAAACTATCAACATCACTTTTAGGAGCTTGCTGGGCCGGACTTTGTTGAGCTGAAGCCTGCTGAACTATAGCCTCCTGAACTAAAGCCTCCTCAACTACAGCCTCATGAACTGGAGCCTGTTGAACGGTCGAAGGAACCGGCTGCACTTCAGGGATTAGTGCGTCACTGATCTGTGAACTGACATGTGCTGCATTGACCTCAGGCATCACAACAGCCTGATCATAAGCATCCAAATGCTGCTCCATGTAAGGCTGCTCTACTGGGACAGGCGCTACTGGCGCATCATCCATAGTTACAGCTTGCATAGTTACAGCTTGGGCAGCATTCTGCTCAATACTTACGGAGGTAGCTGGATCAGCAAAATGCTGCTCATGCGACTCAACCTCATAGCCATCAACATGTCTAGGAGGCATATTATTTTGCGGCGCTATGGAATCGTAAAAATCTGCAGAGGTCGTGTGGGGAATATTAGGCAGTGGAACTTTATTTACAGGTGCTTCAATTTGATCAGAGGCACCACCATCAGAGAAGAAATCATCGATGGAAAAAGCACCCACTTCTTGGGCAGCTACTGGCTGAGCAGACTCGATAAGATCAACTTGAATCTGACACTCCCCAATATGCAGTAGATCACCACTCACTAAGCGATGACGATGCCCTCGTCCTAAGTGATGCCCTGCATTAACTTGAGTACCAGGAGTGCTTGTATCTTCAACAAAGAATTGATTATCGGCGCGGTAGCAACGGGCGTGGTATCGGGAACAGTAACGCTCAGGATCTTCGACCACAAAGTCATTATCTGGCGCACGACCGATAAGAACCTCGTCTTGATCAAACTCGCGCATTTGAGAAACAGCTGGTGCCAATCCCCTAAACGCAATAAGTCTGAGCTGCAAAATAGCCGACATAAATCATCCCTACATTAAAAACCAACATCCGTATTAAATGAAACAAGGCTACTTACTTAATGTAATTTACTACCATTGGATCAATTTGTGCAGGCAAGATACAGCAATATAAATGAGAATAAAAGCCCCATAAAACCCCTTTTTTTTTGGGTAAATGAGAATTTTTATTCGCAATAACAAAACGAACATTAATTCAAAAATAAATATTATTGCTTTGGCACACAACCTGCTAATAAAAACAATTAACTTATTTAATGCATTAGGTTATGGTGACAAACTTTATTTAGATGCGGGAAGCATCTTTATTTTTACTGGCCCAACCTATAGGAACATAAGAGGGAACTTACATGTTTCTGAAAGCGGATGAAGAACGCTTTTTCTTTAACATTGCAGAGCAAGACGATACCTTTCAACTCGTACGTATGAGTGGTTTTGAGACCCTCTCAACGGCTTTTGAAATATCGTTAGAAGTTGTATCTGAAAACCCAGAAATAGACCTCGTCTCGCTTCTTAACCGCTCAGCAGTGGTAAAGCTTTTGGATCAAAGCTGTGATGAAAATGAGCATACTCGCTACATTCACGGCATCATTTCTACCGCAGAACTAGGTGAAACCGGGGTTAAGCAAACCACCTATTACATCACCCTTGTTCCCAAGTTATGGCCGCTTCGTTATCGAATAAACAGCCGTATATTTCAATTTAAATCTGCACAAGAAATCATTACTCAAACCCTTACAGAATCTGGCCTACAGACTGATGAATTCCGTTTTGAGCTTAGTAATCCCTATACACCGAGAGAATACTGCGTTCAGTACAGAGAAAGCGATAAAGACTTTATTCAACGCCTGTTAGAATTCGAAGGGATTCACTACTACTTCGAACACCACTATGACAAGCATATCCTTGTTTTTACTGATTCATCACTAACTAATCATCCGATTAGCGGCGAAAGAGAGCTGCCCTACTTTCATGATGCTCAAGGTGCAGTCCGCGAACAGCACATCTTCAAATTCCGCTATAGAGAGGCCGTTAAAAGTGGCAAAGTATCCATACGAGATTACGACTTTAAAAAGCCCAATCTCACTCTAACTTCTGATGATAGCCACGAACTAGATACCCCTTTGGAGATCTACGAATACCCTGGTGAGTTTATTGAATCTGATCGCGGTGATGCTTTATCAACGAATTTAAACCAAGCGAATAATAGTTTTAGAAAACATATTATTGCCGAATCAGATATTAATAGATTACTTCCTGGCTATAGTTTTGAATTAACTGATCACGAAGTTGAAACGCATAATATTGAGTATTTAATTACTCACATTGAGCATAATTGTGCGCAACCACAAGTATTAGAAGTTGGCGCAACAACCGAAGGCTCTAAATATACCAACCTTATTCACGGTATACCTTTTACAACGCCTTTTACCCCAGCAAGAAAAACCCCTCGCCCCAAAATAAAAGGTACCCAAACGGCAATTGTTACCGGTCCCGAAGGTGAAGAGATTTACACCGACGAACACGGCCGCGTTAAAGTGCAATTCCATTGGGATCGCGAAGGCCAGATGGATGAACAAAGCTCCTGCTGGATACGGGTCAGCCAAAACCACGCTGGTGGCGCTTTCGGCGGCATTTTTATTCCACGTATTGGTGAAGAGGTCATTGTCGATTTCCTAGATGGTAATCCAGATCGCCCTATCATTACCGGCAGGGTCTATCATGGTTTAAACCGCACTCCTTACCCGCTTCCTGAGTGCAAAACCATGAGCACCATTAAAACCAACTCCACAAAAGGCGGAGAAGGCTTTAATGAGATCCGCATCGAAGACTTAAAAGCTCAAGAACAAGTTTTTATTCACGCCCAAAAAGACTTTGATCAACGCGTTAAAAACGATCACAAAGAATGGGTCGGCCAAGATCATCACTGGATACAGATCAACAACGAATACCGTGAATTCCGCGCGAAAGAAAACGCCTTAACGGACGGTAACTTCCATCGCCAAAGCGACAATGATCAGCATCTTATTGTCGATAAAGAACGTCATATCCAGATCAAACAGAATCAAACCACCGGTGCCGGTCAAAATATCCATATCAAAGCGGGTAACAAAATCGTACTCGAAGCTGGCGTTGATATGGTTTTATCCGCCGGTGGCAGCGGCATTAATGTAAACCCGGGCGGCGTAACGGTTAACGGTGCAAAGGTAAACCTTAACTCAGGCGGCTCAGCTCCTTCGGCGCAAAAAGCCTCACCTATTCCACCAACACCACCGCTTGAAGCAGATATAGACAAAGCAGGTAATGTGACGCCGCAGTTGGCTACAGAATCACCTTGGAGTGCATCTGCACTTATGGCCCACCGCATGGAGAGTGATCGCCAAGCGAACCTCCCAATTACCGAAATGTGCCAGCTACAAAAAGATGGTAGCTGCCCGCTAAGCCACTGCCCGTGCGGTAACAACAAATGAAGCTCAATAATCTAATTACTCGGCTAAAAACAGATATCGATAGTTCTCAGCGCCTGTATCTACTCGCAAGCCCTCATAAAGAGATGCTGCGCGATCTCTATGCAAACACTGATACCTATCGAGCGCCTCTATTTGAAACAACTCCACTAGAGTCTTTGAGTCATGCCAGCCCATGGCTGTGCGAAATCAAAGAACAGAGCGCGATTCTAAAAGTGTTTGAACATAACGCCGAAACAAAAACAGGTTGGCAAGGGATCTTAATCTATGCGCCAACAGAGGTTAGCTTTTCACAATTGATCACACTGCTCCGTAATCGATTGTTTGTAAAATTTGGAAATGAACAAAAAGGCGTACTGCACTACCAGCTTCCCGCCGTGGCTCACTACCTGCTCTCGGAATCATCTAAAGCCGACACCCTTGAATGGATGAACTGCATCAGCGCCATTATCTGGCATTCACCGTTAGCAAACATTCAAGATGAGATCGCTTGGAGAGTCCAAACTAATGAAGCAGCTGATAATCAGCTACAAGTTGTAAATACCAACCAAGATTACGCGCTAACCGAAACACAACAATCAGCTTTAAAGATTGGGCCGATCGATCAACTGATTCTTAATTGGCAAACAAGTGATGAGATTGAGCTAAGCCTCTCTGAATTCAAAAACATACGAGCACTGACCATACAGGCTGAAACCCTCGACATGTTTAATAACACAGAGATGACCCATCTATTTTTCCAAGCGATCAACCAACACCCTGATCACGCGAAAAAACTATTAGCCCAGCTTAAAAAGTTAGACAACCCCCAACGTTTATCGCTGCTAGAAAGGATGCAACAACAGGACATGG
The DNA here is from genome assembly GCF_047778065.1 of Neptuniibacter sp. QD72_48. Classification (GTDB taxonomy): domain Bacteria; phylum Pseudomonadota; class Gammaproteobacteria; order Pseudomonadales; family Balneatricaceae; genus Neptuniibacter. The sequence goes on along the minus strand of NZ_CP180547.1, from coordinate 1,102,702 downwards.
AGTTACACAATGCAGAATAACGGCCATAAAAAAGCAGCCTGTGAAAAAGACCGTTTTCATATTGAAGTCACGGGTATCAACCATGGGGATGAACACCAAATACGCTTTTACGATACATTAGATAAAACGGCTAAAAGCGGTATCGAGGCGACTAAACAAACACTAGTGCTTGATGAAACCACCATTTACGATTGGGATTGGACTGGCGAAGTTTCCAATAACGTCTGGTTAGAAGTTAAAACCGAAAAAGGGGAACCCATTAAACTGCCCCTTTTCCGTTCTGCCTATGAAACCAAGCGTAAAGAAAACCAAGAGCAAGACTACCTCCTCCATGCCTGCCTACCCTCACTATTTATGCAAAGTGTGGATGCAGAATATAAGTTGGATCATATCGCCCCACCCCGTGGAGGCTTTATCTATATCGCTTATAAAGCCCCTTATGGCTCAAGGTTCCAAGTATGGCGTGAAATCGAAGTAATCCCCGGTGACGAATATACATTCCGTGATGTGAATCTACAGTCTTTTCGCGAAACACCCGTAAACCACTTGGAATGGGCGGATAGCCTTAAGTCGAATCCCATCAAAATAGGCAAACGTGACACTACCGGTGTACCACTCACAGAGATCTGGATTCCCGGTAAAAGAAATGGCTCCAAACTTGATGGAAGTGTTTTGATCGCATTCTCAGAAGTACAATGGACGGCTGAGCGCATCAACTATTTAGAGCAAAACCAAGACCAACTTAAGCTCCGTATGAAGCGAAGTAAAATTAGCAAAGTCTCGAATCTACAAGAAATGCGCAACCGCTCACCTGATATAGAGATGCTAGTATCAGATGCTGTCGAATTAACAAGGGACGTTAAAGGCACCTTCCTAAAAGAACGCTATGACGTAGTCAAAAAAGAACAAAAACTACTCGCTGATGATACAGAGTATGTATCCACCGCTTTTGGAGACCTACGCTGCAAAGCAGATTACGCACTACGAGCAACCGCCTGCGCTATCGCCAACGACAAAGAACCTCTGTTTCCAGAAGATATCTGGACATCGGAGCCAGAAAAAGACTGCTGGGCTCAAGCAAAACAAAACCACCTACGCACATTTACAGCTGAAGACCCTTTATTTAAAGTGCGAAATCACGTACACCTAATCCAATCAGCCAGCGCTTATTTTCAACAAATAAAACAACTCTGTGAAGACAAAGACCACTTCCTTAGCGCCGAACTTATCTCACGCCTAATTCTGGCAGAGAACCATAATGGCAAGCGGAACGAGCTGCGTAAGTACAGTAAATATATGGACTTAAGCAGCAACGGCACCTTTCATCGCACCTTACGCACAGCAGAACGCAGCCAATACACAAAAGAGATTCCAGCAATGCAGTATGGGCTATCAAAACTGCTGAGCGATAAAACCTTAGTACAAAGTATCCGTGACATGGGTGCCCTAAACGGCGTAAATGCTGCCACATCTCACCTCTTCTGTTGCCCTGCTATCAATGCCCTACTGATCGATGCAGAAATGGATAACCCTCTGATTGCGCCAGAAGAAAGGAAAAAACACGCGGCAACTAACACACTAATAGCAATCATCGAAGAAGACAGCAGTCACCCTCTACACCCAGTACTGTTTCCTAATAAAACAGAAGTCCCCTTAGACGCTGCCTATATCCCACCCGCACCCAAAAATGATGGTTCAGGCCTAGCAACAACAGCAAATTTAACGCGCTGGAACGAAACTAATCTGAACCTAGATGAAGAACTACATACCGTAGAAATAGGTATGGCTGCAGCAATTTTTAAAGCCACCGATACAGAAACTGACGAGGGATTCGGAGTTGTTCGCCGCGCGATCTTATTTACTGATGAAATTATCTCTATATACAGTAATGCCGTTCTTAAAGTGATCAGCTCAGACCAGCTCAAACAAGTTAGCTATAAGACCCAGTTTGAAAAGGTTTTTGTTAGTAACCTAAGACAACTAAAGGCAATCGCTAACGAAACCCTTAAAGAACTGCGTTTTGATGATGTAAGTAATGTTATATCTGGGAAGCATCTAATCATTGGCGTGGAAGGCGATGGTTTAAAGTGGGGATTAACTGGTTTAGAAAAAGATAAATATGAGAGGAAACAAAAAGCGGCCTTTAAAATACACAGCCCTGATACTAATCAGACAGTTAACCTCAATTCAAACCCAAAGACAGTTAAACAAGGGCTCGATACTGACCGAGGCGTTACCGCACTGAAAGGCCTTAAACTGCTTCACATTCCTGTAGATGAGCTTACTGAGCAACAACGACTTGACCTATCACTGGGTTTACGCGCACAAAGAACCATTACGAAATATAGGGTTCCTTATTTTATTGCTGCACTGGAGTTGATTAATCTTTCCAGAGTAATAAAAGCTTTCAACTTTGACGAAAAAGCATTCTCAGGTCTCAATACCCTAAGCGCAACCCTTGATCTTACTGTAGCAAGCCTTCAATTATTAAAATTTATTTCTAATAGCTACACCCCGAAATGGACCCAACAAGTCGTCGCAATGCCTAAGCTAGCAAAGCCCATTGTAGCGCGCCTCAGCCCGACATTAGCAAAAACTATTCCTGGAGCAATCTCAGTATTGAACATAATGTCTTTTGGTGCGGGCGTATTTACGGCAGTAATGACCTATTGGGAGGCTCTAAGGCTTCTTGAAAGGCAAGACAAGGATGCCGCCATCGCCATGGGTGTCGCAGGTACAGGACTATTACTCACCTCATTCTACGGAATTATCACTAAAGCTGCGCTAGGGCCTATAGGCTGGTTAATTATTGCAGGTACTTTGGCAGCTCTTGCTGCCGCAATATTATTAACTGATGAAGAAATAGAGATCTGGTTAAAACATGGTCCTTTCGGATATGGTTCCGATGCAGAAAAATACGTAGATCTAAATAATGATCCAGCCTTTGCGTGGTATCACCTAATTAATATTATGCTCAATACCCAAGTTAAAATTGAGCCCCTGAAACAAGGAAAACTCCCGGCTGAACATTACCAATACCTTAAACAAACCGGCATTGACACCCAAATTACAGTCAATGGGAACATCCAAAGTCTGCTTTCTAATGAAGAACATCAGGCCAACTATCAACTAGATCTACAAGAAGTTGAAATAAAGCGCCAAATGAGCGGTGGTAATATAATGGGAGGGCATCCCATTAAAACAGGCAGGGCCTTCTCAAGCAAAACGCTATACAGTTTTCAGACCGATCATGGCATGATCCATTATTTAAAGTCAGCTACAGGTAAAAGCCACCTAGGAGCAGCCCAAAAGCTCGTTAATAAAACCTATTCTGAGTGGCAACTCAGGTTAAAACTTCAGGTAAACGATTACAGCTTTCCAGCTCCGGAGATGCATAAAGGCAAAGCTTCGCTCAGTAAGATCAGTGACCATCCTGACTTTTCCGACTCCGATCAGCTAGGCTGGCTAAGCGATTACGAAAAAGGGATTGAATATTAATATGGAACAGCACTACGCAGACACCGCCTTAAACTCTACCAAGTTACCAAAGCAAGAAAAATCAGCTCTCGATACAAGCCTACTTAGCAAGTTTAAACTAGCCAATGCCACTAAGCTTAACTTTAACAGGGTAACGAACCAGATACCCGGCTCATTTTCAGGGGACATTGAGTTTAATGAATATAAAGACAGGACCTTGGAAAGCCCTTGGAGCCATAATAGCTATATCAAAGGAAAAGGAAATATTTGGTCAGTTTTGTTCTTTTTTATTGGTTCGTTTACCTATGTTCTTTTAATATCTTTCTTACCCATTACTATCATAGGCCTTTGTTTAATTTATGGTATAGCTATATCTGAGAACGAAAATACAAGCGAATTTAATACTTGGTTTATTGAGTTCTCTCTTTATTGCTTTTCTTTTTTTGTGGTTTGCGCTCTCTATCAGCTTTATTATCGAAAACTCGCCTACATCAACGATACCCCGCCTTTCTTTTTGAAATTCTATCGCGAATTCGAGCTCTGCCGCCAAACTGGCATGGTCCATATTTATAAAAAAGATAAAGAAGTATTCTCTGCACCTTTCTACGAATTCGACTGCTACTTAGCATCAAATCCGGGTAACTACGGTGAACTCTTTTACACCATGCAGTTGGTACATCGATATCAAGGTACAAAGCACACAGTAGATTTAGGTGGAATCATCGGTAATTCTGCCCCGCCAGAAGAGTATTACCAACTTTGGAATATGATGCAGCAGTACATGGATATCAGCCGCCCGATGCCGGATAGCATTATGTCTGAGGCCTATCGCCACCTAGACCCTACGACTGCTGCTTATGACAAAGAAACTGGCCGTGATAGCCACTTTTGGCGCAATATGACTCCAAAAGAATACAAAGCTGAAATAGCCCGTAGAGAAGAAGCGCAAAAGAGCATTCCTTTGGAAGGTGAAGACATCATGCGCTGGAAAAAACCAGACGCACCTTTTGTAGCTTAAACTACAAAAGAACCAAATAGAGCACTAGCCACTATAAGCAAAGCGTCCTAGCCTCTCGCGAGCAAAGCGGTCTATACATACGGAAATACTACATTATGACGGATCAGCACTATTCAGAAACAGCCTATAACTCAAACAATATTCCTGAGACTGGACCTTCCGAGTTAAAACAGACTGTATTTCGAAAATTCAAGCTCGCTAATGCTGATCGCTTAAACTTTAATCAAATCTCAGGACAAGTACCCTACTCACTGTCTGAAGAAATTGAATTAGACGACTATAAAGATAGGAAAATGGCATCTCCGTGGGATCACCAAACATACACTAAAGGCAAAGCTAACTTTGGCTTAGCGCTATTTTATTTTATTGGTGTTTCGACAGAGACCTTCTTAAAATTCTTTCTGCCTGTAACCGTAGTGGGTTTTATATTAATGTATTCAGGGCTTTACTTTGATGGTAATCATAATGATCCTGAGGCCCTTCTAACGTTAAAGATTTTATTGTACTTTTTTTGCCTTTTCTTCGGCTCAAGCGCTCTATTCCAGCTTTACTACCATAAAATCGCTGGCCGAAACGGCAAAGTCCCTTTCTTTATGAAAATACGTAAAGATTATGAGCTAAGCCGCCAAACAGGCATGGTACATATCTATAAAAAAGATAAAGAGGTTTTCGCCGCTCCCTTCCATGAATTTGACTGCTATCTCGCGTCCAACCCAGGCAATTACGGTGAGATCTTTTACACCATGCGTTTAATTCATCGCTACAACGGCTCCAAGCATACTGTTGACCTAGGCGCTTTATTGGGCTTCACAGCTCCTATTGAAGAGTATTATCAGCTTTGGAATATGATGCAGCAGTACATGGATATCAGCCGCCCGATGCCGGATAACATCATGTCGGAGGCCTATCGCCATCTAGATCCTACGACAGCAGCGTATGACCAAGAAACTGGCCGTGATAGCCACTTCTGGCGCAATATGAATGAGGAACAATATCAAGCCGAACTCAAGCGAAGAGCAAAAGAGCAACAATCCATTCCTCTTCAAGCGGAAGATATATTACGCTGGAAAAAACCAGACGAACCTTTCGTAGCTTAAAAATGGAAATGACTTGGACGCTAGCCACCAGAAGCGCAGCGTCCTAGCTACTCGCGAGCGAAGCGGTCTATAAATACGGAAATGCTACATAATGATGGAACAAAAGTACTCAGAAACGGCGTACGATTCTAACAACATACCTTTATCCGAACCTTCTGAGCTAAAACAGACCGTCTTTGGTAAATTTAAACTAGCAAATGCCGACCGCCTTAACTTCAACAGAATTTCAGGGCAAGTGCCTTATTCCTTGTCCGAAGAAATTGAGTTAGACGATTACAAAGATCGGAAAATGGCATCCCCTTGGGACCACCAAAACTATACAAAGGGCAAAGCAAACCTCGGCTTAGCGCTTTTTTATTTCATTGGAGTTTCGACGGAAACTTTTCTAAAGTTTTTCCTCCCTTTGACAATACTCTCTTTAATAATGGGATACACAGTATTGTACTTGGATGGAAATCATAACCACCCTGACGCCCAAATGTCGTTCCAAGCACTCTTTTACTTTTCTTGCATTTTTTACGGCTCAAGTGCTCTATTCCAGCTTTACTACCATAAAATCGCTGGCCGAAACGGCAAAGTCCCTTTCTTTATGAAAATACGTAAAGATTACGAACTCTGCCGCCAAACAGGTCAAGTTCATATCTACAAAAAAGATAAAGAGGTTTTCGCCGCTCCCTTCCATGAATTTGACTGCTATCTCGCTTCCAACCCAGGCAATTACGGTGAGATCTTTTACACCATGCGTTTAATTCATCGCTACAACGGCTCTAAGCATACTGTTGACCTAGGCGCTTTACTTGGCTTCACCGCACCTATTGAAGAGTATTATCAGCTTTGGAATATGATGCAGCAGTACATGGATATCAGCCGACCAATGCCGGACAACATTATGTCTGAGGCCTATCGCCACCTAGACCCTACGACAGCGGCGTATGACAAAGAAACTGGCCGTGATAGCCACTTCTGGCGCAATATGGATGAGGAACAATATCAAGCGGAACTGAAACGCAGAGCAAACGAGCAACAATCCATTCCTCTTCAAGCGGAAGATATATTACGCTGGAAGAAACCGGACGAGCCTTTCGTAGCTTAAAAATAGAAAGGACTTGGGCGCTAGCCACTAGAAGCGCAGCGTCCTAGCCTCTCGCGAGCGAAGTGGTCTATACATACGGATATGCAACATCATGATGGACTATAACTCCTCAGAAATAGCCTCTTACTCTAACAATATTCCTGCACTGATTGGTGAACATACTTTCCCGACCCCGCCGTTAAACAAAGAGAAAGAAGCCGGCAGCCCAAGCACCACCCCAACCTTTACCAAAGGGGAATACTGGTGGGCCGATGAATTTGGCTGGGAACAATGACAGGACTTATGATGAATAAAATTGAAACACCGCAAGGCAAGTATCAAGATAGCGTCTGGGACAGTCAGTATTACAGCAACCAGAAACCCCGTCCCGAACAGGGCGTCCTAACAAAGCTTCTACAGGGCGGCGATCCGCTGCCGTGGAGTCGGGCTAACGAAGCTGTTCCCGTTAGTATGATAGAGGAGCCCACACCAACCGAGATCAAGCAGCGCCTTAAAGAAAATAAAGGCGAAACCCACTGGGATGAGAACCAATACAATGCAGGGTCATTAAATAAATGGGGGTGGATCTATTTTTATTTAACTATGTTTGCTAAAGGTGCAGTAGTAATACTAGGTCCAGTGTTTATTTTAACCATAATTGTCTTACCAATAATTCACGAAACACTTCAATACGCTGACCTTACAAGCACTATATACGTATATACAGTATATATATTCCTCCCTTCAGCCCTAATCTGGGGCTACTTCGAAGCTTCGGGCCGTGGATACTTGCCCATGCCTTGGTTTATGAAAGCAGTTAAACATTTTACCTTCAGCCGTAGCACTGGCAGGGTGACACGGTATAAAAACAATAAAGAGCTTTACAGCCACCCTTTCTCGGAGTTTGACTGTTATCTGGTCAGTACTCCCAACCATCAGGGGATACTCAGCTATCAACTCCATCTGGTACACCGATATCATCGCTACTCCGACAGCATTCCCCTGCATACCTTCACCACCAGCGAACAACCGGATGAGTTAAAGCGAATCTGGAACCTGATACAACGCTATATGGACACCAGCCAGCCGATGTCTGATGTACCGGAACTGGAGCCTGCCCGAGCAAAAGACCCCACCACGGCGGCTTGGGATGCTAACAACAATCGCAAACCAGATTACTGGTTCTCCATGGATGATGTTGAGTTTGAAGAGGCACTACTTGAACTCCAAGCCGAGCAACGCTTTAAGCCTACCCAAGGCCCAGAGATCGATCTGTTTAATGGCGGCACCCAAGCTGGATGAAACCAGCGCAAGAATAAGCGGACTGAATAAAAAGGATTTTTATGCGCGAAATTTACCAATGGATACTAAATTGCTTTGTGCTAACCATGGTCATTCTGATGATTGCTTTATCTCTACCTGATGGAGGAATATTAACAGGTATGTACCTTGTCTATGCAGGCTGGGTTATTGGGCTGTTTTGTCTTGTTATATGTATTGGTGCTAAATCCCGGCGTGTTAAGTTAGTTTCAGGCGCAATCGCAGGAATACATGCGCTATTTTACTTAGCCGTTTTTTTATTCTTCCTATCTTCACCGGTATCACTACCTGGAATACTTTAATATAACTAAGTCAAAATAATTAGAGTCAGAGTAATTTTTAGCATGAATAGCATTAAATTTACTCTGGCCTCGTTCAAGATTGAAAAGACACTGTAAAGGCTTCGGCGCTAGCCACTAGAAGCGCAGCGCTCTAGCCACTAGCTACTTCAACCAATAATCACATCACCCGATCCAGCTGCTATAGAGCCGCCGCAATCAATGCCATCACCCACTCTTGCGGCAGGCTTGCCATTGATAAATACAGTGCCCGAGCCACCGGATATAGATCGGCCATGTGGAGGGCAATTGCCGCAGCCATGAGGAGCTAGTGGATCACCTTGTCTTGCCGCAGGAATTCCGTTGATTACTACATCGCCACTTCCAGCAATGACAGGTGTAGGTGGAAAACATCCATGGCCTGAGCCTATATCGCCTAAACGGGCCGCTTTTGACATGATTCTCTCCTTAGAAAAATTCCAATTCTTTATTTAACGTTTCTTAATACCAATAGATCTTCTTTAAGTAACTGAACCTCTACATCCAGTTCGCTAGCAGTGCCGCCTAGCGGTACAGATAGATAGAGATTCACTGAATCTAAAAGCGCGTGCTGTTCTGGCAGCATGGGGCGATTCTGCGCTTTTATCTGGACTCGGTAGACTCTGAGATCAACGACCTGCCAATCAGGATTATCCAGAAGCAGGTTGGTACTGGTGATTAATGGGTCTTCGACAACAATAGCAGGTCTTTCATCTCGCGTTAGTAACATGGTGCCGGTAATAATTGATGTCACAACTAGGCCTATTAACAACGCTAATAAGATCTTTTTATATGAGACATGCTGTGCTTCAGCAGGTTGATGATTATAGGCCGGTTCAGACTTAGGTTTTGACAATTCCTCAAGCCTTTTCCGTGTATTTAACGTACTGCTCTCTACCAGATTTTCAGATCTCTCGCTGATTGTATAAGCCGGTGTTTGCGGAGGTTCTGGTATGACAGCGGACGAATTCGGATGGCGAAAAGCTGCAGCTTGATTCGCACTTTGCTCATCCGCTGTTTGAGCGGGAGGCAAAGTTGAGTCAACCACTTCGGCCAATTCAGGCTCGTTAACAAAACCTGGCTGCGTGCAATCTTCCACCTGAAAGACCTGTTCATTCACCAGATTACGACGTTGCGCTCGGTAGTCGGCGGTTGAGATTTTTCCAGCCGAATGCTGTCTACTTAATGTTAGAAGTGTTGTTGCCATTCCCTACCCCTATAACGACCGGACAAGTCTAAAACCAGTTTTCGAATCAGCCGAAGCGTTGCGGACTAAATCCACGGAGCAATTCGACATCTTATCGGCGTAATGCCCGCCCGCTGCTTTAGCTACACCTTGATGAATAACCCACTCTTGAACGTTACCTAGATAGTTGATCATGCCCCAGTTGTTAGCTGATCCACTGCGAACAGACACTGGTGCGTGCCCTTTCAAGATGGTGTCACCCTGCATTAAACGACAGTTAAAGTTATTCGGCTGGCGCTTATTCCCGGACAGTGCAGCATGCTTCCACTGCTTGTACTTAGGTAAACGATATTGATGACCGGTTACCTGCGTTAACCATTTTGCATACGCCACTGCTTGGCTCTGACTAACACCCGTAACCGGTGATCGACCACTACCAGAACGCACACTACAACCCGTTTGCTTACAGTACGCGTTGTAATCATCAATGCTTATTTCAAATTTACTTATTGCAAACGGTCCACCAGCACCAGAGGGAATTACAATCATGTAAGGCGCTTTGGTTTGCTGCGAAACCATGTCATAGCAAACCGCTTTAACATTACGACCTAACCCTGCCAGGCTAGGCGAACAGGCTTTACCTGTAGCCGTGACTTTCGGCGGTTGCACGCTTGGCTTTTGCTCGGTTACTTCTGGTTTAGCCTCTTCTGTTTTAACCGGTTCCGGCTTTGGTTCTGGGGGCTCTGGTTCAGGAGGCTTAGTTGCGAGTTTATTAAGTTTGATCTTCTGAATTTCTGCATGGTCAGGGTAAAGCTCTTTGGCTTTCCTGATTAGTTTGTTTGCAGCTTCAGCCCTGCTTCCCTTTAACTGCTCATACCGGTTAAGCACGGCATTGGTCAGGTCGGTATGTAATTTTTTAGCTCTCTCGTCTTCCAGTTCCGGCTCTATTTCGGTCAATTGCTGATGTGCTGATACAAACGAATCATACGAGATACTTCTGATTGCCTGTCCAATACGCCACAATTTAGCATCGCGGTTATAGCCAGCAATTTTTTCATCAATCACGGTAGTATCAACAGAGTACTTCTTAGCCGACTCTAATAACTGCGCCGCCTTAGACAGCCTGGTTTGCCGCGCTAATTGGTCAGCTAAGCGTAAGTATGTTTCAACAAAAGCAGGGTTCGCTTCACTCTGAATATAAGGGTCATTCTCACCCAACATTGTTTGCAGTTGCTTATAACTTTGTTCGGCACGAGGGAGGTCATTCGCTTGAAGCTGGGTTTGTAAGGTTTGTTTCAAGCCCTGAATTTCTGCCTGCAGCTTCTTAATCTGCTTATCTTTTTCCCAAGCTGTTTGGCTCGCCGTTATCTGCTGCTCTAAGCCCTTGAGTGTGCCTAAGCTTGGGTCAAAGGTTTCTGCTTTCGCTAGCAGATCGAGTGCCTCAGAGAAGCGCTTTTCATCCGAATATTGCGAAGCAACTTTTGATAGCTGCAAAGCAATATTGGTATTCAATGAAGCAATCTGATGCTCTGTAGCACCTAATGAACCTATCTCTTTTAAGCTTTGATTGAGCTCAGATTCCCAATTGGCGTTTTGACTAACTTGCGACAACTGCTGAGAAATGTTCTGTTTAAGCTGATTAAAACGTTCTGATTGCGCTTGTTCTGCTAACCCTTGATCAAACGTGTTCAAGGCACTTTCTATTTGAGGGTTATCAGGAAAGGCCGTGTTATATTCAGTAAGTAATTCAGCAGCATCTTTTAAATTGCCTTGCTGTTCAAGTTGCTCAGCTTGGTTTAGATAGCTCGATGCTAAGCGCTGCGGAATATCTTTAAGCAATGGGTTATCTGGTCTTAATTGCTCGACTTTATCCAATGCCTGTTGAACATCATTAAGAAGCGATGAATTTAATGGCTGAGTCAAAAGAACATTCAGCTGCTTCTGATAATCAGCAATTTCTGCGTCCCTGTCCGCTTTAAGCTGCTTCATATCACCTGAACTCGAGGCGTTGCGGTTTTGTTCAATAATCTGCAGTTCTGTATCAAGTAATTGGCTAAAACCGGCGTCAGTATTGATACTACGTGCTTTCTCTATCAATGAGATTGATTGCTCCCATTGACTGTTTTCACGTGCGATACGCGCATCTTTCAAATAGGCTTTAGCTAAACGTGTTGCGACCGTTTGCTTAATTTCAGGCGGAGCCTCAAATTGATCTAACAGCCTTGCGGCTTTGGCCAAATCACCTTGCTCGATCGCCTTAAGAATCGTTTTTTCATTCTCAGCCAAAGAGGTCTGATATGACTGGATACCTTTCTCAATTTTCTGGCTTAAATCATTGGATGCAACATCGCTTAGATAGAGCTGGTATTGAGCAAACTGATCTTTGGCTGAAAACCATTGTGCCTCCGTCATCATCTTAGCTAGATTACTTTCAATTATCGGGGAGGCTTGATTCTTAAACTGGATTAACGTCTTACTTTGTGGCGCTAATCGATTAAGCTCAGATACCGCCTCTTTGAAAGAAGAGAGATCAGAGAGCTGTCTCAGTTCGTCAACAGAGGCTAACTCTTTCTCATAATTTGAAATGAGTTTAGCTTGCTCAAAACGACCTTTTAGCTGCTTCATTTGATTGTCAGCAACGAGAATGGCCTGATTCTCAGGAAAAATCCCTTTAGCCACCCCACTCACTGTTTCAGCACGTTCAAATTGGTTTTGCTCAACTAACCAATCAACCGCTTCTACCATCCTATGAGGAACACGAGGATCTTCAAGCATCGGGTTTTTATAATCGACTCGCTTGATGGAATCAAACAGTTTCGGGAATTGCTCTATCTTTTCAATAAATAGGTTTAGTTCGCTACTCAGATAGTTATTCAGCTCAATATTTAACTCGTTGAGACGGCCTGCTTTACGTTTACTAACCAATTCCCTTTGATCTGATAAACGACGAGAATCCTCATAGATCTGTAATGCTCTTGCTGCAACACGTTCGGCTTCAGCGTATTGATCTTCATTGATTTGGTCATTCATTCGAGTGATGAAGAATTTCGTCAGCGAGCTTTTTACCCGCGTATCGTTGAAGTAACGAATACGTTCTTCTTCAGGCATGCTCTCGACTTCACCCAACCAGTTTAAGATGTCACTTTCTGAGCCATTCTTTAAATCATTGGCTAAATCATCCAGCTCCTTTTCATCCAGAAAATCTCTAACTGGGAAGTAAGCCAAAGCCGATAAAACGGTCGCCGCTAAAGGCCACACATACCATTTGGCCAATAAGCCCGCTTGCTGTGCTTCTGGCAGGAAGCCTTGGAGGAATTGATCTACCGAATGCGTTCTAAGTGCAGGATCAAAGCTTAAACCTTGCTTCAATGCCTTCCACTGTTTGCGCTTTAAACTCTTAATCGGCGCAGGCGCTAGCCCCTTATCTCTTGCCTGATCAGCAGGGACTTTCTTACCTTTTTCAATAAAAGGATGCTTACCGGTTAATAGCTCATAAGTGATACAAGCCAGAGCATAAATATCATCTTTAGGGTCAGCCTGGAACGCACCTTCAAGCATTTCTGGGGATGCATAGTTAGGCGTTAATGCACCTAGTTCACCGGCATCAAATGTATCGGCTTGCCCCTCTTTTGCAGCTCGTGCGATACCAAAATCAAATACCTTGATCGTGTTTTGATCGAGGAAGATATTACTGGGCTTAAAGTCGGAATGAACGATATCCCTTCGGTGCGCATAACTCAGCGCAGCACCCATTTCTGCTACATAGCGAAATACTGTATCAAGAGCTAAACCCTTTGGATTCGCCTTAATGACCTTGTTAAGCGGCTCACCCAACATCAGCTCCATGGTCATATAAACATGGTGCTGATCGCGGTCAAAATCGAATACGTTTACGATATTAGGGTGGGCAAGGTTCTGTGTTTTTCGTGCTTCGCGCTGCAAGGAACGAAGCGATTCTGGATGGTCTCTAAAATTATTATTAAGGACTTTAATCGCGATTAATGTTTCAACGTCCAGAGCATCGATACGGCGTTGGTCCTCAGCTTTAAAGACATCCCCCATACCACCGCAACCAATAAATTCTATTAGTCGGAAGCGGTCTTTAATAATAGAACCAACATTGAGAGTGTGATCTGTTTTATCTGACTCGCCCTCGAAGGGCTTGGACCATTTTGCTGTTGTACTGGTATTACTCGTTCTCGATGTCGGTGAGGTAAAGCCAGAGCGATCTCCAGCTACGTCGATCTTTGTTGCATCATCGCTTCGAACAATTTGTGTAGCATCGTCCCGCTGAGCAATCTGAGTATGGTCTTCATCCTCATTCACCATCACTGCTTGGTCGGTTTTAGCTACAACCGTTTGATCTTCAGAATCGGATGTAGGATTAGCTGATATTTGTGTTTGATCTTCTGCCGCTATTTCAGTGCCATCCTCTGTAACCGCTTCGGGGCTTGGAGCTTTATGACGCGCGACAAAGTAATCAACGGTCTCCGTTAGCTCCTTAGCTACAGCGGCCTCGATATGACCGGCCTTAACTAATTTAGTTAAACCCTCTTTGATACGATCCGCATTTTTAGAATCGCTTATTAGGGTGGTTTGAATAACGGTCTTTAATGACTGTAAATCCGTTTCGCTACGAATATAACGTTGTAGCTCAGCCTTAAATAACTCCATGACTTCTACTTAAAGCTCCACTAGATACTTTCTATTTCTTCAACACTAACCAATACGAGCGTTATATTGTCCTTTGCCGACCGCTCTAAGCATTTCGACATTAAAAGATCGATGCCTTGGTTAATATCGCGCGCTGATTGATTCAGGAGCTGAGTCAATTCGTTCTCACCTATCTCTTTATCCAGGCCGTCGCTGCAAATAAGGAAAAGGTCGCCAGCCTGCAAGGGTCTTAGATCCATATCGATAAAGAGGGAATCATTTGCTCCGACCGCACGCGTAATCACATTCCGTTCAGGATGATTGGGTACATCAACAGGGTTGATTCGTCCCTGCTCTAACATCTCTTGAACAAGCGTGTGATCAACCGTTTCTTGGTTAAGACAACCATTGCGAAGTAGATAAACTCGGCTGTCTCCACACCAATAAACCAAGTACCGATTGGTATCGAAGATAAGACCGGCCACCGTAGTACCAATGACTTTGCCATTGCCACCCGCCATGTTCAGTAACTCTTGGTTTGTAGCAACTAGCGTGTCTTCTAGCCTGTCTATGCGGCAAGCGAGGTTTTCTCCTACTGGGAGTTTACTTAGCCGCTCGACCACCAGCTGACTTGCAACATCACCAGCATGATGTCCGCCCATACCATCCGCAACCGCCCAATGGGCCTGCTGATCACAGGTGTACAGCGCATCTTCGTTGATTTTACGGACATGCCCCGTTTCAGTTCGGGCGACTGAACGCCAGGTAAGCTGTCTAGACATCTGCACACTCCCCAGCATATTCAATACCTGCAATAAAATGCGAAAAGTGCTCAGTAGCCGGTAAGCCCGAGCTCACCAAGAATTGCGGCTCTACACCTTCAGTCCCTTCGCTCATCCATAAAACGGGATATTCCACCGCAGTTACCAGATCTAAAAAATGATACTGATAACGCATAGAGTGAATATTTTGCATCAATGGTAGTTCGCCTTTGACAGCTTGTAGCTCAGTAGGCGGAGAGATTGGTCTCAGCGCTAAAGCATCTACCTGTTCACAAAATTGATCGAAATTAAAATCCAGCTCTAAGGTATCTAAAAGCAGGTCTTCTATTCGTTGATAGACCGTTTCTTGTGCTAATACCTGCTCATAAGTCACTAATCGTTGATGGACTGGCAACGCGATTAAGCAGGGAAACTGACGACCGACTTTGTCGATACTTGGGATAAATACCCCCATCCAAGGGTTTTGGTCGAACACACCCGCAGATATGAAAAAGCGCCAGATAGGAGCAACGGTATAACGCGCATTCCAGTCCTCACCTAAACAACCTTTTGCCGCATGTAACCCCTGTTGAAACCACTGATCAAAGTTATCGACCAACGACCGTGGTAACCCTCTCGTCACAAAGTCGCCACGACACGGCATTTTGCCGTAAAAGCCAGCTCTCTGCTCCATTACAGCGTCTCCGGGCAGTAAAAGCCTGATAACAAATCATGACCAAATGGGTTAATAGCACTCAACGCTCTTAATTCGAACATCGCTTTATGGCCCTGTTCATCGAAGGTCACTTGGTAAATGGCTGGATTGTTGGTTTTATTTAAACTTGCACTATTCAGCACTCGGAACCAAGCCCACGGACCAATTTCTGAACGAGAGGAAAGCATGCCCACCTGACTTTGAAGTGACATCGTTACACTATCGGTACTAGGGGTTGGCCAATTAAGGTTGATTGGACGTCGAGGACCATGACGGTAGGTAATGTTCTGTTCACCTAACGTCATTTCAAACTTTGAAACTCTGGCATCAAGACTTAGCGGTCGCATCACAAAAGGAACAGATAGTTGACCGTTACGGAAGAACAATTCCTGAATTTTGCTGGCTCTTTGAAGCTGCGCTAGAGTTCGATTTGATAAGCCAATAGACTGGCCATCGACTTTGCGTTCGACCCAAGTCCGCCCTTTGGTATCAACAAAATCTCTTAGGTAGTTTTGGAAAAACGTATCCAATGTTCCCTGTGGCGAGAAGAAACGCGAGAAGTCTTCTAATGTCGATTCAGTTGGCGAATTAGGATCAAGTGGGAAACGTCCTGCAACAAAGGCTTTACACTCTTGATACACCTGAGTCTGCCAAAGTTGGTTTAACTCATCTAACGTCCCTTTAAGCATCATCTGCCAGTTTTGAGTACCTAGATCACCTACCCAACCCTGCATCACTGGTGGCAAGCTATGTTGGTAGCTGTTCACTTTGCCTATTGGGTCCTGGCCGCCTTGTGCTAATCGATTTTGTGCTGCATCGAGTGCACCTGTGCTTGAGAAGGATGAATTCGCAACACTGTCCATATACAAACCGAGATTCGCCAAGTCATCACTTAAACGATCAAACAACGTGCTATTACCGCGACGCTCAAGTAGTTTGTGATACGGCGCATAATGACGTTCTACACGCTCACCAAGGTTGCCGCCTAACTTATCTAGCAAACCTGATTTTTTAGCATTTCGTAATAGCTTACTAACGCGTTGTTGCTGAACAGCAGCTTTTTGGTTCAAACTCGCGACAGAACGTGCAAGCTCTTCGCCCCCTTCACCTTGCCCTGCTGCGATATATTTAGTCAGCGTCGTTTGCTCTTTAACCGCTTCTAAAAGATAACGAACTGGGCTATCAATACCGGCTGAAATGCTCACCTGACGAACGCTATCTCGAGCATTGGCTGGACGCTTAACGGTTAGATCATCCAATAAGCCATCCCAGTTTTTAATGTAATCCGCGTAGTAAAGGTTGAGCACTTTACGCTGCAGTGCATCCAGATCGATATTAGCCTGTTGATAGCGCTCACCCATAACCCAGTTGTTTTCAAGGAAGCGTTTTGAGATCTCTACACTGTTCGGCAGGAACAGTTCATAAAAACCTTTTTTGGTAAAGAAACCAGGCATTACAAACTGTTTTAAGTCCTGACCCATTTTGCTTTTGAAGATATCAAAACCATAAGGGCCTAGAACGTCATCGAGAATAAGATCATGCGTCCGGCTCTCTTGTAGCTCCCGTTTAACTGCCTGATAAACCTGCTTTTCCAACGGATCACGCGATAGGTTTTTACGTGCTTCGGTGATGATCTTGTCGTTCATAGCGACAGGGGAAAAGCCATCATTGAGTAGTGTATCTAAATGTACTTCTAGGTGATTTAACTCTTCATCGGTTAGTTCGTTATCAGCTTGCCAATCGAGCATTGCCCAGCTTTTGAGGAGCTCAGTATCGTAGTCACGGACACCACCGTACATCAGATAGACGCGCAGCAGCTCATACAGAGCATTGGTGTCGCGTGGATCATTCGCAATGATCAGCTCTTCTATGCGCGCAATAAGTACAGGTAAGAACTGGCTTTCTAGCCATTTGCGATAGGCACTGTCGGTACCTTGTTTAACCTTATCGCCCTGAAAAAGACCAAAACCATGATCGATCCCAGCAGATGCATAAACATGAGGTAATTTTTGAAGTTTATCTAAGCTTGGCAGTACCGCTCTAAAATCAGCACTCGCCAAAGGTTCGGTTACTTGAAGATTCTGTACTTCTGCTAATTCGGACGCAGATTTTTCGATACTTTGATTGTTATTGAAGTAAGACCACGCCCAAGCACTGCAACCAACACCTACAACGAGCAGCGCTGCAACCGCACTTAAACGTTGAAGCCATGTTTTTCTGCGTAGTAAGCCTTGATCAAGTCCAGCAACACCTGCTTCGCCAATAATGACTTTGGTTAGCAGGTCACGAATGAAGAAGCTTTTCCCTTTACCGGAGCCGCCAACCATTGTTGCACGACCAAAACCGAAGCTGCGCACAAGATTACCCAGCAAGCGATCGATCGGCGATCCAACCTGCGTACCACTCGTGTAGTAAACACCTCTAAGTAATACGGGTTCACTGTAACGGCTACTAGAGAATGTTTCAGCAAGGAACAGAGACACAATATCTCGCAAACCCGCAAACTGACTTGGGAATCCAAGGATTAATCCGCGTTTGTCCGGATCGTGCTCATGGTGTAAACGCTCTAATACTTGCTGTTGCAGACGCGTGCTTAGCTGCTGAAAACGCTCAGGGTATTGCTCAACAGGAAGGTCACATTGTCCGCTGGCATCAATACCAAAAGTTTCACCCCAAACTTGTCCACGCGCATCTTTGTCATAACTGTCAAAGAACTCGCTAAAACCGGGAATCAAATCACACTTGGTAAAGGTGAAATAGATCGGAAATTTAATACCAAGATTGTCTTGTAGCTCTTCTATACGGCGGCGAATGGTTTTAGCGCACTGACGACGCTCCTCGTCTGATTGCTGCATCAGATCGGCCATACTCATAGCGATGATAGCGCCGTTAATCGGTTGCTGAGGGCGGTTAAACTTCAACAACTCCATAAACTTTTGCCATGCAGCTTTATCAACCGATTCATGACTATCTTGAGTCGTAAAACGACCAGCGGTATCTATCATGACCGCTTCATCAGCAAACCACCAATCACAGTGGCGCGTGCCGCCGATGCCCTGAATAGCTTCACTGCCCATTTTATCTGCAAGCGGGAAATGAAGGCCCGAATTAACTAAGGCTGTTGTTTTACCTGAGCCAGGAGGGCCAATGATGACGTACCAAGGCAATTCGTATAAGGCGTACTTTCCCTTTTTACCCTTGGAATTCAGAACTTCTAACGCATCATCAAAACGTTCACCAATAACGCTTTGTTCTTCTGCTGTCGCTTGCTCTTCACGTAGCTCTACTTGATGGTTGCTGGAAAGGTTTTCCATCAACTGCTCATTTTTCTTTTTCGACTGCCAATGCAACCGAGCAACGTTGGCACCCCATAATGCAATAACGATAACAATTGCTAATAATCGAGCAAAATCAGAAGATAAAAAGTACGTATCAGCAATCGCGATCAACGGGCCAACAAACCAGATCAACAGAGCGACACACACCAGACCTAACAGTTGCAGAAACCACTTATTCGTTACAAAACTAACAATCTTTTTCACGACAAAACCTGTTTTTCAATCCCTAGAAAATTCGTTACTACTTGCGTAAAACGATCTCAACACGTCGATTTAGTGCTCGGTTTTTAGCTGAAGAGTTCGGTACTAAAGGCTCACTATCCGCTAACCCTTCTACACGAATCACTTGCTGCGCCGGCAATTTACTTTTCAGTAAGTCGCCTACTGAATCAGCCCTCGCTTTTGAAAGAACCCAGTTTGATGGGAATCGAGCTGAGAAAATTGGAATGTTGTCCGAATGCCCTTGCACTTCAATCGGTGCTGACAGTTCGGGAATGGTTTCACCGATTCTCTCAATCAGTGGAATAAACCGAGGAGATAGCTCAGCCTGACCGGATGCAAACAGTTTGGTATGACGGATGCGAACACGAGTGTGGGTAGCGTCATCAATCAATTCAATCACACCGTTATCTATTTCCGATTTGAGTGCCGGTGTCAGAATTCCAACCAAATCTAACCGTTGGAAATCGAGGACTGGCGGTGGTGCAGGAACATAACGATTAAGTTTATCGATATTTACGGGTGTAACTTGTAACGGATCAGCCTGCCCTACTGCTGCCAAGTTCGCCATAACCTGATCTGATTTTTGGTTTAAATACCAGTTAAAACCAATAAAAGAGGAAGATAAGAGTACTAACGCAACAGACCAAATAACCCATTGAGGAAGATGGCGAACAAAGCCTTGATGAGCGACATCTAATCCCATCCAGGCTGGTGATAATGGCAACGCAGCTCTATTACGATGTCTTGTTATGAGGATATAAAGCTCACTACGGAGTTGATCTAGTTCCCTTCTACCATTAGAGAGGCGACGGTATTTACCTTCAAAACCTAGCGATAAGCAGCAATAGTAAAACTCTAAAACCAACAAACTAGTAGCAGGTCTTTGCATCAATTCTTGAAGGTAGTGGAAGAAGTTCTCCCCACCCCAAGCTTCTTGATGCAGATTGATCAGCATACTGTCCCCAGACCAGCGACTTGTACTTCCCCAAGGGGTATTTAATACAATTTCATCAACAAGAGAGCACATGGCATAACTAATTTGATGAGCTGTATTTGGATCGGCTTGTATACCCCACCCCTGACTGCGGTAGAAATTAAGTTGATCTAACGCGTAACGATGAAACTCATCAAGGTTTGGACACTCTGATGCACTCTGAATTTTACTCGCGAACGTTAACAACGGCGAAACCATAGCGATCAGAGGGTTCTCTTCATACATGGGTACCGCTGATTGATGATGCTGTTGATCATAAGCAGCTGGGCTAGGTTGATACGCTGGAGCCGCTGGTTGAGCAGGCTGCCCAACATGACCTTGATGAGGAGCATATTCATGCGCCGGTTGTCCGTAGCTGGAACTTGATGGGTTTTGAGAATGAGGCTGCTGAGCGGGCTGATACCCACCGGGAGGAACCGCTTGTCCATTATAGGGCTGTTCCGGTGTATATTGAGGTGCCTGTTGTGGGCCCGCATGCCCCTGATTCTGCTGCCCATCTCGCTGCGGTCTTCTGCCGCCCGGTGTAGGCCTAATAATTGTTTGGTCTTCCATGAATAAACTCTCTATTACCGCCGTTTAATCGCCCAAAATTGACACTCTAGTCCCGGAAAATCGCCACCTATGTGGAATGCGATTCCGCCGGACTGTTGCAGGTTTTTCCATAGCGCATTGCTGATATCTAATTGGAAATAAGTGAAACCTGCGTGATACGGAATCTCTCGAGGAGCCACAGGTAGATCGCTAACTGGAATACCTGGTAGCGCACTGCTGATTAATTCGCGAATCTGCTCGACTGGCCCAATTTTCATTTGAGCAGGTAACTGCTTTCGTAATTTTTCTTGCGGTACTTGGGCGCTAACGGCCAGCACGAAGTCTGCACTTTTGAGTAAGGATCTATCGTTGATACGCGCTGCACGAATCCCATATTGCGGTGGTGATAATGGAATAGACTCTGCGATATTTTCCAGTACGGTGCCGAAAGACTCTCTCAGATCGACAAACAGTGGCGAGAACGTTTCAAAGAGTGCTTCATGCTCATATTTGGGATATTCAGGTGAACGCTTATCCTTCTTCATAAACGTTGATAACTCACCTGCCATACCCAGCAATCTCTCGTACAATCCAAGAGGATGTAGCTCTTCCAAATCACGCAGAAGATTAAGCACAGGATCTAAACGATTGAGGATCTGCAGCAGCATAAAATCTGTAACTTCTGCCACGCCACCTTTGCCGCCACCACCAGCAACACGACCCGCTAGTTCTCTTGCACGGGTCATGACTAAGCTGTGAAGCTCGGTTACAAAATCAGTTAATAATGGCGAGGCCTTGGTATGAAGTACCGTAGGAATAAAATCACGACGTAAACGAATTTTTCCGCCCTTAACTTCCTCAATATGAGCAACTGCAATCTGAGTGTACCCTTCAGGCACAACCAGTGAATCATCGCCACGTTCTGGTTCCACAAAAAGACGCATACGTAATTCACCGACTTGAATCGATGAATTTTCGCCGTGCTCATCAGACGAATCTTTTAACTCCAACGATCTCGGTAGATATCTAATGAGACTATTTCTGTGATCACTTTCACCGATCTCAGCCGTACCTTCTTGGCGCAGAGGAATCGCTAAATAAACAACGGCATCTTCAATAGAGTCTGGAACACGAATTGATAGCGGTGGCGCATCGCCCGTCAACGTACTAAAGCTAGTTCCATCCGGAAAAATACCTGCGCACTCTTCAAGCGTAAGCTCGCCAATTTCTAAATGTGATTGATTGATCTTGAGCGCCGAAAAACCCCAAGCATAAGGCGTGAGATCTCGATTACGATTTGTTAATTCTTTTGAGATATAGCGCTCAAACTGTTGAAAATGATGAGGGCGTAGAAACATCCCCTCATGCCAGATAACTTTGTTAGTCAATTAACAGCCCTCTTTAACTAATACATCAAGCAAACCGGCTTTCTTACAATCTTCCAGTTTCATGGGATTAACAGTCACACCACCCTCTTCTACTTTGACACCCTGTGATGCTTGCAGAGACGGTGCAGCTAATGAAGGCGTTACTCCTTGCGCTGCCACATTGCCGTTTGGTGAAACAGTCAGTACATTCGCGTTTAGATAAGCCACTAGCGAAACATCAGCTTGGCTTGGAATCGGGAGAATCTGCTTATGAATAGCGTTATCTGTATTCTGGAATGCTGCCATCACCGCAACGAAATGCGCATCGGGGTCAATAACAGATTGGTGATTTACAAAAGAGCCTGGGGCAACGACATATTCTTCACGAGATAATAGATCTGCAGATAAGAGCGTCTTATCTTGATCGTAAAGATCGAAAAAGCTGGCTTCTTTAAAATCAACTTCTTTACGTAATTGATAAACTCTAACGACCGTAGGAGAAGGCCTACCAGAGAGATCGAGATTAGTTAATGGATGGGCCGATATAGCCAGAGCAAGATTAGAATCCGGTGGCGTATCATCTTTTACTTCAACAGATAAACACCCGCTTAGAGAGAGAAATAACAACATACAGAACATTGCCCTGTAACCTTTCTCAAACCTCAATGACATAATCTAACTCCTTTAGTCTTTTTCCATTTAGAACTGCAACAACGCAAAAGGCTGCCGAATCCGCAAAGCAGATTGGCAGCCCTTAAACTTAATTTAGAGAAATTAAGCTTTAGGTACACGCCAGTCATCAGAACCAGACGTTCCTGCTACTTCGTGCGTCCAAGAGATCTTACGGTAAGTTAACGCAATATCTTCCATGTGCGTGAAGTGAGCCATATCTGGATCCTGACAGTTAGGCATTTTCGCCTTAATATCAACGATCATTGCGTCTTCTAGTTCGTGCGTGAAGTAATGTTCTTGCTGACCCGTCATAGACGTGCGGTACCACTTCAACACAACTTTTGGTAGACGCTCACCACTAGTCAACGCTTCATAAAGTTTTGGCGAAGACTTGTCGTAAATCTTTGTAATAACAAACGCATCATGAACACGCTGACCGCTTGGCTGACCACTCTGCGGATCACGTGGGATCAAAATTTGGTGTTCAAAACCTTGAACAGTGATCTCATTTTCATGATCTTCCTGAAAACGGTTACCCATGGATTCCATGCTGTTAGCGCCTTCAGTGATGTTGCCCTGAGTTTCACCCTCAATGGACATATAACCTGGAGTTGGCATATATCTCTCCTTAGATTTAGTGGTTTAAAAATTTCACAACCACCTATTCAATCCGCATGCCAACTTTTAAAAACCCTATTCCTTTGCGGCCTACAGCCAGAATCACTATCCAAGTTACTTAAGGCACACAAGGGCTTAATGAGCACAAAAACGCTCAATTGAGAAAAACTAAGCTAAAACCCCAAGCAATCTCTCTTTCAAATCGAAGGCCATACCTTCCAAACCATCGATATCAACCAACTCTTCAAAGGTAGAACCTCCAGAAAGCTGAGAAACCATAGAAACAAGAGAGTCTTGAGGACGAAACGCAGGAACAACAGATGTGAGAACAACATAAGGAAGATCACCCGACACATCAGGTAGTGCCTCGATGCTTACCTCATAACCCAATCCAGAAAGAATCCTTTGTAGATCTGGGCTTTGCTCAATGAGCAACCAGATAGTCAGCGCTCTTATAACGAAAGGAGAAACTTCTTCATAACGCATCTCCTGACCACCAATACGATCTGAGATAAGCCCAACCAGATCGTAACTACAGTCATAGCCTAAAACCCAGCGCACAGGAGTAGAAAACAGTAACGGTGAAGATAAACCAGACAACTCTTGGGAATAACTCCAAGGGGTTAGCGACAATTTATTGTGAATAGCAGATAAAGGGGTAGAAAGCTTAGCTGACAAGCCAAATGCATCACGCATAACTGACTTATAGCGCTCCTCAAGTAGAGAAAAATTTTTCTCAGCGCCTATCACCTTATCTCGTGAGGCACTCTGCATGTACTCACCCAAAACTTTTCGAGGGGCACAAAGCGTAGTGAGCGTTTTAACGTAACCGTGAAGATCTTCGCTCAATAACGAGCTAACTTTCTTAGATTGATCGCGCAGAGAGGACAAATCCTCAAACTGAATTTCCCTAACTGGTGTCATAACAACGTCCCTATCCACCAAATTCTTTATAAAACTCGAGCCAGTCTACTTATATATTTAAAAAAAACAAATAATTTAAAACCCAAATAAGCGTGTGAGAATATTTATTCTCACCCATAAAAACCCTTTAAATATTCTTTATTCATTATTCAAAAAATAAATGGCATAAAACATGCTATTTAATATTTAAACTATCATGGATAACCAAGATGAAAGTATGTAAAGGGAAATACCTTCTTGTCGGATTAATCGCCGCTAGCACACACCAACTCAGCGCAGCAGGAACGCCACCTTCTCACTTACCCGAAGCTCGATATGACAGTGAGATAAAGGAACAAGATTACCTGATAACACAGGAGCAAAAAGGCAAATGGGCGGTCAACTGTCGCCAGAGAATCAATCCTGCATCAACTGATAAACGTTGTAGTGCCACTGATGGAAGGCAGATTCTTAAATTCACAGCTCAGGCCGAAGAACCCGCTCCACCACCAGCCAAAGCTTTTGAACAAGCAGCTAAACTCACTGATGGCTACATACTGCAACTTGCTGCTTTCTCCACCCAAGAAGCGGCACTTAGATTTCAGGCTACACATTCAACTATAAGATCTCGCGTAGTTTCGACCACAGTACAAAGTGTTCAAATGTTTAATGTTATTACACCCGTGATAGAGAACTTTAAACAAGCACAAGTTTCTGCAGAAAATACGGCTAAAACCCTAGGTTATTTACCCTGGATTCGAACAACAGATTCAATATAACTCACTACATAAACCACAAGGATGACTTATGTATACTCTCGCAAAAATACTTAACTTTTTAATGGCAGGCCTATTTTACAATTTTAGGTATAGCAGCACTATTAATGGGCAACTTCTTTGCTCCATTCTTTCCAGTCGATTTGGCGATCGTCATGTCGATTCTACCGTTTCTGGTAACAGCCATGGGCATCGTAGGTCTATGGAGCATCTTTACAAATAACAGAAGCTGGCAAATAGCATTTGCTCTATTTACTGCAATGTTCTGGTACATCGGAACAATTATAGGTGTATTGAGCCTTATCTTGCTCCTTGCGAGCAAACCATCAGAAGAAGAAACGAAAGAACTACCAAACCCTACCGCTTAAATACAAAGACACGGAGTAAGCCTATTGCTCCGTGTCTGATTCTCAGAAGATACCTACTATTTTTAGATTAAGATCAGAGAGTGACTGGGACCTTCCATATCCGTTTTACGTCAACAGTACGACCGGATAGGGCTGTGAATTCGCCTTCTAACTTAATGTACCAATGAGCTATCCCATTTCTACTCTTGGCGAAACTTGGCTCTAGGTCTTTAGAAATCGGGAGATCAAAGAAAACCTCCGAACAGCCCTGAAAGTCACTTTTCACCTGCGGATCGATACTCTCTTTGAATAAGTTTGATTCTTTAAATCCTAATTTTTCGTTTGCTTCTACACGGTATATTTCATTGCAAGAAAGACTTAGAGTTAGTGGTTTTGGTGTTGGAATCCCCTGTATTTTGAAATGACCCGCTATACGATCACCAATACGCCCACATCCATCCTCTAAAAACAGGGTCGATTTGCCTATCTCTTTGTATTCATTTATTTTTTTAAAACCATACTTACAAAAGAAAAAACCAACCAAAGAGAACACCCAGAAGATATAGTGCATCTTATCTGTAGTTCTAATATTAAGCTCAATGAAAATGGGGACTACACCAAAACCAAGCATTACGAAAAAACCAACAAAGGCCATCACATAAGACTGCCCACCAGAAATATCTTCAATTCCAGCACTAGATTCTTTAATTAAATACTTAACATTTCTCTTCTTAGCTGTAAAAATTAACCACGCCCCACTAGCAACACAAATAATTGTTAGGAAGTTGAAAAAATTGCTATCTTCACCAGCAGCAACACTAAACACCATTCCTAATAGGCACAGGATAAAACCATTAAAGACAGCTTTTATAGGGCTACTCGCTGAAGCTCTATTAACATAATCATATTCAAAACGCATAAAAATCCCTTTTATTGGCCAGATAGATAGTTATTTATTAAATTTTCTTTAATCCCAATTATTCACTACATATACTTAGGTTGGAAGTTAAGCAATATTAAACATCTGGTTTAAACATAAACATAAAATCCATTTCATCAAAATTTATTACATGTTCAATACTGTTGAAAAACTCTTCTGATTTTTTATTTAGCTCAGTTATTGTTTTTTTATCAACATTGAATTTCACAACATAGAATTCTTCATCAAACTCTTCACCCGTACCAAGGTGATAAGCCCTATTAAAAATATAAGCTTCTTCGGCTGATATCAATTCATCACTAATTGCCCAATCATAACGCCTTCCGCCATAACCTTTTTTAAGACTATCCATGTACAGATCCCTACGCTTTGCATTGGTCATTCCCTCATATGGGTTATGAACGAAATACATTGCTATCTGAGGATCTTTATTAACATTATCAAGTAGAGCTTGATACATTTCTTCACCCCAATATTCTTGATAAGTCTTTCCGGTGGTCTGCAGACCAACCATTGAACTTGCTAGCGGTCTAACATAGCCTTTTTTAGCCGCATCTAAAAAGTATTTAACCCCTTTACCTGAAAATTTATCGTAAAACTTCTCCAATAATGAACGGTCATGAATCTGATAGAAAAACCCAGCTTTGGCATCTTCTTTTTTAGCTAACTCTTTCCATCGAATAATCGCTTTATCCAAGTTATCTTCACTACATTCCCAACCATTGACTTCGCAAACATCGCCTGTCCCATCAACTCCTGATAATTTGAATAGCGCATAGGGATTACCTAATTCTCCAGCCTGTTCAAACCACTTATAAGCCCCATAACGGTCACGACCAAAATTTTGCTGTTTCATGTAGCCGTACCAGAATAAAGCCTGTGCATCCCCTTTTAGCGCATAAGGTTCAAGCTTAGCCATAGCTTCATCGTACTTTTTGTAGCGAATATCAATCATAATTGGATAAAGGTAATGTCCTTTTTCTACGTAACCAGCATTCGCTAACGAAGTGATTACCAATAAGCTACAAGCGAAAATACGTAAAAAAAACATCATGCTTTTCCTTCTATATCCATAACTGAAACCCGGTGGCAGTTTGGGTTAATATCTACAGCATTTTTACGAGCATTCTGCTCAATAACGTCACTTTTACAATCCCCGATATAGATGGCCGTATAGGAATCACCTAAGTAGCCTTTTTCTACATAAAACTGATAGTCACGTGTAAGCATATTTAATAGCTCCCTAAAACTATAAATTTTATTGGTTCTGCCGGATTGATTCAGTTCTGTATCAGAATCCGCCCAAATTGCTGACTCATACAAATAGATCATTCGGCGCAAATTACCTAAAAGCGCCTGCCATTCAGCCTTGTAGCTACCTGGCTTCTGCCCCTTACCACTCATTCGCGTTAATGTTTCTTCAAAATAACGTCTCTGCTTACCAGACAGTTCCGAAGAATAGGCAATATCATCACCTTTGATATGACCATTGACTAACCACACCAGTATTCTCTCAAAAGCATTTCGTTGCCTAACATCCCGATTTTGATCAAGTACCAATCTTGGATTTCCGCCCATATTCATTAGATCACTGGTTCGCTCTCCAAACGAATACGTCTGCTTATCCGTCAACGTATAAAGCAAGCGCCCCAATGTCTCAGGAGGCATTTTCTTAACCCATGGAAGCGCTACTTCTGCTTCATTGTTGATAAAGTCTGCCAGAACTGGGGCTAGTTTTTCACGTGTCTTTTCGTCATTAAATGCTTGGATTTGTTCGAATGGTAATAGTAAAACATCCGCAGCTTTAAGGCCTGTAACCATAACCGCTGTTAGGAACATATTGAACAGTTCGAAGGAATTTTCACCGCTTTCTGAGGAACCTAAGGGGTCAAGTCTCCCATTTCCCATATAATTATCCGCTATTAACAATTCTACTTACCGAGCTTTTACTACTTCCGAAATAATCAGCGAGCTCTTTCAGCGTATAATGTCCACTTGCATAAGCTTTTATAATTGCTTCCTTCTTTCCGTAAAGCTCCTGATAGTAAGATAAGGATTTCTTCGCCTGCCTTTGCTGTATTTTAGGGATATCTATTAAGCTTTGATCGGGATCTAGCTTACACTGCACTTCATCGATAAATGCATCAGAGCCAAGGTAAATTTGATTTGTTAACTTTTCCCAAGGGGAAGGCTGATTCGATCCCTCAAAAACAAATAATCTATATTTCTCTTGAGCCTGACTCTTATGTTCATCGAATGCAGCTAGAATTGAATCGACGACCAAACACTCATGCGCTTTGCACAAACCAGCTGTTGATCGATAACTACTCCAAGGCCATTCAGAAGCTTCATGACACATTCTTGCTCTAACTGGGTTCAGCACTATGTATCTACTTAATTCTAAAAGGTACTCATTACTATCAACTATAATTGCCTTATAGCGACCTTGGAAAAGATGACCAACTCTCTTATATGTTCGATTTATCCATTGTGTATACACACCGTTCAACTGTCTCATGCCCTTTGAAAGGTTAGAATCAGCTGTTTCTATTAAGAGGTGATAGTGGTTATCCATTAGACAATAAGCATGACAAATCCATCTATACCGCTCACAAATCTGCTGGAGTAAAGATAGAAAATACCGCCTACCGGTATCATCAAAATAGATATCTGACCGCGTATTGCCTCTGGATGTAATGTGATAATAAGCGCCGGGAAACTCAATCCTGAGTGCTCTAGACATGCTCACCTCCTGTGATTGTCCTTAACCTGCTTCCTTAGGTTATTTGTGTCTAGCTATTGTGGGAAATGGGAGACTTGACCCCTGATTTTTACACTGGAGACTTGACCCCTGATTTTTACACTTGAAAACTGATTAATAACGACTGGTTTCTTTATCAAAGGACCGTTCCTGAAGGACTAATAACCCCGCTCAGATTACAAGCTACCGGCTTTGTGAATAAACTCGGCTCAAATAAAACGGCGATAAACAAGCAATATAAATTAATTGAAAGCGAGCCCTTTCACGGTATAAAAGCAGTGAATCGCCTGATGGTAACGGATTTTCACTCCAACAAATACTCAGATGTTTATCATCAAATAATGGATCTAGATGGAAAACTTCTTCATGAAGAAGCCTTCAGGGATGTTAGTACATTCTCTAGTTCAGGTTTTTTTGTAGTTAAAAGAGCAGATTCTAAAGCCAATCTTATCGATAGCTTCAGTCACGATGGCAAATTTGTAAGCAAGCAATGGTATGACAAGGTCTTTAGCCCCCGATTTGGCCAGAAGTGCGCCCTAGTACGTGATAATGATAAAGGCAATTTTATGTTTACTGACGGTAGTTTACTGAGCGAAAAGTGGAGTGATAAAACCCATTCAACCTTCACCGCTGGTAAACAGGATATGCGTGCGATAAAACTGAATGGCGAGTACATTGTTATGAATGAAAACTGTGATCAGATTACAGAAGAGCGCTTTCCTCATCTGATTAGTAAATTTGGTCGAGCTCACTTCTGCGTATCAAAGAGTTTCACAGGCCTTACAGACTGGCACAAGCTTTCTTATGATGGCAGTATTTCACCTGTCAATTCAAAAGAAGATTGCTTTAAACAACAGTGAAATAATTCGGGTCAGTGTATCTGGTTCAATCAAACAAAAAATCATACACTGCCCCGATTTATTAACCATTGCATATGGTCAACCTACTGCATAACCTTTCAACTTTTTATAGACACCACCTATAATAAAACACATTCGCTCATAATAGTCTCTGTGTAAGAACCCATAAATAGCATAACCATAGCACATAGCTGCAAGCACCCCAGATCTTATACATTCAATATAGAAACCCCATGTTATTAAATCACCAGAATCCCAATATGCCCAGCACGAAAAAACAGTACTGAATAAGAGACTAAAAAACATTGGAAACAAAACCCAAAAAGCAACTGATTTATTTAAAATCTTACCCGACTTACGTAAAAAACCACAAACCATCATAAAGAAAAATATGATCAAGAAAGAATACACAACAGTAAAAAATAGTGTCTCAGATTCATACGTAAAATCTCTGTAAGTCCCCTTTATGAACCTAAATTCACCATCATATATTTTATAGTTTACCCATAGGCGATAAATCAAAAATGTAACACCACCCCCAAAGATAGAGCTAACTAAAGGCAGAACTCCATACATGGTAATTTTTTTCATCTAAAACATCCTTATCTCTATGCTAACGTAGGTGAAATTTGATCACCCATATCGGTCCATAGTACTAATTAGTATTCTTTTAATTTTTGGGTATTACCGCGTTTATAAACATGGCGTGGTACTCCCACTTGAGAAAAACGGCTTTTCCTTTCCATAACTAACCGTCACATCCTTGTGCTAAATCAAACCAAATTAAACTTACTTTGAGCCCAATTATTTTTTATCTATATTTAGTCATTCCTGTTGTTGAGAAAAAGTCGCCTTCATCAAAGAATATCTCAGGTTCAACTTTTTTAGAAAGCTCTTCAGCCTTTTCTTTTCCTTTCTTAATCTCATGTTCACTTAGGCTTTGAAATTGATATAAACCTTGAGGAGAATTATTAATAAAGCTTGGTTTATTCCCTGTCACCAGATATTCCAAATATAGATACGTATATGCCGTTATGTAATCATTATTTTTTTTTCTGGCCAAATAACTTATAGCGCTATACGAAGGAACATAACCGTTGTGCGCAGCTTTTTGTAATAGCTGAATTCTCTGTTCATACGTGAGCCCTCGATTAAAGGAGTCCCCTCTATAATAAAGAGCAGGACTAAAGCCTTTTGACGCAGCCTTATCTAATACTGCAATTATTTCATCGTCAACTTCTTCAGGCTTTTTAGTTCGATGACTAATGTAGCTAATCAGAGGGGTATAATAATCACGTTTAGCAGCATAAATAACCATTTCTTCTTCGCTCATGTAATCAGTAAAGGGGTTTAGCTTATAGAAAATGGTTCCTGAATATTTATTATAATAATAATAAGCTTTGATATCGCCTTGCTCTTTTAACTCGATGAGTTTCTCAATTCCTTTATCTTTCCACTCACTATCACATGGCCAACCTATTATCTTGCAATCATATTTAGGTCGACCAACTTTACCGCTTATTCTTAGCATGGCATAAGGATTACCCTCATCAGCTGCCTGCTTAAAATAGTCATACGATTTAGCGTGTTCAATAATGTTTTTTCTACCGATAGATGCAGCATACCAATATGCAGCATCAGCATTACCATTATCAGCTAATTCTTTTAACGTAGACCGGCTTTTCTCAGTCCTTAATTTGGATACCAATTCAAAGAGAGGATCATCTCTTTCAATATAAGGAGCCGCTGAAACCTGATTTACAAATAAACAAAGTAATATTAATTGAAAATATCGCATACACTTCCTGTTTTAAAAATTTGGAATTCTTTATCGTTATAACCTGCTAGCTCACGGCGATCGTCCATCTCTTCTTTACTTTGGCAGTCCCCGATATAACAGCATTTCACTTTGACCTGACTACTTTGCTTATGGCGAAGCAGCGCTACTTCGTAGCCAATACAAAGCTTACGTGATGATGCAACAAAGACCTCAAACTCGTTAGCACTTAGATATTTCTGCGTAAATCTATACAAAGATAACCAATTATTTAAAAACGCCAACCATTGCTCTTCTTTTTTTGTGGGTACCTCATAGTATTTAAAACCCATCCTAGTTACCGCTTTAGAAAAAACCCGAGCAGGTAGGTTACTAACCTTAGTATCCTCATACGGTATATATTTATTACTAGCGATTAGCTCCATCACTTTGATAATTGATTTGGCTTGATTTTGATTGTTCTCATTATATTCATCTTCATTGTCAGCACCTTCACTAAGAACATCACCTAAAATTTCAAATGCATTGTATATTTGTCGCTCCGCAAGCATCTCAAATAATAAAGCAATAGTTTCAGGAGGAAGATTAGTAACCCATTTTTTTACATGCTCAGCTTCCTTCCCGTCTCTTGAAAGAATAAATTGAGCCATGCTTGGCGCTAACTCTCTTCGACTCGATGCCTCTGTATACTTACCCAGTGCTTCAAACGGAAGCAACAGCAGATCCGCCATATGTAGACCTGTCATCAATTGCGCAGTCAAAAGAGTATTAAAAAATTCATAGTTAGTTTTATCTGTACCTTCGACCTTACTTTCATCAAATATAGAGATCCGTCTAAAACCCTCCTGATTCATTATTTTCAGGATCAGATCAAAAAATTCATTCACTACTGAATGATGAATCTCAAAAGCAAATTTCCCGCCAACACCAGGCCCCATAGCTAACTTTGCAGCGAATAAGACGATTAAACGGCCACCACTTAAGGAGAATTTAATTATTGCAGAACCGGCAGCACCAAACGCGACAGCAGCTTCAGCTGAAAACTTTGCTAATGTCAGAAAACCATCTTTATTTGTAACTTTTTCGTTTCCATCCGCCTGGATTAAGGGCTTATGTGTCGTTGGTAGCTGTGGAGGCTCCCACTTTAATTCAGCATTTAGTTTTCCACCAATTTCAACTCCCGCAAATGCGTTAACTGAAGCCGATAAATCTGCGGCCTTTCCTTCTAATTTTTCTCCTACACCTTCAATATATGGCGTTTCTGGTTGCCAGTCATTGAAGCCTTCCATTGTACTTGAAGTGCCCCTTACCCCAATGCCGCCTTCATCTAGCATGCCAAACTCTGTTTTAGCACCTAACGCTATTGAAGCACCCAGCATTCCGTATAGGGTTGTTGAAAGATCCATTCGGAGATTTCCGGCATTAAATAATCGAGCTACCTCGTCTTTACCTGCAGCGACCAAAGCCGCTTGCTTAATTTTTAAAGGTTTAGGTACTTTAACGATGTATGGGATAAGAAAAGCTTTACCTAACCTACAAGGTAATTGTGCATTTAGTGTGTAACTACCTTGGAGAATATTCAGTTCTAGTTTTGCTCCGTATTCACCAATGGTCACCTTCCCTGTTTTTTCAGCCTCTAGCAGATCTGCTTTTGCCCCTATAGTTGCAGCACTACTAAAACGCATAAACTGGTACTGCGCGGCTCCAGAGTAAGCTGGACCTACCTCGGTGGCTCCTTTTTTCCATTTGTAAACTCCTTTACTCAATGCGACATCCATTTTCGAGAGATCAACTTTACCGAAATTTATGGTTCCAATGTTTGTTGATCCATTCTTGGCAAATTCATCTTTCAAACCCTTCATTACATTAAGTAGGCTACTAGGATCTCCCTCTATATTTCCAACGCTGTTTAGCGGTTCTGCTCTACTCAATTGCTGAGAAAGTTCATACAAATGGCCACAATGATCAATTTTATGTACAACTCCATCCGGAACCATCCAGCTTGGTCCACGAACAAAACTCATTCTTCCTTCGTTACTCGCTAAATAGCACTCAACAATTTGGTACTCTGATTTACCCGTTTTAGCAAAAAGCTCCTTTGTTTTATTTTTGGGTTCCCACTTTTTTTCATCAACAATTAACTGATATGCCTTTTTCCCTTTGAAATACAAACGAACGGTTTTATTCTCCTTGGCATTGGTCCTTGCCTTTTCCTGGAGAACTTTTATACGATCTTCAACAATTCGTTTTAACGTCAATAGTGGTTGAAACATCAGCCCGGGGAGCCCGGTAACTTGGAGTAGGTTTTTAGTCGTTTTCGTTTTATCGGCTAGAGTCTGATTAACACGCGCCAGCATGGCGACTGCCGGAAAATAAGACCAGCTTACTTTGTGCTGTGACTCATCATAGAGTTCCCTCGGAGAAGCCCCTGCATTGCTCAGTAAGGTTGCAACCTCTTTATCCGTTAACAGATCATCATCGTAATCTACACCTGTATAGCTGCAACCAACCAAATCAGAGTCGCTGAGGCATTGTTCAATTAAAACGATGCCTCGACTGTTTAGCATGTAAAGAGGTGCGTGATTTAATCTTTCTGTTATTGAACTTAGATCTGAGGAGTTAAACTTCCAGTGGTTAAAATTTTCAATATTAGCAATAAAATCGGCTTTTTCTTGCCACTTTTTTAGGCTTTCAGCAAGGTCATCTAAATCACTTCCAAGTATATTTTTACGTCGTAATTTATATAGACCTCGAGTTTTATCAACTACGGTTAGATTTGAGTACACAACCTCTTCGTGTTCACTTGTAAAATAACCATTAGTACCCTCTGAGCCTTTTTTCTTAAAGTACACATGGGGAGTGCCATCATCAGTATTTTTCTGTGCGGCCGCCTTTTCAGCTATTTTCTCTAATTTTTTTATTTCGGTATTAAGCTCTTCCAATAAGTCATCAATAGCATCCTCACGAAATTGTTTTAGCTCAATTTCTGTATAACTTTCAGAAAAGGTTCTTTCGATGAACTTAGGCAGCCTCCATAGATCGGTAGTTAGGGTTAGTATCCCAATACATGTATGCCAAAACTTAGAGTTTTCTATGGCATTTTTGTATTCTTGTTGGAATTCACTCGCAATACCGTCTACTGATTTTTCTGAGATTAGCAGGCCAGACACCTTTTCTGGTTTTGCGACCACAACCTGTTTGAAGAGCATTAACGCTCTATAGCGTTGTAACTGTAATTCATCTTTTAAAAAGAATTCGTGAGGCTTATGAAGAAATTTTGAAAGGATTCCATACTTCCCCATCTCCTTCAGTACATCATCTTTTTTCTGTTTGGTTGAGGCGCTATGATTTTCCGTAGTGCCATTCGATGGCCCGCCAGACTCGCCTTCGACCTTGATCGAGCTATATATCCCCACCATTTTTTCTTGAAGGGCGTCCATATAACTGATTTCTTCCTTAACCTTTAGAGCTCCTTCTTGTGTAAGCAGAAACCAAGCCTGCTTCCCAGATTTAGGCATTGATGGCACATATAGCAGGTCAACATATTCTCTCGGTTTACACACCTCTTTTTCATTTTTCTGCGGCCGAGGTATATCCACTCTTTCGATAGAAACGTCTGGTGATTTTAATTCTTCTTCAGAAACAGGCTGACCAATTAGGTTACCTGCAAACAGCTCATTTGCTTGACTAATTTGGTAACAGCTTAAGTTGCTTATAGTTGATTCTGTAACGCCATAGTGTTTACAAAGCACGTCAGTACATAACTGCTGAACTTCTTGATAAGTGCTGATTGTTGCCATGATTATTCCATTAATCCTTTGTAAAACTGTTCTGGTAGCTGATAGGCCGTCTGAATTGCTTCAGGGGTTATTTCGTCGTGGTTTCTAAAGCTTCCTTTCGCCCAGATCACCTCTGAGATGCCACTGATAAAACGGGTGAGTTCGTTTTCTGTAAGCTCCTGTTCCAACGAATCTAAAAGCGCCGGAGAATAAAAACGAAATACCATTGCGTTACCCAATGGAGATTGAGCAAGCGCCCTGCTTTGCACCCAACTCAACAGTTCTTCTTTCGGCTGGTTTGGTGAGCCTATTACCAATGAGGAACCCGCTTGCCAGTACACATTCTGTTCCCACTGTTGCTGAATAACTTCGTTATAGAACAGCTCGGAATCAGATTTAAAAAATACGCACCAAGGCCCTTCTTCTGCGACGCTTTCTAGAATCGTGCCGTCAAATAATCTGGCTACATCTGGAAGCTCTTCATTTTGGAAGATAAGTGCCAATGGATTATCGTGAAAACGGTTATGATCCAGTATCAGGCAGTACAAAGCATCATCGTAGATAGGGATCATGCTAACCCCTTACATGGACAATCCGAACGCGGGCAAGTCGCAATAGACCCGCCGTCTTTCATACATAATCCGATTGCTGGCTGATCAACTAAGGCCATCCGTTTAAGCGTCGGTGCTGGTATCCAAGGTTCAGCAGCCGCTTTACCCTCAGTCACATATCCCGCTTGATCTAAATCGGCTTCTAACGGTGGTTCTGGTGCTACTGGTGCTGCTGCAGCGGCACTACCACCGCCGCCTCCACCGTTTAGGTTTATCGCGGCGCCATTCACTTTTACCCCAGCAGGATTAATCGTGATTGTGCTGCCACCTGCTTTTATAAGTATTTCGGTACCGGCTTCGAAAATGATCTTTTGCCCAGCTTTCCAGTTGCTCTCATTCACTGCATGCTGAAAGCCGCTTTTTCCAATTTGGGCATGATAGTCAGGCGTAATGGTATGGTTGTAGTTGGTTTTAACTTCACGATGGTAATCGCCTTTGGTTAGCGCGTGTTCCTCGTTGTAAAACTCTCTATATTCGTTATGTTCCACCAGCTGTTGATGCTCGTGGCCAACCCATTGTTTATGGGTATCTAGAGTACGTTGATCTAGGTCTTTCTCTGCTCTGATAAAGACCTCTTCTTCACCTTTTTTATCTTCAAAACGGATTTCGTTGTAGCCACCGCCACCTTTGCTGGAGAGGGTCTTAATTGTTGAGCGGGTTTTGTGCTCAGGCAGAGCATAAGGTGGCATATTATGGCCGTGATAAACCCTGCCTGTGATGATGGGCCTGTCTGGATTTCCCTCTAGGAAATCAACAATTACTTCATCGCCAATGCGAGGAAGAAACATGCTGCCGAAAGCCCCGCCTGCACTGTTTTGACTAACACGAAGCCAACAGGAGGTGTTTTCATCATATTCACCCATTCGGTCCCAATGGAACTGTACTTTTACCCGACCATGCTCGTCGGTATAGATCTCTTCGCCTTCAGGCCCTGTCACCGTTGCCGTTTGCGCTCCTTGAATCACCGGCCGTTTATTAAGGTCAACTTTAGGGCGGTAAGGCGTATCCATAGAGACAAGATTAAGTTTATTGCTGTATTTAGAACCTTCGGTCGTAGCACCTGTTTCCAACACCTGCGGCTGAGAACAAACATGCTCAATACGAGAAATAAAATACTCAGAATTTAATTCGCTACGCTCATGATCTAGAACGGTAAAACTAAAGCCCGGCGAACAGCGATTAACGTCACTTTCGGCTTCAACCGTCTTACGCTTTCGATTAGCAGAATCTAAACGGGCATCAGTTAGATGTGAGCCTCTGCCAGATTCCATAAAGTTTGCAGGATAATCGTAGATTTCTAGGGCGGTATCCTGCTGGTGTGAGGCTGTTTCAGTAAGGTCTAAATTCGGTTTGGTAAAGTTAAAATCACGTAAGGATACTTTGCCTGGACGGATCGATTCTGCATATTGAAAGCGGAATATGTGCTGCTCTGAGATAGCCCCTTGGGCATGATGAAAATATGGTATTTCAGCCTCACCACTGATATAGGGTGAAGAGGCAGAAGAATCGCTGAATACGATTGTGTGTTTATCAGCTGAGTGTTCGAAGTAGTAATGAATCCCCTCTTCCTCAAGCAACCGCTCTATAAAATTGAGATCTGACTCTGCGTATTGAACACAGTATTCACGGGCACTAGCTGGCCTTGTGAGGTCAAAACGGAATTCGTCTGAAGAGAAGTTATGCTCACTAAGCAAGTGAGTAATGATGTCGCGTGTCGTTAAAAACTGAAAGATCCGATTATCGAGTCGATGTTTTAATAACCAAATTTTCGGCACTAAAGTGACACGGTAACTGCTTTGTCGAACGCCTTCTTCGCCAATTACCGCACTGGCGACAATACCGTTGATATAACGCGTTTGTTCGTTTTCATCTCCGGTTTGATCCAGCAAAGTAACGCAAGCAGCCTTCCCTACAATTTGATCGATTTCTATATCTGTTTGCTTAGAAACCAGCTCAATTTCAATACTGAATACTTGGGATACCTGCTCCACTCCAGAGAGTCGTACCAGCGAGAATTCGCTACCGCCTTGCACATTAAAGAGGAAGCGTTCTTCATTTGCTTTTAAAAACATCACTCATTCCTTTGACGTGAAACTGCATCCGATCACGTAGACATATTACATAGCATTTTCATTAAGCATGGTTTATGCCATGTATTGATGGGATCGGGTTATAGCAATTTAAAGCACGAAATCAGTCCAGAGATCGTGCTATACAACAACATTGATTAAGTTATTTTCAGCTGTATTAATCTACCAGATTACTCTCGATTGCATATCGAGTTAGGCCCGCTGCGGTATGGATATCCAGTTTGTTTTTGATATTTTGGCGGTGGGTTTCTACGGTGCGAACAGAGATATCTAACTCGCGTGCGATCTCTTTGTTACTGTTGCCTTCAGCCACCAGCTTAAGTACATCTTTCTCGCGGCCCGTTAATGGCTCTTGTTCCTCTTCAACTGCGACAGGTACCGCTTGTTCAAACTGGCTGAACAATGCTTGTGATGCGCCGGAGCTAAAGTAAGTACCGCCTCGGTAGATGGTTTCGATAGCTGAGATAAGCTCTTCTGAAGAGACATCTTTCAAAACATAACCAGCAGCGCCGCATTTGATCAGTTTAACGATATATTCACGATCATCGTGCATGCTAAGGATCAGCACTTTGATGTCAG
Source organism: Neptuniibacter sp. QD72_48 (assembly GCF_047778065.1). Classification (GTDB taxonomy): domain Bacteria; phylum Pseudomonadota; class Gammaproteobacteria; order Pseudomonadales; family Balneatricaceae; genus Neptuniibacter. The sequence continues at coordinate 1,063,921 of NZ_CP180547.1, read as the reverse complement.
GTTGTTCTTCACGGAATCGTTCGGTTGCTTCAAAACCATTCATCACAGGCATGGAGACATCCATAAGCACGACGTCTGGCTTCACTTCGGCAGCAAGCTTAAGTGCCTGCTTGCCATCATTAGCCATACCCACGACTTCAAGTGATTCTTCACCTTCTAAACGTGCACTAATGCCATCTAACACTAATGGATGATCATCTACTAACACGACACGTATTTTCATATTATCCACTGTATTCAAGTTAAAGAATTGTAAACCCTGCACGAATCCGCGTACCTGCCCCTATTTTACTTTTCACACCAAAACGACCACTTAACAGTTCGGTACGTTCTCGCATATTTAGTAAACCGATGCCTGAAGCTGTCTTCCCTGGAGAGAACCCTTTGCCATCGTCCGTTACTTCGACCCAAATATACCCTTCTCGCGACCAAATGCGCAGCCCTACTTGAGTAGCCTCTGCATGTTTTTCGATATTGGTCAGCGCTTCTTGGGCGATTCGGTACATAGTAATTTCGATATCATCTGGCAGTCGTTGTTCAGGCAGCTCTAAACGGATATTGGTCTGTATGCCGGTACGCTCAGAGAACTCTGCGATCATACTGTGCAGTGCAGACTCTAAGCCTAGATCATCAAGCTGTATTGGGCGCAGGTCATGGGAGATACGTCGTACTTCTTGGATCGCCATATTCAGGACGTCGCAACCTTTATTTAAGTCATTGGCGGCCGATTCATCCTGTTTGAGTAACTTATCTCTCGCAAGCTCCAACCTGAACTTAACCGATACCATTAGCTGGTTAATGCCATCGTGGAGTTCTCGGGCAAAGTTACGACGTTGGCTCACTTGGAACTGCACGTAACTGTGGGCAAGTTCACGTAAACGTTTATCGGCAAGCTGGGAAGCATGCATGTTGATTGCGATACCCACCAAAGCAATTACGATGATCGTTCCTGCCAAAATCACTACGACGGTAAAGAAGGTATTACGAATATTACGGGTTACTTTAAGCCGGATTGAGGCAACCTCTTTGGCAATATCGTCGATATATAAACCGGTGCCCATCATCCAGTTAAACTTGGGGATCTCGACCACATAACTGAGCTTATCTTCCAGATCACCCTTGGAAGGCTTTTTCCACACATAGCGGTAAAAACCACCGCCTTTTTTCGCCACTTCGATGAGATCACGGATCACCATCTTGCCGTTTTCATCTTTAAGATCCATCAGGTTTTGACCGATCAATTCATGTTGAATCGGATGGACCAAGTTAACGCCCTGACGGTCATAGACAAAGAAGTAGCCATCTTCGCCGTAGGTCAGGCCATCGAGAATGTTTTTAACTTTTTCTTCAGCAACTGTATCCCCCGGCTGAGCATCTTTGACTATATGCTCAATTGAGTTCATCGCCAGCTCTACGTAGTTTTGTAGTTCTTGGCGTTTAGAGCGCAGTAAGTTTTCTTCGAAGGTGTGAATCTCTTGCTCAGAGAGATGCTTGGCTTGGGTCAAGCTGATCATGGTAACAGCCACAGTCACCATCACGAGTGGCAAAATGGAAAGCAGTAGGATTTTGGTTTTTAAAGAGGCTGTAACCCGTTTCATTGGTACTAGCTTTCCTGATCATTTCGGCTGATAGTTAAGGTTCCAGTATAAAGGATGCGGGGTATAACACTCCATGGATTTCTCACTATGGTCAAAGGCTGAAGTACTTTACACATCGGCATCTCGCCGCGGCGAGTTAAAGAGCCTGACAACCTCATCACATAAGGTTCAAGAAGGCGAGCTACACTTCCAACTAAGGCAATTATCCAGCTTAAAAGAGAAGGCCAAAGCCAACTCAGCGACATCAAATAATGACCCTTTTCTTCCCCACGAACCGAGTCTTTATGTTGGTCCTGTGGGTGATAATCATAAGTTACTACTGAACAAGTTTAACGTCTTAGAGCAGCACCTGCTGTTAGTAACCAATCACTTTGTACAGCAAAACATTCTGCTTTCGCTCGATGATTTTAGCGCCTTATATCAATGCTTAACCCAAGGCCCGGCGCTCGCTTTTTATAATAGTTCAGCCGAAGCCGGTGCTAGCCAACCTCACAAACATCTACAGTTAATCCAGTTAGATGAAAATTCAGCTGATCTGATCCCCTTTAGTCCACAGTTTGAGGAACTACATGATGAAGTACCAAGGAAGTTAGATTCCCTTCCCTTCGAACATGCCGCCTTAGCTTTGCCAAATGATCTCTTCGACGGGGACACGCCTGAAGATTCAGCAACTCAATTACAGCATTTGTATGATCGATTGCGCACGACACTCTCTCTAGAAAGTTCAGGTGATAAAACCGTGCCACCACACAATCTTCTACTCACTCATGAGTGGATGATGGTCGTGCCACGTAAGCAGGAATCCTTTGAAGGTATTTCACTAAATGCTCTAGCCTTTGCGGGATCTATCTTGGTAGAGGATAAAGCCCAAGCCGAGCTAATTACGCAACAAGGGCTTTGCAAAGCGCTGTCAGAAGTTAGCGGTTTACTTGTATAAAACAGCTAACCCCAGACAAAAAAGCGCCCCGATAAACGGGGCAAATGGGAATGAACCATTAATTGGGCGGTGGCCCGCCCAGAGAGAAGAGTGATAACGGCCACTCAACCGTCTTACGCCAAACCATAGAATCCTGGGAATACTAGGATTGAGATAACAACCGCTACCTGCATTAGGATGAAAGGCATTACACCTTTATAGATATCCATTGTCTGTACGCTCGGCGGTGCAACACCTTTGAGGTAGAACAGACTGAAGCCAAATGGCGGAGTTAAGAAACTTGTTTGTAGGTTCATCGCGATTAGGATCGCAAACCATACCGGCGCTATACCTAGTGCATCAGCAACCGGTGCCAAGATCGGTACGATGATGAAACTGATCTCTACGAAGTCGATAAAGAAACCTAGGATCAAAATCGCAAGCATAGATAGGATCAAGAAGCCCTGAGCACCGCCTGGTAAATCAGATAGAACTTCCTCAACAATGTAGTCACCACCGGTGTAAGTGAACGCCATAGAGAAGGCTGTCGCACCCAACAGGATCGCAAATACCATCGCGGTAACTTTTACCGTTTCAGTTGCAGATTCTAGAACCATTTTCCAGCTGAACTGACGGTACATAGCCGCCAATACGATTGCACCTACGCCACCTAGTGCAGAAGATTCTGTTGGTGTCGCAATACCTGCGAAGATAGAACCCAACACAATCAAGATCAGTGCTAGTGGTGGAATGATCGCTTTAAGCGCTTTTATGTACTGCTCGCGCTTAGAATCAACATCGTCGTCTAGAGGCAGTGCTGGCGCCGCTTCAGGCTTAACAAAGCTGTAGATTAGGATATAAACAACGTAGATACCGATCAACATTAGACCTGGGCCTACCGCTGCTTTAAATAGGTCACCTACAGGGATACCTAGAACATCACCCAAGATAATTAGGATGATCGATGGTGGAATAATCTGACCTAGCGTACCCGACGCACAGATCGTACCGCAGGCAAGTGACTTGTCGTATTTGTACTTCAACATTACCGGTAGCGAGATCAAACCCATTGCTACCACAGATGCACCTACTACACCGGTAGAAGCCGCCAGCAACGCACCTACCAATACAGTAGAGATTGCCAAACCGCCGCGAACACCGCCAAACAGTTTACCCATGGACTCAAGCAACTGCTCAGCCAACTGAGTTTTCTGTAAAACGATACCCATGAAAATAAATAGAGGAACCGCCATCAATACCGTGTTTTCCATAATGCTCTGAATACGGAACGGCATGAAAGCAAACATTTCAGCGCCTTCAGCAAATACACCGAAGAACAACGCTACACCACCAAAGGTAAAGGCAACTGGGAAGCCGACAAGCAGCATCAACAGCGCCACAACAAACATAATAATACCAATCATTACTAAACGCCCCTTAGTGCTGTGGTGGTTGGTAATGATCTTCTTTGGTATTGCCCAAGAAGATGTTTAAAGATTTAAGGAACAAACCGATACCGCTAATTAACATGGCAAAGAAAGCAAAAGGGATAACGGATTTGATAATCCAACGATAAGGAAGACCACCCGGATCGCCCGAGGTCTCACCTAATTCAAATGATTCACGCGCAAAATCGATACCATACCAACCAACTAGGGCACAGAACGGGAAGAGCAGAAATACACAACCCAACATATCGATCATTGCTTTGGTTTTGCCTGATAAACGTTCGTAGATCAGGTCAACACGTACGTGGCCACCGACCCGTAGCGTGTAAGACACACCTAATAGAAAAACTGCTGCATATAGGTGCCACTCTAATTCTTGCATCCCGATGGAGACATCATTAAAGACATAGCGCATTACAACGTCGATAAAGACATTGAACAGCATGATTACAAATAGAACTGCAGAGATCTTGCCCATCAAATCTGAAAAGCTGTTGATCACCTGCTCCAGTCTCACTAGAAACATGATTTCTCCTAGAAGATTAAGAAGTTGGTGCCCCGGATCGGGACAATGTCCAGAGCACCAACGAGGGGGTTCTTACGACTCGATTACTTAGACAAGCTGTTTAGGTAAGCTTTGTCAGAGATATCTGTCCATGCACGTGCTTTTTCCATGTACGCAGACTGAGACTCAAGAATTTTCTTAGCTAGTGGATCAGCTGCTGCTTTCTCAGCAAGTAGCTCATCGTTAGCTTTACGCATTGCGCTGATTACTTCAGCTGGGAAAGATTTAACCTGAATGTTCGGGAATTCAGTTTTCATGCTTGCCCAGTTTTCAGCAGACGCGTGGTAAGACTGGATGTACATATCGTACGCCGCTGTACGCATTGCTGTTTTAAGGATCTGCTGCAGATCAGCTGGTAGACGCTCAAACTTCTTCTTGTTGATCAAGAACTGAAGTTCAGTCGCAGGCTCATGCCAGCCAGTGTAGTAGTAAGGAGCGATCTTGTGGAAACCCATACGTAGGTCAAGTGAAGGACCTACCCACTCCAATGCATCGATAGTACGACGCTCAAGTGCAGTGTAAAGCTCACCTGCTGGAATGTTAGTTGGTTTCGCTCCTAGCTTAGCTAGTACTTCACCCGCGAAGCCAGGGATACGCATTTTCAGACCTTTTAGGTCGTCCAGAGAGTTGATCTCTTTCTGGAACCAACCGCCCATCTGGTTACCTGTGTTACCACCAGGGAAGGACATTAGGTTGAACTTGCCGTAAACCTCATCCATTAGTTCCTGACCACCACCGTAGTAGAACCAACCGTACTGTTCAGGTGCAGTCATACCAAATGGCATAGTCGTGAAGTAAAGCGTATTTGGTACTTTACCCTTCCAGTAGTAAGACGCGGAGTGACCCATATCGTACTGACCAGAGCGAACCATATCGAAAACACCTAGTGGTGCTTTGTGCTTGTTCTTAGAGTCGATTTGAATTTTAAGACGGCCGTTAGACATCTCTTCAGCTAGCTTAGCCATGTTTTTAGTCGCATCACCAAAAACAGGGAAGTTAGTTGGCCAAGTTTCTGCCAGCTTCAGTTTGTAAACCTTGTCAGCAGCCATTGCTGGCGTTGCCAGTACTGCAGTACATGCAGCTGCAGTAATTAACTGCTTAGGAAAAGTCATTTTGAACATTTTTATTATCATCCTCTCTCTATAATCCGCGTTTTTAAACCGTCATATAAGTGTGGTCGCACCTGAAACAATCTCCTGTCCACCCCAACTACGACCACAGCTAACACTGCTAAAACTATAACCATGCTAGCTCTTATAGTCTTACACAGCATGCCATACCCCGATATTGGGATAAATGCGCATAAGTACTAGATAGATTACTTAGATGACGTACGTAGTACTACGTAGAACAGCTAGATTTATCTGCTAGCACAGATATTATGTAGCAACATTCCCAAAAGGCTAATATCTTATGACAGAACAACAGAGAACACGCCGTTTAAGAAAGTATGAAGCCGATCCAGCCAATTCATCCATCAGTTCAACTAATGATAAAATCGAGCTTTTATCACCTTTTGGGCCACTAATCACAAAGGCGAAACTTCCTTTAGATCTCGTAGACAAAATTAATCGTTTCGCTGATCTGCATATTTCCGAAACGGAAAGCTCTGAATTTATGCTTCCTGAGAATATTGTTTTTGGTGGGGTGCCTTCCCTTGCCGAAACAGTCGGCTCATTAATTGGCAATTATGTTAAGGAAGCAGAAGGTAGCCAATTAGATAAAGCTACCTATGAGGTGTTCTGGATCGTCAGCCAGTACCAAAACACACCTAGCCCAGTGCATTTCCATTCTGGTGATATTTCAGGGGTGCTGTACCTAAAAGTCCCTGAAGAGATCGACCCTAGCCAAGAAGAAAGAAACTATATCTCGGGTCGCAAAGCGGGTTATCTAAATTTTATCGAAGGTAATAAGCAGCGTTTTTCTAAATCACTTTTAAGTGTAAAGCCTGAGGTGGGGGATTTTTACCTTTTCCCAGGTTGGTTACTCCATGGCGCTGAACCCTTTATTGGCGAAGGGGAGCGGCGCTCCATGGCATTTAATGCGACATTAGAGGTTAAATAAATTTCTAAGCCTCTCTTATTTTAATAAGGACGTAATCCTCTTTAATAGGGTACCTACCGAAGAAAGTGCATCCCTGCCTTCATATTTTTTAGCTATTTTCCCTGCACTGTCCGTAAAAGAGGTATCGGTCAATAAGCGAGAGAGCACTTTTTTAACGTTCTGCTGATTTATATTTCCAGCTATTGTTAAACCAGAGCCTAAGCTTTTTACTAGCTCCGCATTCATTCTTTGCTCCATATGTGTAGGAAGTAACAACAAAGGGGTCCCAAAAAATAAGCTTTCTGTAATTAGACCTTTTCCTGCATGACAAACAACTAAGTCAGCGGTAGGCAATAGTTCAGGTGCATTGATTGGATCTAAACTAAACTGAATGCCTTTTCGGCTGTAAGTTTCAATCATTTTTGGCGGAAACCCCATGCCGTAACAGATCACTTCACAATTTTCTGCCAATAAAGCGTCTAGTGCTTCAATTACCCCATAGTGCCCCATGGTCAAGTAAACAAAGACACGTTTTTTATTACCGCTCTTCCAGTTTATTGCATTAACACCTTGCTCTGTAATTTCGAAATTAATATAGAGGCTCTTATCAGGATTTCTTTTATAGGGATCCAAATCAGGCAAGGTTGAAATTATTGCTAGGTCGTACTGATAAAGGTCAGATAAAAACTGTACCCGATGGTATCCAAATTGATCACAGATACAGTTGATTAAGCCAACTATTCTACTCTCCATCAATTTGGTTAATTTGGCTGCATCCTTTAGGTCTGTTCGCATCACAGAACATGGAGATCCAGGTACGAGCTCTGAAAATCCACTACCAATAATTACCTTAGGACAAGCCAAGTTTCGGGCAGCTAACATAGCGCTCGGAGCATAATCGAAAATGAGTAAATCAGGTTGAGTTACTTTGAATATGCCATGCCAACTTCTTACTATTCCCCTAAGAACCTTTGGGCCTTGGAAACCTCGATTTTGCAATATGCAGGGTAATGACACAGTTGGTTGCTTTTTCGATGGCAGAGTTTTAAAACTAGGAGCAGGCAAAATCAAAAGGGATTCAGGCAAATCAAACGCATCTAAATTAGAAGGGTCATTCAATACAAGAGTCAAGTTGTGACCAAGAGCATCTAAGCGATTAATCAAAACAGCTAAACGCGATAAATGTCCTAAGCCCGCGCCCAACTCCCATGCGACTACAATATTTGCCATGCATCCTTACCTAAAACAATCAGTGTAAATTACAAATTATGATACCGACTGTTAATGACTTTGTGGAGCTGAGATCAGGGGCAATCAATTAAACTCGCCTAGAGACTAATTACCCCTCGAACTGCACAAACTGAGTAGTATTAAAAGATGCTATCGCCCTGCTGATCGATCATACACTTTGCTTTACGCACCATTTCATCCGCGCATTGAGTTTCATCCATCAAAACATCTGCACGGATAAAGCGATGAGACTGCTCGGCCTTTTCGATCACACCATTGACTCGATACCCCGCATCTTCTGATATCGGCATAGGCTTTATGATATAGCCGTTGTATTCCACCTCGGTACAACTGCTCGTTGTTTCTGGTTCTGTTTTATTTGCTGTGAACAACTCGCTGATTTTTTTAATCAGAGACATTTAAATAACCTTTGAAAGATTGATTACGTATCAATATGAAAATTTTGCTGCGGTATAAATAGCAAATGCCTTTTCCCAGATTCCACCTACTTTACCATTGCCTACAGGCTGTCCATCAAGTTGTGTAACCGGAGCGATCTCTTTAGAAGAGCTGGTGATCCATAATTCATCCGCAGAACGCACCTCATCCATCGTAATAGTTCGCTCCTCAACGGGAATTGTTCCATCTGCTTTTAAGCTATCAACAATAATCCGGCGAGTAATCCCCGGCAGGATCTGATTATCTAACTTAGGCGTCAGTACAACACCATCTTTGACGATGAAAACGTTACACGCACTACCTTCAGTAAGCTGATGATCTGCGTTATACAGTAGCGTTTCATCGCTACCAGCAGAGTAGCCTTGTTGAAAGTGGATTACGTTTCCCAACAGGGCCGTCGATTTAATATGGCAGCGTTGCCACCTTAAATCTTCTGTACTAACCAAACTGTATTGAGTTACTTTTTCTCGATCGACCGGTTCTGGGTCTTTGATCGCGAAAGTGTATGCAAATATGGTCGGCTCTACACCTGCAGGATATGCATGGTAGCGCTTATCGTCCGTACCTCGGGAAACATGCACGTATACCCCTAAGTTATCGGCTTGATCATTGTTTTTATCGATCAGATCATTCAGTAAATTACGCCATTGTTCAGCGGTGAGCGAGCAATCAATTTCGATCTCTGCCAAGCCATTTAACATACGTTGGATATGTAAATCTAAACCAACCGATTGTCCCTGATAGTAAGGTATCACTTCGTAGATACCATCACCGAAGAGGAAACCGCGGTCTAAGGGCGAGATACGTGCTTCTGACAACGGTAGGAAATCACCATTAAGGTATGCAATGCTCATAGAGATATCCTCCACTTATTCTTTTACCAAACCAATAATCTGCCTTAAATCATTGATCACGCTTTGACCTTCGGATGCCGGCAAACCGTCTTCAGTTAACTCATTTTCTCTTGTCACACCGTCGACGCTGCCTAATTTGGAAAGATAGCGAAGTATTTCCAAGGGCTGTATATCGGCAAAGAAATCTCGATGGTTCCAAAAACTTAGAAAAGCAATTATGCCGTAGGCTCCCCAATTAGATACATCTGTAATCAGTAGCTCATCCACTTCGGTAACAGATGCCTTTATATCGAGATTTTGAAGCGCATCTTTGACATTACCCATACCTATTTCATTACCACCATCACCAATACCTATGGTTGGACATTTAGCATTCAGGATAAAAGTATCAAAACAGGCAGTACGAGCGCTGATGTTCTCACCGCGCATATTGTAATAGCGGCCATCTTCAGCCTGACCTGGACGCTCAATAGAGATCACAGCTTCGGGGTTGTATTGATACAACGCTTGGAAAGCTTCCAGTGTCCGCTCTTTATGCTCGCCCACACGAATTTCATGAACTCTATAATCAGGCATCAGCGCCTGAGATACCGGTGGACCACATACTATAACGGGTGTTGCGCCAATTACTTCTAACACTTTATACAGCGCGATCGCACCTACCGGCCCATCCGTTTCAAAAGTATCCACAACGGGGAAGCCCGTTCCAATCAATACATGCCCTCTGCATCGATTAAGCATTTGAGCTGCACGCAGGTAATAGCCAGATTCCAACTCGGGCTGGATCGTTTGCATGCCACGCAAATTTCTAGCAACCAATAGATCTTCGATCTGCTTACTTATCGTGGTTTCATGTGGCATAACGGCACCTATACAACTGATACTTGTGGATCGCTAATTCACTTTATCTGGCTCGGTTCGTTCAAATTTTTTCTGCGTTAATGATTGAATATTGTGCGCATCATCAATCGTTATCTGCTCAAACGAGACTTTGGCACCGGGCATCATTTGCGCCATTTTTGCAGTATCTAATGAGAGCATAGAGCCAATCTTTGGATAGCCCCCAATGGTTTGTCGATCATTCAGTAAAACGATTGGTTGTCCGTCTGCCGGGATCTGTATGGCACCATGGCAGATTCCCTCCGATAAAATCCCATCTACCGACGCTTTAACTTCAGGACCTGATAATCGATAACCCATTCGGTCGGCACGATCAGTAACTTCATACTCGCTACTAAAAAATATGCGCTTATCGTGTTCGCTAAAAAGATGCTGTTGATAACCGCAGATAACCCGCAAGCAGGCATATTCATCGTATTGTGGTCGATGATGCTCCGCTAGACGATAGGCTTTAGCCTCGTTTACTTCTGTACAGTATAGAAAATCATCTTGTTGAAGCTTGCCGCCATCTATACCGCCGACACCTTCTCTCATAACGGTCGCGCTACTGGAGAAATTATGCTCTATCTGAAACCCGCCACTCACCGCTAAATAAGCTCTCGCACCTTTAGTTGCGAAGCCTAACTCGATCCGATCCCCTTGCTGGATTTTCTGGGCATGCCAACACTCTCTTTCTAGCCCATTAACCTTAAACGGGATATCTGCTCCGGTCACAACCATGTAAGTATCAACATGGGATTCCAACACCAATCCGCCAATACTGACTTCTAGTAGAGAGCTATTTAGGTCATTGCCTAATAAACGATTAGCCCATTTAAAGGCCTGCGCATCTAGAGGCCCACCGGTCGTTAAACCAATACGATGGTGACCAAAACGGCCTGCATCTTGAATAAGTGTTAACAGGCCCGGCTGCAATACTTTAAAACCCGTGTCACTCATAACTGTCCGCCTAACGCGAGATATTCGTCTCGGGTAATTGGCTTAAACGTCACTCTATCCCCAACCTTAACCGGCATATTCGGTTTTTTATCCGGCGTAAACATTTCAGTTGGACACAAACCTATCAAATTCCAGCCACCTGGAGATTCAGCTGGATACACGGCGGTCTGCCGATCAGCAATGGCTACCGCACCTTTAGGTACTTTTTGTCTGGGTGTGGATAAACGCGGCGCAGCGATTCTAGGATCGACCTCTCCTAAATAGGCAAATCCTGGGGCAAAACCTATGGCATAAACTCTGTACTCTTGTTGGCTATGAATCTTAATAACTTCATCCACATCCAAATTCGCATTTTGAGCCAACATCTCTAGGTCAGGGCCCGATTCCGGACTGTAATAAACAGGTAAAAAAACTAGATCTCCCACCTGCTGTTCAGCTTGATCGAGCTGAGAGAGTAACTCACGGAGGTGTTTTTTTATTTCCAGATGATCACAGCTAAACAGATCGTAGATCACTAACAAAGACGCATAGGAAGGGACGAGATCGACTAGCTTACCGGCCAACTCTATCTCTAAGACAGAAACAGCCTGCTGCACTTTGGCAGAGGTTTCTGGGCTGGCTTTATCACCAAAATAGATGATCAGCGCATTTTCCCCTGCTACTTCTATTCTCATGACTGGATTAACTCTCGGATCTCTTGGATTGCATTAACGCCCTCCATATTATCCCCATGTACACACAACGTATCGGCCTGCAGTTTAAGTTGATGGCCATTTACGGTTGTGACGGTGCCAATCTCTTTGAGCTGGCGTACTTGAGCCAACATTTTCTCTTTGCTATGAACTGCGCCTGGAAGTGAACGTGACAAAAGCTTGCCATCATCGGCGTAGCAACGATCAGCAAATATCTCAAACCACAGTTCGATACCTATCTGCTTCGCTTCTTCCCGATGTTGTTCCGCCTGTGGAGTACTTTGCAACATCAACCTTAATGGTTTGTGGTAAGCCGCTATAGCACGCATCACATCTTGGCGAATTGAAGTATCCGCCATCATATCGTTATACATCGCACCATGAGGTTTAACATAAGTAAGCTCTAGTCCTACACTGGCTGCCATCCCATCTAATGCAGAGATCTGATAAAGCAGCATCGATGTCAGTTCATCAGAGCTCACTTTTAGACTACGTCGACCAAAGCCAACAAGATCAGGATATCCCGGGTGCGCACCAATCATGACGCCGTTTTGTTTGGCGAGTGCCAATGTTTTCTGCATAACCAACGGATCACCGGCATGAAAACCACAAGCGATGTTTGCCTGATCAATATGCGGCATCACCGCTTCATCTAGTCCCATTTTCCATGAACCGAAGCTTTCACCTAGATCACAATTTAGCTTTAAACTCATTCAGTATTCCTTAAATCAAAACCTTCAATCACACCTTGATCAGAAGATGGCAAGGCGGCTATTGGGTAGGTCTGTCACGATCATATGGCCTGGGCTGTGAGTAATACAGAACGAGGGTTTGGCCTGTTCTATTGCAACTTGCGGCGTTACCCCACAGGCCCAAAAAACGGGCAGCTCGCCCTTTTTAATTGTGACCGCATCGCCAAAATCAGGGTTGTGAATATCATTAATACCGATCTCTGTAGGATCACCCAAATGTAGAGGCGCGCCATGGACCGAAGGGAAACGGCTACAGATTTGAATAGCTCGTATCGCATCTGCCGCCTTCATTGGTCGCATACTGACAACCGTATCACCACTAAAACAGCCTGCGGACTTACAGGGGATATTGGTTCGATACATTGGGACGTTAACCCCTTCAGTGATATTTCGGATCTCTAAACCATCCGCCAATAGCGCTTCTTCGAATGAAAAGGAGCAACCTAGAACAAAGGTGACCAGATCATCTCGCCACAATTCAGATACATCTGGCAGTTCTTCGATTAACTCACCATCCCGATAGACTCGATATTTAGGAATATCAGTACAGATATTTAGATCTTCCCCTAGACTCGGCAACATAAATTCACCCGGTCTTTCAGACATACCAATCAGGGGACAAGGCTTAGGATTTAACTGACAAAACTGTAAAAAATCACCGGCATAATCTTTAGGCAAAATAACCAAATTACCTTGTACAAACCCCGCCGCAACTCCGGAGGTGTTATCTTGAAATTCTCCTCTACGAATCATCTGACGTATCTGCAATGGTGATTTATCTGAATACATAATTGATCCTACTTGCTACTAAGAAACCTTTGAAAAAGCTCTATACGACTCAAGCTAGCTACGTACCAAGTTTAGCCATAGGGTCATAACAAGATGATACGTTTGAACCATTTATCTAAGTATGTACCCGATATAGAAATAAAGTCACTATTGGACTGATTTAAAAGTAATTTACTGTTCTTAATGAAAGGTCTTACTTCTATTTAGTGCTAAGATGATCAAATAGATAACCAATCTTTTAACACTATGTCGCATTCTAAAACCATTTAGATGCATTTTGGATTTTATATTGGAACCTCTATGAGTTACTTAGACACTCAGGAAGTCGTTAAACAATTAGCCGATCTAACAGGCGCTTTAACATCTGAGAAAGATCACTCAAAACTGCTAGATCGTATTATTTTGGGGTGTATGTACCTAACCAATGCGGATGGCGGAACCCTATATACTCTTAATGAAGATAATGAAAACGAGCTAAAATTTTCTGTTCTTCATAACCGTTCTTTAGGCATTCATCAAAAGCCTCGCGACCTCCCTGCGGTAGAGATCCACAATGCTCAACAACAAGCCTCCAAACTAGTTGTGGTTCAAACCTTCGTCCAGAGGGAAACCATCAACATCCCCGATGTATATGACTGCGACGACTATGATTTTTCAGGAACACGTAAGTTCGATAAGCAACTAAATTACCGTTCAAAATCCTTTTTATGTGTGCCTTTACAAGACCATGAAGGGGAAATAATCGGTGTATTGCAGTTACTTAATGCTATGGATAATGATGGCAACATCATTGCCTTCCCAGATACCCAACAGCATTTAGTCGAATCTTTGGCATCACTTGCAGCTGCAGTATTAACTAAACGCCGCTTAATCGATGCTCAAAGAATGTTATTTGAGTCATTCATTAAATTGATTGGCCGTGCAATAGACCATAAGTCACCCGTTACAGGTAAGCATTGTGAACAAGTACCAGAAATAGCCATGTTAATTGCTTCAGCAGTTAACAACGCAACTGATGGAACGTTTGCTGATCTTAGCTTTAATGACCTAGAGATGTACGAGTTGCGGATCGCAGCATGGCTTCACGATTGCGGCAAGATTACCACGCCTGAATACATCATTGATAAAGCAACAAAACTACACACAATGTTTGATCGGATAGATCTGGTTGAATCCCGTTTTCGAGAATACAAACAACATTTGCAAATTGAGTTACTGCAACAACAGATGCAACTATCAACTGAAGAATATGCATCTGCTGAGCAAAAGCTGACCGCTCAACTACAACAGCTAGATATCGATTTCGATTTTATTCGTAAATCTAATACTGGCTCTGAGTTTATGGCTCCTGAAGACAAAGCACGAGTGGTCAGTATCAGTGAGATAAGCTGGATTGATAGTGAAGGCAACGCACGCCATCTACTCTCTAAAGATGAAGTGGATAACTTATGTATCAGTAAAGGCACATTAACCGATGACGAACGTCAAGTGATGCGCGATCACATAAAAGTTTCGATCGACATGCTGGAATCCCTGAAATATCCCAAACAACTATCCGAAGTTCCTGAAATTGCCTGTAACCACCATGAGCATATGGATGGCAGCGGTTATCCTAGAGGGATCACAGCAGAAGATTTATCAACACGTGCGCGAATTATGTGTATCGCTGATATTTTTGAAGCACTGACTTCACCTGATCGCCCTTACAAGAAAGGCATGCTGCTATCGCAAGCAATGACTATCTTGGGTCGGATGGTGGAAGATAATCATCTGGATGCAGATCTATTCAAGCTGTTTGTCGAAAGCGGTACATATTTAGAATATGCTCAATCGCATATGACACCACGTCAGATCGATGAGTTTGATCCAACATCCCTACCCGGCTTAAATTAATCGTTTATTTGCTGGTGTGGCTATAAACGCCACGCCAGTCAGCAGTTGGCGGAACATCTTTGAATTCGGCAATACGGTGAAGATAGATTCGTGTCATCTTGTCATCAGGGTGATCTAAAAGGAATTGCCCAAATCGTTCTTCTGCCAAAACCCACTCTTTTTGAACATAGGCCGCTATCGCTGAAGAAAAGAGTTCGATACTAGATTTCTGTTGAGTAGTGCACGCTTCACGCAAACAGATAGGTTCATAGATATCTACAGGCTCACTACGACCTTTAACCTGTACGCGATCCAGCTTCCGATAACTATACTCCGGCACCAGAGATACTACTTCTCCACTAACTAAAAGTGGTGTTCCATAATATTTGGTCAGCCCTTCCAGCCTTGAGGCAAGGTTTACTGCATCCCCCATCACGGTATAAGCCATACGGAAACTCGATCCCATATTACCCACATTCATTGGACCACTATTAATTCCCATACCTACGTCAACGGTCGGTAAGCCCTCTTGTTCAAGCTGCTTATTCAATTCAGGTAGAGCATCCAGCATCTTCATCGCCGAATTCAATGCATTACGGGCATGATTCTCATCTTTCAGTGGCGCGCCCCAAAAGGCCATCACGGCATCACCAATATATTTATCTACAGTGCCACGTTGCTCATGGATTATCTGAGTCATACCTGTGAGGTAAATATTCATCAATCGGGTTAATTGCTGCGGATTAAGCTGCTCAGACAAACTAGTAAAACCACGCACATCAGAAAAGAACACACTCATCTCACGGTTTTCACCGCTGAGCTGTACGCTTTGATCTTGCTCACTCAACTCTTCCACTACTTCCGGGGGAATATATTGACCAAACTGAGTTGCCAATTGAGCTATATTGCGTGCCTCGAAAAAGTAACCTGTGGTTTGCTGAAAGAGATAAAGTACGGATACTAGAATTAAGGTGTACCCTAACGGAATAACCCAAAACATCTGTTGCCAAGCGTAAAGATTCACACCCACCAGCATAGCAACCCAGACTAATGTGAATAACGTCGAAGTTAAAACAGAAACGCGTGGAATGATCAACGAGAGTAAGACACCACTCACTATCAACTGTATAAGCTCAACACCCAAAGTGTAATCCGGTTGGTGTTGGATACGTTCATCCAGCATCCCGGATAATATATTTGCATGCACTTCTACCCCCGAGTAACGGTTACTCATTGGGGTAACTCGCAGATCCAACAAGCCAGCAGCGCTGGTGCCGACAAGGATAATCGCTCCTTCCAACTGTTCTGCATCGGCCGTGCCGCGCATTACATCGGTAGCTGATATATATGGGAAACTACCTTGAGGGCCTCGATACGGTACAAGTACCGCACCATGTTGATCTACTGGAATACGCACCCCTGCAGCATCGACAGCCACTAAGGCGTCTTGCTTGCCAGTGACATCCGACTCAATCACTGCAGTCACAGCTTGCTCTCCAAACAACGCCAAAAGCATAGAAAGCGCTAATGAGGGATAGTATTCATCCGCATAACGTTGCAACACCGGTACACGACGGTAAACACCATCTGAATCCACCATTGGATTATCAAAAAAGCCGTTCCATACGCTTACACTATGAAGTTCATTAAGGCTGGAGATAATTCCACTCGCTTCAGGTATGGGTAACCGATCTAAGCGCTCATCATCACTAATGACCGGACTACCGGGATGACCTATCTGCAGTTTTTTCAAACTTCGGTCAAAAAGATATCCTAACACGACAGGACGATCGGCAATCGCTTTCGAGAAAATAGCGTCAGAATTTAATTTTTCCAGAAGCTGATCTAAAGTTTTCTCTTTTGATTCTGATGCCAGTTGTTTAAGTGCAGATAGATCGACACTTTGATCAGCCTCTGAGAAGACCATATCAAAACCAACAATAGCTACACCGTATTGGTCGAAAAGCTGGTCCAACATTAGCGCCAACTTAGCTCGGTTCCAAGGCCATCGCCCTTCGGCGGCCAAACTTTTCTCATCTACATCGACAATAACAATGCGTGGATCTTTTTCCTCAGACAAAAACTGTCGTAACCGCAGATCATAGAGGTCATATTCAAAACGCTCTAACAGCTCAAGTCGATTCCCCTGAATCACGGGTATTAGCATCACAAAAGTGAGTACTAGCCCTAAAACAGTTCGTATCCAACGTTGTTTCATCGCTTATTCTGCCGTCACTCTGCGCAGTTGATCGAAATCGATGTCGCCTTTAAGTACTTTCTGTATCCCATCCTGCAGTAGGCTACGCATACCATCTGATATCGCTTGTTGACGAATTTCGCCAATTGTTGCGCCTTGGTAGATTTTTTCTTTCATCTCCGGAGTCGAAATCAATAGCTCGTGGATACCTGTGCGCCCTCGATACCCAGTATGGTTACATTCCTCACAACCTACAGCTTTATAAAGCTCCACCTTATTTCCCATAATCAGTTCACCCGCCTGCTCACCGTACCGACGCAGCAAAAAAGCGATCTCATCATTTGAAGCTTTATAGGCTTTACGACAACTTGGACATAGCGTTCTTACTAGACGCTGAGCCAGTACACCTAAGAGAGCATCGGAGAAGCTGACGGGATCTATACCCAAATCAAGCAAACGGGTAATGGTTTCAGGTGCAGAGTTGGTGTGCAATGTTGATAAAACTAAGTGACCTGTTAACGATGCTTCTACTGCCGCATGGGCAGTTTCTTGATCACGCATCTCACCAATCAGAATTATATCTGGGTCAGCACGTAAAAATGCACGCAATGCCGCAGCAAAGGTAAAACCAGTTTTTGGTTGTATCTGGACTTGTTGCAGACCGGGCTGTGTAATTTCAACAGGGTCTTCAGCCGTCCAAATTTTCTTTTCTGGCGTATTCAAAGTAGCCAGCAGCGCGTGCAGGGTGGTAGTTTTACCTGAACCTGTTGGTCCTACTACCAATAAAATACCGTGAGGGTTTTCCAGTAATTCTTTAACTCCGTCTTGAATTGACTGAACAAAATTAAGCTGATCAAAAGCAACGGGGTCACCGCTTTGCAACAAACGCATAACAACACCCTCGCCATTCACGGTAGGTATTGTCGCAACACGAACTTCTAGAGGATGGCCTTGTAAACGCACCGCAAACTTTCCATCTTGAGGTAGGCGTTTTTCAGCAATATCTAGACGAGACATAATTTTGATACGCGATACTGTTGCTTTAGCATGCGTCGCAGGGACCTGAATGATATCTTGGCAAACACCGTCTATACGCATACGAACATTAGTCGGTGTTTTACCTTTTCCTGGTTCAATATGAATGTCAGACGCCCTAAGCCGCTTAGCATCCAGTAATACACGGTTAACTAAACGAACAACGGTTGAATCTTCCTCTGAAACTTCATCGTTTTCCGCAACCGTCTCATCCATATCCATCTCAGCACTATCATCTAACTCATCGAGAATGGTACTGAGGTTGGCGCTATCCTGCTTCCCTCCTGAAGAAACGACCCCTAGATACTGATGAATATCATCTAATAAACCAACACATATATGAGCATCTCTTTGACCTACTACATTTTTAATTTCGATCAGACGCTTAGTATCATTGGGGTCATCAATTAAGATTAAGACCGTCTCACTATTCTGCTCAGACAATAAAACAAGATTACTATTACGCAGATAAGCCTTATTTACCTTTTCACATAAAGGGTGGAGAAAATATCTTTCTGGGTTATAAGCAACAAAAGGGACTTGATAAAAGCACTCTAATGACTGCCCTATTTGCTGGCTAGTCAGTCTGGCATTGTCTCTCAACAATCGTGTCAGTGGCGTTCTAGCATCAGCTTTCTTTTCTAATTGATCAAACACTTTCTGTTCAATTAGGTTTTGCTCTAAAAGGTATTCAAACGGTGTTTCTGTACAACCAAAATCATAACGGAACTTTTGCCCAAGTAGCTCAGCAAATTGCCGCCCTCTTTTTAAATCAATCGCTGAAAAAGATTTACCATCTTGCCGATTTATTATCTGTATGACGCCTAATAGTACATCTTGATACAAAATAGGCAGGACTAACATCGAACGACTAGTGAACTCTATATTTTTCTCGAAGGAGGCATTAAAGCGTAAAGAGGGATGTATTTTTTCGAGTTCCGAAGAGTCTCGTACATCTTTGATTGTTATTGCTTTTTTACTTAGTGCTACAAAGCCTGCGATAGAT
The DNA here is from genome assembly GCF_047778065.1 of Neptuniibacter sp. QD72_48. Taxonomy (GTDB): domain Bacteria; phylum Pseudomonadota; class Gammaproteobacteria; order Pseudomonadales; family Balneatricaceae; genus Neptuniibacter. Next base: position 1,044,626 of record NZ_CP180547.1, on the reverse strand, counting down.
GATGCTGTAATAGGCACACGAATTTCAGTTAAATCTTCACCTGTCTTAAAGCGGGATACAATATCCTTGCTCGAGCGATTTCGTTGGTATACGGTGATACGCTGAGCATTAAACAAAGCGAGTAATGTCTTTTCGACCAGAGGGTAAGCTTCTTCAAAGCTTTTAGCCTGATGGATCTTACTCAGCACTTTAGTTAAACGAGAATAAAACTGCTGTGTATCCTTTTCTATCGCTTTTGTCATGCTCTACTACCATAATGTCAGTATTATAGTTTTCTAATTAAAGATAGCCGCACCAGAGGTGGGAAGTGAAGCTGGAAATTCTTGGTTGCAGTGGCGGTATCGGCCATGGTTTAAAAACAACAACATTTTTATTAGACGATTCCTTGCTAATCGACGCTGGTACAGGTGTTGAACTGTTAAAAATGGAACAAATGCTCGCAATTCAAGATGTTGTTATAACCCATGCTCATTTAGACCATATTATTGGCCTTCCGCTCATGTTAGCGACTATTTATGACCGACATAAAAGTCCTATTAACGTTTTCGCGTTACCTGAAGTAGTTGAAGCTCTCGAAACACATATTTTTAACTGGACCATCTGGCCTGATTACACCTGTTTACCTGAAGATAACCCAATCATTAAACTTCACTCAGTAAATGTAGGAGATAAATTAACCCTACAAGGAAAAATGATCGAAGTTATCCCTGCAGTACATCCTTCGCCCACTGCAGGCTACTTAGTTTCGGATGGAGAAGCCTCATTTGCCTTTAGTGGTGATACAGGTATCAATGACTTGCTCTGGCCCATTCTTAATACACAAAAGCCCGATCTACTAATTATCGATGTATCATTTACTGATGAAGTAGACGAACTCGCTCGCTTGAGCGGTCATTTAACACCTAGTCATCTCGTCAACCAGTTAGCCCTGTTAAACCATCCTACCCGTATCATGATTACCCACCTTAAACCAGGATTTGAAGATACGATTATGCAACAGTGCCGAAAATTATTACCGAACTGGCAGATAGACCGTTTACATCACGGTGATATCATTAATTTATAAAACACCATTCCTAATTAAGGAGATAGCTTTCCTTCTAACAAAATAGTCCCAGAAATTGTTCCTGTAGTCCCACTTCCAGCATTTTCGCCAGTAGCTCCATAACTGGTTACAGCACCTTCTGCAGCATCGCCAACAAAATCAATTGTCATCCGCCCTGACATATCTGTATTAGCACCACAATCGCCACCTGAACATGTACCGGATATTTTAACGTCATTGCCATTTAGAATATTATTCAAACTCATGTTAGCATTTGCGTCTTCTCGCAATAGATAGTTTCGCCCTGCCACATTTGCTTCTATACCAATTTCTAATAACTGTTGCCTATCAAAGTCTACTCGGAAATACGTACCGCTGTATAAATGACCTCCAGAGCCCGGACTAGTGGAGAAATTATTTAATGAACCGGTAGCTCCTGTTTCAATTTGCGGTGACGTATAACCTCCTGCTGTCGAACTTAGGCGGTAAACATAATCACCTGTTTTGGCTGTAATAACTGAGGCTGGAGTCAGACTATCTGCATACATAAAGTGAAAACTTCCTATAGTTTCCACTTCAGAACCATCTTCTATCACCGTGTAATCAGTCCCCCAACGTCCCCAAGTAACATTTACTCCTCCAACCTTCTTAGTAGCATTGTCCGTAAGGCTTGCAATAGAGGCAGGGCCAGTAAAACTACAAGGTGTGCAGTCATTATCAGAGGATGTACTAGAATCAAAATAGACTAAACCTGTCATCAAATCCCCTGATCCTAGATTACTATCAATAGTAATGGCCGATTGACCGTCAACTAATACCCGACCAGAACTTCCATTTAAACCTTTTAGAGCGTCATACCCTGTAAACGCAACAGCCACCATACTTCCTAAAGGAGCAGCAGTACCAGAACCTGTAGGGTTAGGAGAGGTTAGGGTTGAGTCCTGCGTATTAGCTTCAGACACAGGATCACTTGCTGGAATAGAGCTATCAAGACTGTTACTTGTCGTTGTTACTGTTGTACTTAAATCCAATGTCGTTGCAGAATCATCACTACTTTCCGCTCCGGAAGAATCGCTTGTTTCTGTTTCTTGAGAGTCTCCTGAGGTAGCCTCATCAGTTTCGGAAGTTGCATCACTCTCTTCCTGTCCGTCAGTCTCTTCTTCTGTACCCGATGTTTCGCTACTTTCTTCGGAACTATCTGCTACTACAAGTGTTTTAAATTCATTAATTTTGCCTTTAGGGCCTAGTAGACTAAAGGATCTACCTGCAGAAATATCTCGGTTATCCCCCTGCTTAGCTGCAACATTTATTTTACCTTGGTTAACAGAACCACTTATTTTTTCACCTACTTTTTCAACGCTAAAGTCTGTGCCTCTAATACCGATTGTCGCAACAACAGCATCCAGTTGATAATCGCCCTTATCCACCTTACCAATTTGACCCGATATAGTTCGCATACCACCTTTCAGTAGCTTATAAATTGCTTTGCCATCTTCGGGGTTTGTCTCATCAAAATGGTAATCATCAATTTTGAATTCGGTATTAGGTTTTAAGGACAAACGAGAGCCGTCTGTGAAGCGAATCTGCAAGCGGCCATTGTGACTGGTTTTTAGTACATCATTACTAAATACTTCAGATTGACGCTTCAAAGCACGCTCGTCACCTGACGAAGAGACCGCAATATTCTGCCCAAAACTAAGAATGACTTTACCGACACTTCCCGTAGCATGAGAAAAACTGCTAGCTATTAGCATGAAAGAGGCAAGTATAAAAAATCTCATAAATTATCACCTCACTGGAAATTGTAACGAAGCCCGAGCATGACCTGCTGTCGGTCATACTCATACAGTTCAATATTTGAATTAGATTTCGTAAAGCTATAGTTTCCTAATAAAGTCCAAGAAGGATCTACAACCCACTCAAAATTTAGATTAGCTAACATGTATTTATCATGACGTTTCACGCCATAAATCCAATCATTGCTAGCATATTCACTTCCTTGATACGTAAAAGAAGGTGTAAATTTCAGATTCTCTTGTGGGCTAAATTGAACGCCTATATTTCCACCAAAAAAGACTCTATCGACTTGTGAATCCGACAATATATTGGACTCTTCAGGTGTTTCATTACCTATGAACCCTCCGACAAAATAAAGAGGGCTCCATGCCCCTGTTCCAGCATAAAGGTAATTAACCCCTGCATTTAATTGCAGAGCATCCTTCCAATCTGCATCATCATAAACAAGTGAATTAGCGCCAACGAAGAATTTAGCAATTGAATTACGGCTAACCTGTGTACTCCACTGACCATTTACACTAAACATATCGCGGTACTGTTTACGGTCTAACAGGTACTTTTGTAGAGAAATATTAATCTGAAACTGCTGATCATCCATTTTCCAAAGGTGACCACCATTAATCGTAACATTCTTGTAATCTTGTTCATCTTCCGCATGATAAAAACGCATATCTGCATGTGCTCCAAATAGAAGAGCAGCGTCTGGGCTATACGCGTGTTCTATAAAGCCACCAAGACGAACCTGATTAAACTGGTCGTCTTTGCCTAATGCATCATTACTTAAAATAACGACATTGGTCTGATCATCAGGTCCTGCGTTCAGATTACTATCGTAACCCGCCCACATTTCAACAAAGCTTGTGAACTTAGTTGGAGGAATTGTTGTTTTCTTATCGATAAGGGAGAGGTACTGCTCGATACGATTGGCAACTACCTTTGGAGGGTTAACCTTTTTCACTTGTAAGAATAGCTGCTCAGCTTTCTCATACTGATTTAAAAGGTAATAACCTCTCGCTAATTCAAGTTTTGCTAAAGAATTATTCGGTTCTAAAAAGATAACGCGTTCAAGTGCAAATACACCTTCACTAACGTGCTCACTATCGATCGCTGCGACCCCGTACTGCATATCGAAAGCAGGGTCACCTTCCAAACTATCTAGGTGAGACAAGGCTAATTGATAGGCTTGATTATACTTACCCTGATCAACTAAATTTTTCAGATCAGTGACTGTATCAGCCACTACAAATGAGGAAAGGCAATATAAGAAAATCGCAGACCCATACTTAGCTAACTTGCCCACTCTTAACACTCTCCCAGTTTAAGAGGATATAAAAATTCAAACAGTATCAATGTTTTGAGATTAGTGCCATCTCATAACCATACTATTCGTAGGAATATAGTATATAGATCAATTAGGGATAGGTTCTTTCATTACGATTTGGCTGAGACGTTTTAGCCCCATCGCCCCTAGGTGTAGTATCCAGATCTATATTAGGCGTAACATCTAAATGCAAATCCGGCGTTTCATCCACGTTCATTGCAGGTATATGACTATTCCCTGTCTCAGACATTAAATCAGGCCCCATATCTTGGAATAATTCAAACAGTTTGAAAGGCGTTTGGCGGATTTTTAAGTTGCTACCGTCTCCACCAAGAAAGAAATAGCGCCCCACCTTAATCGGCGCCTTAATTGAGTTGTTACTGACAACTATTTCCCCTTCTAAGACATACCCATAGAGGCCCATTTGCGCCCTCGTTGTTTCTTGGCAGGTTTTATCACAATAAAACAGGGTGTAGTGAGTCCCTCTAACACCTATGGTAGCTATAGGCGTGTGGACCTTATAATTCTCTTTATTGTTATCACTGATTGCACCCGTCAACGTTCGCAAACCGCCCTTTAAAAGGCGATAAACCGATTTACCATCCTTAGGATTACTCTCACTAAAACGATATTCTTCAACATTAAAAAGGGTATCAGGGCGAAGAGAGAGGCGTGAGCCATCCGTAAAACGAATCTGTAAGCGCCCTTTAGATCCAGTAGCAATACTATCAAGAGAGTAAATTTCAGATTTCCGCTTCAACAGCCTAACATCGCTCTTAGGCAACTGAGCTGTATTGCTACCCACACTTAACAGTACATGCCCAGCTTTTTCTGCAGACATTGCGCTTGGCGAAAACACAACAGCAACAACTATTGGCAGTAGCCACTTAATCATCAATCTAACTCCATTTATAAACTACAAGCTTGTTTTCCAACCAGCTGTCGGTTTAGTAATCAGTGTAGCCAAGCTTTATCCAAATGATAAAACTTCAATCCTGCATCAATATTAGTTAACAAAAGTATGCTGTTTCAGTGTTTGTAGCTCGTCTCTATATTTAGCGGCCAATTCAAATTCCAGATTTTTCGCCGCTTCATACATTTTATCTTCGATCTTAGTAATCGCTTTAGATAGTTCTTTTGGTGATAACTGCGCCGCATCATCCACTTGATATTCGGCAGCCTGCTCCGCTACTTTCTTAGCTGTGCGAGAAGCTTTGCGGCCAGGCACGGTACTCGCCCCTTCCATAATATCAGCCACAGATTTACTGATACTTTGTGGCACAATACCATTCGCTTCGTTAAAGGCGATCTGCTTTTGACGACGACGTTCTGTTTCATCCATAGAACGCTGCATCGAACCGGTAATTTTGTCGGCATACAAAATAGCCCTACCGTTGACATTACGTGCTGCACGGCCGATTGTCTGGATCATGGAAGTTTCTGAGCGTAAGAAGCCTTCCTTATCCGCATCTAAGATTGTTACCAAAGACACCTCCGGCATATCTATACCTTCACGAAGCAAGTTGATGCCGACCAGAACATCAAACTCCCCGATCCGGAGATCACGGATAATTTCGACACGCTCAACTGTGTCTATATCTGAATGTAGGTAACGTACTCGGACATCATGTTCATCCAAATATTCGGTGAGATCTTCAGCCATACGCTTGGTTAAAACGGTAACGACAACACGTTCTTTCTTAGCTACCGTTAACCGTATCTCAGAAAGAAGATCATCCACCTGCGTTGACGCTGGGCGCACCTCAACCACAGGATCAACAAGTCCTGTCGGTCGTACCACCTGTTCCACCACCTGCTGCTGATTTTCTGCCTCGTATTTACTCGGTGTTGCTGATACAAAAATCATCTGCGGCGATTCACGTTCCCACTCTTCAAACTTCATAGGACGGTTATCCAATGCCGAAGGTAGACGGAAACCGAACTCAACTAATGTTTCCTTACGGGAACGATCACCACGATACATAGCGCCAATCTGAGGAACAGTCACGTGAGATTCATCCAAGACCAGCAAAGCATTATCGGGAAGGTAATCAAACAAGGTCGGCGGCGCCGCGCCAGGATCACGACCTGATAGATAACGGGAGTAGTTTTCTATACCCGAGCAGTAACCCAACTCCATGATCATCTCCATATCATATAGGGTACGTTGCTCTAAACGCTGAGCTTCGACGAGTTTGTTATTCTCCCGTAATTGCTCCAGGCGCTCACGAAGCTCATCTTTAATTTTATCCACAGCCGCCAAAAGCGTTTCTCGGGGCGTTACATAATGGCTCTTCGGATAAATCGTTGCCCGTGGCACACGTCGTAATACTTCACCGGTCAAAGGATCGAAGTAACTGATCTCTTCGATCTCTTCATCGAACAATTCAATGCGAACTGCTTCTTTCTCCGATTCTGCTGGAAATATATCGATGACATCACCACGCACCCGGTAATTACCACGGTGAAGTTCAACATCATTTCGTGTGTATTGCAGCTCTGCTAGGCGACGCAGAATCGCGCGCTGGTCAATGATATCGCCACGATCCACATGAAGCATCATGCCTAGATAGGATTTTGGGTCACCTAAACCATAAATTGCAGAAACCGTTGCAACAATAATGGCATCGTCTCGCTCCAACAATGCTTTAGTTGCGGACAGACGCATCTGCTCGATATGGTCATTTATCGATGCATCTTTCTCGATGAAGGTATCAGAAGAAGGTACGTAGGCCTCCGGTTGATAGTAATCGTAATAAGATACGAAATACTCAACCGAATTATCCGGAAAAAACTCTTTAAATTCCCCGTATAACTGGGCAGCCAAGGTCTTATTGTGGGCCATAATAATGGTGGGACGCTGGACCTGAGCGATCACATTCGCAATAGTGAACGTTTTACCTGAGCCCGTTACACCCAAAAGAGTTTGTGAGGCCAAACCACTATCAATGCCATCAACTAACTCTTTAATGGCCTGCGGCTGATCACCTGCGGGCGTAAACTTCGAGTGGACTTTAAATCGTTCTTTCATTCTGCGACCCAATTTCGAGCAAAGCTGAGCATTATATCTCAGCAGCTGCTACTTTTACTTGCATAAATACGTATTAAAAAGACCGCTCTTAAGAGAAAAAAGTTTCCTTTAATCAATTTATTGATCTGAAAAGGTATTTTTTCGCTCAAACAGGATTCATGCGGGCTACTGTTTGCTGTATCATGTGCGGGTTTGGAAACTCCCTGCTAACACAATATTTAAAGCGGGATTTCTGCTGATTAATGTCGGTATCTGCACTGCAGATATTCTTATCGAGGAACTTAGGCTTGAACGTTCAACTTTCAGACCGCGTCAACAACATCAAACCTTCTCCAACGCTGGCGGTTACTAACCGTGCAGCTGAACTGCGCGCGGCAGGTAAGAACATTATTGGCCTGGGCGCTGGCGAGCCCGATTTTGATACTCCGGATCATATCAAACAGGCTGCCATCCAGGCGTTGAATGAAGGTTTCACAAAATACACCGCTGTAGATGGTACACCGGCATTAAAGACAGCCATTATTAACAAATTCAAGAACGATAACGGTCTTGAATATGCTGCTAACCAGATTCTTGTTTCTTGTGGCGGTAAGCAAAGCTTTTTTAACCTATCTTTAGCCCTGCTAAATGAAGGTGACGAAGTCATCGTACCCGCACCTTACTGGGTATCTTACCCAGACATGGTAAAAATGGCGGACGCTGTCCCTGTGATTGTAACGACAACTCAGGAACAACGCTTCAAGATGACTGCTGAGCAACTAGAAGCAGCAATTACAGATAAGACACGCTTAGTTGTACTTAACAGCCCTTCAAACCCAACAGGTGTTGCTTATACACTGGAGGAACTGAAAGCGCTAGCTGAAGTACTACTTAAACACCCGCAAGTACTAGTTGCGACTGATGATATGTATGAGCACATCCGTTTTAACGATGAGCCATTTGTAAACATCCTTAACGCTTGCCCAGAGCTTTACGAGCGCACAATTGTTCTAAACGGTGTATCCAAAGCATACTCTATGACTGGCTGGCGTATCGGCTATGCAGCTGGCCCGCTTGCATTGATTGGCGCAATGAAGAAGATCCAATCTCAGAGTACGTCTAACCCAACTTCGATTGCGCAAGTTGCAGCGCAAGCAGCACTTGAAGGCTCTCAAGATTGTGTAGCTGAGATGGTTGTAGCATTTAAAGCACGCCACGAATATGTTGTTAACACACTAAACAGCATCAACGGCGTGAGCTGCATCCCTGCTGATGGTACGTTCTACGCATTCCCAAGCTTCCAAGAAGTGATCGATAACGATGATCGTTTTGCTAACGATATCGAATTGGCGGAGTTTCTTCTTAACGAAGCGGGCGTTGCTCTTGTACCAGGTTCTGCATTTGGTGCGCCGGGTAATATGCGCCTATCTTTCGCAACTAGCATGGAAGTGCTAGAAGATGCGCTGGGTCGTATCCGCAACGCATTAGAAGCTTAAGCGAACCCTTAATCTAAAAAACCGAGCCTCAGCGCTCGGTTTTTTTTGCCCAATGAAAATTTATTGATATCTGTACTTTTATTAGTAAGAACTTGAACCTTATCATCTGAAGTGACTCAGATATTCGTTCACTGTTTGGGAGACTTGTTAATGTTGGACAAATTAACTTGCCTTAGCCGTTCTGCTTTTTTCTGGTTAAGCTTAATTTTCATCGGCGTCAGCATGGAGGTAATTGCCCTCTATTACCAGTACGCTTTGGACTACTACCCTTGTGTCTTATGCATCCATATTCGCATCTGGCTTTTCGCTCTTATCATCGTCGCTATATTCGGACTGTTTACGCGTAAACATGGATGCCTGAGTAAGCTAAGTCACTTGCTAACACTCGTAGTCGGTATTGGTCTCGTAGAACGCTCATGGAAAACCCTAGCAGTAGAGCGCAACTGGATAGTAGATAGTTGCAGTATGGACAGCGGTCTGCCTAACTGGTTTGCACTGGATCAATGGATCCCATCGGTTTTTGCTCCTTGGGAGCCTTGTGGCTATACCCCTGAACTTCTGTTCGGTATCACTATGGCAGAAGGCTTAATGGCATTTTCTGCACTGTTGACAGCAACAGCAGCCGTATTCTTCCGGCTACAGTTTAGATCAATACAATCTAACTAACTCCCCATTTACTAAAAAGGCGAACACTTAATAGTGCTCGCCTTTTTTATTACTAGCTAAGTGTAAGCTTGGAATTTCTCATCCAAAGGAGTCTGAGCTATGTAATTTACATAGTTACTCATTACCTTTTGCGACAATCCCAAAATAACCCCTAGTAGATGCTTTTGTTCAAAACCAACTGCGAAGAATGATTCAAGCTGCTCATCAGAGATACGTCCTCGCTCACGAACAATCGCTAGTGTTGTGTCATGCAAGACTTGTAATTTTTGCGTAGGTAAGGATGTTTTGTTTCTTAACGCCTCATTGACAGCGGGATCCACCTTCATCATGTCTGCAATCAAGCTATGCGCTGGCACGCAATACTCGCAGCCGTGTTCAACATTAATCGTCTGCCAAACTACTGTTAGCTCAGCTGCATTAAAGTCAGTTTGTTGAAACAGGGTGTGTAACTGCTGATAAGCTTCCAGTACAGCAGGCTCTTCGCCTAGCACAGCATGCAAGTTTGGAATCATGCCAAAATTTTTCAACGAGTTTTCAAAAAGCGCTTTCGTCCCTTGAGGGGCTGATTCCATCGTGTGTAATTTAAACTTACTCATTATATCTCCATTTACTAATCGATTTAGCCTCCGCTAGAACGCCTTCCCCACAAAAACAGATCAAGCCAGCCATATTTGAACAACTGTTCACATTTAGAATCATAACTAGAAATGAACACTTGTTCAAGATAAAATATGAACAAATGTTCAAAAAAATTGATCTCTATGGTTAATACAGTTAAATACGATCGTGAGCAGGTGATTCAAAAAGCAACGCATCTGTTTTGGGCAAAAGGGTTTCACGCAACCTCTATGCGTAATATCCAAGAGTGCATTGATATGCATCCCGGCAGTATTTACGCGTGCTTTGGTAGTAAGGAAGGGCTATTTAAGGAAACTCTAAATTACTATACCAATGCGATGCTGAAGCGACTGGAAAGCTTCGAAGAGGCACAATCATCTCCCCTGTTGGCTCTAAAAAAGTTCATTTTTACGTCTGCGCTAGATAGTAATCAAATCCGTCCGAATGAGATGTGTATGCTGGTTAAAACTATCTCTGAGCTCAACACTGATAATAAAGAGCTCCTTGAGGAAGCACGGAGATTGATGAAGGTAATGGAAAATGCATTTGCGCGCTTACTAAACCAAGCTAAGCAGGAAGGGGAGTTAGAAACTCAACAAGATGCTAACCGACTTGCTCGGTTCTTACAGATGCAACTGATCGGAGTTCGCTCTTACTCAAGGGTTAACAATCAAGCAGAGATTAAAGACCTTATAGAAGATGCATTTAGTTGTTTAAACTAAGCATTTTTGCTGCAGAAAGTAGTACAGAATTCGCTAAGCTCTCAGTATTAAAAGTACCATGAGAGCTTAATTCAAGAGTTTTTAACCCCTGTCGCTAAACGCCAACTTCATACCTAACAAAGTAAAACTGCCGGCAAAAATCTTTTGCATCATCCGGCTAATATTTTCAGACCCAACAACAAATTCGCTAAACCGCCCTGCTAAAAATCCATAAATCACAAACACAGCAAAGGTCATCATCATAAAGATAAGACCCAACACAAACATGTTCATTAATGGCGAGCCAACTTCAGGTGAGACAAACTGTGGCAAAAAAGCGAGAAAGAAGATCGATAGCTTAGGATTTAAGATATTGATTAAAAAGCCTTTCATAGCAATAACACTATATTTGGCCTCTTTCTCTTTCTGATCTAATGCAAGAGATGACGATGAACGCCACATCGACCATGCCAAATACAGAAGATAGGCAACACCAACAAATTTAACGATCTGAAAGGCCACAGCGCTGGCATGAAAAATCGCTGCCAATCCCAAAATACTTGCTAAAAGCGATGGCACAATACCGATCGTACAACCTAACGCCGCAAATAAGCTGGCACGTTTACCAATAAATAACCCAGTGGCTACTGTGTAGAGAACACCGGTTCCTGGAATAAGTACCACAATAAGAGAGGTAATCAAAAATTCAAGTGAGATCATTTTTCTCTGCTTCCTTTTTTGAATACTAAAATTTAGGAATTTAGGATACTCTTAACGCCCAATTGCCGCCATCTTTCCAGAAGTTAGCTTAAGTAAGTCCTCTGCTGACATCTCGATCTCTAAACCTCGACGGCCAGCACTCATACAGATAGTTTCAAAGTTGCCTGCACTTTCATCCAAAATAAGTGGCAGACGTTTCTTTTGGCCTAATGGGCTGATGCCTCCCACAACATAACCCGTTGCACGTTCTGCATCTTGCGGGTTTGCCATAGTGACTTTCTTTGCCTTTAGCGCCGTAGCAATTGCTTTTAGATCTAGCTGACCTGACACAGGTACAACACCGACAGCAAGTTTTTTGTTGTCACCACCGATCGCAACGAGGAGGGTTTTGAAGACTTGGGCAGGATCTAAACCCAGCGCTTGCGCAGCTTCTTCGCCGTAGGATTCTGCACTTGGATCGTGCTGATACTCGTGAACTTGATAGGCTACCTTGGCTTTTTTAGCTGCATTAATCGCTGGGGTCATTCTTTATCTACTCATATCACTCGGGTCGAACAGTGTTTACTTAGCACTGCCGCCCGTTAGGATATCAGCAATATCGATGATGTCGACTACTGTGCCTTCACCTTTGCCCACTTTAATGACTTTATCTTTGAGTTTGATAATCTCAATCGCCGCATCACCTTTGGGTAAACGAGAAAGAAGATCGTCAGGCAGATATTCAGCATTATCTCGTAAGTCTTTATCCAACACTTCTCCACGGGCTACTTTCTTTTGCCAACCTGGAGGGAGTTCACCGCCACGTTCTAACTTTTTCTGCAAACCTTTAGGCAGCTCCTTCATCTTGCCTTTGTATTTACCTGTTCCTGATTTGGCATTTTCATTGTAATAATCTTTGATGGTCTCTTTCTCTTTGTCAGAAAAGAGATCATCCAGAATAGACTTCGTATCACTTACGATGGATTGCTCTTCTTCGGTATCCTTATCTTTGTTTTTGTAGTTTTTAGCCGCTTGCTTGGCCTCTTTTTTAGCTTGATGCTTATCTGCGCCTTGGCCCGCCCACTCAGGCTTGGCAGCGTAAACATTCAAAGCTAAACCACTCATACATAGTGCTAGAAATAGTTTCTTCATCATCTCTTCCTACTGATCTTTGATCCTTCAAGGGATAAGTTATACATCAAGCCTTTATTAGAAAAAATAAAACCAATGATTGGATTTTTAATCGTGCTGGTATCAATTTCGCCACCCGCACCTACTGTTACGACGGCAACACTGCCATCTACACCGGCTTCCCAACCATCACTCCGCTTAAATTGCTTTAAAGCTGCATCAGTCATAAACAGGATAATCTCTGACTTAATTTGAGCACCTAACTGAAACCCAATCGATGCCGCAGCAATGGTGTAATAACCGGTTGTTTTACCTTTTTCTAAAAGCTTTCCTTCACCATATTCACCACCGATGCCTATACCCGCTTTATAAACCTCGGGGAAAACTAAAACCCCTTTGGCTTGCTGGACTAAGCTTTGTCCAGCCGAGCTGTGTTGATAAAACTTTTGTAAAGCTTCTGTGCTTTTAGCGTTGATTTCAGCTTTGGAGGCTGAGTAAGCATTAAAGCTGAATAGTGCTATCCAACATGCGATTAGAAGAGATGATAGTCGTTTAAGCATGAATCCATCCTTAAGCCTATTGAGGTTAACTAAATAATAGTCGCTCAAAGCTATGTTTGGATGGATCGTTGGGGTGATTAAATGTAAAGCAAGCGAATTAAGAATAACGAGTATTTCGTAAAGGCTGTAATACCGATTCTAAACCGTTAATACGAATCTCTAGCATCAACTCTAACAACGAGCCCAGCTCCCCCTTTGGAAAACCTTTCTTGGCGAACCAAAGCAGGTACTCTTCGGGTAGATCGAGTAGTACTCGTCCTTGATACTTACCAAATGGCATCTTCATATTAGCCAGTTTAAGTAGATGACGTTTATCCAGATCCAATGCTTTCCCCTTAACAGCCTGTTATTTCCAGTGAGCAAACAGTATTCTGTAGAAAATAATAAATAGTGGGTTTAGGCCATGGCTGACAAGCAAGCGTATCAACCTATCAATTGCGAAATTCATGACGGCTACGAGTTAGCCTGTATGCGCAACGCTATCCATCTTGTTGAATGGAAAGAAGATGATACCGCATTTAGTCAGCGCTTACGCTTTCTTGATCTGGAATATACTTCTGAAGGGGAGTTTCTGATTGCCGAAGATCAGGAAGGTAACAACTTTAGAGTTCGTTTAGATTCTATCTCTAGCCGCCTACCCTACTAATCCTCTTAAGGGCCGACGACGTGTCAGATATTCAACTCAGTGGTATTAATACTTTCCCCATAAAATCATTAGGCGGCATTAGTTTGTCGGACGCTTTTGTAACTGAGAGCGGACTGTCTTTTGACCGACGCTTTATGTTGAGCGATCCGGAAGGCGAACTACTTTCTGCTCGCCAAGTGCCATCGATGCTACTTTTCGAAACGGTTTTACGTGAAGATGGTTTAGAGGTGATTGCGCCTGATGGCGATCACTTAAGCTTGCGCTATCCTGACTTTTTCCAAAACTACCATCAGGTACGTGTTTGGGGAACCGAGATCAACGCTCAACATTGTGGTGAATGGCTAGATGAATGGTTCAGCGAAAAACTGGGCCGTGAATGCCAGCTTCTTTATTTTGGCGAACAATCAGAACGCGTAACCTCTCGTAGACCCGATAAGCCCGTCGCTTTTGCCGATGGTTATCCTCTACTTGTGATCTCTGAAGCTTCATTGGCTGATCTGAATAGCCGCGCTTCCACACAAGTAAATATGGATCACTTCCGTACCAACCTTGTTGTAAAAGGGTGCGAAGCTTTCGCCGAGGATAGCTGGAAGCGCATCCGTATTGGTGAAGTAGAGTTTGAGATCGTTAAAGATTGCTCTCGTTGCGTACTAACGACTATCGATCCCAAAACTGGACAGCCAGTACCTGCGGGTGAACCAATTAAAACCTTGGCTAACTACCGTAAAGGTGAGGATAACGAAGTCTATTTTGGCCAAAACCTTGTGCCTCTTAACGAAGGCCAGATTAAGCAAGGCGATACGGTTGAGGTATTAGAGGTTAAACAGCCTGCTCAATACCCCGATAATGCGCCCGTTATTAGAGACACTAACGACAGCAATAGCCAAGAAACTTGGGCCGCGACTCAGCAGGTCGATCTAGAATGTATCCGCCGCATTGATGAAACACGCGACGTAGTGACCTTCCGCTTTGCAGTACCACAGGGCCTATCAACAGATTATATCGCAGGTCAGTTTCTAACCTTAATGTTGCCGATCAACGGTGAGACAGTCACCCGCTGTTATACCGTATCTTCTTCACCTTCTAGAAGCGCTGATATCGCAATCACGGTTAAGCGCGTAACCGATGGCATCGCCTCCAATTGGCTCCATGATAATTTACAGGTTGGGGATAAGTTACCTGCCCTCGCTCCACAAGGTGAGTTCCACGAAGGCAATACAGGTAATAAACCACTACTACTGCTATCAGCTGGCAGCGGTATCACTCCTATGCTTTCGATTGCACGCGAACTAACCGATCGAAACAGCCAACGCGATGTAGTGTTTTACCACCAAGCTAGAACCGAAGCAGATCTCATCTGTGAAGACGAGCTCCTTTGGCTAGAACGCCAAAACCCGAACCTAAAGATCATCTTTAGCTTGAGCCAACCAGATGACGATTGGCAAGGCATTAAAGGCCGTATTAGCCGCAAACAGCTCATTGAGCTAATTCCGGATCTGCCAGAACGTACGGTGATGTGCTGTGGCCCTGAGGGCTTTATGGATCATGCTAAAACTTACTGCCGCCAACTAGGTCTAGCGGAGCAACAGTGGTTTGAAGAGAGCTTTGGTGCACCTCCCGGTGTTGATCCAGAAGCAGAAAAGCACAGTGTTCTGCTAACCTTTGGCGAAATTTCATTTGCCGGCGATAGCCAAACCACATTGCTAGAGCAAGCTGAAGATCAAGGAATCATGATTCCTTCCGGCTGTCGTGCGGGTGTATGTGGCGCGTGCAAAGTGACCTTAGCGTCTGGTCATGCACATCGCCAATCGGAAATTCCGCTATCTGAAGATGAGAAAGCTCGAGGCGTGGTTCTGGCGTGTAGTTGCACTCCAGAAACGGATGTCGTGATTGAGGTTTAATTTAAAACGCTAAATCGCAGACACAAAAAAGCCGATGCCCTTCTCTACATCGGCTTTTTATTATTCAGTATGAAACTGAAATTAAGCTACTTTAAGATCAGCAACTTTTTTAGCAGTTTCTTCAGCCATTTCAGTCGCTTTTTTAGCAGACTCTTCAACTGTAGCAACGTAAGCATCTTTAGCAACAGTCATAGCTGCAACGCTTTTCTCTGCAGTTTCAGCAGTTTTAGCTTCAACAGACTTGTAGAACTGAACCTGTAGGTCTAGAGCAGCTTTAGGGTCTTTGCACTCGCATAGAGTTTTGAACTGTTCAACAGAAGCGTTAGCTAGTTCTTCAACGTATGCTTTCTGAAGAGCAACCAAAGTTTCAACAGTCTTAGTGTTAACGTCTACTAGAGACTGAACTGGCTTGAATAGCTCAGCAATTTCGTTAGATAGTAGTTCAGGCTTCATGAAATCAGCGAAAGGGTTGTTAGCAGCGTACATAGTTTTGTCTCCAAAAGTTTCCGTTGCTGCGGTGCAGCAATCCATTTACAGCAAAGATAAATCTTGTACGTTTTTTAGTCAAGAACTTTTTTTGTGCGGCGCACAAAAAATTACTTTTTCAGATTTTTTGCTAAAAAACGGTCCAGAGAATTCGCAAACGCTTGGCGATCAGCCTGACTAAAAGCAGACGGTCCACCAGTCTCTACACCCGAGCTTCGCAGGGTCTCCATAAAATCACGCATAGATAACCGCTGACGAATATTTTCCGGAGTATAAAGTTCGCCGCGAGGATTTATTGCCACACCCTTGTTATCAATCACTTCTGAAGCCAATGGGATATCTTGCGTTACCACCAGATCACCCTCTTCCATTTTGGCAACGATATGATTGTCCGCTACATCAAAGCCCTGCGGTACTTGCACTGCATTGATCAACGGTGAAGGAGGTGTACTTAGGAATTGATTAGCCACCAGCGTTACAGGCACCTGTTTACGTTCGGCAGCCCGAAACAAAATCTCTTTGATAACCTTTGGACAGGCATCGGCATCAACCCAAATGTGCATAAACCCTCTCTTTTCTTTTAGCATAAAGCCCAATTATGACTGTTATTCTACATCGCTATGACAATTTAAGCCGAAAGAAATTAAAACTCTTTTAGACAATTTCGATTAATAGATAACGCTCCAGAATAAAGCCCTCGCACTGTCGCAGTGCACAAAGACGAATTAAATCCGTGCGTTTTAAAATTAGCCACCTCTCTCTAACACAACAATATCGGGCATTAGAGTAACCCCATGAAATATCTGGCTTAAGTTTTGCTAAATACCCAGATAATAGATTTTGATGGGGAGCACTAAGATGCTGCTACTAACATTTGGCTACAGCGTATTGAGCCGCTGTTCATTACTCACTTCAGGCATTTTACTGTTGTTGGGTTGGTTGCTGACAATCGCCACATTGGTAACCGGCTATATAGAAGCACTTTGGTTATTAATCCCACTTAGCTACTTTCAGCTCAGCTATATTCTGTTGAGCCAACGTCGCTGGCATAACCTTTCTCTAGTAATCGAAGCATTCTCACAAAAGCAGATGCAGTTCCGTACACGACATACCAGTTCAGACAAGCCGCTTAGAGACGCAGCACAAAACCTCTATGGTTTTGCCCGCGATTACGAAGAACTGAATACCTTAACCGATCAGCTGTGCAACGAGATGAAGTTCTCTACTCATGAATTAGAGAACTTAGCTAAGCACACCGCAAATGCCGCATCAGAACAGCAAAATCAGCTCTTAACAGTTGCCAGTGCATCAGAAGAGATGAGCCAAACCGTCCAACTGATCAGAGATCATGTGCATAACACTCAAAACAGTGCCGAAGACTCGCAGACCTTATGTAATAAAGGAACTCAGCAAGCCTCTGATTTGAGCCACGCGATCAGTGGTGTTCGTAATCAGTTTACTGATACCTGCACCAAGATTTCCCAGCTATCTGAAGAAGCTGAAGCAATCCAATCTTTCGTTAGTACAATCGAAGAAGTTGCAGCACAAACCAACTTATTGGCACTGAACGCAGCGATTGAGGCTGCACGAGCAGGTGAAGCAGGACGAGGCTTCGCCGTTGTCGCAGATGAGGTACGCCAGTTAGCCGGTAATACTGAAAAAGCGACAGGTGATATCACCCTTCTGGTTAACTCCATGCTTGCACGTGTAAATGAAGTCACTGAAAGCATGAACCGAAGCGAGCAAGAGCTACAAACCGGCTCACATACTTGTGAAGAGATGCATGACCTCTTGCAACAGATCGAATCTGGTAGCGAGCGTAGCCTTGAACTCATTCAGGAGGTTAACTTCTCCATCGACGAACATGCCTCTGCCAGTAACGAGTTAAGTGAAAAGCTTACCGATATAGGCAACATTCTTCAGCACCACAGTGAACAAGCGCATTCCCTTACGGAGCTCACCGGCTATCTAGAAACACTTGCGCTTAAAGCAGCCACTAAGGAGGTGACATCATGATCGAGATTAGCCTTGTACTGTTTCTTTTCGTCCTAATTGGTTTAGCTAGCTGGTTTAAAAGAAGAAAATTGCGCAAAAAACGTCGCGAAAAGACACTACGCGGAATTGAACAGCTAAGCGCGCTGTTGAATCTAATCCAGAGCCTACAGCGCCACCGCGGCATCTGTGCAAATTTAGATAGCACAAACCAAGCACAACAGCGACAGCTAAGTAATGAGATCAACTCGCTATGGCGGCCACTGCTTGATAAAAGCTACGGCGGCAATGTTAAGCGAGTTAATCTGCAGTTTACCAAGTGGAAGCAGATTGAAGCAGAGCCCGCAGGCAGCTTTATGGAGCACTGTGAACTAATCGAAAAACTGCTCCACGAACTCACCGTTATCGCAGATATCTGCTCGCTAACCGCGAGCAATAATGACCATAATGGTGAAGAGCTATGGCAAAACTTACTCCGCCGTCCCCATTTTGCAGAGTCTCTCGCGCGTTTGCGCGGTTTAGGAAATAAAGCTGCCAATCTTGGTCACTGCCCTGCTGCTGTGAGAGTTCAATTACAGTATATCTTGGTAAATATGCGTGAAAATGAGCTTTGTGATCCTACCGTTCATGATATCGACCAATTGGTCACCCAAGAGATCCTTGAACCCGAAGTAATCAAGATCGAACCACGGGTTTATTTTAGTCATCTCACCCAAGCGATTGATCAACAGATCCAACTAACTCGAGACCATCTACAACAACTGAGTTGATGCACAGTTTAAGGATTGAATGAATCGAGGTTCTATTCTGCAAGCGAGTTCCTTACAATAAATTAACATCGATTAATTCTTGTGGGGCTGGATGGAATCTCAACACACACCAAAACGTATTGGCCAAGGAATGTGGGCCGTCGCATGGGTCCTGTTTTTAGGAATGTTGTGGCTGTTCTTTGAAGAGCAGGTAAACGACAAATACAATCCCAATCGTAATCTCGTCACCAGCGGCAGTAACGAAGTGGTACTGCAGCAAAACAGAGCGGGACACTACGTTGCACCGGGAGAGATCAACGGCCAACCGGTTATCTTTCTATTGGATACCGGCGCGACCAATATCAGCGTGCCGCAAGAAGTAGCCGACCGCATTGGCCTTAGGCCTGGGTTAAAGCGTCAGGTAGATACCGCTAATGGCGTGATTGATGTGTACAACACTGAGCTGAATACCGTCACCCTTGGTGGGATTAGCATGCAAAACGTTCGTGGGCATATTAATCCACACATGGATGGTGAAACGGTACTACTCGGTATGAGCTTTATGAAATACCTTGAGATCATTCAGAAAGGAAACACACTCACACTTAGGCGCTAACCCGCGCCTAAGTTCGTTATGAAAGTTTCTAACGAGATTAGCTAATAAACTTTTTCTAACAACAACACCGTAATCGACTTCAGTTGGCGCATCATCTGTTTACGCCCCTGCCCTCTAACTTCCAGCTGTTCCCAGTTTTTTTGCTGTAGATTCCGCTCGATTAGCAGGGTAAATTCTTCATTTTCGAGCAACATTTCCAGCTGCTTATCTTCCACCTGATCCAAAAACTGTAAAAGCAGCTTGTGGATAGCAAAAGCACAACCTTCGTAATTACGGTTATGCACAGCAAATGCGATCAGATCAGATTGGTCATGGGCGGTTAACTCGGGAAGATAACCACCATGCTGCAACAATCGACACACTACAGGCAGGTCTAGATCAACCAAGTCATCACTCAAGCGATAATTGAGTTGCTCAATAAAGCGCTGTCTCAGCTGCTTTTCAAGGCTCTGCCCCTGCTCTGTTAAAGGCAATAGAACCAACGCAGCGTGACAACCGCTGACACTGTCTCGAGTAGAGCCCATACGTACGGTTTCAAAACCACAGTGCTGCCAAAAACTGATTAGCTCTGCACTAGCTGCAAAGCTGGCACCCAAGTAATCCCAACCTGCAGACTTCGCACTGTCAGATACAGTGGATAACAGCGTTCGACCTAAACCTTTATGCTGTAGGGCGGGGTGAATCGCTATACGCATAATCCGACCCGCCTTGAGCAAAGCTGCGCCCTTTGCACCTTCTTGCCCTACCAGTGTTTGCGGTAACAGATGGCCACGAGGGCGACGTTTACCCGACCAGATATCATCGACCAACTCTTCCGGCAAAGGGCCTTCTTCGGCGACCAGCGCAGCACCAGCTACTTGACCATCGACCTTCATTAGCCAGATATGTAGGTTGGGGCTATCTAATAACACCCTTAAATCACCGGGTGATGTACGATAGTGAGCCAACACTAACAAACCAAACAACTGCGTTAAGGTCTGATAATCTTCCGCGAGTTGATCACGATCTAACTTCTCTATCTGGCAGTCGGCAATAGACTGGTAAGTACGCTTTAGATCATCTGTCGCAGCAGGCTCAGCATTGAGTAACAGCAGATTAAAGGTCAGCTGTTCTAGGGGATCATTGCTGGTCCAACGGATCGGCTGATTCAGATGAAGCGATTTAGCATTGGGTGCATGCTTTTCCAGAACTTGCTTAAAGCGAACCGCAAAGCCCTGCCCTGTGCCTTCATAACCATGAATGGTGGAAGCAAAAGCAATACGAGGGAAACGTTGTAGTAACTTACTTAATACAGGCACCGGAATCACTGCGGCTTCATCCACCAGCAACACCTGTCCTTCACCTTGTTCTTGCAACGCTTGCTCTGGTGTCACGTAACGGATGCAATGACCTAAATGACAAAGCTTACCCAGTTGATAGTCATAATCAGGCAGTAATTGATGGGCCATGCTAAAGACTTCATCTACCGATGACTGCTCGGGCGCGGTTACTAAGATATCTTGAAAATCTAAGCCTGATAGCTGTGCAGCAGCGATACCTAAAGCAACAGATTTCCCACGACCTCTGTCTGCAGTAATCACTGCAGGACGCCTACCACGACGAAACTGAGATAGGATCAACTCAACCGCTCGTTGCTGATCTTTGGTTTTACTCGGCAGCACCACATTATCATCTGGCTGATCGGCCAATGCTGCGGAGCTTGGCAGCTCGGCTTCAACACCTGCAAGCGCTTGCCCTTCTCTATACACCAGCGTGTAGGCATCATCTTCTAAGATCATCGCTAGACGCGAGATAAATCTGCGACCAGCATCGGAAGAACAATAAGGATGAGCGACTAAGCTTTGATGTTCTGGATCATCAAACTCGGCCCAATGATCTAGATCGGGGCAGAGTAAAACCATCACTCCACCGCCGCTTAAAGTACCGGAGATCTGACCAAAGGCGTTGGGATTAAAACCCGACCAAGCATCAAAGATCACCGCTGAAAGCGACTGGCCTAATAACTGATGACATTGAGTGGCGCGCACAGACTGAGCTTTAATCGGCGCATGATCACTGACCCACAGCCATTCGGCTTCACCATGGGTTTCGCTACTTAGTTCTCTTGCTTGCTCGTAACACCACTTTTGAGTACCACTCACCACCAGTAATCGACGATGCTGTTGTGTTTGTGCATCCTTAAGCAATCGAGAGTACAAGGTTGTTAGAGCAGTCATCAATCAATCCTTTTCGGCTAGGTGGATCTATTAACAATGAGCTTTACGAGTCTTTGAGAAGTTTACGAAGTTCAGCTTTTCGTTCAGGCGAGAGATCACGACAATCAATATCTTCTAAAGCCCCAACCAGCGCCCACAACAGATTGATACTGACCTCACCGCCACGCATAGACTTAATCATCTTATAAGTGACTATTGGGCCAACTTGTTCTAGATCAGCTAAGGAGTAGATTTCGATCTCAGACAGCCAGCGTCGACTGACCGGCCCGATATTTCGCATCAGGCCAATCGACCTATACGTTATAAGTTAAAGGGGGCTCTTTGACACCATCCACAAACGCATGAAACTGGTTACCGCCTTTAGCTTCAGCTTCTTGCAGTTGTTGCTTCGACAATTCAAGAAGATATTCAGGGGTAAGCAAACGTGAAGGCTGCATCGTTGCCACACCGATACTTAGAGTAACGACTTTCTCAATCGACGATGCTTGATGAGGGATGCCGTGATCATAAATTGTGTTACAGCAACGTTCTGCTAATTGAATCACCATCTCATTAGTGGAAGGTAGGATGAAAGCAAACAGATGATTATCAATACGCGCGATCATATCGCCTGGACGACCCACAGAGTTTTTGAGCACACTAGACACTTCTTGAAGCATACCTTCTGCAGCCTCAACGCCATATTCATCACTGAATTCTTTAAAACTATCTATCTTCAACAACATCATGGTGAGTGGTGAAAACTCACGTACCGCACGGCGACATTCAACATCCAAGGCTTCATCAAAGTGTAATTTATTAACCAATCCTGTTAATGGGTCAGCCCAGCTTGTTTCCGCGATCTGTTCAGTCAAATTCGCTTGTTCAGTACGCAACGTTTTAACATGACGCCCCACGCGCTTCAGATAAGAAGCCACCAAGAATGAAAGCAGTAGGCCAGTCATCAAAAATAATGCAGGAGTGAAACTCATACCTGCAGCAATACGTTCTTCAGTAGCAGTGATATCTAGCGTCCATTGCTTATCCAATAGCTGAACAGAACTGGAAAGCATCGCATCCAAGGCAAGTGAAGAGTTATCGTGCGCAAGAATTACCTTCTTGTTTGCATCTAGCAGGGTGAATTGAACTTGACCTAAGGCATTTTGAAGTTGGCTTTGCTCCAGCACAGAGCTAAGTGAAATAACGCCTGCTAGCTGGGCGTTGCCAGCTTGAGCAGAAACCAATACGTAGGTTTCTTGATCTAAAGTCAGTGTCTTAACCTGCTCTGAGGAAAGACTACTTAACGCCCCAACAACTTCAGAAAGGTTAAAAATAGAATCAGTAGTAGGGCCAGCTATACGAACCGAGCTATAGTCACTTTCAATAGCTATCCCTTTCAAAGAAGTATGACGACTAAACAAGCTATTAATCGTTTGTTCAAGTCGCTCTTGATCAACCGTTGGATCTAACTGATAAACGGCCTGTAAGGTTTCTAAGGAGTAGGAATTTTGAGTTAATGACTGCTGGAATGATGCTGCTCCCTGTGTCATTTCAACCTGAAACTGTTGGATCGCTGCATCACGCTCCTGCTTAAACATAAATAGAAAAATAAGCAATGAAAACAGTGCACCGCAGATGGCAAAAACAATCGAAAGATCGATCTTTTTTCTATTCGTTTTCTGAGGGCTTGCAGCGTCTGAAGCAGACATTAAAAAACTCCGAATAATCAACCAGTAACAATCAGTAAAACCTTTTTTACTAACTCTTGCAACGATAGTGCAGACTCGGGCTTTTTTCCAGCTTTTCCGCGGCTTGCAGCAGCATATCTCAACACGAGTCTGATATAGTGCTCATTCTTGAATCATAACAAAGGCTCTATTGTGTCTCGCATTGCTATTTTTGTAGACGTCCAGAACATCTATTACACCACCCGTCAGGCGTTCGGATGCCCGTTTAACTACCGTAAATTCTGGCAAGAGATCAGCAAACAGGGAGAGATTGTTCACGCTTACGCTTATGCGATTGAACGTAAAGATGACGGCCAGAAGAAGTTTCAGGATGCACTGCGCCACATTGGCTTTGATGTAAAACTCAAACCTTACATCCAACGTAAAGACGGCTCTGCCAAAGGCGATTGGGATGTAGGCATTACTATTGATGTTATGGATACCGCACCGAATGTGGATAAAGTGATTTTGCTTTCAGGCGATGGCGACTTTGATCTGCTGTTAGCGCACATCAAAAAACGTTACGGTGTCACCACCGAAGTTTATGGCGTAGAAGCGCTCACCGCTAAATCCTTGATCAACTCAGCGGATCAATATCACTCGATCTTGCCGAACCTATTGGTTTGCTAAAAGGCATTCAATCGAGCCCTCTTGACCACAACCTAAAGTGGCTGACATACTCAGCCACTATGAAAACCACACCTAGCACACAGACTCTTACGACAAATACGTTGCGACGCCGCGTATCGGTTGCCTGTGCCTCTTTGGGTGTTGGATCTCGACGACGCAAATAACTAATAAGCGTTCCAAATTCCCAAAAAGCCGCAGGTAACCCCTGCGGCTTTTTTTTTGCTCTAAATTCTCTCAAGGATATAAAAATGACCTACTTAACTGGGGTAGCTCCCACACAATTAAGCGTTCAGGACGTGTCCATTAACAACTCACTGACCGATAAAGGCTTTGTAATGCCGATCGCACCAAGGCCAGAACTCTGCTTTACCCAAGGTAAAGGGCACTACCTGTTTGATCAGAACGGCAAACAATATCTGGATATGGTGCAAGGCTGGGCGGTGAATACCCTCGGTCACAGCCCAGATCTAATCCAGCAAGCACTAATAGAACAATCACAACAACTGATAAACCCTGGCCCTGGCTTTTTTAATCAACCGATGATTGAGCTGGCCAAGACCCTTTGTGCTAACTCAAGTTTCGATCAGGTCTTCTTTGCCAATAGCGGTGCAGAAGCCAATGAAGGTGCAATAAAACTGGCAAGAAAGTGGGGCCAGAATCACAAACAAGGTGCTTTTAAGATCATTACCTTTGAACAGAGTTTTCATGGCAGAACCTTAGCGACCATGTCCGCCACCGGTAAAGCGACCTTTGCACCATTGTTCGAACCGAAAGTGAGCGGCTTTACTAAAGCGCCCTACAACGACTTAGCCTCAGCTGAAGCTGCTATTGATCAACATACTGTCGCGATCATGCTAGAGCTTGTTCAAGGCGAAGCAGGTGTTATCCCTGCTGATAGCGAGTTTGTCAAAGGCTTAGAAGTCCTGTGTAAAAAGCACAACTTGCTACTGATCATCGATGAAGTGCAAACCGGCATCGGCAGAACCGGTAACCTCTTCGCCTACCAAGATTTAAATATCCAACCGGACATCATGACCTTAGGTAAAGGCTTAGGCGGTGGCGTCCCGATTTCAGCGTTGCTCACCAAAGCCGAGCACAGTTGTTTTGAATACGGCGATCAGGGCGGTACTTATAACGGCAACCCGCTAATGTGCACCGTCTCGCAAGCGGTTGTGAATAAAGTACTGGAACAAGGCTTTCTCGCTAATGTTGAGCAGATGGGCCAGTTACTCAGCCAAAAACTCTCTGAGCTTTCTCAGCAATACTCACTAGGCTCGGTGAGAGGCAAAGGCCTACTGATCGCTCTAGATACCGCTGAGCTATCGGCACCTCAGCTTGTGGATAAGGCAAGAGAGCTTGGCCTACTGCTAAACGCCCCAAATGAACGCACCCTGAGGTTTATGCCTGCGCTGAATCTATCTGAAAAGGAGATTGATCAGTGCTGCACTATTTTGGCTAACGCAATAGAGTCTCTCTAAATGCTTATGTTGCAGGGCAAGATGTGAATAACGCTTGCCTTGTATATAATCCCAGCACTTTAAATTGGATCACCGTAAGGACAACGGATGTTACTCAAACGCTTAGAAGGCGGCGAACTACGTTTTGGCGAAGGCCGTATCAGTGGCTATATCGCCGTTACGCTTGCCCTACTCTCACTACTCGGCGTCTGTGCCTTTCACTTCCCTGAGTATCTAACAACCCCTGAGCTGCGCGCCGCTTATGACGCCAACGTTCTGCGCACGGTGATGTTCGTATCGCTGATAATCTCGGGTAGCTTAGGCCTGCTTAACTTTGTGCGAAATACCAATAAACGCGCAGGACTGCTGGCTTGGGTCTTGATTGTGATTGCGATCGCGCTGGGCGGTCATCGAGTAGAAGTGGGTGATATCCCAACCGATACACCTTATATAGGCTTGGACTGGTTTATTCTCGATCTGCTCGGCTCCACCCTGATCTTTATCTTTATCGAGAAGATCATCCCCCATCGTAAACAAGCAATTCTACGCCCCGAATGGCAAACCGATCTGCACCACTTTTTTGTAAACCATCTCATCGTTGGTTTTGTACTACTGGTCGCGAACCAGTTTGTATCCGGTGCATTTGGCTGGGCAGTAGAACGCGGATCACAAGAACTGATTCAAGGCATTAACTGGTATGTGCAACTGTTCTTAGTGTTGCTAGTCGCTGATCTGGTTCAATACGCTCTACATCGTGTATACCACGAAGTACCTTTCTTCTGGCGCTTCCACGCAATCCACCACAGTGCCAAAACCATGGATTGGCTGGCAGGCTCGCGCCAACATATAGGTGAACTGATTGCGACCCGCTGCTTTGTCTTAGCACCGATATTTGTGCTGGGTTTTGATAAAAGCGTATTGGATGCCTACATCATTATTGTTGGCTTCCAAGCAGTACTCAATCACACCAATGCCCAAATCAACTTTGGCTGGCTGAAGTACATTATCGTGACGCCACAGTTCCACCACTGGCACCACTCATCGGATAAAGCGGCGATTGATCGAAACTACGCAGCACACTTTGCCTTTATCGATTATATCTTCGGGACAGCGGTAAAAGGCCAAAAAGAGTGGCCGCAGGATTACGGCGTGGTTGGCGACTATGTGCCTGAGGGTTGGCTAAAACAGCAGGTTTTCCCGCTTCGCTCTAAAAAATAGTCTAGTAAGAAATGATAGATATTTTACAGCTACAGATCAGATCTGTAGCTGCACATTCTCTTCGATTTTAAGCCGCACTTACGGCGTTCTGATCAGCAATTCGGCTAAAGGCGATTAGCGCTGCTTGCAGCGCTGCAGCAGATGTATCTTCCTTAGTTGCGACACCTTGCGCACTGACACCGTTCACTGTCATAGCAATTGCTGCTTGCGCTTGCGCTGCTGTGCCGGTCGCGATGGCATGTTCATCAAACTGAGTGATCTCTATGGAGCATGCATATTGTTTCTCAAGCGCATCGCTTAGCGCTTCTAGAGCTCCGGTACCTTGGCCGTTAAATACAGTGTTACCAACGCTAAATTTAGCTTCAACTTGTTGGTTGTCAGTGTGCAGATCGTAACGATCAAGCTGCCATTGCTCCGGTACAGCAACAAAGTGCTGTTGATAAAGTTGGTGGATCACCTCAGGAGAGATCTCAATCCCCTTTTGCTCAGCAGCAGACTGCACCACTTTACTTAGCGGGATATGCATCCATTTTGGTAGCTGGATACCGTAATCGCGCTCCAATACCAAGGCTACACCGCCCTTACCGCTTTGGCTGTTAATACGCACAACCGCTTCATATTCACGGTTAATATCGCGTGGATCGATTGGTAAGTAAGCCACATCCCAATGCAGTTGATTATGCTCTTGGTGATAGTTAACCGATTTACGAATCGCATCCTGATGGCTGCCAGAGAAGGCTGTATACACCAACTCACCTGCCCAAGGGTGACGGGCAGAAACAGGTAGTTCGTTACAGTACTCAACCACCTCGATAATCTCTTTGATATCAGAGAAGTCTAACTCTGGATCTACACCCTGTGAGTAAAGATTCATACCCATAGTGATGATATCCATATTACCGGTGCGCTCACCGTTACCCATCAAGGTACCTTCAACACGATCGGCACCGGCCATAACGCCCAACTCTGCTGCCGCAACACCGCAACCACGGTCGTTATGGGTATGTAAGCTGATACGTACTTGATCTCGCTGTTTTAGGTGACGGCAGAAATACTCAACCTGATCGGCAAAAACATTGGGTGTGGACATTTCAACAGTCGCCGGTAGATTGATTACAACCGCCTGCCCTGTTTCTGGTTTCCACTCAGCGATGACGGCATCACAAACTTCAACCGCGTAATCCATCTCTGTACCGGTAAAACTTTCTGGTGAGTACTGGAACTCCCACTCGGTCGCAGGGTATTTAGCCGCATAATCTCGCACCCACTGCGCACCTTGTACCGCGATGCCTTTGATCTCGTCTTTGCTCATGTTGAACACTTGCTGGCGCTGTACAACCGAAGTGGAGTTATACACATGAACATTGGCGCGGCGCACGCCTTCAAGGGATTCAAAGGTACGCTCAATCAAACCTTCTCGTGCTTGGGTTAGCACCTGAATCGTGACGTCTTCTGGGATTCGGTTTTCTTCAATTAGCTTACGCACAAAATCAAAGTCAGGCTGAGATGCAGAGGGAAAGCCGACTTCAATCTCTTTAAACCCCATTTTTACCAACAGGGTAAACATGCGGGTCTTCTGCTCTACATTCATTGGGTTGATCAGCGCTTGGTTACCATCGCGCAGATCTACGCTACACCAATCCGGTGCTTTATTGATCTCTTGATCTGGCCAGGTGCGATCAGCCAAACGGACAGTTTCAAAACGACGATATTTACGATGATCAAACATAGTGCGAACCCATTATTTTTATTCGAGCAGAAAGCCTAAACGGCAAAACCCGCTGTCAGGCGCCTTTGGGGAAGCAATGACAGCGGGAAGTTTTTCAGTAGACACTTGTGGCATCAGTTTTTGAGTTAAAGATTCGATAAACCCTCTTAGGCTGGCAGCGCTCACTCATGATGATTACCCCCTCACATACTGATTGATATGTGATTTGTTACCCCTCAACCGATGAAGAGAAGTTTATAGAGGTACATGCGCAATTACCGATCTAAAAACAACTTTAATTCGCCATTTGCGCAACAAAACAAAAGAAAATAAACTTAATGCACACAATTAATTGCGCACTAAACAAAAACCATGAAATCTACTGTCAATTTGGACCGCTTCGACTTAAAAATATTGCGAGAATTACAGGAAAACGGCGACCTTTCTAATCAGGAGCTAGCCGAGCGTGTTGGCCTAACTGCAGCCCCCTGCTCTCGCCGGGTAAAACAGTTGGAAGAATCCGGCGTTATTCGCGATCGCGTAGTCCGTCTAAATGAACGCGCAATCGATCTCAACCTTATCGCCATCCTGCATATCAGCATGGACAAACATATCCCCGAACGGTTTGAAGAGTTTGAACGCACCATTCAATCCCTGCCGGAAGTAATGGAGTGCTACCTAATCACCGGCCACGATGCCGATTACCAGTTAAAAGTCGCGGTGGCAGATATGGACTGTTACCACGATATCTTGCTCGGCAAGATCACGCGGATTAAAGGCGTAACCGGGGTTAAGTCGGCGTTTATTATGCGTAAAGTTGTGGATAGTACGGCAATGCCTTTGGGGTACGTTGGGGGATAGGACGGCTTCGCCCTAGAGTTTTTAGGACGCTGCGCTAGAGGACGCCACGGAGTGGCTAGAGGGAAGACCCAAGCGGCTAGATGTTAGTTGCTAGTGGTTAGAAGGTGTTCACTGAAACGGGGTCACTCCAGTTTAGACTCGTTGTTTCATCTAGAAAGTTCTGTTCCATAGACTCACCTCTGCCCCCTTTGCTACTATCTTCGGCCCCATCTATGGATAGAGGTAATGGAATGCCAACCATCAAGCGGGTATGGGAGCTAACAAAGGAAGAGCTTCCCTATGTCATGGATCCAAGAAGATTCCTATCAGAACTAAGTAGCCGCCCTGCTGTTAGGTCAGCTAATGGCTACACGCTTTATCATGATATTCAGTACGGAAACATCACGCGTTCAAATATTGTAAACGGCGAATATGTCGCGCTGGACTTTAGGCCGCAATATTATGTGGTTGATAAACAAGGTCAAATGGAACATTTCTTGCCATCTTCTCTCGAATTTCGTGTCCAAAATATATTAGGTATCAGCCGTGGCGGAGGTGGTGGGAATAGCCAAAAGGAAGAACCTGAAGAAAAACCGGATTGGTGGGATGAGGTTAAAGGGGCTGCTAAACAAGTCGTCAATGATGTTGTACGTGCTCAGGCATCCAGTACAGCCGAGTGGATGCAAAAAGAAGGTATAGCTGAGTTTAAGGATAAACAGGGTAAAACCTTAACCCCAGAAGAAGTGACTAAGGCGTACCGCGATACAGGCAAAGAAGCCTTTAAAATACTGGATAATGAGCAGCAGGGGGCCGTTGCCGTTGCTGCATTACCTGCATACCCAGCAGTATTACTGGCACTCGATACGGCTTTAAGCCGTGGCAAAGATCTTATTCGCAACCCTAAAGAATTTTCCAGCGACTTGCAAAACGCTCTCAAAGAGGCTCGCTCTGAGGCAGAAGCCTTAGGAAATTTGGGGATGGAGCAAGCTAAAAAACGACTAGGGCATAATGATGATTCTCGTTATACCAATCGTTATCACGGTCCCGACGGTATAACTCAAGATACGAATGGCAAACTCTCGGAATGGGAAGCTAAAGGAAATCAGACAAGCAGCCGCTCGGTTGCAGAAGATGTTCGAGGTAATAAACAAGGATCAAAAGGGAAAAACATACGAAGAGCTGAAAAAATGATACAGAAACAACCGAAAGTCGATCAGCCATCTAACCGTCAAGGCGGGCCATACAGGCAAGCTGAAATAGACCTATGGCATAACGTATCTGATAAACAAGGTAACAAACGCCACATTTCAAGCCATACCAATACCACTACGGGAGAGACGGTTGTGTTTGAGAGAGATTTGAAAGGTAATATCAGCTCGGAGCTGGATCGATTTAATATCGAGAGCTTTAAGGAAGCAAAAGAAGCAATACAGGAAGTATTTAAATGAGCGTAGTAAAAGTAGAAGATGTTCAATGGTGGATTAAGTGCCATAAAGACCGAATAGAAAGAAGTGAAAAAAACCTTATATCAGGTTTTTATGAACGAGAAGAGGTACCAATTGAGTCTCACTACAAAGGGCAAGGTTCAAGTTATGCCCTCGTAGCGCGGAGTTACGCTTATCTTGGAGAGTTAGATCAGGCCAAATCCTATTTTAAGCAGGCTGCTGAAAATACGGTTAAACCATTTTTTATGATCTATGATTCCAACGATCCGGATCACCACCGTATTAAACCTGATTACTCTGATGTATCAGAGAATGATGGTATAGATGCCATCAATTATGCTCTTTGCGCCAACGACTCCGCTTTAGCAAAACGTGCTGCTGAAATCTGGCAAAATCCAGGTGATGGCGATCTTATGCACGCACCCATAAACCGCTATATCCACGCGCTGACCTACTGCCTACTAGACCGTACCGCTGAAGCGATGCCATTGCTAAAAGAAACCCTCGATTGGTACCAAGCTCGCAAACCCAGCAAGAAGCTTACTTGGCAACTCAACTTTTATACATTGAGCTTGGCTCTGTACGGCATTGCGAAGAAAGACCAAACAATCTTTAACGAGGGTCTCGAGCTGCAACTGGAGTTCCATAAGCGTCATGCTCGTTACGGTGAAATAAACGATACCCCCGAAGCGCTTATCTCAGACCAATGTATTGCCCTTGCCAACTTAGCATTACTACATGGATTAAATGTAGAAATTAACGACCCGATGATTCCTGAAGGGTTGCTTCAGATTACTTAAATTACCTTTCGGGAGTACCGATAACGGAAATTTGGGGTACAGATATTAAAGCTTGCCGAAATGTACAGAGGATTAAAGGTGCCAAAGCCCTTTAATCCTATAAAACCTAGGCCTGCTTGAGTTCGTAATCCTGAACCAAGCTCTCGGTTGGGATATTTAAGCCTTTATGTAGCTTTCTGATCATAGGCAGGGTTAGTTTGCGTTTGTAATTCAACACTTCTGACACCCGTCCTGATCGGCCTAAGTAAGGGATGAGGTCTTTGTCTTGTAGACCATATTGTTCCATACGGAAACGGATGGCTTCGATGGGGTTTGGCGCTGAGATTGGATGATGCTTAGTTTCGTAATGTTCAACTAGCGTAGTTAATACATCAAGCTCATCACCTTCAGGGGTATTGAGTTCCGCATCCATAAGCTCGGCGATACGAGTTAGAGTAGCTTCATAATCAGCTTCAGTTTTGATTGGCTTAATATTCATTACACTGCCTCCGCATCGATCTCATCGTACTGTTTATGGGTTCCAACGAACTTTATAAACACAATTCGATATGGGTAATTAATCGATACAATTAGCCGATAATCATTGCCTTTGATATTAAAAACAACTCGGCTATTTTTCAGGATATTCGCATTTCTGAACTGTGCTTTGACTTCTTGTGGCGTGCTCCAGTCGGCTTTGAGCACTTCTTCGTGCCATGCTTCTAACTGGCCTTTCACATCCAGGTATTTTGTGTCGAATTCCCAAAACTCCCTAAGCGTTTTCTTAGAAATTATTCGCATTAAGTGAAACTCCCTTTCACACACCTCCCATTATGGGAGGAATTGACTATCCTGTCAATTTCTACACTTTTTAAACCAAACGAGTATCAGTCCCTTGATCTCGATTTATGCCGCCGTTGTTTCCTTCTCTTCCCGTTTGCTCTGCTCCAATTTCCGTAGGTAGATCTCAGCTGGAATAAAGGCGAATGGAATGACCGATGTTAGCATCAGGCCTAGCTGTTGCTTTGAGGTCCAATTTTCTTTGTGTGAGATATTCAGCACCTGAATTACGTAGATCATAAACAGGATGCCGTGGGTCATGCCGAGTGTGGATACATAATCTCGGCTGATAAACCCAAGTGTGACACTTAAGATGGCGATGTAAGAGAGGCCTTCAAGAAGGCTGACAATGCGAAGTAGTTTGATCATTAAACAAAGCTCAAAAAGTAGTAAAAATTCTTTTAAAATAGAGTGTTACTGCAGGACATTTATCTACGGCAAGCTTGGGTGATTCTTTCTGCAGGTACACGAAGCTGTTCAATCAGATACACCTTAAACGGTGCTTCGTAAGGCTGTTTATCAACCGCTTTTTGCATGCAGAGAATCCACGCTTCGCTCTCCTCTGGGCCAATAGGAAAATGACTGTGGGCATGAGGAATACGAATAGAGCCGTAATTTTCAGAAAAGAGCTTAGGACCGCCTAACCAGCCGGATAGGAAGTAAGCAAGTTTCTTTCGTGATTCAGTAAGATCGTCTGGGTGCATTTTACGAATGGTCTGCGCCTCTGGCAGTTCATCCATAAATTGGTAAAAGTCATCGACCAACTGCGTAAGGCCAGCTATCTCACCTGCCATTTTGTAGGAGTTGTCGTTTACACCGTATTCACAGCTGGGAGTATCCATCAGTAATCACTCGGGCTCTTGTTTATATTAGTGCTTTCTCAAATTGCGCAGTATTTTAGCAATTTATCCAATCCAAAACCTGTCGCTTATTTTGGAGAGTTAGTAACAAATCTCGATGTATTCCCCTTTTATTTAAAGGGTTACTAAACTTGGAATGCAATTTATCAAAGAGACATATGTAACGCTCTAATACCTTAAGGTTCAAACCTTCATCAATAGAGCTCCCTCCCTCTCTATGCTACCTTGCTCGTTCTACCAGCTTGTAGATGTTATTTTACCGATAAAATGTATCTGTGAATTCAATCCAACACTGATAACTGTGAGATTTAAATGCCCTATGTAAATGTTCAAGTCACCAAAGGTGTCACTCGAGAGCAAAAAGCAGAAATTGTTAAAGACATTACTGGCTCTCTACAAAGGGTACTCGGCAAAAAACCTGAACATACCCATATTGTGATCCAGGAAATTGAAGAAGAGGATTGGGGTTTTGCCGGTATGCTTACAGATGAATGGAAGAAGAGCCAATCATAGTTACTCATTTATCAATCGTCTTAAACCGCCCTACTACAGGCTTTCTGGGCAGATCAGGGGCTCATCACTTTATTAAATTTCAAACACCCTAAATAAAAAAGGTAAGCCCCACTTTAAATCTGATCTCTGCACAGTATTTAAAGTTAGACTTACCAAGTTCGCTGGAAGAATTGTGTTCTGTAGTATTAACCGGTCTCTTTTAAAGAATCACCTTTCATCGCTTCAACAGTAAAGGCCATACCCGTGCCTAATCCAACATCCGCACGTAACCCCAGCCTTGCTGATGCACGGCTTGGATCGCCTAATGAAGTTGCGATATCGCCGGTTCTAGCGGGTTTATGATCGATGTTCACTTCAACTCCAGCCACCATCGATAGGGTTCGTGCCAACTGCAAAATTGAGGTGGATTGTCCGGTGCAAACATTAAACACCGATGCTTCGCCTTTAGTGTTTTCCATGGCTGCG
Organism: Neptuniibacter sp. QD72_48; assembly: GCF_047778065.1. Classification (GTDB taxonomy): domain Bacteria; phylum Pseudomonadota; class Gammaproteobacteria; order Pseudomonadales; family Balneatricaceae; genus Neptuniibacter. The sequence goes on along the minus strand of NZ_CP180547.1, from coordinate 1,010,515 downwards.
ATCAGATGTTTCACCACGTCGGCTACGTAGATAAAGTCGCGGGTTTGTTTACCATCACCGAAGATCGTAATGGGGAGATTATTAAGAATTCGGTCGATGAAGATGGAAATAACCCCAGAGTAAGGTGAAGAGGGGTTTTGACGGGGGCCATAAACATTGAAAAAACGCATCCCCACAGTGGATACCTTGTGATTTAACCAAGCGACTCGGGCATGGTGCTCACTGCCTAATTTATCAGCACCGTAAGCACTGATAGGCCGAGGGGCTGATGTTTCATCTAAAGGAATAGTAGCGTTATCACCATATATAGCAGCTGATGAAGCATAAACTACAGGGATAGAATCTTGGCTGCCGCAATATCGCGCTGCTTCAAAGACGTTCACACTGCCCTGCTGATTAACCTTATGTGTGCCCACCCAGTCAGAATTGGATTGTTCTACCGAGGCAATGGCCGCTAAGTGAAAGCAGCCATCCATCTCTGACATTGCACCTTTAACAATGGCTAAGTCGGCGACATCACCCAATACAAGCTCTACCTGATCGGGTAAATAGTCCACTACACCTGTTGATAAATTATCCAATACTCTGACTTGATGACCTTGTGCTAGTAAGGCATCTACTAAATGTGAACCAATAAACCCACAGCCTCCAGTGACCAGATATTTCATAGTATTTCTCCTTACTATTGAAACCAATTTGCTTGATGTATTGGTTACAGCAAGAAGCCAGCCAAAATATTTATCCTTAAATTTCAACAAGTTAAAAAACAACCAAAAAACACAGCCTCATTTTGTTTCTCAAAATGCGAAACATTTCTGCAAATTGCGTTAATTAGCCTGATTTTAAAGCCCCTCAACCCTGCTCAGAGCTACTGACGCAGCTAAGCAGCTGTTTTTGCTAAAGAAGCTGATGAATGGCCTAGGCCTTGCTGATATCTGGATAAACAATCTCAGCGATACAGGAGGAAGGGATTATGTCTATTCATGACTGGCTTATTTATCAACTGGTTGATAGTCGCCACCAAGGCGGAATCGAGAGCCATATTCTTAACCTCACTCGTTGGTTAAATCAGAACGGCTACCGTAGCGAAGTTATCTTTATGCGAGACTTTGGCGCGCATCCTCTTAAAGATAAGCTAACGAAGGAAGGGCTACCTTATAGATGCTTAAGCAACTACCGAGAGCTGTATAAGCTACTCACCCACTCCCCCTGTATTGTGAACACCCATGGTTATAAAGCTGGGATTATTGGACGTATCTTCGGAAAATTAACCTCTACACCGGTGATCTCAACCTTTCACTCGGGTGATCTGGGGAAAGGGAAATTAAGGTTTTATAGCTGGCTAGATTACAGCACATCGATTTTAGCTGACCGAGTGCTCAGCGTAAGTGATGAAATCTCTTCTCGGCTGCCTATTACCTCTCACCAAATCGCTAACTTTGTTGCCCCTGCCAAACTGCAAACAGAACGCGGTAAGGCTGTCGCTTTTGTCGGCCGACTCTCCAACGAAAAAGGGCCAAAAGCTTTTGCTCGAATTACAAAACAATTACCTAAGGAAATCCCCTGCCATGTTTATGGCGATGGACCACTCAGAGCTGATTTAGAACGCGAGTACCCCCATCTCGACTTCTTTGGTCAAGTAGAGATGGATCAATACTGGGACAATGTAGGCTTGCTCTGTATTTCGAGTAAAAGCGAGGGCCTGCCTTTAGTAGCACTGGAGGCGATGAGCCGAGGCATACCTGTTGCCAGTTATCGGTTAGGTGCTATTCCAGAACTTATCGAAGACCATAAATCTGGCTGGTTAGTGAATACTGGTGATGAAAAGACGCTAGGTAGTGTAATTGCCAACTGGTGGACTCAGTCGGGTACAGACAAGGCCGCAATGTCGATCGCAGCTCACCATAGAATCTGCAAATACTACAGCGATAGTTTTGTCATTCCTTCGATTCTAGAGATCTACGCACAAGCAGCACATCACAAAGGCTTCATAAACCTGAAATTTGACAGGAGAACATTATGAAGAGCTTAGCTGCAACAACTTCTACAAAAACACTGTTCTTTCCGTTACTAACCTACTTAGCGGTGATCAATGCCCTGTTGCCTGAAGTAATTAGGACTCTCTTAAGTGAGCCGTTCAATGCCGCAGTATTTAACGGCTTAGGCCATAGCTTTGTTATTTGGGTCGTACTTTTTATCAGCATGAGGCTGACCTTAGAAGTGCAGTTTAGCAAGGTAAAAACGACGCCGGTTTATATCTATGCTGGCATTTTGTTATGCGGCTTACTACTGATACCTAGCGCCTTATTGAGTTGGCTGGTTGCCGCTGCATCTGCTTGGTTATGGTTACGACACCCTATGCAGGAGAAACACAGAATTGCAGCCACGATCCTTTTTGCAATGGCAATTAGGGAGCCCTGCTGCCAACTCAGTCTGACGTTATTTGCCAATCAGATCTTAACCTTCGATGCCTGGTTTAGCAGTCTGTTCTTACCCCTATTTCAGATAGAAGCCGCTGTTGCAGGAAATACCATCGTGCAAGCCAACGGCTTTAGCTTACTGGTCCTCACAGGCTGTTCGGCATTTACCAATATGTCTCTAGCGCTGTTGCTGTGGTTGACCCTAAGTTTGTTAAAACATGGTGATCTTGAGCGAAGAGATATTAAACATGCAGTTATTTTAGCCTTAGTTGTGCTGACCATTAACGGGCTTCGCCTATCCGCTATGACGATCAATCACGCTTGGTACAGCTTTTTACATGATGGCTTTGGCGCAACCGCCATCGAAATATTCACCTTTATCGTCACATTAATCTGCGTTCGTAGGAGAGATAACTATGAAAATGGCCATTCTACTTCCACTGGTGCTCATTTTATCCACCAGCTTGTCACTCGGTTTAAAAACATTAAAAACCATTAATATCGGTACTCAGGAAGAACAAGCCGGAGCTGTTTCGCTAGATATTCCCTCGCTTCGATACTTGGGTACAATCGAAGCTGCTAACCAAGGCCCATACAAAATCAGCGGTTTTCAGGATCAACAATGTGAAGGTTCAATTGCTCTGCTTCCTCTGTTTAGGAATGCCGAAGGTAGCCATATTCTGAAACGCCTGATTAAGGCTGAAGATAATCGTTTTGGCGTTATTTTCCGGGGGAAAATCTACCCTGAATTCCCACAACTGGATTACACCATCGACCGCATCAAAACTGGCGTCTCCACGTTTATTTATTCCAGCAAATCGTCTGCAAAAGCTCAACCTGCCGTCTTGGCATTTATCGAAATTGGCAGTTGCCAGATTGCCGAAAAGGTCGCGCGCATAATCGTTTAATGCCTTTTTCATAATGCGAAATTTTCTCATTCTGAGAATTACTTTAAGAATGACTAAAAGCCACAATTTCTTTCAAAGCAAACAAAATCAATAAGTTAAAAATTCAAAACATATGGAACAACTCTTGCTGCAATTTAATTAGCTCTATCAGTAATACCTTTAATGCATGCAGGTATGGGAGGAGATATGAAACATCAAATACGAAGTATGGTGTTCACAGGAGTGATGATTTCTATCGCGCAGAATGCCCTGGCCGCTGAGGATGAAACTGATTCCTTAGTAAATATTCAACTTGAAGAAGGACTGTTAACTGAAGTTCAAACTGCACTGCCTGAGAGTACAGTTGCTAATCAAGAATTTTTGGATACATCCTATGACCCTAATTTAACTCTACAAGAAGATGCGCATATCTCTATAACCTTTCTAGATGAAGGAGCTGGATATCGAAATTCTCTAGGTTATTTTACCTTCACCGATGATGCGTTTGATGGCTTAACCTTTGGAGACATCGATTTGGATGGCTCTGGTCATATCGGTATATCTGAATTACAGAATCTATCCGGTATAGACACAGGAATGATCTTTAACAATGTTTCAGAACAAGGAGGGGGAGGTAGTTTACTTTCAGGTGATACTGTCACACTTGGAGGTGCAGAAATCACTAATATCGATGGTACAAATTTTGACATGGAAGGGGGCACTGTCTTTGAAGCAGGTACTAATGTCGGTTTCTTCCTCCTTCAAAACGCCTGGGATGGCAGCCAAGTAAAAGGCTGGGACTATACCAGCTCTGATCCTTTAGCCATGTTCACTATCGATTTCTTAAACCCTGAGAATGATAGCTTTGCAACTATCGATAATGCAGATGAATATTCTCGCCATGTTGCCATGATGAGCAGTCTATCTGCTGAAGATGATCTCATTTTAGGCTTTGAGGATCTTGTAAGACCTTATGGCGACAATGACTTTAATGATGCCGTTTTCAGTATCAGAACAGACCCGGTAACCGCTTTGTATGCAGACGTTCCGACAACTGAAACCGTTATCAGTATGCAGGCGGCACCTGCACCTTCACTGGGCAGTGGTAGTGCGGGTTTATTAACGGCTCTACTCTGTTTTTTCACACTTAGACGTAAACCATTTAAATCAGCATAAGCTGAATACCTTAAAACTACCGAATACGGCCTACGGGCCGTTTTCGCATTTTGCGAATCAAAATTGAAATCCTCTCCTTTTTAAACCGATCAACTGTTCCCCAAAAAACCAAATAGCTGCTAACCAGCTGAATTTAAATACTTTCTCAAATATGGCCTGCAATTCGCTCCAATATTGAGTATCTGAATGAAAGGAGGCTTACCATGTTAAAACGTATAGCTAATTTACCCATCGCAGTTCAGCACAGTCTGATCTACGCTTCAGCCATTGCCCTCTCTAAAGGGTTGGCTTTGATCATGGTGCCAGTCTCTACTCATTTTTTAACTCCTGAAGATTATGGTCGCCTCGATGTTCTGCAAACCTTGGCTGACCTACTAAGTATTGTAATCGGTATGGGACTAGCTGAAACCTTATTCAGGTTTGCTGGCAGTGCCGACAATGAGATCGAAAAACGTAAAGCCAGTGCCAATATTTTTGGTATGGCGATCTGCCTTGGCGGGTTAGCGCTCATTTTAGGGCAGCTATTTGCTGGCCCTATCAGTCGATTGCTTCCAGGGGATATTGCCGAACTGGATACGCGCCTCATTCTCGCTAGCTTATCCATGGTTGGTACCATTTTAATACCCCTCGCATGGCTGCGTATGTCAGGTATGGCTTGGTCGTATCTAATAGGAACGGCAGGTCGAGTAGCATTACAGGTAGCGATTGCTGTACCGCTACTGTTTATGGGTTTCGGCGTGACAGGGGTGCTTTGCGCAACGTTAGCCTCTGCCATTTTGCTGTGTAGCTGGCTGATCCGGAAACAATTGAAAGATACGGGAATTAGCTTTGAGTTTTCACGCTTTAAAACCTATTCCATTTACGGTGGGCCACTGATCTTCGTAGGTATATCTGGCTTTGTTTTAGGTAGCTTTGACCGTTGGATTTTAGCCGATGCTGTAGGTACAGCCGAAATGGCACAATATGCCCTTGCGGCTAAATTCGGCCTGATTACTGCAGTATTGATTCAACCATTTGATCTATGGTGGCATGCCCGTCGTTTTAGTTGCCTCAAAGAAACCGACGGCAAAATCAGATGTGCCAAAATCGGAAGTTTAGGCGTAATGATCGCCATTATTGCCGCACTGTTTATCGCTGCTGCAGGACCAACGATAGTCCGTTTATTAACGCCTTCAACCTATCACGATTCAATTGCTTTTATCCCTTGGCTAGCGGCTTTAGCTGCAGTGCATAACATGACCTCAACACTCGCCTTTGGCGCGATGAGCGAAAACACCACTGTTCGCCCAGCGATGATTGATGGTGCTGCAGCTTTTATCGCACTTGTCGCCTATTTAACCTTGATTCCAATTTTCCATGCTTGGGGTGCTATTGCAGCCACTTGTCTGGCCTTAGGTAGTCGCTTAATCGCAACCTATTATGTAAGCCAGCGGTCATTACAGCTGCCATACCAATTGCGCCGCCTGTTATTCACAGGAACTGTAGGAGTACTCTGTATAAGCCTGATTTCATCTGCACCATTAAGCTGGTCAGTGTTACTGCAAAACTGCGCCATCATTTTTGGCTTTATCGCTACAGCTACTGTAGTGGGGCTGATTCCTATCCCGAAAAAAGTTCTGAGTATGACGACTCAACTACTAGATAGGTCATAGCGATGAATTTTCGAGTAGAGGGCAATGGCTCACAAATTTTAGTAGCACTCACCTGCATAGGTTTGCTGACTGCGGCTTGGTATCTCGTACCTCATCCTGCAGTCAGTGCCATTGCTCTACTACCACTGATGGTCTTGATTGGTTTACGCCTGCCCTTCTTGCTTTGCTTAGCTTTTATCGCTTTCTCTTTCTTTCGATTGCACGAGGTCTTTCCTCAGCTCTATCCACTGAAAATTCCACAACTACTCGCCATCGCAACACTGGGTTCTCTTTCTATTAACCTCATTACAAAACGCATTCAAGTTTTCTGGTGCCAAGAGCAATCTCTGTTTATGTGTTTTTTCTGCTTGGTCGTCATCGGTGCCGTGTTAGCAACCAACAGAGATGCCGCACTTACTTCACTAAACGGAACCTATGTAAAAATTGCACTCATGCTGATAGCGATTAGTTGGCTACTACGACAGGAAGCTCAGTTTAAAGTTCTGATCCTCAGCATGATGTTGTGTGGCATCGCAGTAGGCGTGATGGCGCTTTATAACAAGCAGATGGGACTGGAGCTTGTTGAAGGAACACGTGTCACAATAGGCCGTAGCATCGGCTCTATGCTAGGTGACCCGAATGACCTATCCCTGGTACTTTTATTTCCAGCTAGTTTTGCTTTAGCCAGCTTTATGACCCCAGGCTTTGGTAAAGCGATTAAACTGCTGAGCTTGTGTGCATTTCTTACGGTATTTTGCGCCATTATCGCCACTCAAAGCCGCGGCGGTATGCTAGGCATTTGTGCCGTCGGTGCTGTATTTGCTTGGTATAGAGTCAAAAATAAAATGCTGCTGATTGGTGCTGGTATTTGTGCACTGAGTATTTTATTTGTAATTGCGGGGGTGAGTGATCGTGCTTCAGGTGGTGCCCACGAAGAAGGTATTGATGAATCAGCCATGGGTAGGATCTATGCTTGGCAAGCAGCAATGGGCATGGCGATTCACCACCCAATTACTGGGGTTGGTCTTAATAACTTTATCTCCAACTACTTCGAATACAGCCCCCATTGGGATGGCAAAAACCATGCAGTTCACAGCACCTGGTTTGGCGTCATGGCCGAGACCGGGATACTCGGCTTCATCCTATTTATCGCGATAATTAGCAGTATTGCCAAAATAAGTCTGACAACCGTCCAGCATTTCCGCCCAAAGCCTAACCAACCTTACTCACCTGTTCTTTATGCCTGTGCCCAGTCGGTGCAAGCTGGACTGGCCGGTTTTTGTATTTCTGGCACCTTCCTCACTATGGGTTTTACTTGGCCTATCTACATTCTTTTATCTGTCGCAATCGCCCTTTCTCAATATCAAAAACGTCAATTAACAAAGTGATTCGCATTTTGCGAAAAACAGATTCAAACCCTCTCCACACAACACCTAACTCATTGAATTTAATAGATTTAACAAATGGCACAAGTCCTGCAAAACCTAGATATGACTTTAAAAAATCTGCAGGAGATTAGGCATGTGTGGAATAGTAGGCTCGATTAATCATAACGACATTGTCCCTGAGCTATTACAAGGATTAAGTAACATCGAATATCGCGGATATGATTCTGCAGGTATCTCAATACTTGCACCTAATGGCATCACTACCGTCAAACGAGAAGGGAAACTACAGCAACTCAAAAACCAACTTGATCAGATGCATCTATCTAGTTGTGCAGGAATTGGCCACACCCGATGGGCAACCCATGGTAAACCCAACGAACTAAACGCGCATCCCCACTCCAACAATGATGTTGCGGTGGTCCATAATGGCATTATTGAAAATTACATCGACTTAAAACAATGGCTACAAAGTGAAGGGTTCGTCTTTCAAAGCCAAACAGATACTGAAGTTATTCCTCATCTGATCAGCCTGTTTTTACAACAAGGCTATGAGCCTGAAAAAGCACTTAATCGTGCGCTCTCTCACCTTCAAGGCGCTTTCGCATTAGGCGTACTTTTTAAAGAAGATGAGCAACATGTTTATGCTGCGCGCCGGGGTAGCCCTCTGGTCTTAGGTAAAAGTGAGCAAGGTATGAGTTTAGGCTCAGACTCTATGGCACTCAGTGGTTCTCCAACTCATATTCTGTATTTAGAAGAAGGGGATCAAGCTTGTTTGGATCGTGAAGGGTTCAGTCTAGTCGACTCATCAGGCCGTATCATTAAACGAGAAATGCAGTTATTCGAAGCAGAAGACCACTCTCAGGATAAGCAAAACTATCGCCATTACATGCATAAAGAAATCCACCAGCAAGCAGATAGTGTACGTAATACGTTCTATCACACCCAGAGAGTACTCCCCGAGGCCCAGATAGATTTTAACCAAGTCGATAGACTCAATGTCATTGCATGCGGCACTTCCTTTTATGCAGCAATGGTCACTAAATACTGGTTTGAAAAGATTGCTAAATTGCCCGTTGATGTCGAAGTCGCATCTGAGTTTCGCTATCGCTCTCCTCTGTTGAGCAAACAAGGTATCTCGCTATTTATCTCTCAATCTGGCGAAACGGCAGATACTTTGGCAGCACTTCGTTATGCCAAGAAACAAGGTCAAAAAACTATAAGTATTGTGAATGTTGCAGAAAGCACCATCGCTCGAGAGACTGACTTCAGTATACAAACTCAAGCTGGGCCTGAAGTAGGCGTTGCATCAACTAAAGCATTTACTGCCCAGTTAACAGTCTTAGCAACCTTAGCCGTCCGTGCTGCTTTTTGCCGAAAAGAAATTGATCTAAATGAAGCCTCCAAATTAAGCCTCGAGCTTTCCACTATGCCCTCACAGGTTGAGCTGGTTTTACAACAAGAATCCTTGTTCGAGTCTATCGGTGCATCGATGCAAGATTGTCAGGATGCCTACTTTATCGGACGCGGCTCTAACTTCCCTATCGCTTTAGAAGGCGCGCTTAAACTAAAAGAGATCAGTTACATACATGCTGAAGGTTTTAGTGCAGGCGAGTTAAAACACGGTCCTATCGCCCTGATTGAAGAAGGTACACCAGTGTTTGTCATCGCACCTAATGACGATCTGCTGGATAAAACCAGAGCCAATATGGAAGAGGTTATGAGCCGTGGAGGACGCTGTATCTTCTTGGGTGATTCTGAAAGTATCCGTTCTCTTCGAGATCTAGAAGTTGAATCAGTCACACTGCCTAATGCTAACTCAATTGTAACCCCCATTCTGTTCACTATCGCGTTACAACTCATCGCTTATCACGCTGCGTTGGCGAAAGGTACCGACGTAGATCAACCTCGTAACCTAGCTAAATCGGTGACAGTAGAATGAACACACTCCAAGGGCTTAAACAGTGGATAAAAGCAGGTAATCATCCACTGGCCCGTACTTTAAAGACCTGTCATTACACACTGCACAATTTCGAAATACCGGCGGTAAATGTGGTGTTTAAACCCATTCGCATGGGGCACACATTGTGTACTGGATTGCTAAGCGGTATCGCACGGGTATTTTACTGGACACCCATGTTTAAAACTCGCTTAAGCCAAGCAGGCCGACAGTTATACATATACGGTGGTATGCCACTCGTCCAAGGTAGCCTTGAGATAAGTATGGGTGATCGCTGCCGTATATCTGGTCAAACAACCTTCTCCGGTCGATGGAGTGGCACAGAAACGCCACAACTAATTATTGGCAACAATGTGGGTATCGCATGGCAAACCACCATCGCTGTCGGTACTAAGGTGGTTCTGGAAGATAACGTCCGTATCGCAGGCCGTGGTTTTCTAGCAGGCTACCCAGGCCACCCAGTTGATGCAAAAGCTCGTGCCAAAGGCCTTCCGGATACAGAAGATCAGATTGGCGACATCATCCTACGTAAAGATGTATGGCTAGGTTCCGGGGTCACGGTAATGAAAGGAGTCACTATTGGTGAAGGAACCATTGTGGCTGCGGGTAGTGTGGTGACTGAAGATCTACCTCCGTTTGTGATCGCTGCTGGCGTTCCTGCAAAAGTGATCAAACCACTGTCTCAACCTAAACCCTGCAAAGTGGCTTAAAGGAGAGCTCTCATGAATATCGATCTATTAGTTTTTGGTGAGGACTGGGGGGGACACCCCAGTAGCACCCAGCACTTAATGAAGCACCTTTTAGCAGACAATGAAGTTTTATGGGTAAACTCTTTAGGCTTAAGAAGACCAAGGATGAACCTACGCGATATGGGCCGTATCTGGAATAAACTCAAAGCCTTACTCAAGGCACCGACACCGAACCTTTCCGGCTTACACCCCTGCTTGGTCAATCCTATGGCGCTGCCATTTCCGGGTAGCTCTCTTGCGAGAACAGTCAATAAAGAGTTACTCACCAACAAACTTCGCCCTTATCTGAAGGATCAAAGCCAAGCTCCGATTTTATGGACTTCGTTACCCTCTGCTGTGGATGTTGTGGGCAAAATGGGCGAACGCGCTGCCATCTACTATTGTGGTGATGACTTTTCTGCCCTAGATGGGGTGGATCACGCGCCAGTCGCCAAGATGGAAGAGGAATTAGTTAAAAAATGTCAGCTAATTATTGCCGCAAGTCCTAAGCTGGCGGAGAAATTCCCTGCTCAAAAAACCTTGGTATTACCCCATGGCGTCGATTGCGAGATGTTCGGACAACCAGCAGAACGTGCATCTGACCTTCCTGATGGTCCGGTCGCTGGGTTTTACGGTGCGCTAGCAGGCTGGTTTGACCAAGAACTATATATTGAAGTTGCTAGACGCCTCCCCCACTGGACCTTCGTTTTGATCGGCCCTGCGCACACCGATATCAGTTTACTGTTAAAACAGCCTAATATTGTTTGGTTAGGCCCTAAGCCTCATCATGAGCTGCCTCGCTATAGTCAGCACTGGGATGTTGGATTGCTTCCCTTCCTTCGCAATGAACAAATTGAGGCCTGTAACCCGCTAAAATTACGCGAGTACCTTGCTGCGGGTAGCCCCGTTGTGAGTACAGAATTTCCGGCTTTAGACGGTTATCGTGATCTAGTGAAAGTAAGCAATGTTGCAGATGGTTTTGCTGCGGCTATCGAAGAGATTGGGCAAACCGAAAAGCATAGAGAACTAATGAAGGAGATCCGACGTAATCGGGTGAACCGCGAAAGTTGGACTCAACGCGCCGAGGACTTAAAAGAGATGCTGAATAATCTCTAAAAGAAAAGCTTATGATTCTTCAGGGGAAAGACCATCGCGTCTAATTCCCCTGAGAAAGGAGAATAACCTTAGACAATTCTAAGAATCTCCCAATATTGTGAACCGGAGACAATATAAGGCTCAAGCTCCTTACTCCATGCTTTGTGAGCCTCAATATCCCCTAACTTTTGCCAAGATTCATCAAGCTCAGTTAACCCGGAGATAACCACTTCCGAAATAACAACAGACTCTTTCGCTCCTACAGACCCTGTGACAATTCTTACTTTGTCAGAGGTCCATCCTATTTGGCTACCAATCTCATCAAACCAACGAGACAGTGAATCAATGACTGTTTGTTTGTGTCCAAAACGCGCATCTATATGCCATCTTGCAAGCATCATACTCCTTTCCTCCTTTAGAAAAGGTTCCATAGAACGGCGAGTTAAAATGCATAAGTTATTTAACTATCCGATGGACGATCAACAAACCTTCCTGACACACAAACCATAGTGGCTGATCAGATTTTCAGCGAGAAAGTAGCAGTAATCTCTTCGGAATTATTTTCATAGTGAGAAGCGACCGATTGGCAACGGCCATTTTGAAGTTCAACTGAGACAACTGAAGAAAATTGCTAGTAAATAATAACGCTTATGTTAATGGCATAAGCTATGTTTAGCGGGACAATCTAACGTTGGCTTTTATAACGATTGCAGCCCTATAACCTGCCCTGCCGAGACAATTTTATGAATTCGATATTTTCCCCAGTCGTCATTAGCGGTTTCGGTCTTTGGACCCCTAACTACAGCATTAGTAACGAAGAATTGGTAGAGGCCTATAACCAATACGCCGAGAACTATAACCAGCAAAATGCCGATGAGATTGTTGCTGGCAAGTGCGAAGCCAAACCATTATCAAATGCTGAATTTATCGAAAAAGCTTCGGGCATTAAAAGTCGATTTGTCTACCGCAAAGAAGGCGCACTCGATCCAGAAAGAATGCGCCCTTACATTGAACCTAGAAGCAATGATCAGCTTTCCCATCAAGCAGAAATGGCGGTAGCAGCCGCAAGCAAAGCGCTAGTAAAAGCGAATAAAAGCGCGGCTGATATTGATGCAGTGATTGTCGCTTGCTCCTATACCGAAAGAGCTTACCCAGCTATTTCTATTGAGGTGCAACAAGCATTAGGTATTCAGGGTTTTGCCTTTGATATGCTGGTTGCCTGTTCTTCTGCCACTTTTGCTCTGCAGCGGGGCTATGAGATGTTAACGGCAGGTACGGCGAAAGCGGTTTTGATCATTAATCCAGAATTAACCTCACCCCAGAATAACTGGCGTGATCGAGATAGCCATTTTATTTTTGGTGATATAGCTGTCGCTACGATAATGGAGAACGCCGATAGCTGTACTTCAGAAGAGAGTTACGATGTACTAAGTACCAAATCCGTGACGCTTTTCTCCAACAATATTCGCTCTAATTTTGGTTACCTTGCCTACACCAATGATAGCGATCCCTTTGGGCAGGATAAGTTCTTTATTCAACAGGGTAGGAAGGTGTTTAAAGAGGTCTGCCCTATGGCCGTAGAGCACCTCTCGACCCAACTAGCGTCTTTGGGGATTGAAAACCAGCAAGTCACTCGCTGGTGGCTGCATCAGGCCAATATCAATATGAATCAACTGATCGGTAAAAAGTTATTAGGCCGAGAAGCCTCGCAAGAAGAGGCTCCGATCATCTTAGATCAATATGCCAATACAGCCTCTGCCGGCTCACTTATCGCATTCAACCTATACCAATCCGATCTCAAGAAGGATGATTTAGGCGTTATCTGTTCCTTTGGTGCAGGCTATTCCATAGGTAGCTTAGTGATTAGAAAGCGTTAATTTCGCAAAAGATACCGCTTCCGGAATACCTCTCAAGCTTATTCTCATTTTGAGAATCAGCTTGAGAAAAACCTCAAAAAGCCTAGTTCACCTCGCCTAAACAGCTCTCTCCACAAACAACGAACCCCTAGTATTCATGGGGCTTGTAGATCATTTTATTTAGGTTGGCCTAAAAGCTGCAATTTCTTGAGCAATAACAAAATTTTGCTCAGGAGATAGACCATGTGCTCTAAGTTTATTGCAACCACCCTGTTTACTTGCAGCCTTTTTTCACTGACAGGATGTACTGCAGCACTAAAAACCATGGATATAGGTTTTTTAGGCTCCGAAGACACACCTGTAGCAGAAGAAAGCATCAGCATAGACCAACTTCTCTCCCGTGCCCGCGGCGAGAAAGGTTACGCAGATAACCACGTCCCTCGTGAACTTGTTTTACGCTTCGAGGATGACAGCGTGGCATTAGATGAAAATCAAAAAAATAACCTCAACGAATATGCCAATGCCCAGCCTTCAAAGCTCAGTGTCGAATGCTCACCGAGTGAAAGTTCAGATCGGTTTGTAGCGGTCGGTGTAGGTATCAACCGTTGTAACGCTGTTAGTAACTTCCTGGAAAAGCGCGCTAAGAAAACCGATATGCGCTTATCCCCTTCATTAGCGCCAAATCAGGTGCTGATCAAAAAAGCCAATAACCTAACGGTAGCCAACCATGATTCGTAGCGCATTAGTCAAAAACATCGCGTCCATTCTGTGGGCTGGATGGAGGCGTCGTTATTTAATCGCGCTGCCTATTTTGCTTATGCCATTTATTGGTTTGGCGATCGGCATTCTATCGCCTAAAAAATATGAAACAACCACCACTATCTTGTTTCAAGAAGCCTCTGAACATAATCCATTTCTAGAGGATCTATCGATCGCGACTAACCTTCGCCATCGTATGGAAGCACTCAACGCTCTTCTGCATAGCCGCCATATTCTTGCGGGCGTCGCTTGGCAACGCGAGATGATTACTGAAGAGATGGATGAGAAAGAGAAAGCCTACATCATCGGTCAGCTATCTAAATCTCTTACCGCAAAACTGGTCGGCGACAACCTGATTAAGATCTCTTACAAAGCCGAAGACAAAACACATATGAAAGAGACGTTGTCTGTGGTCAGTATGCGTTTTGTCGAGCGCGTCCTTGCGCCGCAACGTTCATCAATAGTTCAATCTGAAACTTTCCTCGCTAAAGAGCTAGAAACTCGAAAAGCGGATCTTCAAACTGCGGAAAAAGCATTAGCCGAATATAAAAATGAGTTCGCTAGCGAGCTACCGGCATTGCATGGTGCTAATGTCGCGCGCTTATCCAATCTGAAAGCCTATATCGCTGAACGCCGCATCGAGCTTGAAGGCGCTAAAGCCGCTCAAGCAAGCCTAGCGTTGCGCCTATCACAAACGAACCCAGTCGTCGGAAAAATTGAGGAAGCCATCATCAACGTGATGGCAGAGCTGACCCAACTTCGCGCTCGGTACACCGACGAGCACAGTCAAGTGCAGCATGTGCTTGCTCAGTTACAGTCTTTAGAAAGAGAGCGCAGCCGCATTTTAAAGAGTATGAAAGCTCTTAACCAAGGCGACCTCAATAAAGTAAAACTTGAACGCCTTTGGGCGATCGCCACTACCGCAACGACCAATGAATCAGAGCAAGGTGGCAATCAACACCCACTGCTTATTTCCCAGTTAGAGCGCCTTCAGCAAGCCGACGACCATATTGAACGTTTAAGCAAAGAGGTTAGCTCCTTAACTTCTGAGATAGAAAACCTACAAAACCGCGTGAATGGCTACGGCCAGCACGAGCGTCGTTTAAAAGAACTGGAGCGCGACATTCAGGTTCGCCAAAAAATCTATGAAGACTTAGCCGAACGTCATGAGATGGCCAGAGTGACTCGCTCACTTGGTAAAAATGAAGAGAGTGAACGGGTAAAACTGATCGATCCACCTTTTGAACCTTTGGCACCTATCAACCTTCCCCTTATCGCCTTTGTTATTGCCGGCGTTGTTGCGGGCATCGGACTTGGTTTTGGGCTCGCTGTAATCGCAGAAGTCCTCGATACCACCGTTCGTCGTAAAGACACCTTAACAGAGATGTTAAATGTCCCTGTGCTCGTTCGAATTCCGCCGCTTGAGAAAGATTTAAACGATATAGCATTGCAGGAGAGTACATCGTGAATACCGTAATCGTACAAATCGTCCAACATCTCCGCCCTGGCGGAATTGAGACTATGGCTTTAGACCTGTTAAACCAACTGAGCAATAAAGCCGATGTCTATATTTTTAGCTTAGAAGGCAGTTATGAAGAAGCGGTAAAAGAGTGGCCAAGACTGGAACAATACCGATCTCAACTGCAATTTTTCCACAAAAAAGAGGGCATCAGTCCGCGCTTATTTTTGCGTTTAAAAAGCGCATTAAAAGAGATCAACGCTACCGCTATTCATACTCACCATATCGGTCCTCTGCTTTACGGTGGCATAGCGGCGAAATTATTAAAACTACCTCATGTTCATACTGAACATGATGCTTGGCACCTGAATGCCTCCGCGAATAAACGTTTGCAAAATCACCTGATTCGCTTCCTGAAATTCACGCTAGTTGCAGACTGTGAAGCGGTAGCAAACGAGCTGTTACACCACTTCCCTAATAGTCGCCCTGATATTATTCAGAACGGCGTAGATACTACACACTTCAGCCCTCCAACCCCGATCGAAAAATTAAAAAGTAGGAAACATTTAAACCTACCTGTACAAGGAGCCTTGCTAGGCTGTGCCGCAAGGCTGGAAGCCGTAAAAGGTCATGAGCTGCTGCTTAAATCCTTAAGTCATACGCATACTAACTTATCTCTGGTTTTAGCTGGGGATGGCTCCTTACTCGATCATCTAAAAAATGTCGCTTTTGAGCTGGGTATCAGAGATCGAGTGTTCTTCCTAGGCCATCTAGATGACACCCGTCCCTTCTATCACGCGATTGATATTTTCTGCCTCTCATCTCTTAACGAAGGTTTACCACTTTCACCATTAGAAGCCCAGGCCTGTGGTGTACCTGTGATCGTGACCGATGTTGGGGGGTGTAAAACCATTGTCTGTCCAGACTCGGGAGACCTTATTCCTCCCGGAAGCCTCATAGCACTGCAACATGCCATTTTACGCCAATATCTGATGCCTAAGCGCCACAGCCCAAGAGAGTTTGTCTTGAAGAAAGGCAACCTGCATAAAACCGCTGACGCTTACTTCGAACTACTTTCACAACCAAAGGAGGCATAAAATGATTATCTTACTATTGAGCTTATTTGCGTTGAGCTGGGTCTTAATTATCTATCACCATATTGCTTATCCTCTGATCATGAATCAGTTGAATAAGACGCAAACTTCTAAGCAAGAGAAAGAAATAGAAGAAGAACCTAACTACCGAAGCCTTTGCATCTTTGTACCAGCATATAACGAAGCTGACTTCATTGCTGATAAGCTGAGAAATATCGCCAGTCTAGATTACCCAAGTGAGAAGCTTCAGGTCATTATCGCCTGCGATGGCTGCAAAGATAGAACAGCAGAAGTCGCTCGCGAGGCTTTAACAGAACCAGAGCTAGCTCACTTAAACGTAAATATCCTCAACTTCCGAGAAAACCACGGCAAAGTAGCACTAATCAATCAAATTATTCCAAATATTGATGCCGAAATAGTGGCGTTAAGTGATGCTTCCGCGCTGATCTCATTTGATGCTTTAAAACTGGTTAATCACCACTTTAATAACCCTAAAACCGGTTTGGTGGCAGCCACCTACAAACTCTTATCCCCAGGAAGTGAGGGAGAAAAGCAGTATTGGAACTATCAAACTAAGCTCAAGCAAGGTGAAGCACGTATAGGTAGCACGATAGGTGTCCATGGCGCTTTGTATTTTATCCGCCAAACCTTATTCACTCCGTTACAGGTAGATACGATCAATGATGATTTCATTCTGCCTATGCAGATCATTGAGCAAGGTTACGAAGGTAAATATGACAGCGATCTAATCGGCCTAGAATTAGAAGCGTCTTCCCTCGATATGGATCATAAACGCCGTATTCGTATCGCCGCGGGGAACCTACAACAGGTACTCAGACTAACTAAGCTACTATCACCAAGCTTTGGTGGAACAGCCTTTAGCTTCTTTTCCGGTAAAGCGCTACGAGGCCTGATGCCGCTGATCTTGCTCGCTCAGTTTGTATTGTGCGGTTTGCTAGCGCTCTATCTAGATGCTTTTGCTATCTTCACCGCACTACAACTGCTAGGCATTGGACTAGCACGCCTATCCACACTGATTCCCGAAAACAAAACTCCAACTCATATCTTATATAAACCTTTCAAACTCGGATTTTATGTCATAAACGGTTACTACAACGGCCTTACTGGATGCCTTCGCTATCTAGCCGGATTAGAAAAAGGCCATTGGAAATCAGTTAGAGATTAATGCCATATAAGGAGATATCACCATGAACAGTTATATTCCAACACCCGTAATTTTTGCTAAACGTTTGATGGATATAGTGGTTGCAATCACAGGGCTCATTATTTGCCTGCTTCTATACCCTTTTATCGCATTGGCCACTTACATTAGCTCTCCCGGTCCTATTCTGTTTAAGCAGCTACGCATTGGACATGCCAATGGCGAAAAAACAGAGCTCTTCTGGATGTATAAGTTCCGAACCATGCGCTTAGATGCAGAAGCAATTTCCGGGGCCACTTGGGCGACCGAAGATGACCCAAGAGTTACACCGGTAGGACGCTTTTTACGGAAAACCCGCTTGGATGAGCTACCACAGTTTTTTAATGTCCTAAAAGGCGATATGTCGTTGATTGGCCCGCGTCCAGAACGTCCAGGCTTCTATCAAAAACTAGAGCAAGCTATTCCTTTCTTTGCAGAACGAACTTGGGGGATCAAACCGGGTATTACTGGCCTCGCTCAGGTTAATCAAGGTTACGACCGCACCATCGATGATGTGCGCTCCAAGGTTGCCTTTGATCATGCCTACGCACTCAGTCTTGGAAGTTTAGTTGGCTGGCTCCGTTCGGATTTGGGCATCATGTTTAAAACCCTCATCGTAATGGTTTGTGGACGGGGACAATAAGCATGGACACAGGATAAACGCTCAGAGTTAACCCAAACCTTCAGCTCTGAGCTCACCCGATTCCACCAATAGAGCGATCAAAATAGGTTTTACAATTTGATTCTCAAAATGAGAATAGTGAACTACATTCTCATAAAAATAGATCCAAACAATATCAAACCCCCTATAAATCAAAGCGTTAAATCTCTGGCATAGGTATTGCTCCTTCTTAGTTATAACTGACATAAGGAGAATCGTTATGCCAACTTTAGAAGCTGTACAAAATGAACTACACCTAGAGATTGAAGGATCATTAGACGCCCTTGCCGTAGAAATTCTTCGACCAAAATTCGATGAATTAATACAGGATCAATCTGACGTAGTACTTAACTTAGGAAAAATTGAGTTTATCGATTCTTCCGGTATTGGTGCCATTGTCTTCTTATTCAAACGCTTACGTTCAAAAGAACGAACATTAAGCCTTTGTGGTGTTCATGGTCAGCCTCTAGAGCTGCTGAAACACCTACGTATTGATCAATCGATCACTGTTCAGGACTGAGGCCAGAACAATGAAATTGATCTCACTATTACTGTTACACACAACGCTACTGACCTCTTCCGGCTGCTTCTACTTAGTGCCGGAAGGCGAAGGCGGAGTGGCGGAGCGTTTCCCAATTAAAAATGAAGTCCCCACTCTGCAATCTAGGCTAAAAAAGTGCGAAGCGGTCATTAGTGAACACAATTTAGATGGCAAACAAGACCAATACCCAGCGATCTATCAAGAGATTCAATTGCTGGTCACCCGTAGCAGAAGACTGTATGAGGCGAATTACCTTATGCAAGCACAGCTACCTTTAGAGCAAGCAGAAAAGTTACTGCAAATTTTAGAGAACCAAGCTGCTTCCTTAAGAGTGAAAAGTCATTGCAACCAACAGCTAACTCAGGAGGCATGCATATGATCCCTCTAATCAGAACACTCATCTTATTTGTACTTTTCAGCGGTAACCTTTGGGCTGAAACACTTCGCCCAGGAGACATGATTCAGATAAAACTACCGGGTGAAAGCGCATTTGAACAAAGCTTTCAGTTGGACCAACAGGGACAGATCGTTTTGCCTGAGATTGGTGCGATCAACCTCGAAGGCCGCAACTTAGGTGAAGCCAAAGCCCTGCTTAAAAATCGCCTTGGAAGCGTTTATAAGGATCTATCAAAATTTGATATTTCTCTGCAGGAACGCCGCCTTTCAGTCACTGTATTAGGCTATGTAAAAACGCCAGGTGCAGTAGATCTTCCTATTAATTCCAACGTCCAAATGGCGATTAACAAAGCCGGTGGTCTTGCACAAGGTGCACAACTCAACAAATTGCAGATCCGCAGAAACAATAAGCTGATCGAATTTGATTACAAACGTTATTTAGACAGTGGTGATCCTAGCTCCCTACCCGATCTAAATCCTATGGATGTAATCTTTGTGCCAGCATCTCCACTGATCGGTAATGTCCAGGTCGATTTCGATGCCCGCACACTGACTGCATCTGGTGATGCCGGTAAAAACGGTGAATCGGTAAAAGTATTTGGTGAGGTTCATCGCCCAGGTACCTTTGCCTATAAAGAAAAAGCATCAGTAATGGATCTAATAATGCGTGCTGGTGGTGTAACACGTTATGCCGGTATCGAGCAGATTCGTGTTATCCACAACGGTCAGCCTTTCCCATTCAACATGCGTGAATATCTAGATACGGGTAACCCTGCCCTTATGCCTGAAATTCATCAGGGTGATGTGATCTTTATCCCTCAAGCAACCGAGCAAGTTCAGAGTGGCTCTCGTACTGTTTATGTCATGGGTGAAGTTTTCAAACCCGGTGCTATGGAGATGGGTGAAGAAAGTGGTTTCTACGATCTATTAGCGACTGCAGGTGGTCCAACGCGTTTTGCTGAAACCCGTCAGATTCGCATTATCCGTGCTGATGGCCAAGTCGTTCCTTTTGACTTACAAGGCTATGTCGATGGTCAACGTCGCGGCAGTTTGCCTGAAATTCTTCCGGGTGATGCGATCCTTGTACCCGAAAAAACCGATATGAATGAGAAAAGCTGGTTAAAGGTACATCCAAATAGAGCCGTTAAAATTATTGGTGCGGTCAGAAGACCAGGCCGCTATGAGTGGGCATCAGAGATGACCATGATGGATCTGATTGCCCATGCCGGTGGCCCTATTGCCAGTGCCGATACAGCTCACCTACAGATTCTGCAGAATCGTGGTAACGGCGTCACTGAGTCTGTTAGTTTTGACCTAAAACATTTCCTAGATAAAGGTGGTGATATTCGCCAGATCCCACGAATTCGCGCCGGTGATACTGTGGTGATCCCAGAACTACCTAAAGACCCAAATGACAACCGCTCACAGTGGGTAAGACAATCTAGCGACCGTTCTATTTATATCTTTGGTGAAGTCGGTGCGCCTGGCCGTTACGCATTTAACAATGAACTAAACTTCCTTGATATTTTGTCCGCAGCACAAGGCCCTACTGGTTTGGCTGATCTATCTAGTGTGCGTATTACTCACCGTAAGCAGGGTAAAACTGAAGTAAGCCATCTTAATCTACACAACTATTTTCAAACAGGTGATGAAACTCTGCTGCCTACAGTGAAAAACGAAGATGTGATCTTTATCCCGAAACGTGACCGCGCATGGTTAGAAAAGCCAAAAGAAACCGTAGTTAGAGTACTAGGTGCGGTTGCTCGCCCTGGTCGCTATAGCTTTGATGACAATATGACCGTCTTGGATCTGTTAGCCGAAGCCGGCGGTCCACTAAACAGCGCTCTGCAGGATCGAATTATGGTGATTAACCGCATTGATGGTGAAGCACATTCGCGTCTATTTGACCTAGTCGATTTTGCAAAAACCGGTGATTATCGCGACCTTCCAGTTATACGCTCAGGCGACACATTATATGTACCAGGTCGAGAACAAAGTACTTGGTATCGATTTGTTAGCACCTTACAGGAATCAGTCACTGTTATATCGTTTGCCACATTAGTAGGTCTGTAAAGGAGAAAAGGGATGTTAGCTTTGCATAGACATAGTGCAATAGAAACCGTATACGCGAGAGTTCTGCGTCAGAATCTACAACAATTTACCATCTGTAGTACCCAATCTGACGCAGGCAATACCTCCCTAGCCTTAGCCGTAGCCACAAGGGCAGCAAAGGCAGGTAAACGGGTTTTGTTGATAGAGCTCAATCCTAGTAGCCCACAACTAGTTACTTGGCTGTCACTTAAAAATACTGAGTGGTTACCTTTAACCGGTCACTGGGAACATGCTGCACAAGAAACTGACGTACCGGGCTTGATGGTTTTAAACTGCCCGGTGCAATCGAGCCATTGTGTCGAATTTAGGGATCTAGAAACATTGAAACTGTTTTTTAACAGCTGCCTAAATCTGTTCGATATGGTTATCTGCGACAGTGCTCCGGTTCTAACTGAAAAATCACAACTTCAAAACGACAACCATCTGCCAGTAGATATTATCTGTTCAGCAAGCAAAGCAACTCTGTTAAATATTGTGACCGGGCGAACTACTGAATCACAGGTTGATGAAGCAAGAGAAACGTTAAAAAATAGTGGAGCTATTCTGGCAGGGGTCATTATGAATGACCGTTTCGCCCCGTCTCTGCAACAAGAATTAATCCGGGAAACCTATCGGTTTGAAAAAAGATTTCCCAAACTTATGCGTTACTTGCGAGAACGCTTTAGTCACATGACTTTATTGAATCAGGAGCTCTAACTATCCACCCGTTCCAGCAAGATCAGTGTTAGATCATCATTAGGAGCAGACAGGTTCAAACGTGCTTGCAGCAGATGATCAGCCGCTGCCGCTAAAGGTAATTGACGACTACGTTCAATAACTGCTTTTAGCTCTTTTGGCATCTCAACCGCCGCGTCGTTAAAACCATCTGAATAGAGCAAAACCCTATCGCTGACCTCTAGAGAAAAGCACGCTTGTTGATAGCCCTCAATCCCCATACCGAGCATCGGCGACTTAGCCTCAATGTCTTTTATCTCGGTATCACTAAACAAGATAGGGCTCGGATGGCCGGCATTGATAATGGCTACCTCGCCCTCAGGTGATAAGGTCATTGCCGCCATAGTAGCCAAGGTTTCTTTGAGGACCGGATCTTCATCAAAACCTAAAGCTAATTGATTAAACAAGGCGGGTAATTCTATACCCATCGAAGAGTAAGCAGAGCAAAGCCCTCTTAAATAGCCAGCAAGGGCGTAAGAGAACCCTTTCGCTGAAAGGCCATGCCCCATTAAATCGGCAAATAGAAATAGAGATCGATCCTTTTGTGGATAAAACTGAACTAAATCCCCACCTCCTGCTTCTGGATTGACGGTCCTTAACTCGATCTCATAACCTTGGATCTTCTTAGGAAGACTTGGTCGTAATCCTAGCGTGACCTTTTGATCTACCTCTTGATGTATCTGCGCACTCAGGTGCTCGCGCCTGCAAACGACCCTTTGGATCGTACTCAGCAGTTGCTCTCTACTAACCGGCTTGGAAAGCAAATCATCAATTGGACGCCTTAGGGCTTTGTTCAACAGTTCCGGTTCGATACAACCAGTCACATAGATAAACGCAGTATCAGCAACATCGGGGATATGGGAGATTTTGTCGAATAAGGCGGGGCCGTCTGCTTGTGGCATGTGGATATCACACACTACCAGATCAGGTTTATATTTGAGAACAGCTTGAAACGCCTCTGCCACAGAGGCAGCGCTCAGCACTTTATATTGAGATAGTAGGTATTGCTCGATCACTAAGCGATAAGCAGGATCATCATCAACGACTAGCACGGTAAGGGCTGATTCAGCCTGTGGCCTCGATTGACGCAAGACCATAACGTTACAGGCATCATCACGATAACAGGCTGGTACATAGTGCATATCATCAAAGTAATGGGCTAATAGCTTTAACCCCATACCGCTCTCAGCAGCGATTAGATCCTCCGGATCATCAAGCATTTGACTAAACTGACTAAAGCTCGGGCCGTTATCACGCAGTTCTAGCCAGTAATCAAATTGATCACGCATTAATGTCAGAACAACTTCAGTCGGCTTTGGATCGGGGTAACGCGATAGATTAACAATTAACTCTGCAGTCGCTAACAAGAATGCATCTCTGTTTTTACACTCCAATTGCTCCAGCAGCGTACCGAGTTCTTCACGTACTCTACGCGCTTCTTCCAGCTGAGGTTGCAAATGCCATTCGCCTAATAATTCTGTCATTTCCCTGCCCAAACCGATATCGGATAAAATTCAATCACTTGGTGCTTGTAACAGCCTACCCTGTAGCATAGGCTAAAGGTAGGTTTTTGGTTGGAGAGGACGTCCTATGCCCGTACCTGAAGTTAATCGTATTCTGCTAGTTGAAGATGATGTTTCCATGGCGGCGGTTTACCGCAGCTACCTCACTGGTTTGCCATACCAGATTCACCATGAAGAAACAGGTGCAGGAGCATTAGCAGCCTTAGATAATGAGAGCTTCGACGGTATTCTCCTCGATCTCAGTTTACCCGATATGAACGGGATAGAAATTCTCGAAAAGATAAATCAAGAAGAGATCACTACCGAAGTCATTGTCACTACAGGCGATTGCTCGATGAATACCGCTATCGAAGCGATGCGACTGGGTGCGCGGGATTATCTGGTCAAGCCGTTCAGCAAAGACCGTTTAGTTACCACACTCAATAACACCTTCGAAAGCCAAAAACTC
This sequence comes from Neptuniibacter sp. QD72_48, assembly GCF_047778065.1. GTDB lineage: Bacteria > Pseudomonadota > Gammaproteobacteria > Pseudomonadales > Balneatricaceae > Neptuniibacter. Next base: position 986,469 of record NZ_CP180547.1, on the reverse strand, counting down.
AAACGAATTGTTGAAACCTATCGAGAAGAGATTGATCGTCACAACTTCTGTGGCTTTATTGGTTCTTCTCTATCGATGCAGCGGGTCTATCAAGTCATCGATAGCGCGGCGAGCTCAAAAGCTACCATTTTTATCACTGGCGAAAGTGGTACAGGTAAGGAGGTCTGCGCAGAAGCAATCCACCAGCGGAGTGAACGCCAAAAATCCCCTTTTATTGCTCTAAACTGTGGCGCTATCCCAAAAGACCTTATTGAAAGCGAAATCTTCGGTCATAAAAAAGGCGCTTTTACTGGAGCCGTTAGTGATCGAGATGGTGCTGCCAGCGCCGCAAATGGCGGTACTCTGTTCCTTGATGAAATCTGTGAAATGGAGCTTGCTCTTCAATCCAAGCTACTGCGTTTTTTACAGACCGGCACCCTACAAAAAGTCGGCAGTGATAAAACCGAAAAGGTTGATGTTCGCATTGTCTGCGCAAGTAACAAAGATCCGCTCGCTGAAGTTCAAGCAGGTAACTTCCGCGAAGATCTGTATTACCGATTACACGTTCTGCCGATCCACCTTCCGCCTCTACGAGAACGAGAGAATGACGTTATTGAGATAGCCCAAAGCTTCTTAACTCAGTATGCCGAAGAGGAAGGTAAAGGCTTTAAGCGCTTTGAACCTGAAACAGAGCTTATTTTAAGCAACTACGATTGGCCGGGTAATGTGCGTCAGTTACAAAACGTTGTCCGAAATATTGTGGTACTACACAACGGTGATGAAGTTACTCAAGCTATGTTACCTGCTCCATTGGATAGCTGTATCAAACCAGTGCAATCGGCAGCAGTACATAGCATGGCTGCTGCAACCCCAGAACCTATGGCTGCGGCACCCGCATTTGTAGCTTCAGATATATCAAGCCCAGTTCAGGATCAACTGTCAGAGTTAATCAGACCAATGGCAGATGTAGAACGTGAAGCAATTGAACGAGCCATCGATCTTTGTGGGGGCAATATTCCAACAGCAGCACACTATCTGAAAATCAGCGCTGCTACCATCTATAGGAAACGTAATAGTTGGAAAGAAAACGCTTAAGCTTTTCTTTCCAATATAAACTGATCTAAACAATCTAAGCTTTGCTGAGCGAGCGCAAGAAAATCGAGCAACGATCCTCTTGCGCATCCACCCTCTCGACATACCTTCTCAAGACTTCTGGCTTTCTTAGATAGGGCCATCAAGCCGTACAGTGCTGAGCTACTACCGATCGTATGGAGGTTGCGTTCGAGTAATGCATCATCGATATCTGGGTTAGAAAGCTCCTCTAGCCTTTTATCGACATCCTCTTTGAACACATTGACCAGTTGGGGTAGAACTTCTTCAGAGGTATCACGTGCTAACTGATTCACATAGTCAGGTTCAAGCAGCTCTGTGCCATCATCTGTAACCACTGAGTCGATACTCTGTTTACTTGAATCAACCTTGTAAGTAGCCAATAAAGGTGAAATGACCTGAACCAGCACTTTTTTATCTAATGGCTTTTCCAGATAACCTGACATCTCATATTGATTTATCTTTTCTCTGTCTTCAGGCATGACGTACGCAGTAAAAGCGATGATCGGTGTACAGTCCCAATCATCTCGCAAACGCATTTTTTTTGTTGTCTCATAGCCATCCATATCGGGCATGGATATATCCATTAAGATCAATTGGAACCGACCGGGCTGGTAGGCTTCAATCGCCTCAGCACCACTGGATACACAAACCGTTTTAAGTCCTAAGGCTACCAACATATGTTCAACGACAATCCGATTAGTCGCACTATCATCGACCACTAAAACAGAAGCATTAAATCTGACATCACCGGTGACTGCTGCACTGTTAGCTGGAACTTCTGATTCAACAACAGCTAGAGAGAAGCTAAATGTGCTACCTTTACTCGGTTCACTGCTAAATTGCAGTTCGCCACCCAGTAAATTCACCAGTTTTTGGCTAATTGAAAGGCCTAAACCTGTACCCTCATATGGACGATTTTGCGTATTGCTGATGGTGGTGAATTCAGAAAAAATCTGTCCTTGTTCATCCCAAGGAATACCTATGCCGGTATCAACCACTTTAAAGCCCAAACGGTAGTCAGATTGTAAATTTACTTGGAGGCTGACCTCACCATAATCCGTAAATTTAATCGCATTGCTGAGCAGGTTTAACAGTATCTGGCGCAATCGTTGTTCATCTATTTCAATCCAATCAGGTACTGACGGATCAATCTGAAAATTGAGTACAATAGATTTCTCTTCCACCCGCGGCATCAGTAACTGCTCAAGCTGACTTAGTAGCAAGCGCAAGTTACAAGGCGCTGGAACTATTTCTAGTTTATCTGCTTCTATTTTCGAGAAATCGAGAATATCCGAGATAATAGTGAGTAAGCCTTGCCCCGACGCTAAAGCGCTTTCTACAAACTTAGATTGGGAGCCATCAAGTTGCGTATCTTGTAGTAGTTGAAGTAGCCCTAAAACACCGTTTAAAGGCGTGCGAATCTCATGACTCATCATTGCCAAGAAACGTCCTCTAGCGCTATTTGCACGGTTCGCTTCGGATACCGCTTTTTCAAGAGAAAATTGGGTTTGCTTTAACTCGCTGATATTTAGATGGGAAACGATAATTGCACCGTTATCCGCTTGCGTCTCATGGATCTCAATCCATACATTTGGCTGAAGCTCGTATTGCTTAATGATCGGAAGTGATGCGTGTAACGCTAGCTGATGTTCTATCCACTGTTCAGGGTTGTTCTGAGCTTCGCAAAACAGCCCTTTTTCTACACAGTTTCGAAAAAATGACTCATAGGTGACACTGCCGGAAAGATCGACACCATATTCGCTGTATAGATTTCTAAATTGACGATTAAATCTAAGTAACTTGTCTCCAGCTCCAAACAGCGCAAAACCATCTTGCGCCATTTCTAACGCCCCGATGAGCAGTTCATTCTCACTTTCTGCACTAACTCGACGGCTAATATCTCTGATCATTCCCAAAAATTTTGAATGCCCTTCAATCTCCATTTCCGTGACACTCAATTCTATCGGGAACACCTCACCATTTTTTCGTACACCAACAAGTCTTCTCTGATTCCCTAAAAGCTCTTTTAAACCATCCCCTGTATTGTTAACTAAGTAATAGTCATATTGACTTCGATAAGGCTCAGGCAATAAAAGAGAGAAATCCCTACATCTCAGATCATTTTTGGAATAACCAAAAATCCTTTCAATAGCTTTATTTGCTGATGCAATTTTTCCCAGATCATCAATGGTAACAATACCATCGATAACCGTGTCTAAAATAACCTGTAGCTGGGTAGCAGTAGCTTTGGGAGATAGGTCAGTCGCAGTTGCCAAGACATTATGTTGGACTGAAGGTGACTCAGCTTTCAAATTTGTTTGCGAAAGCGATATATGTAGGTGCTCTACAAGCTCTTGGTTACTCCAAGGCTTCGCTAAGAATTTATGAACAACACCGCTATGAACAGCTTTAAGAACCGTATCAAAATCAGAATGCCCACTCAGTATAATCCGCTTAGTGTCAGGCCATTTAGCTTCCACCTTGGTCAGCATTTCAGTACCTGATAATCCCGGCATCCGATAATCAGATAAAATAACCTCTGCTCTGTTTTCACTAAGCCATTGTAGAGCGTCCTCCCCTGATGAAGCCGTTGCGAAAGTGATATCTGCTCGGCGCATCAAACGCTGTAAAGAAGCCAAGATATGGGGTTCATCATCTACCAACAGTACCTGAACATCCATACATCACCCTTTACTTGGCCATTACTTTTGAGAAACGTATATTTCTAACGCTTCTTCTAAGTTAAATTCCATTTCTCGAATTCGTTCGATGGCGACTTCATCGAGATCCTGATCTGCGCTGAGTAGTAAAATCCCTTCCTGACTAATCAGATCACGGCTTAGCTTCATGCCCTCTCGTAATTGTTCACTGGATACCTGTTTATCATTTAGAACATCACCAGCTTTAGACAACCCCTCTATGACCTCTGACAGAACCTCAACCACATCTTGGTTATAACGTTCAACGGCTGTGGTCTGCATATAACGAATCGCTTCCGATGTACTGTACTGACGCTCATCATATAAGCCAGAAACCATCTCAACATAATCGTTCACTACACAAAGAATTTGCGCACGGATCGAAATTTGATCGCCTTTTAAACCTTTAGGGTAACCACTACCATCAAGATACTCTTTATGCTGAAGAATGATCTGTCCTGCAGGGTATAGAGGCTTCACTAACAACAACGCCGCTTGCGCTAATAGAGGGTATTGTTGAAAAGTTCGCTGTTGCTCCGTTTCCATCGTTAGGTAAGGATTTTTTAAAAGCTCATCAGAAAAACTCAGTTTACCGATCTGACGTAATTGCCAAGCATAATAAAGCTGCTTGAGTTCTTGCCCCTCTAAACCAAATTTTTTCGCAACAGCCACCAGTACCTGATTAAGCTTACGGTTTTCTTTTGTGGCTTTAATACCTAATCGGCGAGCCGTTTGGGTAGAGAACATACGAACAACCGAACGATAGCTATCTTTAATTCGGTCATTTGCCATTTTAAGTTGACGAGTACGCTCTTGGACTTTGCTGTCTAAGGATCGGTTAAGTGCTTCTAACTGTTCATTCTTTTCTTGGGTTTCCTGCTGAAGTCGTTCATTTTCTTGCTGCAAACTCGCTAATCGAAAACCCTTTTCCACCATTTTTATGACATCGCTGTCTTCCCAAGGCTTCAGCAAAAACCGACTCACTTTACCACGATTAATAGCGTCAATAGCGGCTTGTGCTTCGGCATAACCGGAAATAACAATCCGCTCTATATCAGGAAATTCTTTTGCCGCTTTCTCGAGAAACTCTTCACCGCCCATTTCGGGCATACGCATATCACTGACTAAGATATCGACCGTATTTTCACGCAATATTTCCAATGCTTCATTTGGAGAAACTGTAGTAAGGACTTTGCACTTTAAAGGTCTTAATAAGCGTTTAAGGGAATTAAGAACGGCCTGCTCATCATCAACTAGTAAAATTGTATTATTCGGATAGCTCATAACCTATTTTTACTCCTTTACTAGGTCGTGCGATTCAGTCTGCTTCGGCAGGGAAGGTGCCTTAGTTAGTATGGGTAGTGCCAAGGTAAAACAGGTCCCTTTACCTGGCTCGCTGTCCACCAAAATATCACCGTTATGTTCTTCAACAATAATTCCATAAGAGATCGATAAGCCAAGTCCAGTTCCTTCACCCACCTTCTTGGTAGTAAAGAAAGGGTCAAACAATTTATCTATCTGTTCCTTCGCGATTCCATGCCCCGAGTCTTTAATCTTGATCTCAATTCGATCTTGATTAACCTTGGAGCTCACAGCAATCGTACCGGTATCTGTAATTGCCTGTCCTGCATTGACCAATAAATTCAACAGTACTTGCTTAATTTTACCTGGTAAACAATACGTTAACGGAATATCAGCTAAATCAGTTGCTAGTTTGCAGTGGTATTTCAATTCATTATTCACAACCTTTAAGGTTGCTTCAATACAGTCATTCAGATTACAAAGCTCGTACTTTTCAACTGGATCAACATGGGAAAATGCTTTTAACCCCTGGACAATATCTTTAACCCGGGCGGACCCTTCTTTGGTATCTTTTAATAGGTCATCCAGATCTTCATTCATAAATTCAAAATCAAGCTCTTCCTGAAATTCCTTAAGTTGAGCAATAAGACTATCTCGCTTTTCACCCTCGGGGGTCTCTATGATCTCTTGATGTGCAGCAAGTAATTGACGATAGTTATTTGCGTAGAGCTCTAAAGTGCCAATATTACTAATAACAAACCCCATGGGGTTGTTTATCTCGTGAGCAACGCCTGCCGCCAGCACGCCAATAGAGGCCATTTTCTCTGACTGTAGCAATTTAGCTTGCGCTTCTTTTATCTCTTTATTGGCCTGTTCCAACTGTTCGTTCTTAACCACTAACTCCTTAGTCCGTTCATCAACCCTCTCCTCAAGCGAGCGATTAAGTTCTTTGAGTTGTATTTCAAACTCATCTCTTCGCGCACTCGCTTCATGCAGATTACTTGCCATCGCATTAAAAGCGATGGCTACATCTGCCACTTCATCTTGGCCTTTAACCGGTACTTTAATTTCGAAATCACCAACTGAAATAACCTCAGCAGCTTGGGTCAGCACCTTAAGCTGGCGCGTCAGATAAGTTCCTAATATCAAAGAAAACAGAGCCACTAGCCCCATCTCTATCGCCGCAATCAATGCGCTTCGCTGCTCAGCCTCTTCAATCGTCTTATTTAGGCTGTTGATATCTAGCCCTAACTCCACTCGGCCGTAAACTTGCCCCCCTTCAGAGATCTCGGCGTAAGTATCAAAAATACCGTCTTCAACAGTCGAAACGGATTGATCCGAGGAAAAGGGCTTCGACAACACATCTGCACTGCCTTTTTCAGCAAACACTATATTTTCTGGCCCGAGAACTCTTGCGTAAACGAGATCAGGGTTAATCATTACCTCAGAAACAAAGGCTTCCAACGAGGCTAAGTCGTAACTTAGCACTGCGTCTTTAGTCGTCGTCGCAAACAAAGTCGCTGTTGTATGAGCACGCTTACTTAAACCTTCATAGTTTGTGGTACGAAGATAATCTAAGGTCATGCTAATCAGCAGCAACAGCAATAATGCTTCTATGGTGGCGATACCCAGTATCGTTTTGAGTCGAAGAGACACGGCTAATTCCAACTACTACTTCAATAGATGCTCAAGCAACTTAATATCTAATTCCCTGACATCATCCCAATCTTCATTGGCTGCGATTTCCATACCTTTGAAATTGATGGTTTTCAAAAGAGCTTGACCTTCAGGGTCCTCATTCATGCTTAAAAATGCTTGCTGTATTTTCTTCAGTTTTTCATTTCCAACGCGCGGGTGAACAGCAATGGCATGAGGGGTGTAACCTGGCGTTGTCCATAAAACACGTAGATTTTCTCTAACTTTAGGGTCGGTATTATTAAAGGTCCTCATGACCCCTCCCCCAGCAGGAAACAACCCTCTTGATACCGTCAGGTAAACTGAATCATGTGAGGAAACATATTTAGGCTGGAAGCTAATACCCTCTTTATTCATTTTTGCGCGGGGCAATACACTAGCAGCAAATGCAGCAGGAGAAGGAAACGAAAGCGTGCTTGAATCGAGTTCTGACAAACTATTTATTGGATTATCTTTTTGGACAACAACAATCCCTTTAATACGCTTATCTTTCTGTTTTAGAATCGCTTGATACCCTGGTTTTTGACTAAAGACCGTATAGTGATAAGGGTTCATATAAGCGATATCATACTCTCCAGCCAACACCCTTTTTTCGAAGGTTGGGATATCTTGAGCAGTAGCGAACATAATTTTCACACCTGATTTTTCGCTTAGATAAGCACTGATCGGCGTCCATAATTTCGCTAGTTTTTTCGCCGATTGTTGAGGAACGATCCCCAGGGTTAATGTTTCAGCGAAGGACTTAACTGGCATAAAAACGATTAAAATCGCTAAAACCAAAGAGTGTAAGGTTTTCATTCGGTACTCTCCTTAACTGTAATTTCCGCGCAATCCAGAATTTCTTCTGAAAGTTCGTCTAAAGATATATCGCCAGCTGCCAACTGCTTGGCTACAAAAAGCTGGCAAGTCAATTTTGATACAGGCATCTGCTTTAATGGATTGGACTGGTATAAGACGGCATTCACCACTTCGGGAGCAAAACCCCATAATTTAAGTAAATAAGCGCCAATCGCATCACCGTGGGAGGCATCGCCTATATCAACTAAAGATCCAATATCATGAAATAGACCTGCCAAATAAACCTGATATTGGGTGCAATCACTAACTGTCGAAACATTAAAATCCTGCAATATGTTCACAACGGTTTGTGCTCGATTAACATCAAAGTTTTTAGGCTCTTGTTTACATATTCCAAAAAATAAAACCAAGTTCTCTACGAGCCCAACGCCAAGACGCATGAGTGCCTGCTGTAAGCTTTCGGTCTTCGTTTGAAAACCAAAGAAACTAGAATTAGCCACTTGGATAACTTTGGCAGATATCGCTAGATCACATTCTATAATTTCTACTAATTTATTGATTTCAGCTTCATCTGAGCAACCTAAATACTTTTTAAGTTCGGCATAAACTAAAGGAAGTGCAGGTAGGTGCTGTAATGACCCGATCAACTTACGTTGCGCATCAGATATAGGAACCTGTTTTAACGCCTTGGCTCTCTCAAGAACCTCAACTAACTCTTCAGCGTCAAAAGGTTTAGGTAAAAGGAGATGGGCGACATCCGCCGACGCCAACACTGTGTTATCACTGGTATCACCACTGATTAAAATTCGCATCGCTTCGGGCACACTTTCTTGAACAGCCCTTAGCAATTTTTCGCCATCCATTTCGGGCATGCGTTTATCGCAAACAACAATGGAGGGCCTTTGTTCTTTAATTATCTGAAGTGCTCTTATTGGAGATGATTCAAAAACAAAGCTCCATTCACTCGTATACCCTCGCAAGCTTCTCCTTAACGCCCTTAGAGTACTTGCTTCATCATCAATAAATACAACGGTTCCCTGTTTCATAATCAGATTGCTCTCGAAGTTTCGATTATCTGGCTATCAGAGCTATCCATGAGTAGCTCAATCTGTTTCAGCAGATCAGAATTGGCATAAGGCTTCGACAGATAGCAATCCGCTCCATGCTTCACAGCCCGTTCTAATTCAGCTTCAGATGTTCCTGAGATGACTAAAATACGTGTAGATATGAGATGGTCTGAATGTCTAACGTAACTAATAACATCCTCACCATTTAACCCCGGCATATTAAGATCAAGGGTCATAATGGCTGGTTTTAACTGCGTTAATAATGACCCTGCTTCAAAGCCATTGACTGCGATTTGTGTCTCATATCCAGCCCCTCTTAAAACCCGCTGTATCGCTCTAGCTGCCGCCGGCTCATCATCAACAATCAGAATTAAATTATCACCAGGCGCAGCCAGTTCCTCTGGTAACGGAATATCGTGAGCTTTAAGGAACTTTATTAAATTTTCTGCCGATACACGGTTATTGCCTCGACCTGGCAACTTAAACCCTTTCAATTCACCTTTTTCTATCCAACGGATCACCGTGCGCAAACTTACACCGCAGATTTGTGCGACATCACCTGATGTATAAGTTTTCATAACTTAACCTTCCTAACGACTTTTCTCTTAATTAAAAGTAGTCATGGATTTCTCTTTTGTCACAAAAGTCATATAAAAAAGTACGTCTAAATTGCAAAATCAAAGCGTTAACTAATAGAGAAGAGGACATTTATGCCAGATACCATAAAATAGTCTATATTGAAGATCATAACTTTTTTCTGCGAAATGAAGGTGGCTTGTAATGAAAGGGGTTGTTTTCAATATTCTCGAAGAGATGGTGATTGATCAGTGCGGCCTAGAACAATGGAATAATATTCTAGATAAATTATCCCTTGATGGGGTATATACCTCTGGGCAGACCTATCCAGATGATGAGCTCTTTGCTCTGGTTGCTGAGATTTCTGAACAAACAGGTATAGAAGTCGGTACATTAGTCGGCGCATTTGGTGAATTTCTATTTGATAGCTTAGCCCGCCGCTATCCGGTTTTTGTTGAGCAACAACCTGACCTCTGTAGTTTCCTTGAAAGCGTAGATAGCGTTATCCACTTAGAAGTTAAAAAACTATTTGAAAACCCTTCCTTACCCCGTTTTGAATATGAGAAATTGGAAAATGGTGCGCTGCTTATGCGCTATAGCTCTCCAAGGAAATTATGCATATTAGCTGAGGGATTAATTAGAGGTGCAGCTACAAAATATGAGACACCGATCTCTATAACACACGATGTTTGCTGCCATAAAGGCGATCCCCATTGCGACATAATCGTTGAGTTTCACAAATGACCGATACCTCTAACCCTTATAAACAAGCATACGAACGGGAACGCAAAGCTCGACTTGAAGCTGAACACTTACTTGAAGAAAAGTCTCGCGAGCTTTACCAAAAAAATCAGAACTTAGAACAAAGCTACGAACAACTCCAAAAGCAGCAAACCATGATGCTGCAAAACGAGAAGCTAGCCACATTAGGTACGTTATCTGCGGGCATAGCGCACGAAATAAACAACCCTATAGCCTTTATCAAAAGTAATGTTGAATCTCTGAAGCAGTACTTTGATGCCTACAATCTTATTCTTAATGAAATAAAACGCTTACTGCCTTCACTTCCTGCTGATCAAAAAGAGCCTTTAGAAGAACTTCTTAAATCCGAAGATATCGATTTTATTTCTGAGGATATTCCGCAACTCATGGAAGATACACAAGAAGGCTTGATACGCGTTAGAGATATTATCCAAAACTTACGAAGCTTCTCGCGCACACAAGCCAATGACCACGGTAGTTACGATCTCGTAGAAGGCATAAATAGCACTTTAAAACTGTTAAAAAGCGAATTAAAAAACTCCATCACCTTAGACATTTCGCTTGAGCCCTTGCCAAAGATCGAGTGCAACCTAAACGAACTTAATCAGGTATTTCTCAATCTTATTATGAATGCCAAACATGCCACTATAAATTCTCAGGCTCCCTGTATTTCTGTGAGATCCAAATATGATGATCAATACGTATATATCGAAATTGGCGACAATGGCTGCGGTATATCCGAAGAAGTTCAGAAAGATATATTCACCCCTTTCTTTACCACTAAACCTGTAGGACAAGGCACAGGTATGGGGTTAGCCATTTCACATAACATCATAAAAAAACACAACGGTGAGATTCAATTACAAAGCAAAATCGATGAAGGCACTACTTTCACAATCAAACTCCCTATAAACTGAACTTACCCTCTATCTGTGACCAAAAGGACTTCCATGCTCAGCAACGCAATTATCAACATCACCAATCTTCGCTTACGTACTTTTATTGGTTTTAACCCTGAAGAGATGGAAAAACAGCAGGATGTGGTTATTAATATCGAAATTCAGTATCCAGCGAATAAAGCTTTCGCCGATGATGATGTTGATCAGGCTCTCAATTACAAAACCATCACAAAAGAAATAATTAAGCATGTAGAAGATGGACGCTTTTTACTGCTCGAAAAACTCGTTTCTGATGTCTTAGATATATGCACAACTCACCCATGGACGGTTTATGCCAAAGTAACTATTGATAAACCACACGCCCTAAGATTTGCTGACTCAGTCTCTCTCTCTTTAGAGTGGAAAAAGGACACATAAGCAGAAAGCTATACTTAGGATGTACAAAAATCCGTCTTTTCCACTACTTAGTATTGAAAAATTCTCAATTAGTTGGGATCGGTCATTTCTTGAGTTTTAGTTAATCCCGTCTAATCTTCTGAGAGTCCACCCTAACAAGGCAGTAAACAACTCAGGGAGAGAAGTAGATGGATATCAATAGGTTCAATCAACTTATTCGTCAGGCAGTGAACGATAACAATGCTGCTGCGTGGCATTCCGCATCAGATCACCGCGCTTTTTGTGAAAAACTCTTGGGATCATTTGAAGCTCATGAGGTAGTAAAAAATATCCTTATTGATGTCGTTGACGAGTTACTACAACGTAAAGCCGAAGATAAATACGGCAACTACACCATTGGCGACGGCGTAACTATTCTAGAAAGCGGTCACTGCATACCGGCAACGGTCATCAAACAAACTAATAATAGTGAAGACCTAACTGTTCAATTAGATAAAGTTTTTACCGATGGTCATTTCGAAAAAGATAAAACTGGCGAGGTAATTGAATTCCACCGTTCTCATGATCGAGTGTATGTGCATATAGAGGGGCGCACACTTAGTCGCCTAGTTGCCGGTCGAAAGTTTGTAGATTATTCGCCAGAACATCTTAAAGAAGAGATGGAAAGGCTCACTTCAAAAAAGCAGCTAGCCTGTTAATAAGCTAATATTTCCATTCAAAAAGATAAGCAAGCCTAGTCTGAGCTTGCTTATTATTTATTAGCCCTCTTCTAGAAACTCTAGCTTTGGCAACGGACATCCCATGATGGCCGCAATTGTCGTTATCAACTCACGTTCGGTCGTTGTAAGCTTGCCGTCATGCTCAATACAGCGACAAAGCCCAATTAATAAACGACGCTGAAGCAGTGGATAAGCAAGTCCCAACACATTTACCGCTTTGACAAACACCTGAACATCGCACTCTTCAGCCGGTAAAAGGTGGATGTTATACAGAGAAACCGCACCTGCTCCTCGATTAAACGCCCTTTCTGCTGTTTCTTCATCTTCATGACCAAAACGAGCCACAGCAGATAATATTTGCGCATATTCATCACCAATCTGACCCGGTGTTTTATAACGCGGAGCGCTCTTGAGTTCGGGCTCATATTGCCCTGCGAGATAATGCTGAACCAACTGGAATAAGCACCATTCAAATAGATCAGTTTTCTTATCCGCTCTAATCAACTGCATTAATAAGCGTTTAAACTGCTTATACTGTTCCGCTGACATGCACTTCAGTGCAGGAAGCAATAACTCTATCAGAGGTAAACGACAGTGCTCTTGAAGATTATCTACCGACTGAGCCGTTTTAAGTACTTCCTGCTCTAAACCCTGAAACTCCGTTGCCTTGATCATCTCTAACTGTTTCTGGCGTAGCTCACCTTCACTGTGAAGCAGTAAGGAGCAACAGATAGACATCGCGCCTAAGGATTCTTTCGCCTGTTTATACAAAAACTCTGGGATTTGATCTATTTTCTCTCGCGCTGCACTCAAACTATTATCTGTTAAAGCACTCTCCCCAGTACCCGTCATAACCGCTGCACCTATAGCAGCAGCCTCTTGAACTCTTTGACGTTTTTCTTCGCTTTTCTGCTGCTCTTCTTCAAGCTTTCGCTCTCGGGTTTCGTTACCACGATAAAGAAAGTTGCCATCCCAATGGGGATCAACACGAAGAATTCGGTCAACAATTGGAGGGTGCGTTGCAAATAGACTAGAAAGACTAGAGATAGCTTGGCCAAAAAACAGATGGCTAACTTCACTACGATGAGAATTATTAATCTCACTGCCCGGCGAATATCCACCAATCAATTTAAGTGCATTCGCAATACCTTCCGGATTACGTGTGAACTGCACTGCACTGGCATCCGCCAAAAACTCACGCTGTCGACTCACTGCTGATTTAATTAGTTTCCCAAAAAAGATCCCTAACCAACCGACGATCATCAGTCCAAAGCCAAGCAGCGCTACCCGGCCGTCAGAACGACGATCACTGCCACCTCGAGCAAAGAGCTCCCCTACTTGCCCAATAAACACGATGCCATGCAGCAAAGAGATCAAACGCAGATTTAAGCGCATATCACCATTCAGAATATGACTGAATTCATGCGCAATAACGCCCTGCAGCTCATCTCTTTTAAAGTGCTCAATAGAACCTTGGGTGACACCGATAACTGCATCAGCAAGTGTATTGCCTGCAGCAAAGGCATTAATACCCATTTCATGCGCCATTAGGTATACCGGCGGGACAGGCATCCCTGAAGCCAATGCCATCTCCTCGACGACATTAAGTACCAAACGCTCATTCGGCTCTTCGCTATCTGGTAGTATGCGTACGCCGCCTAATGACTCAGCCACCGCTTTACCACCCGAGGATAATTGCCACCATTTGTACAAAATAGCGCACCCAACCACTCCGCCGACAGCTAAACTTATCAGCCCAAAGCTTCGCCAAGAAAATATACCTAGACTTCCGAAGAGAGATGTATCGTAAGCGGGTACTAGATTGGCTGTGTTACTCGATAGAAAATGAAAAGCCAGACCCACCAAAAGATTGGTAATTAGGATTAAGCTAAATACAGCTAAGCAGAAAAGAAAGACAAGCCAGCCGGTATTACGCCTGGCTTTGTCCTGTTGCTCAAAAAAATTCATGAATCAACAACCTCGCAAGTTGTTAAAAACTTACTTTTGGTGCTGCTTGAATCTGTTCGCTGTCATCAAACTCAAGCAAAGTAGCATCTTGAGAGTGACCAAACATATTTGCGAAGAAAACGGGTGGGAAAGATTGACGGTAAGTGTTGTATTCAGTCACCGAATCATTAAACGCTTGGCGAGCAAAAGCGACACGGTTTTCGGTGGATGATAGTTCCTCCGACAGTTGCATCATATTTTCATTGGCTTTTAAGTCTGGGTAATCTTCCATGACAAAGTTCAACTTACCCAAAGCCGACTGCAGCTGATTCTCAGCACCTGACAACTGTTGTAATGAGTCCGCACTATGTACAGACGCTGCACCTTTTAACAAAGCGGACGCTTCATTGCGCGCCTGAATGACTGCTTCAAGCGTTTCGCGCTCATGCTTCATATAGCCTTGAGCGACTTCCACTAAGTTAGGAATAAGATCGTAACGGCGCTTTAGTTGCACCTCGATTTGTGAAAAGCCGTTTTCATAACGGTTTTTCAACTTCACTAAGCTATTGTAGATGCTGACTATGTAAAAAATCACACCTAACAGAACAACCAACGTAACAATTAATCCAATGTCCACACCTAACTCCTTAACTATCCATAATCCCTTTAAAAGAGAATCATTCTGATAAAAAGACTATAAGTTAGATTGCGAACAGAAGAAATAGATTGCCCTCTAAAACAAGTTAAAACAGTTAACTTATGCTTTAAAGGCTAGCGACAATTCGACAGTTAAATCCTTTGCAGATATGGCCTTACATCCAAAACGATTTTCCCCTGACCACAAGGGCGTAAAATCACCTAAGCCTTTGCTTTCGGCATAACTGCGCAAAGGGGTTATAGCCTGAGTTGAGAAAGGAAAAGCCAATGCCACTTCTGACCAGTCACCCAAATCTTGCATAACACGATTTCGAATGCCTCTAGCAGGTCGACCTGAGAAAAGATTGGTAATGGCGGTAGGGATATCTGTCCGCTGCAACATCCCCCGATGGATATCGCTAGTCTTAGCCTCATCGCATAACAGATAAGTTGTGCCTATCTGCACTCCTTGAGCACCTAGACCCAACATATCTTTAATATCGCTCTGGTCAGCAATACCACCCGCAGCAATCACTGGAATCGAAAGCTCAGCAGATAATTTTGCTACCAACGTTTTTGTATCTAGCTGGGTTTCCAAATCCTTAGTTAAAAACATGCCTCGATGGCCGCCAGCTTCAACACCTTGGGCAATCACTACATCAGCACCATTTTCAGCTAACCAGATACCCTCTTCGACCGTTGTCGCACTCGAAAGCACTGTCGCTCCCCAGGCTTTTACTCTCGCTAGAAGATCAGGTTCTGGTAACCCAAAATGGAAACTCATGACAGGCGGCGCATATTTTTCGATTGCATCAGCGGCCTCTTTACTAAAAGGCATGCGTGACGCTTTCGCACTGTATTCAGGTTCTAGCCCCGCTTCCTGATAGTAAGGCGATAACTGATCGATCCAAGCAGCTATCTCCTGATCGCTTACTGAAGGGACCTGATGGCAAAAGAAGTTAAGGTTAAAAGGGCGATTTGTATACGCTATAAACTGCTCAATTTCGGCACATATCTGCTCCGTAGATAACATCCCACAAGGAATAGAGCCTAATCCACCAGCATCGGATACAGCAGCCGCCAATCGCCAATCCTGCACTCCAGCCATAGGCGCTTGGATAATAGAGACATCAACACCTAACATTTCATTCATATTCATACATTATCCTTCGACTACAAAGCTAATAGGTTGAGCAGGTACGTGCTTTCCTCGGGAGTCTAACCAGTGGAAGTACGCTTAACTAACGCTTTTTAAAGAACCATTCGTTCACGGAAAGAGAACTAATATCTAACTCTAAGTAAAACTACAGATAATTATGGAACTATCTCACTGTAATATAGGTCTGTAAGAATCACTTAAGTGGTGTAACTGAACCTCCAGATAGAAGGATAAACATGAACAAATTCATCTACGTCATGGACCCAATGTGCAGTTGGTGCTGGGCATTCTCACCGGTGATTTCCCACTTAAAAGATAAGTATCCAGAATTGCAGTGGCAATTGCTGATGGGAGGCTTAGCCCCTGACTCAGATCTGCCTATGCCAGAAGCGATGCAACAAAAACTGATCTCAATTTGGCAGCACATTGAGGAACATACTGGAGCTAAATTCAATTTCGACTTCTGGCGCGAGAACACGCCTAGACGTAGCACTTATCCAGCCTGTCGCGCCGTGATTGCCGCTGAGCATCTTGAGTCAGATGCTGCTTTTGAAATGATAGATGCGATTCAAAAAGCTTATTATCAAAAGGCTTTAAATCCTTCTGATATAGAAGTACTTGCTAACCTTGCTGCAGAGATTGGGTTGGACAAAGACAGTTTCAGCGCACTAATGACTAGCCCTGAAGCCCAAACAGAATTAGAGCAACAAATACAACAAAGCCACGCGCTTGGCGCTCAAGGGTTTCCTTCGCTATTTATTGCAACAGAAGCCGGAGCACATGCAATTAGCTATGGCTATTGTGGAATCGAGGAAGTAACGAGAAGAATTGAAGCGATTTTAGGCAGGTGAGAATTAAAGTGGTGAATACAACGGGGTTACCAGAACAGCAACCCCGTTGGAATGAGCTTAGTCTCTTACAACAGAAACATCTTCCGCCTGAAGACCTTTATCACTCTCACGTACATGGAAGCGTACCTTTTGACCTTCTGCCAAAGATCGGTGACCACGACCACGAATATTACGGAAGTGAACAAATACGTCATCGTCTTCACCACGGGTGATAAAGCCGAAACCTTTAGACACGTTAAACCACTTAACGGTGCCCTGCTCACGGTCATCGTTTTCGTCGATATACTCTTCTTCTGCACCATTTACTACAGAAGCATCTGCTTCAGCATTGTTACCAGACGCTGCAAAGAAAGAAGCAGCAAAAGTCACTACAAACACAACTGCCACAGCAGCAATATTAGATAACTCAACCTCAACACCCGCTACCGAACCTAACAGAACTGGCACTAAAACGGCCGCGATAGCACTCACAATCAGACTACGAATCACTGATTAACCCTCATTGTATTATATTGTCATTTATCACATGAATAGCACTTGTACTGGCGGAATAAAGATTATCCCTACCAAACAGAGAGGTATAGCGAATTTCGTGATTTTTTTCAACAGCTTATATTGTTAATCCCGCAAATAAGCCACATTCGTTTAATATCGTAGTCTGATAAACTATGCTAAATCTCAATCACACGCATGGCTTGGATCCATTCAATGAACGATCAAGAACGCATTACAGAGTTAGAAACCCGCGTGGCGTTTCAAGAAGACACTCTGGATAAATTAAATAACATGGTTGCATCTCAGGAGATTGAACTAGAGCGTTTAAAACGTATGCTCAAGATCATGAACCAGCAGTTGAAAAACCTAACGGTGGACGGAGTTGCTGGCTCTGGCGATAATGAGCCACCCCCTCCACATTATTGAGGCAAAAGGGAAATATGCTGTCGTTGTTACAAAGCGGTTTACATTATTTAGGTCGGCAATTCATCAATATCGTTACCCGCCCTCGCGTGGTAAACCCTGAATTATTACAAGCAAAATCGACCCGTAATGCTTATTACATTCTGGAAAACGACCGCTTAAGCCACCAGCTTCTGTTAAAAAACGTGCTGCAAAAACAAGGTATCCCCTTTATGGAGCAGCAGCTTCTTTTTGCTGATTCCGAAGGGAAAAGTCCGCTTAAAGAAGATTTAACAGAGATCGTAGCAACACAGCAAAGTAACCCTAAACTAAATATTCAGATTATCCCTGTCTCAATTTTTCATGGCCGTCGACCAAACAGAGAAAAATCTTGGCTTAATCTGCTCTGTACTGAAACATGGCATAAAGCTGGCCCTTTAGGCAGCTTTATGCAGCTCCTTATCAATGGCCGCCAAACACTGGTTTCTGTGGATAAACCACTAGATCTGCAACAGTTGATGGTTAAAGAAGGCAATGTTGAGTCCATCGCACGAAAAACAGCGAGGGTCCTTCGTACGCACTTCAGTATTCTTCGAGCATCAATCATTGGTCCTGACCTATCACATCGCCGAACATTGATCTCTTTAGTGCTGAAGCACCCCAATGTACAAAAGGCTATAGATCTGCAAGCAGCTGAGAGAAATACCAGTCGTCATAGAATCGAAAGACACTGTTTTAAAACCCTTGATAAAATCGCAGCGAACTACAGCCCAACAACAATTAGGCTCTTAGACCCCATTCTTAACTGGGTATGGAAACGCCTCTACAACAGGGTAAAAATTCATAACACGGCAGAAGTTCAAGAGATTTCTAAAACCCATCAGATTATCTACCTACCCTGCCATCGCAGTCACATGGATTATTTGTTGTTATCTTGGGCTCTATATCGCCATGGTTTAATGATTCCCCATGTAGCTGCAGGCGAAAACCTAAACATCCCCGTTGTTGGGCCCATATTAAAACGCGGCGGCGCAATCTTTATGCGTCGTAAGTTTCATGGCGACCCGCTTTACGCCTGCTTATATAAAACCTATTTGGAGCAGATGAGCCATAGAGGCCACGCCTTAGAATACTTTATCGAAGGTGGGCGTAGCCGCACCGGTCGATTACTGCCAGCTAAAACCGGCCTCCTCTCTATGACTATCGGTTCTTTCCGTGAAGGTAGCCCTAAGCCCGTTGCTCTGATTCCAGTTTGGATTGGTTATGATCGTCTAGTCGAAAGCCGCAGCTACCAAAAAGAGTTAGCTGGAGCCAAGAAAAAGCGAGAGTCATTTACTGAGTTTTTCTCATCGCTAAAAATTCTAAGACAGAAGTTTGGTGAGACACTGCTGAGTTTTGGTAAACCTATACCGTTGGAAAACCACTCTGATTCTAGCCTTTCCCTAGAAGAGGATGTCACCAATATCTCTCAGCAAGTTATGTGCAATATTAACCAAGCAGCTGGTGTTACCAAAAGCAGCTTGTTGGCCACCTGTTTACTGAGCGGTAGTCAGCTACAATCGGTTGCTGAACTGAGTGATAAAAGCACGCGTTTGCTCAACTTATTAACACAGCTCTATCCAAACACAGCTCTATTACCAGACGGAAAACCTTCTGATTGGATCCAAAGCGCCCATAATATGAGGCAGCTAGAAACCAAACTTAATCTAGTAGAGATCAATCAGGCTCAAGCGCAAGAGATGAGCTTTTATCGTAATAACATTCAACATATGTTGGTGCTCCCCAGCATGTACTTATTACTAGCTCACCGTTTGGAGTCACCACGCGCGCAAAACATCAATCGAACTATTCGTATGCTCTATCCATTTTTACAGGCCGAACTATTTTTGCCTTACAAAATGGAAGAACTCACCGATCAACTAAAACAGATTCGAGATGGACTACTAGAGCAGAACCTACTTGAAGAGTCCGAGCCTCAGATATGGAAAACTACCTCTAACGCATTGGTTAACACGCTTATACTCAACGCTGAACCGATCATTCTGCGTTACTATATTTTGCTTCGAGTACTCACGCGATATGAAGAGATTAGCCGCGACGATCTCATCCATAGCAGCCAGCAGATTGCAGAAAGCATCCACCTAGAATATGGCTACAGCACGCCTGAATATAAGGATGAACAAGTACTAAAATCCTTTATCAAACAGCTGCGTAATTTGGACTTTGTGCGAGAAGAGAATGCCAGGATCAGAGCAAATTTTGATAGCGAAAGTTTATTTAAACAAGCAAACAAAATCCTGCGCCCACATATGATCTCACTGATCGATCACAAACTTAGAGAGCGCTAACCTAAACCAGTAGCCTAAGACAGCTAAGACTCAAGTTTTTTCAAAGGATAGATATCATAGCGACTGGATTTACCCTGGAACTGCAAAGAAGGTTTTCGATCCGCCAAAAAGGGAGCTTTACGCGGACGTTTAACCACAACGCGATTTTCAGCTATCGCTAATGCCGCATCCAATAACTGATCTGCATCCAGATCGTCTCCTACTACTGGGCGAAACGCGCGCATCTCTTTTTTCACTAACGCGCTCTTATCGTTGTGGGGAAACATAGGATCAAGATAGACCACTTGAAAAGTTTTGCCTTGCTTAGCCTGAACCTGCATCCACTCAATACTATTCGCATTATGAAGCTGCATGCGCTCGACGATATCAGCCACTTCACTCTCTGAAGCCCGGTTTAAACCGTCCTCTAAGAGCGCATGAACAATTGGTGATCGCTCTAGTAAAGTCATATCGCAACCCAAGGTTGCCAATACAAAGGCATCTTTACCTAAACCTGCTGTAGCATCCAGCACTTGTGGCGTTATACCGCCTTTAATACCCACTGCTTTAGCAATCATCTGGCCTTTACCACCACCAAACTGACGGCGATGGGCAACCGCACCTGAAACAAAATCAGCGTAAGTTGGACCTGGCGCTTTTTTTCCACAAGGTTGCAGTCTTAAACCTTGCTCAGAAAACTGCAACTCTAAAGAGAAGTCATGGACCTCATCAGGTGATTTGATTGGTAGCTGTAATCTAGTGGCAAGCTGCTCTGCTTGTTCAGCAAAATCAGCATGCATTGGAACAATTACTATATCTGTAAGGGCTGGATTAGACATTCAAAAACCGAAAAGCCTTAAGCGGTGGTAAACCAAATAACTAAAAGGAAGATACCCAGAATCATACGGTATACAACAAATGGCTGCATCCCAATACGGTCCAGCCACTTAAGAAAGAAGTGGATACAGCTGAATGCACTAATGCCCGCAATCAAAGTACCAAGAGCAACCATTAACCAAGGAGCACTCTCACCTTGAGCATAGAGATCTATGCCCTTAACAAGACCTGCCCCTAGAATGATTGGTACAGAGAGCAAAAAAGAGTAGCGTGCAGCAGCCTGCCTTTCTAAACCAAGCATTAAGGCCGCAGAGATGGTGATACCACTTCGAGATGTACCTGGAATTAGCGCTAGGGCTTGAGCACAACCGATCACAAGTGCATCTTTAACTTTCAACGACTCGATCTGACGAGTTTCAACTCTAAACAGATCAGCCCAACATAATAACGCGCCAAAGATCAGCGTGGTTCCCGCAATAACCAACATAGAGCGTAGGTTTTGATCAATAAAATCGTTGAGAAATATACCGACAAACATTGCCGGCACGGTAGCAAGTATAACCAACCAAGCTAAACGAGAGTCTGGTGAGTGGGTGCCAGATATACTGCGCGTCCAAGCATAAAACATCTGCGTTAAATCTTGGCGAAAATACGCAACAACTGCGAATAAGGTCCCTACATGCACACCTACATCGAACGCCAAGCCCTGATCTGGCCAATCTAAAAGCTGCGAAGGTAATATAAGGTGAGCAGAGCTACTGATCGGTAGAAATTCCGTCAATCCCTGAAGTAAGGCCAGAATAATGACCTGAAAAAAATCCATCTATTGTTGATCCTTTTTCTTCCACGCAACTTCATCACGGAGGTAAACAGGCAACGCCTGATCTGCTGCGACCGCTTTTCCTTGCGTCCAATCTTGTTCAGCCAATTTAAGCATGTAAGCTGCGGAGGGATAATAAAGCTCTTCACTCACAGAAATGGCATTCTGAGTGTCTGAACTCATATCTTCAAGATAACGCCAGCCACTGCCTACTGCAAAATAGGAACCTTCACTTAGGCTCAATTCCGCAGGTGCACATACTTTTTCATCTAAAAGTGTTGTTAGCTCACCTGATTTGATTTGGTAGCTCGCCACATAGATCTCATTCATACGAGCATCTAAAGCAGCCACAACGGACGAAACTTGCTCTTTATCAGAAGCGGCTAAAGCAAGCGCAGCCAGAGTAGATACAGGCAGCACAGGTAGATCTGCAGCGTAAGCTAAGCCCTGAGTCACGCCAGTGGCAATTCGAATACCTGCAAAAGAACCCGGACCACGCCCAAACGCGATTGCATCTAACTCAGTGACAGCTAACTGTGCATTTGCCAACATTTCCTGCACCATCGGTAGAAGCTGCTGAGTATGCTGACGAGGGATGACCCGAAAATCTTCCTGAATTTCACCGTTAAGACTCAAAGCTACAGAACAAGCATCAGTAGAAGTATCAAGCGCTAAAATTTTGGACATTAATCAGATCACTTTGGAATTTTAAATTTACCTTTAAAGAGAAACGACTACATCAAGCCATTACATCTCTATTTTAGGGCGCAATTCTACCTGCTAGGTGGCTTTATTGCATCTAAATAAGCTCTTCACCCCAACGAGGTAACAGGCTTTGCTCTATCCCTAACTGATTAAGGATTCGCGCGACCACAAAATCAATCATATCTTCCACTGTTTCTGGGCGGTTATAAAAACCTGGACTCGCTGGAATCATCACGGCTCCCATTCGAGTCAGCTTTAGCATATGCTCTAAATGGATTTCAGAATAAGGGGCTTCTCGTGGCACTAAAATAAGCTGCCGACGCTCTTTCAAGGCCACATCGGCAGCACGTTCAATCAAGTTGTTACTCGCACCCGTAGCAATCGCAGACAAACTTCCAGTGCTACAGGGGCATACGACCATCCGACTCGGCGCACCGGAACCTGAAGCAACAGGCGCCATCCATTGCTCTCGCCCAAATACCTTTAACTGCCCATCTTTGGCTGAGTACAAATTTGCAAGATAAGATTCTTGATCTGAGGGCGTACCCGGTAATTTCAGATCTGTTTCTGTATTAATCACAACTTGAGCAGCACGTGAGATCATTACGAAAACTTGCAGACCTTCAGCCAATAAACACTGTAAAAGCCTTAAACCATACTGCGCACCAGAAGCGCCTGTGATAGCTAAAGTAATTTTCTCTTGCTGAGTAGTACTCATAAATATTAAAACCTAATTTGAATAACTAACCTTCAAAACGCTCACGCAGCTTTGCCAATAAGCGCTGATGAATACCTTCGAAACCACCATTACTCATAATGACTATGTGCGTATCTGGTTCTAGCGTCGGTACCAGTTCATCAATAAGTGTTTGTGTTTGCGTGAATACCTGCGCCGGCACTTGGCATTGTTCTACGACTTTATCGAGAGACCAGTTCAAACCTTCCGGCTGATACCAGCAAACTTGGTCTGCCAACTCGACCGACTCAGCCAACCAAGATTGATGCGTACCTAAGCGCATCGTATTTGAGCGAGGCTCAACCACTGCTACTATTTTAGCATCTCCAACTTGTGCTCGAATGCCCTGCAAAGTAGTGCTAATTGCAGTTGGGTGATGCGCAAAGTCATCATAAACAGAGACTCCTGCAACGGTATCAAGCAGCTCCATACGACGTTTAACACCTGCAAATGCATTTAACGCTTCCACCGCATGATGAGGCTGAACGCCAACGTTTCTCGCCGCAGCAATAGCAACTAAACCATTGTTAACGTTGTGGCGACCTGTCATCTGCCAAGTAACAGTACCCTGCACTTTTCCTTGGTGGAGCACTTCAAACTGACTGCCGTCCTCACTCAGTAATTTCGCCTGCCATTCACTGTTATCAGACTCTAAACTAGTTCTGGACACCTCGGTCCAACAGCCCATCTCGATAACTTCTTCTAACGCACTCTCCCCTTGCGGAAGAATAATCTGACCATTTTCAGGCACGATTCTTACGACATGGTGAAATTGTTTCTGAATTGCCGCTAAATCAGGGAATATATCAGCGTGATCGTACTCCAAATTATTCATAATCAGGGTACGTGGGTGGTAGTGAACAAACTTGGAACGTTTATCAAAGAAAGCGGTATCGTACTCATCAGCTTCAATGACAAAAAAAGGGGAATCACCTACACGAGCTGAAACACCGAAATCCAACGGCACACCACCGATCAGGAAACCAGGCTTCATATCTGCATGATCTAAAATCCAAGCCAGCATAGTTGAAGTCGTAGTTTTACCATGGGTGCCTGATACTGCTAACACCCATTTATCTTGAAGGAGATATTCTGATAACCATTGCGGGCCAGAAGTATATTTCAGCCCTTTATTCAGTACATATTCAACCGCTGGGTTACCGCGGGACATAGCATTACCCACAACAACCAGATCGGGTTCTGGTGTAAATTGCGAAGGATCAAATCCTTGAATTAGTTCGATACCTTGGGATTCAAGCTGCGTACTCATAGGCGGGTACACATTTTGATCAGAACCCGTCACTTTATGTCCTAGCTGTTTAGCCAATATTGCCAGCGATCCCATAAAGGTTCCGCAAATACCTAGAATATGAATATGCACCCGTATACTCCTTCAAAAAAGCGACCGTCATCATAGCAGTTTTAATAACCGGCCTCACAGCCAAATTGCCTGTTTTGGGTCTCAGATAGCAGCCCGCATACACGACTATTTTTAAGATTGCGGAAAAATCCCTACTCCTTCGCCAAAATACTGAGCATTTCTTAACCGAAATACCTCAACACCCCATGCATTTCATCAAAGTTTCACGTAAAATTCCCAGCCAACTTTCCAACCACTCTATTTGAGAGAAAATACAAGAATGCTTCTGCTGAGCCAGTTCCTGAAACAACAGGAAACCGAAGACAAATTAGTTGATTTGATTGGCACCTTAATGCTTGCCTGTAAAGAAGTTGCGATCCAACTTCGTGAAGGTGAATTAGCTGGAGTTTTGGGATCCACAGACAACACCAACGTTCAGGGTGAAACCCAGAAAAAAATGGACGTGATCGCAAACGATCTTCTGAAAAAATTCTTACTAGATAATCCTCTAGTAGCAGGCTTGGCATCCGAGGAAGAAGACCATCCTGTAGCCGGTAATCCTGAAGGCAAATACCTAGTGATTTTCGATCCACTAGACGGTTCTTCAAATATCGACATTAACGTTTCAGTGGGCACTATTTTCTCCATCCTAGAACTACCAGAAGGTATGGACCCAAGTTCTGACGAAGCCTACCTACAGACAGGCCGCAAGCAGATTGCAGCAGGTTATGTACTATACGGTCAGTCCTCTATTCTTGCACTGACAACAGGCCATGGCGTTAACTTCTTCACATTGGCTCATACAGGTGATTTCATCCTGACTCGAGAAAATGTGACTATCCCGGCAGACACTAAAGAGTTTGCGATCAACATGTCGAACCATCGCTTCTGGGAAGAAGAGATGCGCAACTATGTTGGCGACCTTCTAGAAGGCTCCGAAGGTGTACGTGGCAAAAATTTCAACATGCGTTGGATCGCGTCTATGGTTGCTGAAGTTCACCGTGTACTTACTCGTGGTGGCATTTTCTGCTACCCATGGGATAGCCGTGACGTAACTAAGCCGGGCAAACTTCGCCTAATGTACGAAGGCAACCCAATGAGCATGCTGATTGAGCAAGCTGACGGCATCTCTAGCACTTGCTACAAAAATATCATGGATTTAGAGCCTACTCATATTCACCAACGTAGCGGTGTAGCACTCGGTTCTAAAAATGAAGTAGAGACTCTGCTGTCATACCACGCTGAATCTGGTGACGGTCAAGCAGCTAAACTCAATACTTAAAGTTATACGTTTCAGCTTTAAGTAGTATTCATAACCGCTAAAGTCTGGGACATAATCCCCAGACTTTAGATGTAACCTTTTCAAAACTACTTACAGGAAGACAAACATGGGCTTCGCACAAGTACCAGCAGGTAAAGATCTGCCAAACGATCTGTACGTAATCATCGAAATTCCGGCAGAAAGCTCTCCGGTTAAATACGAGATCGAGAAAGAAGAAGACGCGATCTTCGTTGACCGTTTCATGGCTGCACCAATGTTCTACCCAGCTAACTACGGTTATATCAACAACACACTAGCTGACGATGGCGACGCACTAGACGTACTAGTTCTGACTCCTTACCCAGTAATCGCTGGTTCTGTTATCCGTTGCCGCCCAGTAGGCGTTCTTAACATGACAGACGAAGCTGGTGAAGATGCTAAGCTAGTTGCTGTACCACACGACAAGCTAACTAAAGCTTACCGTGATGTGAACGACATTGAAGATCTTCCGCAGCTAGAACTTGACCGCATCAAGCACTTCTTCGAAAACTACAAAGGTCTAGAAGAAGGCAAGTGGGTTAAAGTTGAAGGTTGGGGCAACGCAGCAGCAGCTAAAGAAGCTATCGTTGCTGGCGTTAAGGCGTACGAAGAAGCTAAATAAGTTTCTCTTTTGCCAATCTTATTCAAAAAACCCCGCTTCGCGGGGTTTTTTTATTACATAAAATTCCCTATCTCATAACCATTCAGCTTTTCGTAAGCTAAAAAAAATATATACTAAGCACAGCTGTCTCAGGAAATTCATAAAAACAGAGGTGAAAAATGACACTTCGAAAGACACTTATTACTGCTTTCGCAATCCTGATCTCCAACAGCGCTTTCGCCGATCAGAACCGTGAGTTGGTACAAAATTACCTCAACTCTTTTGGCAGCCGTGATGCTCAAGGTATTTTTAATCTGATTAACTGGGAAGGTGTCGACAAGGAGTCTCGTCGCTCATTACAGAAATATATTAAATCTGGCTTCAAAGGCCGTCAGATTCGTCGTATTTTCATTGAACCTATTGCTGAGGGAACAAACCCTAGCTATGTTCAAGATGGCAAAACCTATGAGCTGAATTTAAAACCCTCTGGTCAACTTAACATTGTCTTCATCGACAATAAAAACAAGCGCTCCACCACAAAGATGTATGTTGGTGAGCACAAAGGCTCATTACTTATTGGTAGTGCAGTCGTTGCACCAGAAGAGCTAGCTTGTAACGCACCAAAAATAGAAGAGCAAACCTGCTAGGGTTCCCTGCAAGCAAAAAAAGCTGCATTAATGCAGCTTTTTTTATGCTCTACCAAAACTTTTAGTGAGCTAATTCTTCGAATAGCGTCACAAATTCCTGAGTCAGTTTGTGCTTAGGTGCAAAATGGATCAACGGACAAGTGTCGTCGTGAGATTCGCGCATTTTAACCGATGCAGAGATTTTTGTTTCTAGCACAGGTAAATCATCATCCAACAACTCACCCACAATACGCTTAGGTAGACTCGCACGCGGCTGGAACTGATTAACAACGATCCCTTCAACTTCCAGCTTATCATTATGATCTTCACGGGTTTCATGCACATTCGCCAACAAGCTGTATAAAGCCTGACGAGCAAATTCATCGCAATCAAACGGGATCAAACAGCGATCGGAAGCAACTAGCGCTGATAAGGTATAAAAGTTAAATGCAGGAGGTGTATCGATATAAACCACATCGTAATCATCCGCCAACTTATCTAAGGCATCACGCAGTTTATAAATCTTGTGCTTAGACTCCAGCTTGGACTGAAGGTCACCCAGTTCTGCATTTGCCGGCATCACACTCAAATTTTCATAGGGTGTCTGGTGAATAAAATATTCAGGCCCTTCGGGCTTCAACTGAAATGTGAGAGTCTGCTCAAAGAAGTCACGAATATCCGGCGTAACCTCTTGATAATCTTCACCTAAAAGATAATGACTAGAGTTACACTGGGGATCCAAATCAATAACCAAAGTACGCTTACCGCGCGCCGCACTAATCGCCGCCAGGTTAATTGCGATGCTAGATTTACCAACGCCGCCCTTCTGGTTAAATACAACCCGTCTTATCATTATCAGAATCCCTCACTTGCTGCCTTTGTTTAAAACACAACTTCCGCATTGCAATATCCACAATATTGAAGACAACGTCAACAAACTTGTAGCTAAAAACCTCAAACTATAGCCCAAAGAACGAATATTAGAAGAACCAAATACAACAAAGCAGCAAAAATTCATTTTATATTCATGTTTCGTAGGGATTTAGAAGGCATTTTCGGTAAAAATGAAGCAAAACAGCAAAAACTTGCTTAGATGTAGACAAGATAAAGAGACTACGGCAAACTATGGGCTCAATCGTGAAAAATAGCCCACTTTCTGGAAATTAGTCATGGCAAAGATCCTGCTACTAAACGGCCCTAATCTCAACCTTCTTGGGAAGCGTGAGCCTGAAGTATATGGATCAGATACATTGGATGACATTTGCCAAAATTTGGTTGAACAAGCCAAAAAGAGTGGGCACGAGTTGGTTCATTGCCAAAGCAACCGCGAATACGTCCTGATCGAACGCATCCATGCAGCTCAGGACGAAGGTATTGCTTACATAATTATAAATCCCGCTGCTTTTACTCACACAAGTGTTGCCCTTCGCGATGCATTATTGGGCGTAAGTATTCCTTTTATTGAGGTTCACTTATCCAACGTCCACGCTCGCGAAACTTTCCGTCATCATTCTTATCTCTCAGATGTAGCTGATGGCGTAATTTGTGGTTTAGGTGCACAGGGATATGAATTTGCTTTGCAATCTGCTGTTCGAAAGATTGCCGAATAATAAACAATATACTGATAGTTTAGAGAGATATAAGTCAGAATGGACATTCGTAAAGTCAAGAAGCTGATTGAACTGTTGGAAGAATCCAACATTAACGAAATCGAAATTAAAGAAGGTGAAGAGTCCGTACGCATCAGCCGTGGCTCTAGCGTAGTTGCTGCCCCTGTTGCAGCACCTGTTGCTGTTGCAGCTCCAGCTGCAGCACCTGCTCCAGCAACCGAAGCTGCACCAGAAGCACCTCAAACTTCAGGTCACGTTGTTAAGTCTCCAATGGTTGGTACGTTCTACACTGCACCATCCCCAAGCTCTCCAGCATTTGCTGAAGTAGGTCAGACAGTTAAAGTTGGCGACGTAATCTGCATCGTTGAAGCAATGAAAATGATGAACCAAATTGAAGCTGACAAAGCAGGCCTAATCGAAGCTATCCTAGTTGAAGATGGCCAGCCTGTTGAATATGACCAGCCACTGGTTACTATCGTTTAAGCCTCTAACGCAAAAGCAAGGATCTCCATTCGATGCTCGATAAAGTAGTGATTGCGAACCGAGGCGAAATTGCGCTTCGTATCCTTCGCGCCTGCAAAGAGCTGGATATCAAAACCGTTGCTATCCACTCTCAGGCAGATCGCGATTTAATGCATGTGCGCCTAGCTGACGAAGCTGTCTGCATTGGCCCTGCTCCATCGCCTAAAAGTTACCTAAACATCCCATCAATTGTTGCTGCTGCTGAAGTAACCGACGCTGTAGGCATTCACCCTGGCTACGGTTTCTTAGCAGAAAACGCTGACTTTGCTGAACAGGTTGAGCGCTCAGGTTTTACCTTCATCGGCCCTAAAGCTGAAACTATCCGCCTAATGGGTGATAAAGTTTCTGCAATCGAAGCGATGAAAGCTGCAGGCGTACCAACCGTTCCAGGTTCAGACGGTGCATTGTCTGACAACCCTGAAGAAATTCACGAGATAGCTCGCCGTATCGGTTACCCAGTAATCATCAAAGCCGCTGCCGGCGGTGGTGGCCGAGGTATGCGTGTTGTTCACTCTGAAGCGTCCCTAATCAGCTCTATCCATGTAACTCAATCCGAAGCTGCTGCAGCTTTCGGTGATGACACTGTATACATGGAAAAATACTTAGAAAATCCGCGTCACGTGGAAGTTCAAGTACTAGCTGATGGTCAAGGCAACGCAGTTCACCTATACGACCGCGACTGTTCTATGCAACGTCGTCACCAGAAAGTTGTTGAAGAAGCACCAGCCCCTCACCTAGATCCGGAAGCACGCGCTCAAGTACTTCAAGCTTGTGTTGATGCATGTATAGAGATTGGCTACCGCGGTGCAGGTACTTTCGAATTCTTATACGAAAATGGCGGCTTCTACTTCATCGAAATGAACACTCGTGTACAGGTAGAACATCCTGTTACTGAGATGATCACTGGTGTAGATATCGTAAAAGAACAGCTACGCATTGCGTCTGGCTACCCTCTTTCACTGAAACAGGAAGATATTAAAGTACAGGGCCACTCCTTCGAGTGCCGTATCAATGCAGAAGATCCTAAGACCTTCCTGCCTAGCCCAGGTACAGTTAAACACTTCCACGCGCCAGGCGGTAACGGTATCCGTGTAGATTCTCATCTATACAACGGATATACAGTTCCACCTCATTACGACTCTCTGATTGCTAAGCTGATCAGCTACGGCGAAGATCGTGAGACCGCACTTAAGCGTATGGAAATTGCGTTAGGTGAGATGCTAGTTGATGGCATTCGCAGCAATATTCCTTTACAGCAAGATATTGTTCGTGACGCTAAATTCCAAGAAGGTGGAGTCAATATCCACTACCTTGAGAAGAAGCTAGGTCTGTAAGCGAAATCCAATCAAAAAACCCGCCTCGGCGGGTTTTTTATTCTCTAGCGCCAAAACATTCTGTTCTTATCTGCAATTATGACCGATACTATAAATTCATCTAAGCGCTTGATATGGAAGAAAACTAATGCCTTGGTTGCAGATCAAAATCAAAACCAATCCCGATCAATCTGAACCTTACGAAGATTTATTACTCAGTGCTGGCTGCGCTGCCGTCACCTTCGAAGACAGTGAAGATCAGCCTATCTTTGAGCCTGACCTTGGCACTACCCCGCTTTGGAAAAACACAACTATTACCGGCCTTTTCTCAGCGGAGCATGATCTAGAAGAGACACTAAAATATATTAAGCAAGGCCATGAACAGCTATTCCCTGAGCTCCCTGCCCCTTCTATCAAAGCAGAAATTCTCGAAGACAAGGATTGGGAAAGAGAGTGGATGGATAACTACCATCCGATGCAATTTGGGGAACGCCTATGGGTATGCCCGAGCTGGCGAGAACCACCTCAAGCAGATGCGGTTAACCTGATGCTCGATCCAGGCCTTGCATTTGGTACAGGCACACACCCAACTACCGCCTTGTGTTTAGAGTGGCTAGATCAAAATATCAGCAACACTAATTTCTTAATTGATTATGGTTGCGGCTCAGGTATTTTGGGAATTGCAGGCTTGTTACTCGGTGCAAAACGAGCAATCGGCGTCGACATCGACCCCCAAGCGCTGCAAGCAACAAAAGACAACCTCGCCCGTAACCGTCTAGAAGATGACTCTTTGCATGTTTACATGCCAGAAAATACGCCTTCTGAGAAAGCTGAGGTACTAGTAGCTAATATTCTAGCTGGACCATTGGTCCAACTAGCACCTACACTTGAAGCATTGGTGAGCCCTGGCGGTAAACTCTGCTTATCAGGCCTATTAAGCCCACAAGCTACAGAGATCATTAATACTTATAGTGAATGGTTTGACCTTGACCCTATCGCCGAAAAAGAGGGTTGGATTCGTGTTACAGGAACAAAACACAGTTAAATCCAGATGCAAAAAAGCAGCATAATCACTCAATGTCCAAGCTGTGAAACTCAATTTAGAGTTACACCTGGACAATTAAAGGTAGCTAACGGACAGGTAAGGTGCGGTGCCTGTCTAGTTATCTTTTGTGCTATAGAACATGAACTGAAACCGAAAGCCGCAGAACAAGCCCCCCCCCCTAAAGTCACAACCAGGAAAGACGAAACAACAAACACCTTTAATAAATTAGATTTAGACTTAAATCTTACGACAGAAACACCATCAACTGAAAAATCAGTCGATACTGCTAGATCACTCCCTATAAAAGGCCAAGAAGAGCTGATTAAAACCGTCGCACCTGCGGATGTGCCAACCCTGACCATAGAAACAGAACCTGTTGTACTAAATCGCAGTACTAACAATGGCACATCTTCACCTTGGTGGTTCATTGGCTGTGTTTTAGCAGCCTTAACGTTAATAGCTCAGCATCTTTGGTTTAACCGTGGTGACCTATATTGGACTCACACATATAGACCTCTATATGACACAGTCTGCCAACATATTGATTGCAATATTCCCACGCGAGTCGATACCGCTAAAATAACCAATCAACAATTTTTAATTCGCCCGCATTCAGAAATCGCTGATGCAATAACTATTGATTTAGTCCTAATAAATGAAGCGAATCATAACCAGCCTTATCCGGCTCTTCATATAGCATTTTCAGATCTCAAAGGTCGACCTGTTGCAAGTCGAACGCTTCAGCCTGAATCCTATCTAGATCGATCAGCTGTTAACCTGAAGTCCATGCCTACTCATCAACCCATTCAGATCTCCCTAGACCTAATGTCTCCCGGCATGCGTGGCATAAATTACCAACTTGAACTACTAGCGCCAGCGCTATAAAAAATCAAGGTAAATTGTTCAAAAAATCATCAAAAAAATCCTTGGAGACCCTAGCGCTAAGGAGTATGATTGTTCGCCTCCCTAATCACTCAACTAACAGTGTCATTCGTGACGCTGCGGGTGTTTATTAACTATTTTTAAGGCTCGCTATGTTCCAGATCGGTTCATACATCATTGACAGTCAGGTGATTCTTGCACCAATGGCTGGCGTGACTGACCAACCATTTAGGCAGTTATGCAAACGTATGGGCGCAGGTCTAGTAGTCTCGGAAATGGTTACATCTGATACTCGCTTATGGAAATCACGAAAGTCTGCTTTTCGTCTAAATCATAGCGGTGAAGCCGAACCTCGATCTGTTCAGATCGCGGGTGGCGACCCAGAGATGATGGCCCACGCTGCGGCAATGAATGTAGAACGCGGCGCCCAGATTATTGATATCAATATGGGTTGCCCTGCGAAGAAAGTGTGCAATAAAGCTGCAGGTTCTGCATTACTTAAGGATGAGCCACTGGTTAAAGACATTCTCAATGCTGTTGTTCAGGCAGTGGATGTTCCAGTCACACTGAAAATCCGCACAGGGTGGGATCAAGACAATCGTAACGGTTTAACTGTTGCGAAAATAGCTGAAGAAGCAGGTATTCAAGCACTGGCAGTTCATGGCCGCACACGTCGTTGCGGCTATAAGGGAACGGCAGAATACGACACTATCGCCCGTATTGCTGACGCTATATCCATTCCCGTCTTTGCTAATGGAGATATCACTTCTCCTGAAAAAGCAGAATGGGTACTTAAGCATACTGGTTGCTCTGCAGTAATGATCGGTCGTGCAGCACAAGGTCAACCTTGGCTGTTTAGAGAGATTGATCATTATCTGCGAACAGGTACAATCCTGCCCCCTCCATCACTAGTTGAGATTAGAGAAATTCTGTTAGCTCATCTGCAGGAACTACATAGTTTCTATGGTGACTACATGGGCGTTCGTATCGCGCGAAAACATGTAGGGTGGTATCTGCAGAATCAGCCAAACGGAAGTAGCTTTCGCAAGCAATTTAATATTATAGAAACAGCAGCAGATCAGGCCGCAGCTATCGAAAAATATTTCGATGAAGCTTTAGCAAACAACGTTGCGGCCTAGTTTAGATTGGATATTTAGTACTGTGGAATACAAAGAAATTAAGCAACCGGCTCTCGTGTCCGACCCAGCAGAAGCTACTAACCAGACTCTACGTGACAATGTAGAGCAGTCACTGAACAACTATTTTCGTCAGCTTGACGGTCAGCCAGTGACAGACGTGTACCAAATGGTTCTTTCTGAAATTGAAGCACCACTGTTCGAAACAGTGATGACTTACACAAAAGATAATCAGACTAAAGCTTCCCAACTGTTAGGCCTTAACCGCGGTACGCTGCGTAAAAAGCTAAAACAGTACGGCTTGCTTTAATCCACAATTTTTTAAGACTACTCGGAATCCAGACACAATGGCACAGAACATCACTCCCGTTCGCCGTGCACTGATCAGCGTATCTGACAAAACAGGTATCGTTGAGTTTGCACAAGCCCTAAACGCTCGCGGCGTTGAAATCCTTTCTACTGGCGGTACTTACAAACTACTTAAGGAAAATAGCATTCCTGCAGTAGAAGTATCCGATTACACAGGCTTCCCTGAAATGATGGACGGCCGTGTTAAAACTCTGCACCCTAAAGTGCACGGTGGTATTTTGGGTCGCCGCGGACAGGATGATGGCATCATGTCTGAGCATGGCATCAACCCAATCGATATGGTGGTTGTAAACCTTTACCCATTTGCTGCAACTATCGCACGCCCTGATTGCGATCTACCTATGGCGATTGAAAATATCGACATCGGTGGTCCAACAATGGTTCGTTCTGCAGCGAAAAACCATAAAGATGTAGCAATCGTTGTTAATGCTTCTGACTATGACAATGTTGTTGCTGAACTCGATTCCGAAAAAGGTCTAACGCACAAAACTCGTTTTGACCTAGCAGTAAAAGCTTTTGAACATACTGCTGGTTATGACGGCATGATTGCTAACTACCTAGGCGCGATCGTTGAAGGCGAAGATGAGAAGCCTGCTGACTTCCCACGTACTTTCAACACTCAGTTCGTTAAAGCACAAGATATGCGTTACGGTGAAAACCCTCACCAACGTGCTGCTTTCTACGTTGAAGAAGAGCCAGCTGAAGCATCTGTTTCTACAGCTCGCCAACTACAAGGCAAGGCATTGTCTTTCAACAATGTTGCAGACACTGACGCGGCACTAGAATGTGTTAAATCGTTCAAAGAACCAGCTTGTGTTATCGTTAAACACGCTAACCCATGTGGTGTAGCGGTTGGTGCTGACATTCTAGAAGCTTACAACCGTGCCTTCCAAACTGACCCAACGTCTGCTTTTGGTGGCATCATCGCATTCAACCAAGAATTAGATGGCAACACTGCGAAAGCTATCGTTGACCGTCAATTCGTTGAAGTGATCATCGCACCTAAAGTAACTCAAGAAGCATCTGACATCGTGGCGACTAAGCCAAATGTTCGTCTACTTGAGTGTGGTGAGTGGTCAGCTAACCGTGCACACGGTTTCGACTACAAGCGCGTTAACGGCGGTCTACTAGTGCAAGATCTTGATCTTGGCCGTGTAGATGCATCTGAACTAAAAGTTGTTTCTAAAGTACAACCTACAGAGCAAGAGATCCGTGATCTTCTATTCTGCTGGGAAGTAGCTAAGTTCGTTAAGTCTAACGCTATCGTTTACGCTAAAGATGGCCAAACAATCGGCATCGGCGCAGGTCAAATGAGCCGCGTATACAGTGCTAAGATTGCAGGTATCAAAGCTGCTGATGAAGGTTTAGAAGTTAAAGGTTCCGTTATGGCATCCGATGCTTTCTTCCCATTCCGCGACGGTATCGATTCTGCAGCAGCTGCAGGTATTAGAGCAGTTATTCAGCCGGGTGGTTCTATGCGCGATCAAGAAGTTATTGACGCAGCTGACGAGCACGGCATGGCAATGGTCTTCACTGGAATGCGCCATTTCCGTCACTAAGCATTAGATAGCAATAAGCCTTCAATTAGGTTTATCCCCTTTAGGCTTATTGCCCTAAACCCCGATCCAGAGAAACACTGGATGCGGGGTTTTCTACATAGAAGGATTACAGAATGAACGTACTAATTATTGGTTCTGGCGGTCGTGAACACGCACTTGCTTGGGCAGCAGCACAAGACGCAAACGTTGCTAAAATTTTCGTAGCTCCAGGTAACGCTGCGACAGCTCAAGAAGACAAAATGGAAAACGTTGCTATCGACGTGATGGATCTAGATGGCCTACGCACTTTCGCTCAAGAAAACAGTGTAGACCTAACCATCGTTGGTCCTGAAGCACCGCTAGTTGCTGGTATCGTTGATCACTTCCAGAAAGAAGATCTGCGCATCTTCGGCCCAAGTGAAGGTGCTGCTCAACTAGAAGGCTCTAAAGCTTTCACTAAAGATTTCCTTGCGCGTCAACAGATCCCAACCGCTGAGTACGAAAACTTCACTGAAATTGAGCCTGCACTGGCTTACGTTCGTGAAAAAGGCGCACCTATCGTAGTTAAAGCTGACGGTCTTGCGGCGGGTAAAGGCGTAATCGTTGCGATGACGCTTACTGAAGCTGAAGACGCGATCAAAGACATGCTAGCTGGCAACGCATTTGGTGATGCTGGCAGCCGTGTAGTTATCGAAGAATTCCTAGAAGGTGAAGAAGCGTCTTACATCGTTATAGTTGACGGTGACAACGTTCTGCCAATGGCAACAAGCCAAGATCACAAACGTGTAGGCGATGGCGACACTGGCCTGAACACAGGCGGCATGGGCGCTTACTCCCCTGCTCCAGTTGTTACAGCAGAGATCGATCAGCGCATCATGGACGAAGTAATCATGCCAACAGTTAATGGCATGAAAGCTGAGGGCAATGAGTACACAGGTTTCCTATATGCTGGTCTAATGATCCAAGCAGACGGTACGCCGAAGGTTATCGAGTACAACTGCCGTTTCGGTGATCCTGAAACTCAACCAATTATGCTACGCCTAAAATCCAGCTTGGTTGATCTATGTAATGCAGCACTTGATAAGAAGCTTGCTGACACAACGGCTGAGTGGGAT
This sequence comes from Neptuniibacter sp. QD72_48, assembly GCF_047778065.1. Taxonomy (GTDB): domain Bacteria; phylum Pseudomonadota; class Gammaproteobacteria; order Pseudomonadales; family Balneatricaceae; genus Neptuniibacter. Next base: position 950,132 of record NZ_CP180547.1, on the reverse strand, counting down.
GAGCGTAAATCTGTTGGCGTTGTTATGGCAGCAGGCGGCTACCCAGGTGACTACGGCAAAGGCGATGTAATCTCTTTCCCTGCAGAATGCCCTGAAGGCACTAAAATCTTCCACGCTGGCACTAAGCTTGATGGTGAGAACGTTGTGACTGCAGGCGGTCGCGTACTTTGCGTAACAGCACTTGGCGAAACAGTTACAGAAGCACAGAAACGTGCCTATGAATTGCTAGATAAAGTTAGTTGGGAAGGCGCTTACTTCCGTAAAGACATTGCTTACCGCGCAATTGCTCGTGAACAAAATAGATAAGCGAAAATAGTCTCTGAAAAAGCCCTGATCATTCAGGGCTTTTTTTTGCCAATAAGAATCTAGCGCCACTCATGATGCTTACCAATACCAGCCCTACCAACATGGGTAAGTAACTGAGCCAATAGCCCACACTAACCATCATCAACGGCACCGTCACCAATATTCCGCCCGTAACAATAAACGATAATTTCAACCAAATTGGCATCGTAACCAAACCAACCAAACCAACACAAAATGTAGCTAAAACCCCTAGAGCTACAGCCCAGATTGGCAACGATGGCGATAGAGCATAGCCTTTATTTAATACAGCAAAATTAAACGCATGGATCTCAGTAGCAGAGAACATTCCCTGAGCTAGGGCTTTTTTAGGTTCGAGTTGAGCATCAGCAATGCCAATAAAAACAGCCTTATTCTTTAAAGTACCCGAATCTACTTGACCAGTAACTAAATCAACCAAGCTATAACGCGGTGTCTGTTGCAGAAACTTATCGACCCCCAAAGGAATCAACACCTCATAATCTCGACTCCATCGACGACTAAATCCTAAGTTAAGATAGGGACTTCTTAATCCAGAGAAATCATCTGCTTTTACAGGCGCATAAATACTTAAAGTCGCTAAAGGGACATTAGGCCAGCGAGGAAAACCAATACCCGCATGCATATAGTTACGCCTTAACATCTCATCAGAATCTAACGGAAGCTCCGAGTGCGCTACTTTTGCACCACTCAACTTGAGGCCATTGAAGGGCAATAACTCCTGATTTTTCTCTGCGAGCATAGGCAAAATAACTTTGCCATTTTGACGAATTGCACTTAGCAAAGCTTTATCAGAGGCATTTTGAGGACCTCCGTAAGCAATGAAGGCAACATTGTAAGTGACAGAAGAAACTTGAGCAGAACTGAGCTGCTCGATTGCTTGAGCATGAATAGAGCGATCAAGAGGCCAGCCAGAAAACGCCTCTAAACTACGACGATCTATATCGATTAAAACAACTGAACGATCTTGAAAATTAATTGGGGAATAATGCCTGGCCAAAGCATCATAAATAAAGCGATCAAACGTTTCAGGCAGAGAAGACAATCCCGCCATGACTACGCAGAGTAATGGCGGGATTAGCAAGAGTATCTGCTTGAAACGAACCAGCATTACAACAGCAAGAGCAGAGAGAGTGATCCACTAATGATCATTGGCCACCAATTCTCTACCGGCTGAACCACCTCTTGAGGTTCTGTCCATTCACCCGCGTAATTTTCAGCGTCGATAGACCTAACGCGTAAATAGTAGGTACCTGCTTGCGGCTTATCTATCGCTAAACTTGCCTGCTCAGTTTTGTTATCAACAACAAGCTGCTTAAACGCTTTATCTTTTGCAAGCTGTAACTGATAGAAACTTACACCCTCCTCTTCCTGCCAACTAAAAGAGATCTCTGATTCACTGCTTACAGGCTCTCTCATCTCCGGCTTTGGAGGAACGGGTTTTACTTTAAACGCACCCGCATGACCAACAGGACCACGCTTACCTTCTGCCGTTACACTACTCACGCGCCAGAAGAAATTACCCGGCTCTGACACAACTGCAACAAGCTGAGTCTCCGTAATATTATCTTGTTTATCGACAATCTCAGTAAAGCTTTGATCTCTAGCAATCTCAAAAACAAATGAATCGGCCAATTCTGGTTTAGACCAACTAAATTCAATGTCACCAACATAGAGAGAGTCAGAAGGCATAGGTCCCTGACGGACAGGCGGGAAAGGACGCGCTTCAATATTAATCTGCTTTAACGCAGATAATCCCTGCAAACCGTCAGCACTGATTGCACTCACACGAATCCAATAGGAGCGATCTTCTAAGGCCGCAGGTAAACCCATTTTTGGATGAGCAGAAATCTGGTCGTATACAATTGCCGTGAATGCTTGGTCCGGAGAGATTTGACTACGGTACTGAGCAGCACCATCCAGCTTATTCCAAGCCAGTTTCCCCGGTAGATAACGGATCACATTATCTATTTCCGGCAATTCAGGCGCTGGTAGAAGCTTTTTCGGTTTTTTAGGGGGCTGATTAGCCCTAGTCAAAGTTCCGTACCCTTGACGGACATTGGTAGCGCCTAACTTGTTACCTACACCAATTAAACCTTGAGTAACCTCGGCTGCTGTACTTTCCCCTTCAGCTCTCACTCGGTAGGTAGTGCCCTTAGTCGTAGCAAAAGCAACTGGCGTATCGATCAAGAAACGAGAACCCGGAACTTTAGCTGGATTGGCACGAATTTCAGCTTCACCTTCCTCTAGGAAAACTTTGATATCGACAACCTTACGCTTGTTTCCGATCACCGTTGCTTGTTCAATACGAAGCACACTTTCGCCCAGTAATAGCACCTGAGTACCATCATCAAACTCTAGTAATACCGAAGCTTGTGCAGCTGTTTTGATCAAGTCACCTTGAGATAAACTCTGACCACGACTCAAAGGAAGTAACGCTTTGGCTTTTCCTTCACGCAATTTAACCTGCGCCGTGACATCTCCATTCACATCCAGGATTTTGATATCAGAGCGCTTTTCTTGAATTAGATTACGCGGAATTTTTAAAACAGTGCCTGGAGACATTTGACGATCATTACGCACATTATTTAGGCGCTCTATCGTTTTCCATTCTCTCCAATCGGTAAGCAGCTCATGCGCCACACTCCAGACTGATTCGCCGGGTTGCATTGCGTAACCCCATTCATTTTTCTGCTCAGCAAATGAAACCTGAGAGAAGAGTATGGAAAATATTAAGGCGTAACTTTTCGTTAGTTTAATCACTCGGCGAGTTCCTGTTTAAACACCAACTCAATGCGTAAGGTTTAGTACCTAATGGGTAAAAAGTTGCCCATAGCACCCTGTATTCTCATGAGAATACATTCTCCCACTTATTAAAAAGTTCGGCCACTATTGAAAACAACTGTTTGAATATGACATCAATCGTTATATGCGTATAATCTTCTACTTCATCATCTTATTACTTGCCTTAATCCATGCTGAAATTCGAATTAAACAACGGTAAAAATTTATTACGTACGACCATTGGTACAATCATTTCAGTTTCGCTACTGACCGGCTGTAACACTTCCTCAAATATCAAATCAGATAGCGCGAGCACCGAAGCAGTCAAACCAATCCCTGAAGGCTTCTGCTACAAGGGTGGGCGTACAAACGATTACAGTTGTGATCCGGAAAAAGCAACTGATCAAGCTGACATGCGTACGGCTGAGATCGATGAAGAGTGGATGAAGACTAAACTTGCAGAAGTCAAAAAATGGATAGCTGAAGAGAAAGGAGCCGCACATAGCGGACAACTTCGTCCGCAAGCCAAACCGGTTATCACCGAAGACTCTCGTGAATATATCACTACAGTAAGCGTTACTAAGCCTGCTGCAGCTAGTTCATCACCTGCAATCGAACAAAGCTTAAAATTAAGCCAACAGGGTAACCACCAAGAAGCATTAACCCAAATTAATGCTTTTTTAGCACAGCAACCTAACCTTCCGTCAGCACAACTGACCAAAGGCATTATCCTAAGTAATAAAGGTGATAAAGCGGCTGCCAAGGCTATCTTCCAAAGCCTGATGAAATCTCATCCTGATCGCCCAGAGGCATTCAACAACTTGGCTGTTATCTATTCCGAAGAGGGTAATTTCCCTCAAGCAATAGAAACACTTCAGCAAGCGTTCCAGACTCACCCAAGCTACGCACAAGTGCATGTTAACTTAAAAGAACTTTATGCAACGCTAGCATCACAAGCCTACAATAAGGCATTGGATTTAAATTCAGCTGAGCAAGGGCCAAACCTTGCTATGATTAACCAAACTCCAACAATCCAAGGCAGCCCTTCTAATCCTATGGTGGTGGCAGCACCTCAACAGCCAGTAAAACTTGCTGCAGTAGAAAAAGCTAAAGTGGACGTTCAGGTTATAAAACCTGTTATACCTAAAGAACAGACTCCAGTTGCTACTCTAACAACGATTACTTCGGATCCTGAATCAAAAATAGAAACACCAGCTAAGGCTAAAGATAAGCCAGTTGTTGTCGCTGTGAGCGAGCCAACGATTGTTACTGCCGCCAATGCAGAAGCTCCTGCGAAAGAAGTAGCCAAAATAAAAGAACAAACAAATGCAGTACCTGAAGCGCCAAAACTGGAAACTCAAGTTCTTCCAGAGTCAGAAGTATTAGCACATATCAATAATTGGGCTGATGCTTGGAGCAACAAAAACCATGCGGGCTATGTAAACTCTTACACCGCACTTTACCGCCCAAATGCTAAGCTAAACCACCAGCAGTGGGTTAAACAACGCACTCAACGTTTAAACAAACCTAAGTTTATTCGTGTGGAACTTAATCAGATCAACATCAAAATGCTGAGAGACAATTTAGCTGAAGCACACTTTAATCAGCATTATCAGTCTGATAACTATAAAGATGCGGTTAAAAAGCGTTTAATGTTAGTTAAAGTCGACGATCAATGGAAAATCAGCCTCGAAAGAAGCTTAGGTTTACTGAAGTAATCAAATATAAAAAAGCTCCTCTCTATAGGGGCTTTTTTATCACTTATTTCGACTTCTTAGCGGGTCGGCCGCTTTAAAACAACCGTGCCATTTGCAGCTTCAGAAGCAATCTTCCAACCATCAGATGTTAGAGTCAGCTCTAAACGCTTATTTGTTTCATCTGCATAGCCTGGCTTCTCGAATCGCTGATAAAATTCAATTCTATACCAGTGCGAATTAAGACGAGTGTATTTCGGAGCTTGGATCTCTAACTTTATCCATTTAGGTGAGAGCAAGCGATCTTTACGAAAAGCACGCCACTCTTCGAGGGACATTTTAACGCCATATAGGGTGGTATTCTGTAGATAACTGTTGATGTAGTCATCCCAGTTCTGCTTCTCCCACGCTGTATGCCAAGTAGTGAAAACTTCGCGTACAGCTTTTTCATTGTTTTCTTTAGGGCCAGGTTTAACTACGAATTCAGAAGCCGATTCAGCTGGTCGCTGACTCTCAATTGTAGAAGAGGTCTGGAGCTGCGCTAATGTGTTTGACGGCTCAGAAGCAGCTAACTCTCTCGATCCAGCTTTAGCTACTTTAATTGGCTCATTAATCTTAACAGCTTCTCGCTCTTTAAACCCTGCAACTGTGTTAACTGAGTTTTGCGACGTTTTATCACGCTTCTGTTTTGCTTTTTCCACTGTAGCGGTCAAAGACGCCACCAACTCTGGATTGAGTTTCTTAGGAACCTCAATAGGTTCCGATGGCTTAACAACAGACTCCACCTTTATCGGTGTTTTTTCTTCAACAGCAACGTCAAGCATTACTTCGGTTACCGCCAGTTTAATCTGCTTGTCAGCTTTTAGGTTTGAATCAACTACTGTTTGTTCGTTTTGAGCAAGTTGCCTCACCTTTGCTTCACCAACTTTCTGGGATGAATCATCTGAGTTAGCCACAACTAATTCATGAGCTTTAACACTCTTTTGGCTACCAAACCAATACCATCCGCCAGTGCTTAAACAAACAACTACAAGAGCACCAACAGCAATTAAGGGTTTATTACTACCCACAGATACTGAGTCTGAATTAACATCCTCTTGATAATAGCCATCTAACTTGCTAGCGAGTAATGAAGAAGACTTCAACGCAGAAATCAGTTCCGGAGTACTTAGCAATATGATCGTTACAGCAGGACCTGTTTCATCACAGATAGAAGGAAGACCTAACAAATAAGTAAGAGCGTCAGTACAAACATCATCACTATTAACAATAATCTGCAGACGGCGCCCTTGCTGTAACCAACGTTTTAGTTCCTGCTGAACAAACGACGCTCCAGATTCCACTTGGAGAAATTCAGCCAAATTGTTCTGTACAACATCTAAAGCTAAAGAGCCTTTAATCTCAAATGTATCAGGTTGGGTTTGTTTCACTTGATCAGTTAGGTATTCCATCCACTGGACGGACCCCTCAATGCGAATAACCTGATGATCAGATAAATTACTCAGCAATAGTTCAGAAGAACTTAAACTTGAATCGCTCAACCCTATCTCCCTGATATTTTAAGGTCTGCCTTTTGATGGTTTACCTTCATAAGCGATACGCCAGCGATCTTGATCAAAGGTCCAGTACTGACGCTTAACTGAGCTGCCGGAAAGATTATTACTTTTGTAATCTTGCTGGAATGTAGCCACAACCAGATTTGGATTATCTGGATATCGGTAAATACTTAAATTTTGTAGATTTACATCTACAAACTTTTTAGAACCATTTACACGTTTCTTGTAGCTAGAATACTGTGAATATTGACGTTTGCCATCGTCATAGTTTTGAGAATAGTTCTCTATATAACGCTGATGATCAAGACTTTCCCAATCAGACGCCCAACGCTCAACTAAGTTAGTGAAACGCTTTTTCTGCTCTAACCAATCTGCCTTTTGAATCCAACGAACGTTATGACCAACTAGAACGGGTGTATTGTGATAGTTAATCAAGTTATCCAATTCAATAAAATCAGGGTTGGTTAGAGATATACAGCCTTCACTAGCTTTGGGTGGACGGCTATAAGTTTCCACAGGTGAACCATGTAGCCAAATACCATAGCCTGTACGCCCTAACCTCTCATCCCAAACGTTAGGATAATTAATCGGAAGTGCGCCTGAACCATATCGAGATGGTAAATTTTCATCTTCTAATCGGCTGGTAGTAAAATAAACGCCCAGCGGCGTTTTTAGATCACCCTCAACCTCTTTGCCTGTGCCGCCACGACCATACGAAGCGTAATAATCTTTAACAAGCACAGGGATACCATTCTGATTTTCAAATAGGAAAAGGCGCGATAAGCGAGTATCAACAATAATGACATGCTTTTGATCAGGAGATAGAGTCAACATGTCTGCAGGCAACATATCTGCAGATGGCTTTTCCATTTCCATCAGTAATCTAACTTTAGCTTCAGAAATAAGTCCTTCGATTTTTTGCTGATGGTCACCTCGTTTATGACTGAGGGGAGCACCTTGTGCCTGAGCAGCAAGAATATCAGCATAAACTAACTGAGCTAGACGAAAATCTGGTCGGCGTTCAGTAAGCTCCTGTAGATCTGATAGAGCCGAGTCCAGTTCCTGACTCTTAAGATTATTCAAGCCACTTAAAAGTAACTCTTCATTCCCTTCCGAAATGCCATAGGGAGCAGTTTCTTCAGCATATAAGCTGCTCTGAGGAATGCCCAGTGCGCTCAACATCACTACAGTACAAACGAAACTTTTTTTCATCTATCCAGAAAGCCCCAACCTATTTTTTATTAACCAATGATTATAACTATATTCATCCTGAATGGGACTCTATCGTCCTTTAAAAACCGATTTTTCCACTACTAAATTTAAAACTTTTTGAGTTTTTTTGGTTTCGCAGTAATTTTCTTGCCATACCACCCGTAAATTCAGCGAAAAGACGCACTTCTAGCCATTTCGCACCTGCAAAATGCTTGAGAGACTGTAATTTATTTTGAATTTTTCAATCTGAAATTTGCCTAAAACTGTGCTATTCCAAAAGTGTAGAGATCCAAAAGACACGCTACCGCATACAAAGTTCAGTTAACTGGTAAAAGTGCGACCCACAAATCACCGATTAACTGCACACAATTGATGTTTTCCTGTAGATACAGACGGAGGACCCCGTGATGTTTGAACAGATGGAAAGCAATGGCACACAACGCCTACATTTCTGCCACGACCCTGAAACGGGCCTCAAGGCTATCATTGCCATTCACTCGACTTTGCGTGGCCCCGCGATCGGCGGCTGCAGGTTTATTCACTACAACGATGACGATTCTGCCATAACTGATGCGCTTAGATTGGCTCGAGGTATGAGTTACAAAGCAGCACTTGCTGGACTTCCGCACGGTGGAGCCAAAGCTGTCATCATTAAGCCAAAATCAGACTTCAACCGCGCAGAACTTATGCAGCGCTTTGGTCAATTTGTTGATGGTTTAGGTGGTGAATACATAACAGCAATGGACAGCGGTACTCAGATTAGCGACATGGATCAGATTCAAAAGAGCACCGCCTTTGTAACCTGCACTCAAACCACTGGCGATCCCTCCCCCTATACCGCACTCGGCGTGTTTGAAGGGATTAAAGCTTCCGTCAGATTCAAGTTAAATCGAACGTCACTGAAAGGTGTGCACGTCAGTATCCAAGGCCTAGGACATGTAGGTTACGAAGTTGCCCGCTTACTCCATCAAGCCGGAGCCAAGCTGACAGTTACCGATATTGATCAAGCTCGTGTGACTCAATGCGAGAAAAGCTTTAACGCTGCGAGTGTTGCACCTGATCAGATTTACGCTGTAGATGCTGATGTGTTTTGCCCTTGTGGACTTGGTGCGATTATAAACGACACGACTCTGCCACAACTTCGTGTGTCCATCATTGCTGGCTCAGCCAACAATCAACTAACAGAAGAGAAACACGGCGACCTGCTAGCCGCTCAAGATATCCTTTACGCACCTGATTATCTGATCAACGCGGGCGGTTTAATTTTTGTAGCACTGCAATATTCAAAACAGAACAGCCGAGAGATCCGCCAAAAAGTTATTCAGATAGGTGATTCGCTCACCCAACTTTATCAAAACGCGGCGCAAGCTAAGCAAGGTGTACATCGTCTAGCCAATCACCAGGCTGAACAAATCATCAGTGCATCTAACGACTTCAATTCCGCAGCTTAAGCTAATGATAGCGGTTAGGAGGATGAGTTATGAGTCACACACCACTGCAATATTTAGATAGTGAGGGGAATCCCACACAGCGCTTGCCACAATGGTGCCAATCACCTGATTGGTTTCTACGCTGCTATCACAACATGGTATTGGCTAGACAGTTTGACGCTAAAGCCATCGCGCTACAACGCACGGGTCAATTGGGCACTTACGCATCCCTACTAGGCTCAGAAGGAATCGATGTTCCCACGGCACTCTGCATGAGCGAAGAAGATGTTCTCGTGCCCTACTATCGAAACCATGCCTGCCAGATGATTAGAGGACTCGCCCTTGAAGATATTCTTTTATATTGGGGCGGTGATGAACGAGGCAATGCTTCACCCCATATGAAGAAGGACTTCCCTAACTCAGTCCCAATCGCCACTCAATCATTGCATGCCTGTGGTGTTGCAACAGCGCTAAAAGTACGTAATCAAAAGCACGCTGCTGTGACCTTAATTGGCGATGGCGGCACCTCTAAAGGGGATTTTATGGAATCCCTAAACATCGCTGGGGTATGGCAACTACCTGTAGTCTTTATCATCAACAACAACCAGTGGGCAATTTCGGTACCGCGTAAAATTCAATCCGCTGCCGCTCAGTTAGCTAACAAAGCACAAGCCGCTGGAATTCCCGGTATGCAAGTGGATGGTAACGATGTGATTGCTATGCATGAAGCGGTAACTAAAGCTTTACAGCGCGCTTATGACGGTAAAGGAGCCACCCTAATTGAAGCCATAAGCTACCGCTTAAGTGACCACACTACCGCTGATGATGCGACCCGTTACAGGGATAACGAAGAACTGAAGCAAGCTTGGGAGAAAGAACCAGTAAAACGCTTGCGTAACTTCATGGTTACTCAAGGCTTTTGGGACGAATCGAAAGAACAAGCTCTTCAACAAGAGATCACGCAACTCGTCCAACAAGCAGCAGAAAAGTATTTAGCAATTGATCCTCAAGCTCCCGAGTCCATGTTCGATTACATGTATGCCGAGCTACCCGAGCATCTCATCGAACAGAGGGACTGGGCGACAATCAAGGCGATGCCAAATGCTAGCCATGCTGAGGAGGATGCATCATGAAACATTCAGTATGTCTTCTTGAAGCGGTCAATCTAGCTTTGGCCTCAGAGATGCGAAGGGACGAGGAGATCGTTCTATTGGGAGAAGATATTGGCGTTAATGGCGGTGTTTTTCGCGCTACCGCGAATCTAAGAGATGAGTTTGGCCTTAAGCGCGTAATGGACACGCCATTAGCAGAGTCTATGATCGCAGGGCTGAGTATAGGTATGGCCAGCCAAGGTTTGAAACCAGTGGCTGAGATCCAGTTTATGGGCTTTATCTTCCCCGCATTAGAGCAGATCATCTGTCATGCCGCACGCATGCGAAATAGAACCCGCGGCCGTCTCACCTGCCCTATGGTGATTAGAGCTCCTTTTGGTGGAGGCATTCATGCCCCTGAACATCACTCGGAAAGTACTGAAGCCCTTTTGGCTCACATTCCTGGCCTTAAGGTCGTCATTCCCTCCTCTCCAGCACGTGCGTACGGGCTTCTTTTAGCAGCCATTCGAGATCCAGACCCTGTGCTCTTTTTAGAACCCAAGCGGATCTATCGCAGCCAGCAACAAGAGATTTTAGATAACGGCGAAGCATTGCCTTTAGGCAGCTGTTTTACGCTACGTGAGGGCTCAGATATTACGTTAATTAGCTGGGGTGCAATGATCACAGAAACATTAGCAGCAGCAGAGCATTTCCAAAATAAAGGTGTGCACTGTGAAGTGATCGATGTAGCCAGTATCAGCCCTTTAGATATGACTACAATTCTAGCCTCCGTGAAAAAGACGGGGCGCGTTGTGATTGTACATGAGGCCCCTAGAAATGCGGGTATAGGTGCAGAAATAGCTGCAACCATCGCAGAGAGAGCACTCTTAGATCTACAAGCGCCTATTGCTCGGGTAACGGGTTATGACACTGTTATGCCCTATTTCCGTCTTGAAAATCACTACCTACCTAACACTCAAGACATCATCGACAGTATCAATGAGACATTGGAGTTCGCATGAAATATTTCAAACTACCAGATCTCGGCGAAGGACTTCCTGAAGCAGAAATTGTGGAATGGAATATCAAAGAAGGTGATTCTGTAGAAACAGACCAAGTACTCCTGTCTGTAGAAACAGCCAAAGCGATTATTCAAGTACCCTCTCCGCAAGCAGGTGTGATAGCGCATCTATTTGGGCAGCCAGGTGATGTTATCCACACTGGAGAGCCCCTATTGGAATTTGAAGGTCAAGAAGACAGTGACAGTGGTACTGTTGTCGGTGAAATTCCACAAGCAAACACAGACTCCACTACTCAAGATTCCTTCTTTATTGGTGCCGCTCCAAGCAGCCAAATCAGTGCAACAACACAGAAAGCGACACCAGCAGTAAGAGCCTTAGCCAAACGCTTAAATATCGATTTAAACCAAGTAAAAGGTAGCGGACAACAAGGCAACATCACGCCAAAAGACGTTGAACAAGCCGCTCGACTGGATCAAACCCATGGCAAAGCTGAGCCTTTACGTGGGGTTCGTAAGCATATGGCGCAGGTCATGAGCAAAGCGCATAGTGAAGTCGTGCCTGTCACTATTCATGAAGATGCAGATATTAATAGCTGGCCTAAAGGCACAGATATCACACAACGGTTAATCCATGCCATAGCAGAAGCCTGCACAACAGAACCAGCAATTAATTCGTGGTTTGATAGCAATACCCTCAGTCGGCGAATACATTCCAAAATTGATCTTGGTATCGCGGTTGATACAGAACAGGGATTATTTGTTCCAGTATTACGTGACATTAGTAACCGCTCACCTTCCCATCTACGAGAAGGATTAAATCTTCTCCGTACAGATGTCAAAAACAGAACGATCCCTGCTTCTGAACTACAAGGAGCCACAATCACGTTGAGTAATTTCGGCACTATTGCCGGACGTTACGCAAATCCAATTGTGGTTCCCCCACAAGTGGCAATTATTGGTGCAGGCGTTATTCGCAAACAAGTTGTAGCCGTAGGTGAGGAAATAAAAATTCATCGTATTCTTCCTATTTCACTTACCTTTGATCACCGCGCACTCACTGGCGGCGAAGCGGCTCGATTTCTAGCTACGTTTATCCAAAACCTTGAACTACAAGAAATATAAGTCCTTATAAATCATAAGATTATTAAACGATGAAACCTTAAGGAAAGTTTTAGAGTCAAATGTTCAGAGTTCAAAAATGTGAACTACACTAACTACAGGTAAGCAAGCAAAACAGCCTGACATAATTATTCAAAAATCCAAATAAGCTTGGCTGAATAAAGGTGATTTGTATGAGTATCTTTGACCACTATAAAGCCCGCTATGATTCTGTTCAGCAGGAAGAATACAGTTTGGACGAATATCTCCAACTGTGTAAACAGGACCCTATGATCTACGCTGATGCGGCTGAACGTATGCTGCAAGCGATCGGTGAACCTGAAATGGTTGATACCGCTGCTGATCCAAGACTAAGTCGTATTTTTTCGAACAAACTGATCCGCCGTTACCCTGCATTTAGCGAGTTTTATGGTATGGAAGATGCGATCGAAAATATTGTCTCCTACTTTAAACATGCGGCTCAAGGTCTAGAAGAACGTAAACAGATCCTTTACTTACTTGGTCCAGTGGGTGGCGGTAAATCGTCCTTGGCCGAACGCCTTAAGCATTTAATGGAGCACATTCCATTCTATGCCATTAAAGATTCACCTGTTTTTGAGTCACCTTTAGGTCTATTCAAACCGGAAGAAGATGGTGTCATTCTTCAAGAAGAATACGGTATTCCTTCACGCTACTTGAAAGGCATCATGTCACCTTGGGCGGCCAAGCGTTTACACGAATATGGTGGGGATATTTCTAAATTCCGTGTAGTAAAACTCTACCCTTCTATTTTGGATCAGATTGCCATTGCCAAAACCGAACCAGGTGATGAAAACAACCAAGATATTTCTAGCCTTGTGGGTAAAGTTGATATTCGTAAATTGGAAGATTTCCCACAACACGACCCTGATGCTTATAGTTTCTCTGGTGCATTATGTCGTGCCAATCAGGGTATGATGGAATTTGTGGAGATGTTCAAAGCCCCAATTAAAGTGCTCCATCCTCTATTAACCGCTACCCAAGAAGGTAACTACAACAGTACCGAAGGCATGGGGGCTATTCCTTACGATGGTATTCTCCTCGCCCACTCTAATGAATCAGAGTGGACAACCTTTAAGAACAACAAAACTAATGAAGCCTTTATCGATCGTATTTATATCGTAAAAGTACCTTATTGCTGCCGTGTAACTGAAGAGATCCATATCTACGAAAAACTTTTAGAAAACAGTTCGTTAAACCATGCACCCTGTGCACCAGATACATTAAACATGTTGGCTCAATTCTCGGTCCTATCGCGTATGAAGGAACCTGAAAATTCTAGCCTGTATTCAAAAATGCGTGTTTATGACGGCGAGAATCTAAAAGACACGGACCCCAAAGCGAAATCTATGCAGGAATATAAGGACTCTGCAGGTGTTGATGAAGCAATGGATGGTTTATCAACCCGTTTCGCTTTCAAGATTCTATCCAAAGTATTTAACTTTGACCCTTCAGAGGTTGCAGCTAACCCAGTCCATCTCCTTTATGTACTCGAAAAAGAGATTGAACAGCAGCAATTCCCTGCCGAAATCCAAGATCGCTATTTAGGCTATCTAAAAGAGTTTATCGCACCTAAATATATCGAGTTCTTGGGCAAAGAGATTCAAACCGCTTACTTAGAGTCTTACTCAGAGTACGGACAAAATATATTTGATCGCTATGTCACATACGCTGATTTCTGGATACAGGATCAGGAATATCGCGACCCAGAAACAGGTGACATATTAGATCGTCAGGCGATTAACGAGGAACTCGAAAAAATCGAAAAACCTGCCGGTATCAGTAATCCAAAAGATTTCCGACACGAAATTGTTAATTTTGTACTGCGTGCCCGTGCCAATAACAACGGTAAAAACCCATCTTGGATGGGTTACGAGAAAATGCGTACCGTTATTGAGAAGAAAATGTTCTCCAATACGGAAGACTTGTTACCTGTTATTTCCTTTAATGCGAAAGCCTCTACAGATGAACAAACCAAGCATGGTGAGTTTGTTAAACGGATGATAAAACGAGGCTATACCGAGAAGCAGGTGCGATTACTGTCCGAATGGTATATCCGCGTTAGAAAGTCACAGTAGTTAATCGGCAATAACAGTTGGTGAAGGCATTCATTCGGGCAAAGGCCTGCCCGAATGAGATGAAGAGCCTAAGTGCAGGCCATCTACGGGGATAGAAGTATTATGAGTTACATCATAGATCGCCGCCTGAACTCCAAGAACAAGAGCACGGTTAACCGTCAGCGCTTTCTTCGTCGCTATAAAAAACATATTAAAGATGCAGTAGAAGATGCGGTGAACAACCGCTCCATCAAAGAGATCGAACAAGGTGGCAGCGTTACCATTCCTCGCAGGGACATCTCCGAACCCATTTTTCATCATGGTGAAGGCGGCGTTCGTAATAAAGTTTTCCCTGGCAACAAAGAGTTTGTTGTAGGGGATCAGTTCCAACGCCCGCAAGGTGGCGGCGGTGGCGGCGGCAGCGGTGAAGGCCAAGCCAGCAATCAAGGTGAAGGGGAAGATGATTTCACCTTCCAGATCGATCAGGAAGAGTTTCTAGACTTTATGTTTGATGGTTTGGAACTCCCCTATCTAGTCAAAAAACAGCTAAAAAGCGCAACCCAATTTGAAACCCGCCGAGCTGGATTTACCAATGCTGGTAGCCCCGACAAGATTCATATTGTGCGTTCGTTAAAAGCAGCCCACGCACGTCGCATTGCCTTAACCGGCAAAGACAGACGCAAAATCCGTGAACTCAAAGCGGAAATTTTGAGCTTAGAGCAACGTTTACCCGATGATGATGCAGAGAAACAGATTTCAGCATTAAATTCCAAAATTGAAGAGATTAAACAGCGTTTAAAGCGTGTACCTTTCCTTGATGACTTTGACATTAAATACAACAATTTAATCAAAGTTCCCGTGCCTTCAAGCAAGGCCGTGATGTTCTGCGTTATGGACGTATCAGGCTCTATGACTCAAAGCATTAAAGACATGGCGAAACGCTTTTTTATCTTGCTGTACCTCTTCCTGAAACGGAATTATAAACAGATCGAAGTTGTCTTTGTTCGCCACCATACCCACGCCAAAGAAGTCGATGAACAAGAGTTCTTCTACTCCCGCGAAACCGGCGGCACGATCGTATCCAGCGCTTTAGACCTGACTTCAGATATTCTAGAAGAACGTTATTCCCCAGCAGACTGGAACATCTATGTAGCTCAGGCATCCGATGGCGATAACTGGGATGGAGATTCCAGTAAATGCTACCAGCTCCTTGATGAAAAGATCCTCAAGCAAGTTCAGTATTTCGCCTATGTAGAGATCACTACAGGACCCCACCAAAACTTGTGGCATGAATACGAACGCCTACAAGCAAAGTGGGAAGAATGCTTTGCCATGCAACAGATAAAAACCCCAGCAGATATTTTCCCAGTATTTCGTAGTCTATTTGAGAAAAAGGTTGAGGGGGCAGCATGAAAAAACGCAGTCCAATATCCACCGGAGCTGAGTGGAGCTTTGAACTTATTGCCGAATATGACCGAGAAATCGCTCGCATTGCCAAAGACTTCGGCTTAGACACATACCCCAATCAGATCGAGGTCATTACCTCCGAACAGATGATGGATGCCTACGCCTCCATCGGCATGCCTTTAAACTATAACCATTGGTCCTTTGGTAAACAGTTTGTTGATACCCAACAAAACTATAAGCGCGGCAGAATGGGCCTTGCTTATGAGATTGTAATCAATTCCGACCCCTGTATCGCTTATCTAATGGAAGAAAACACCATGACAATGCAGGCCCTTGTTATTGCTCATGCCTGTTATGGTCACAACTCTTTCTTTAAAGGTAATTACCTGTTTAAAACTTGGACCGATGCCTCAGCGATTATTGATTACCTTCTCTTTGCTAAAAGCTATATCAGCCGATGCGAAGAAAGATACGGTGTAGATACAGTTGAGGAGCTACTGGATTCGTGCCATGCACTCATGAGCTATGGCGTAAATCGATATGTTCGCCCACAACCGCTGACAGCAGATGAAGAAAAAGAGCGCCAGCAAGCGCGGGAAGAATATATCCAGCGTCACTTAAACGACTTGTGGAACACGATTCCAAAAAAAGAGGAAGGAGCAACACCAGTTATTCAGCACTTCCCTAAAGAACCTGAAGAAAACATACTCTATTTTATAGAGAAAAACGCCCCACTTCTTGAACCATGGCAACGAGAGATTGTTCGTATCGTTCGAAAAGTGGCGCAATATTTCTATCCACAGAAACAGACCCAAGTAATGAACGAAGGCTGGGCTTGCTTCTGGCACTACACGCTTCTGCATCAAATGCATGAAGAGGGCTTAGTAACCGATGGATTTATGATGGAGTTTCTTCACTCACATACCAGTGTTGTCTACCAACCGCCATTCGATAGTCCTTACTTCAACGGCATTAATCCCTACACATTGGGATACAACATGATGCAGGACATCAAACGTATCTGTGAAGAACCAACCGACGAAGACCGCGAATGGTTCCCTGATATCGCAGGTTCCGATTGGAAAAAGACATTAGACTACGCCATGCGTAACTATAAGGATGAGAGCTTTATTCTCCAGTACCTCTCGCCAAAACTCATCCGTGAGCTAAAACTTTTCACCATTATGGATAACTCTGAAAAAGCCAATTTGGAAGTCACATCAATCCATGATGAAGCGGGCTATCGTCAAGTACGTGAAGATCTTTCTTCTCAATATAACTTAGGGAACAGAGAACCTAATATTCAGGTCTACGACGTAGATGTCCGAGGAGATCGAAGCCTAACCTTGAGACACTTTATGTATAATAAACAACCGCTCGGCCAATCCACCGAAGAAGTCCTACGCCATATTCATCGCTTGTGGGGTTTTGATGTCCATCTTGAATCAGTACTTCCTGATAATACAGTGACTAAAAGTTACCATTGCCCAGAAATCCTTGCGGAAGGGAAAACAGAATCGCTACTCTAAACCGAGCGACAACTTTGTTTACTAACGGTTATTCAGTATTTAATCCATTGATAACACTGGATATACTGCATTCAAGTATTTATCACAGTGAGGAAAACTGATGGATTGCCTGTTTTGTAAAATCATAAATAAAGAGATTCCGGCCGAAATCATTTACGAAGATGAACACGTGATTGCCTTCAATGATATTAGCCCTCAGGCACCAACACACGCACTCATTATTCCGCGCAAACATATAGCAACGCTTAATGATATTAGTGCTGAAGATACAGAAGTCGTTGGTCATATGGTCAAAACTGCTGGCACTATTGCTAAGCAGTTAGGAATCGATGAATCAGGCTACCGAACTGTATTTAATTGCAACTCTGATGGGGGCCAAACGGTTTATCATATCCACCTTCACCTTTTGGGTGGCAAACCCATGGGCTGGCCACCATACCAAGAGAAAATGAAAGAAGCGCTTACCTAAGCCCGCTAAGTTGAGATTCAGCTAAAGTGTGGATAATCGCTACGCTTTAGCTATAACTAAACGATATAGCTATCAAAATCCGTAATTGGAAGCGGTATCCTAAGGGAATATAATTACGGCTCTTAAATACTGTTTTATAAAGAGAATAAGCTTCTATCTATGCTACCTGACAACCAGCGCAATGTTGATCATATCAACGGATCAAACGAAACGGATTCGTCATTTACTGGGCCATATAGGCATGCCGGATATAAGCGCGCCCTTAGTTCTTTAAGGGAAGCCCTAAACTTCGAAAATGCAGTAATACTCAAAGGCGTTGAAGGCACAGGTAAAAGCACCCTTATTAATGAATTCATCAGTGAATACCATCATAAAGGGGTTCCTGTTGCTATTTTCAACGAGCCTTTAACAAAAACATCGCAGCTTTATTCTAAGCTAGCCGATACGCTAGAAGTCCCAAAGCAAAAGAAAGAGCTAATACGAGCCCTCAGAAACACTAAAGATGCAGGTCAATTCTGCTTGGTTATTATTGACCAGCAAGCTATTAATTCTGATGACAGCATCGTTAATGCTTTACAGCAATTATGTAAAACTTCAGAAACAACCGCTGGTGCAATCAAATTGGTGGTGATTCGCCAAGATTACATGGTTTTGCACCCAGAAGCAGAAAGTTTTCAACAAGCAGATTTCAGTAACTGGATCAATATAGAAGTCACTTTAGATCCTCTACATATAGACGACATCGAAGGCTACATATATTACCTGTCGGCGATTAAAGGGCTTCCTCCGACCCCTTATGAAATTGGGACCGACTTTATGATGATAGATCAGACAGAAGGTAGAATTGGCCGTTTAAAAGCCCTACTACTTCCTCTGATTCATAAAGACGTTATTACTCGTAAAGACTTCCAAAGCTCGGAAGGACATAATCAACCCTTAACATCCGCAAATTCAGGAGTTTTTGCTTTAGGTCTCGCTATCATTCTAGCCATTGGCATTGGTATCAATCAGTTTTTCCTATCAGATGAGAGTGATGAAACTGCAGAAGTCGTAGAGAACAGCCCTCCTATTTTTGCCGAACCAAAAACAAAAGCTTCGACAGAAAAGACTGAAAATGTAGCGCCGCCAAGCATTACTACCGAAGAAACAGTTCAAACCCCTGAATCATCTTCTGACAACAGTCCTGAACTAGCTAATACTTTACCGACACTTAGCCCTGAATTAGAAAACGACAGCCCTAAATCAGCTCCCCCTCAACAAATAAAAGCGACTACACTCGACATTTCTGAAGTTAAACCGCCCGTATCCAATAAGAAAGATTCTCGCCCAGTCGAGGATCTTGCGTCGCTGCCACCAGCAGAGTTTCAAGCTGAAGTTAACTCCAAGCTAACATTATTGGAAGAACAACTCTCTGCAGCAATTGAAGAAAACAATCGATTAAAGCAAGCACTTGAAAATGCTGAACAAAAGCAGTCTGAAACAGTTGAGCTCGCAGTTGCAATAGAAGCGCCTCAAACGCCTGATGTTGAAGATACCAATTCAATTGAAATTGCAGCGTCTCATACATCCGAAACGACTGATGCAGTCACAAATCAGTCATCAGAAACACCTGACGTGACTACAATAAGCCCTGAAGTTAATATTGAAGAAACGCAAACTGTCGAAGAACTTACTAAAACGGAAGAGATCGTAGTTACAGCCCTTGCCACAGATTCTGAAATAAGCTCAGAAATAGCACCCGCTCTTGTTGAAACTGCTCTTACTACAGAAAAAGCAGCCTCTCCCCAAGATCTAACGACTACCCTAATAGATCGCTGGACAAATGCATGGCAAGCCCAAGACCACGAAACTTATACAGCTAGCTATATATCAGAGTTTAATGGCGCTTATAAAACGCATCAACACTGGTTGAAGAAGCGTTACGATGCCTTAAATCGTCCAGAATGGATCAAATTAACACGTGAAGAACTACGGAATATCAAACAGCACGAGAATGAGATTCGAGTAGACTTCTGGCTCAAATACGAAGCAGCCAATGGCTACAAAGATAGGACCCTTAAGCGACTTACTCTTGTCTTTAAAGGCGGTGAATGGCTAATCGCTAAAGAACAAAACATTAAAGTGGAACCCTATTTCTAAATAGTACTAGATATTGGATCAGTGCACGTTCTGTGGAAACTCATGAGCGTGTTCTGAAATCCACTCGATTGCCGCCTCCTCAGAATTGAGCTCTCGCCCCTCCTCTTCAAGGATTTTCTGACGATACTCTTCGATGTAACATATCTGCTCGACCATACGAACTGCATAAGCTGTTGCAAGATCAGAAAAGCCTATTCCGACCAAAAAGCCACTGCCTTTACTTTTACACCAAACAACATGACCAATGGTTTTAAAAGGCGGTGTCTCTAGTGAGATCTCAACTTCTACCGCATCACCTGGAGTCATCAAACTTTCCGTTTCACAGGACAAACCGCCTGCACTTACATCTTGCGTGGTGACTTCAGTAACGTTTTCGTTTTTTGATTGCTGATTACACAGCTTAATAGGGATCGCTGCAGGATGACGAATAAAACGACGAGGCATAACGTTTCTCCTCTACCACTACTATTTAGTGTAGACCCAGAAACAAATAAGGGGCACTAAGCCCCTTAAAGATAAACAAAAATTACTTAATCAACCCTTAACCTTTCGCTAATAGCTCTCGCAAATCGATAATTGCAGCATTAGCACGGGAAATATAGTTCGCCATCACCAAAGAGTGATTAGCGAACAAACCAAAACCGCCACCATTAAGGATCATTGGGCTCCACACGGTCTCCTGAGTTGCTTCCAACTCACGAATAATCTGACGAAGGCTCACACGCGCATTTTTCTTGTCTAGCACAGGCCCAAAATCTTGCTCAACCGCTTTCAAGATATGTAATAGTGCCCAAGCAGAACCTCGTGCTTCATAGAATACATCATCGATTTCCAACCAAGGTGTTTTCACTTCTTTATCAGAAGCTGTTTGCGTAGATTGTTCTGCAGCAGGATCACCCGCTAAATCTGTATTCACACGCTTCTGGCCAACACTTGCACTTAAACGCTGCGACAAACTTCCTAAACGTGTTTGAACATCACCAAGCCAGTTATTCAAATTATCCGCACGCGCATAGAATTGTGCTTCAGATTCAGCAACTTGAGTTAGCTCCGTCTGGTATTTGTGAAGTGCTTCTAGACCTTCCTTGTACTGAGACTCGGAAGAAGGTAATAACCAACTGTTCGCATCAAAGTGGAATTGAGGCTCAGCAACTGTTAACTCTGGATGCTCAACTGATTGTGACTGCGAACGGCTAAAGTCTTTACGTAAGGCACGTGCAAGATCACGAGACTGCACTAATACGCCGTATTCCCAATTGCTGATGTTGTCTAACCAGATACCCGGAGGCGCCACATCATTAGTGATATAACCACCCGGTTTATGCAGCAGAGTATCCATCAATCGATGCAAGGTATAAACCGTTGGATAGCCCGTTGTTACCTTAACGCCTTGCTCCTCTGCATCCGCTTTGGCTTCAGCAACAGGATCAAACGCCGCAGGAGGGCAGCTCCAATAGACACCGAGAGGGACAGAGATAACTATAACTAGCGTAACAGCACTAAAAATAGCCCGGCTAATTTTGCCTCCTGGCATGTTGTCCCAAAAATCCAAAAACCAATCTATCAATAATCCCATGAGGTTCCTCAACTCTAACAATCCGTCTGGACGAAATAACTGTCCACCTATTATCTATTACCACAGCTTAACTGATCCTAAAGCCATTCGGAACGTTGCAATGGTCGAAGCAAAAAACTTCTTTCACCAACTCACTGAATAACAAGCTCAGAATTCACGTAGACTAAATTTGATAAATCACTCAAAAAAAATGATTCTTTTGTAATTCAAGTCAGTATTTTTGTTCTTCTTCCTTATTTTAAGAACTAACATAAGAAGATGATGATGTATCTTTGCTATAGTGACACGAAGTTGCTAACCCATACGATGGTAGCGCTATAGGGAGAACTTAAAATATGGCGGGACAAGAAGGGATCAAACCGTTAAAGCTCTTATTCACGCTACTATCGGTAATTCTTTTATCTGCTTTGACCGTTTTCAGCATTGCCCTATGGGACGATGTAAAAACGAGCCAGTACGATAAGCTTTATAAGCAAAACCAGACACTGATCAGCCAAAGCCGCTCTTTCTTTGATCATCAAACTCGCCTGATCGTCAAAACTGTCCAAGCTCGTTTTATTGATAAAAAATTACAAAAACGCTCGGTATCCAACGTATTCGAATATCTGCTATCAGCAACAGGCGAAGCTGCTGTTTTCTCTCTTATTGATATCAAAGGTAAGGTTTTACTTAGTAAAGGTGATATTAATCCACCGCAATTACCCAGCCAGAATACTGTTTTAGAAAACCTAAAAGTCAGTCAAACGGCTCAGATAGGCTACCTCCATAGAGCAGGTTTACTTGGAGAATCATTACTTCCCTTCTACGTTCCTATTCTTAATAAAGACAAGAAGATCATTGCCGTTGTGGTCGCTTTTTATCGTGTTCAAGGAAAATCATCCCTGATGCAAAACTTTATTAGTCCGGATAACAATACTATCTGGCTCCTAGGGGAATTTGGTCAAGTACGTATGTCCTACCCCGTTCCTAAAGGTTTTGTTTCAGACCTATTTGGTTGGCGTTTAGCCCAAGAAACAGCATCAGAAATCCAATACAACCTGCAATCAGGTAAAACTAAGCAAGGGCTAGAACTTGAAGTAAAAGGTGAACAAGTCCTCGCCAACGTAGGTTACTTACCAGAATATAAACTTATTACACTTAACTCCTACCCAGTGGCTAAGCTCTTTAGCTCATGGCTAGAAAGAATGCGTCCTATAGGCATTGTATTTGTTCTATTTCTTCTCGCAGCATTACTTGCCTACAGAGTTTCACTGCAAATCAGTAAACGCATGTCTGATGCAAAACAAACAGCAGAAGGCAACGTACAAAAACTATCCAAAGCAATTGAACAAAGCCCTGACAGTGTCGTTATTACAGACAACTTATGGAGCATAGAGTACGCCAACAGTCACTTTGACTTAGCAACCGCAAAGCCGAATGCCCATGACGAAGCCCGGGGACATAACATTATTGATTTCCCTCCTTATAATGTTCTTACTCGCGACCTAAAAAAAATTAGTGATGAGATATCATTGAAAGGCAGCTGGTTTGGCGAACGTAAAACGGACTTTGACGGTAAGTGGTATTCTTTCTCTATTAGTCACATAACTAATCCAGACGATGAACTTACCCATTATGTAGTCGTCGTTCAGGATATCAGTAGCCGCAAGCAAGCCGAAGCTAAGCTCTACAAACAGGCAAATTTTGACCCATTAACAGGCCTACCTAACCGCCGTAGAACTAACGAGAATCTAACTAGAGAGCTACAAAATGCTTGGAAAAGCAAACAACAAGTTGCTGTTCTCTATCTAGATATAGATAACTTTAAGACCGTAAACGATACTTTTGGTCACATGATTGGTGATCAATTATTACAATTGGTCGCTGGTAGACTCGTTAAATGCTGTAAAGGCAAAGCGCAGATTTGTCATATCAGCGGTGATGAATTTTTAGTGTACGCTACTTATGACAAGATCCCTGAAGTAGAAAGCCTCGCTGACAAAATACTACGAAACGTAGAAAAGCCAGTGCTAATTGAAGGGAAACAGATCTTCATATCAGTGAGCATCGGTATCTCGTGCTACCCAGAAGACAACAACGAAGTTGCAGGTCTGATTAAATTTGCAGATATTGCCCTATTCGAATCTAAGAAGGATGGCCGCAATCGTTACAGTTTCTTTGACCATGAACTCGATAGACGCTTAAAACGCCGACATACGATCGAAACAGAACTACGCCAAGCACTTGAGCGCGGTGAGATCTACATGGCTTACCAAAGCAAAAACAATATAGATACCGGTCATATTATGGGATTTGAAGCCCTAATGCGCTGGAACAGCTCTGTATTAGGTCCTGTGGGTCCATTTGAGTTTATTGAAATAGCCGAAGAGATTGGGGTTATAAACGAACTTGGTGAGTTCGCTCTGCGCCAAGCTTGCCTCGACCTGATCGAGCTACAGAAATTCAGCGACACCCCTCTGATCATGGCTGTTAACCTCTCAATCAGGCAGCTAAACGATGATAGCGTCATCGATATGGTTGATGGAGTGATCAAAGAAACGGGCATTGACCCTAGCAGACTTGAACTGGAGATCACTGAAAGTCTCTTAGCTGAGAATATTGAAAAGCTACTACCCCGTTTAGAAAAACTTTTAGAATTTGGAACATCACTCACCATTGATGACTTTGGTACGGGCTATAGCTCTCTAAGCTACCTAACAACCTTCCCAGTCTCAACCTTAAAAGTAGACCGTGCATTTGTGAAAGATATGGTACACAACCAAGGTGATGCCACGTTGACTCATACCATCATCACAATGGCACATGCACTAAAAATGAAAGTAGTTGCGGAAGGGATAGAGGATGAAGATCAGTTAGCCATGCTAAGAGACTTTGGCTGCGATATTGGGCAAGGCTATCTTTTTAGCCGACCATTGATACATAAAGAGATGGAAATTTTGGTAGAAACTGAGAATCTACCGAATACTCGTGCTTTAAATGATAGCCTTACCTAAAAAGGCAAGGCAATTCGTTTCCATTAAGGGAAATGGCTTAGATTAGCTGTGTCTCTCCTTCAGGGAAGTGCGCACGAATGTAATCCAATTTACCTGATTCAACCAGACCTACAAACACCTCTACAAGACGTTTATCAAGATGACTTCCAGCAATTCGTTGAAGCTCATCGGTTGCTTCTTTTTGAGTCCAAGCGTCCTTATAGCTGCGCTTAGATACCAATGCATCGAAGACATCGACAACAGCAACAATCCTAGCAGCGAGCGGAATTTCATCCCCTTTCAAACCTTTAGGATAGCCACTGCCATCCACTTTCTCATGGTGACCGAGTGCAATATCTCTCGCCATATTGAAGAACGCATTTTTGCCCAGGATCTTAGCCCCAATAGCAGAATGCTGTCGCATAACTTCCCATTCTTGGTTATCCAATGAGCCCGGTTTGTTAAGAATGGCATCAGGCGTGGTAATCTTACCTACATCATGCATCATGCTAGAAAAGCCAAGACGATTGACCACTTCTTCCGATAAACCAATCGCTTTACCCAACTCTTCTGAATACTCTTTCACTCTGTTAATGTGATTACCTGTATCGTTATCTTTAAAATCACAAACCATGGCTAGTTTCTGGATCGTTTCTAAATTGGCTTCATACAACTCTTGTGTACGCGCTCTGACACGTTCTTCCAAATAACTATTAGCCTCATCCAACTCTCGATTAAGTCGCTGCTGTTCCTTATAAAGGTGACGAGTTCGAAGATGAGAACCTACACGTGCACGCAGCTCTTCATGATTGAACGGCTTTGTTATGTAGTCACTAGCACCAGCCGTCAATAGATCACATAAAAGCTCTTCCTGGTCGAATTGAGTAACGACAATCACCGGCACTTGATCATACTGAGAGCAGGAACGGATCAAATGATTTAACTCAATACCATCCATCTCAGGCATCTCGACATCGGTCATCACGAGATCAACATCATCGTGTTGCTGAAGTGTCTCCCACGCCTCTTTACCATTTTGGCAAAGCACAGGTGAACAGCCTAATTGCTCAAGCATCTGACCATATAGCGCTAATAAAGCCACACTATCCTCAGCCACTAGCACTTTGAATCGCTGCCCCGCAATATGCTGACTAAACTGCATTGTTTCTTTACGCTCAATCACATTCTTCACTCTTTCAAGTAAGAAATGCTGAGTACAGTTTTTCATAATGAAATCAGTTACGCCCGCCTGAAAGCAGTTACGCTTTAACTCCATAGAGCGAAGTGAAGAGACAACAATAATTGGAACAAGTAAAAACTCAGGACGAGCTTTAATCTTAGATGCAAAGGCGACACATTCTGTATCCGGCAGCTCAGCTCCCAATAGAATGAGATCAGGAATATCAAAACTGAGAGCCTTATAACAGCTTTCACCAGTTTGATGTAGTTTTACGCGATAACCGGCATCTTCGAGTACTGCTTTGTAAAATGTACGAATTGTCGAGCTGCCATCAACCACAAAAATGGTTTGTTGCATCCTTAAATCTCCCAGAGGTTCCGTCCTGCCAGACTGAATAGTCTGAAACTACAAATATGCTCTTACTTATACCACCTTGTATTTTAAGACCCTACTAAACCTTAGGTTATTTTTAGCTTTTTTGTGACTTAACAACATGAATTTTTTAACGCTGAATCACGCCAATGTACGACCTTTGTGTATAAACCTGACATGAATCACTGGCAAAAATGCTGCAGCGCGTCATAATCAGGTCATATACAATTATTACCTTCAGTTCTATCAAATAACGGGTAATACAATTTATTTTCGAGGTTTTGATGGTTATTCAAGAAAAACCACCGCTGCACGACCAGCTAGAATTTTTTATTGAACAAGCTGAAAAGGCTCGCCCTATCCGTACAGCTGTTGCCCATCCAGTTGATGGCAATAGTCTGATTGGCGCAGTGGAAGCAGCCGAGCACGACCTTATTATCCCAACACTGGTTGGGCCTGAAGCAAAGATTAAAGCCGTAGCTGAAGAACAGAATCTGGATATCAGTAATTTTGAGCTAATCAATACAGAACATAGCCACGCCGCTGCAGAGCTAGCTTGTGAACTGATCAAGCGCGGCGAAGCCGAAGTATTGATGAAAGGTCATTTAGGTACATCGGAATTGCTACGCGCAGTGGTTCACAAAACAAAAGGGATCAGAACTGAGCGCCGCTTGAGTCACGTCTTTGTGTTTGATGTACCAAACTATCATAAGCCGCTAATCATCACCGATGCGGCAATCAACATCACACCAGATCTGTACTGTAAAAAAGATATCACCCAAAACGCGATCGATTTCTGCCGTGCACTAGGCGTTCAGACACCGAAAGTGGCTATTTTATCCGCGGTAGAAAAAGTTAAGCCTAATATTCAAAGTACCATCGATGCTGCTGCGCTTTGCAAAATGGCAGATCGCTCACAGATAACAGGTGGTCTATTAGATGGTCCTCTTGCCTTTGATAATGCGATCTCGCAACAAGCCGCTATCGACAAGCACATTGTTTCCGACGTATCCGGTGATGCCGATATTCTGTTAGCCCCTGATTTAGAATCAGCAAATATGATTGCTAAGCAGCTAATTTATTTAGCCAACGCTAAATCGGCAGGCATCGCATTGGGTGCCAAAGTACCGATCATTCTAACAAGCCGTGCAGATAAAACGCTTGCTCGTCTAGCCTCCTGTGCGTTGGCATCTCATATGGTTCATCACAAAGAAAAGTAGGTCGTATGGAAACGATTTTAACGGTTAATGGCGGCTCCTCTAGCTTAAAATGCGCATTGTTTAAGTACACAGGCGCTAAGCTAGAGCTGCTATATAACTTTAAGCTGGGCAATATCCTTAATGATACCGCTCGCTTTAAAGTGAAAGGTGCGTCCGGTGAAGTTCTACTTAAGAGCACGCCAAGCTTTAGCGACGTGCCTAAAGAGCAACGCCACCAAGCCTGCTTAAAAACTATACTCGACTGGCTAAATGCTGAAGTCAGTGACAACACTCTATGCGCCTTCGGCCATCGCGTTGTTCATGGGGGTAGTCACTTTAGCGCGCCTATCCTGATTAATGATCAGGTATTAGATAAGCTGGCGAGCTTTATTCCACTAGCGCCACTGCATCAGCCTTATAACCTAAGACTGATCGAGGCCTGCAGAAACATAGCTCCAGACCTACCTCAAGTAGCCTGTTTTGACACAATGTTTCATGCCGAGCAATCCTCGTTGGAGCAACACTATGCCCTGCCTCGTAAATACACTGAGGAAGGTGTTCATCGCTACGGTTTCCACGGGCTTTCATACGAATACATTCAGCGCCAACTTGTTGAGCAGAAAAGCGGCCATCTAAAAACCGTAGTCTGTCACTTAGGCGCTGGCGCAAGTATGTGCGCCATCGGCGAGGGTAAATCTGTTGCTTCGTCCATGGGCTTTACTGCGGCAGATGGTCTGCCAATGGGTAGCCGTTGTGGCAATATCGACCCGGGTGTTTTGCTTTACCTACAGCGCCATCACAACCTTTCAGCTGATGATCTGGAAGCGTTGATCTACAAGCAAAGTGGCTGGCTAGGTGTGTCGGGCATCAGCTCTGACATGTTGGAGCTTGAGCAAAGCGACCAACCCGAAGCTGAAGAAGCAATCGATATGTTCTGCTACCGTGCAGCACTAGAGATTGGCCGTTTATCTGCAGCACTCGAAGGTCTAGAGCAGATTGTCTTCACAGGTGGTGTCGGCGAAAACAGCGCCAATGTCAGGGAACGTATTCTTAAGCGCTGTGAATGGCTAGGTGTTAAATTTAACCCTCATGCTAATTCAACCAACGACAGCATTATCAATGGTGCCGATTCTAAAGTGACTGTGCGCGTCATCCCGACCAATGAGGAAGCGATGATCGCCATGCACACTAAGGATTTAATGGCTTAATAGTCATTACACAAACATTAAAAAAGGGTACTTACTAAAAGTACCCTTTCTTATGTCTATTTTATCCGCCGAGCTTACTTCTTCGGCTTTTTCGGTGCTTTCTTCTTGCCACTAACCGGCTTTTTCTTCTTTTTCGTGCCTGCTGCTTTACCCGAGGCTTTCACTTTTTTCGGGCCTTTGTAGCTACCTACCAAGCTTTCGATCAATTTACGTCTAAAGCGAGTCTTCAGGTAACGCTCAATCGAAGACATTAGGTTCCACTCGTGCGGATCGATCAAAGAGATCGCCTGACCTTCTTGACCAGCACGACCGGTACGGCCAACACGGTGAAGGTAGAGATCGCCCTTACGCGGCATCTCCATGTTGATCACTAACTCAACTCCTTCCACATCCAAACCACGGGATGCGAGGTCAGTAGTTACCAAAACCGTTGTTGTGCCCTTACGGAAGCCTTCAATCGTCGCAAAACGACCTTTTTGCTGAACATCACCATGCAATAGAGCCGCTTTGAATTTGTGGTAGCGTAAAAAGCCATCCAGACGGCGCGCTTCGGTTTTGCTATTACAAAACACAATCGCCTTGTCGTACGACTCGTTTTCTAGCAACCAGCACAGCTGTTTATCTTTATGAGACTGATCATCAGAGAGGACAATACTCTGCTTGATCCCCTCTTCTACCTCGCGCTTTTGACCAACACGGATCCACTCAGGATCGACCAATAGCTTCTGAGCTAACGTACGAACCTGCGTAGGCAAAGTCGCTGAGATCAACAATGTCTGACGTGCTTCTGGGCAAAGGGTTAGGATCTGATCCAAACGCTCTTTAAAACCGGTTTCTAGCATACGATCCGCTTCATCCAGAATCAGCAGATCTAGGCTATCCAACTCAATAGAACGGTTTTCCAAATGCGGTACTAAACGGCCCGGTGTCGCAATCACCAAATCAGCACGCGCCAAGCGCTTTTCCTGCTGTTTAAAATCTTCACCGCCCACCAGCGAAACAGCATCTAGCTCTAGGCCAGCAGCCAATTTATTAAACTGTTGTAACACCTGCTCAGCTAATTCACGCACAGGTACGAGTACGATGGCTTTCGGCTGACGAGTTGGCGATTTACCTGCCGACAATTCCTGCACTAATGGAATCAGATAAGCACCGGTTTTACCGCTACCCGTTGGTGAACTTACCAACAGATCCATCCCCTCCAACAACAAAGGCACCGCCTTTTGCTGAACCTCAGTCGGCTCACTGAAGCCAAGCGCTTTAAGGTTCTCTTCTAACTGTGGATGTAGTGCGATATCAGAAAACATAGTGATTCCATAAACAAAGAAAGCGATGAACATTCATCGCTTTCAAAGATAACGTATAAAGATCAGGCTCGCTGTTTTTACAGTGAACAAGCAGATATGGCTATGATACAGGATTTGAGAATGACGTAGGATTAAATTTACTTAGGCCCAAATTATTTTCCTGCTATTCAGAGATTTCTTGCTCTCTTTTATTAAGTGCTTCTTGGAAAGCGTTGAATGCTTCTAGACCTTCAGCATCAAAGTTAGCTTCGTCAATATCTTGTATTTTTTCTTGGATAGGTGCAACTTCTAGAAAGTTTTCAATATTCTCAAGCTTTATATAGGTTGTAATTGTAACTACATGATCCCCCATAGAATGAGACGAGGATTTACTTACAAATTTTTTCAATAACGTAATACAACCTTCAACTGTCTGTGTCTGCAGTCTCAACCAATCTATAACTTTGCTTTCATCACCCCAGCGGCTCCAACGATACAAGAAAGAAACTAAATGTTTATTAGAAAGTAATTCGGGTGACGAAGTTTCAGACATTTCATCCAATTTCCTTACAAATTCCGCCTTAAGCTGTTCAAATTCACTATTTAGTAGAATTTGGTCTGCATCTGAATTTTCTCTCCGATTTTCATCGCCTTGCAGTATATGCTCGACAATAGATAATCCGCTTGAATCTTTGAAACAATCTAGCAACAGATTCCCTCGTTCTTCCACATTCTCAATTCGTCGCAGGAACCAGACAACAAGTCTTACAGCGTGAGTATTCGAGCTAAACATCGTAAACCCTGTTGATTCATGATCGACAAGGTCACCAATATCTAGAACCCCTTTAATATAAGCCTTCCCATTTTCTAACGGAATTTGATCTGTAAATGATTCAAACTGCGATAGAGCATTTTTGATAATACCCCGCTCCTTAAGGGACAACACAAAAGATGAAAATCTATCAGAATCGGCAGTTAGACTTAGCATTTCTTGAAGGTCCGAGTTGGACAGTTCACCACTTGGGATAGAAAACTGGAAGTACTTGTCGAAATTATTGGGGTGACAAACACGCATCCCTCTTAACCAAGTGCTGGCAAATTCTTCAGAATATGAAGTTCCACCAAGAGCCCATTCAATAGTTGGAAACAGTTGCTCTACCATTTCTTTTACGGCCTCTCGCTTATCAGGATTAGCTTTATCCAAGATGCCATTTATTAAAGCTGCGGTAGATTCCTCACTTCTCCCATATCTATCAGAACCATTCTTCGTGAATATTACTTTCGAACGCGAAAGTTCCTTATAAACATCTGGCTCAAACACTCTTAGACACTCAAGCGCAATTAAGTCTACAGGGTTTACTTCAAAAGCACTTCTACCTTTAAGTAAGGCAAAGTGAAATGACAAGGTAGAGGTAAATCTATAAACACTTCTCAAATTATCAAAGTATGTATTCATGGAACCTTGGAAGATATTGCCCCACCGACCAGGATCAAACATACTTGCTGCGGATTTATCTTGCTCGATTATTTGGTCTAACTTGTTGAATAATAGACCGTGAATTCGTGTATTTTCTATACGAGGTATATCAAAAGGCACTTGTATTATTTTTTCCAAATAATCTCGACCTAGTTGCATGCCATCGCTCATTTTATCTTCTACTAGGTCCCTCTGAAATAAAAGAAGAAATACCACATTCGGGAATTCCAAATTTGCTTTTAGAAGTTGAAACACCATTCTCAATTGAGAAGAAGTGAGTCTATCTAAGTCATCCATTACTACTATCAAGGGGCCATTGCGCTTTAGCAGTATGGTTGTAAGCTCCTGCCTAATATCACTTAAGCTCTGCTCCTTATCCTTCGTAGTTGCCTCAACATTACCACTTAATTTTTCAAGTAAACCTTTGCCCCATTTCAATGCTGCAGCCCAACCACCTAAAACAATAAGCATAGAGGTACTAGCATTGTTGACCCATGTTTCGTTGGAAAAATTACCTCCGATACCAATAAGCGTCGCAAGAACGAATAGCGTAGGAAGAGCTAAACTAAGACCTGATACTACAGTCTCCCCCGTATTTAGATAACGTCCATACATTTTCAGAGTAGCCGCTAATTTCTTCCCTTCTCTACTCTTATCTTTTCGACCTATTGATTTTGATACTTCTTGAAAGAATGAAGCAGTAATTTTTTCTTGAGCAGCCCACTCCCATGGAGAAAATTGAATTATATCCGGCTTGTTTTCGGTAATTTTTTCTAATCGAGAAAGAGCCATATTTTTAATGGAAGACTTTCCTGCTCCCCAGTCACCATGCAGAGCCACTACCAAACTATCATTTCCTTGCCAACTTGCCATCGCATCTGCTAAATCAGAGGAAAAACCTGAACGGCCTAACAAGTCATCTTCCACTTTTGTTATTGGCCGATCAGAAGCAAATCCGTGTAAGTCATTTGATTCCATATGAATTCTCTCAGGTGATTCCAACATTTGTATATACGAGGCCTGTATATCTATAAACCATATTTGAATAAAAAGTGGGTGTAACTAATTTGAAAGTTAGGATTAAAACTGGATTGAAAAAGGCTCTTCCATAAAAAACCGCGTAAGCGTTATATCAATTGATATACATTCTTAGAAAAGGGAACTCGTACATCTACTCACGCTAGAGTTCCATCTTTTTGGTTTATTAAATTTTTAAATCAAACTCTAGGACAAAATAAACACAAAAGCATGATCAGTTAAAAGCTAAACCAGCATAGCTTTTAGATCTACAA
This sequence comes from Neptuniibacter sp. QD72_48, assembly GCF_047778065.1. Classification (GTDB taxonomy): domain Bacteria; phylum Pseudomonadota; class Gammaproteobacteria; order Pseudomonadales; family Balneatricaceae; genus Neptuniibacter. Next base: position 917,702 of record NZ_CP180547.1, on the reverse strand, counting down.
AGAGATACTGCATAAAATCGCATACTACTTAAACTTGCTGCTAACTGTCTATCAGATATAGTTAGCATGCTTATTTACTGACCTAGGCTTTCACTCTATGAAAAAAGTGCTGTTTTCCCTGATGTTTTTCTATGCGACGTCTGTTTCCGCTGATGAAACTGAGCTGTTTTATTTTGAAGCGGAATGGTGTGGGCCATGCAAAATGGTTGCGCCGGTTTTACAGACCCATAATAAAGAAAACCCACAAATGCCAGTTCAGTTTGTTGATGTGGATAATTCACCAGAGATAGCAGAACAGCATAAAGTAAGAGGTATCCCAGTCCTTCATATCTACACCGCTGGTAAGCATTGTGAGGTTATAGGCGCGCCTGATCTGGTTAACAAACCGGTACAGCAGCTTATCAAAGAATGCCTAAAGTAATTTCAGTAGCCTGATTCAATTTCCGCCCACAAAAAAGCAGCCACAAGGCTGCTTTTTAAATGGTTTGCTATAAAAACTGTGATCAACTGCTTCTCTGTCTAACCGCTTCAAACAAGCAGATACCTGTAGCAACGGAAACGTTAAGGCTACTAACTTCACCCGCCATTGGAATTTTCACTAGTTGATCACAATGCTCACGTGTCAGACGACGCATACCTTGGCCTTCTGCGCCCATAATCAGTGCCATTGGACCTGTTAGATTCGCTTGATAAACATTAAGATCGGTTTCACCTGCGGTACCTGTGGTCCAGATACCACGCTCTTGCAGACTTTTTAGTGTACGAGCTAAGTTGGTGACCAGAATGTACGGTACAGTTTCTGCTGCACCACAAGCGACTTTAGCTGCGGTTGCATTGAGTGGTGCTGATTTATCTTTAGGCGCGATGACTGCCTGTACACCGGCTGCATCAGCAGTACGCAGACAAGCACCTAGGTTATGAGGATCTGTTACACCATCGAGCACCAATAAGAACGGTGGTACATTAAGGTTATCCAGCAGTTGATCTAGGAACTTTTCGTTGTGGGTTTGGATCGGTTTGCACAGTGCGACGACACCCTGGTGGGAACCACCATCGGCGAGCTCTTCCAGATCGCGTTTAGTCACTTGTTCACATTGGATCTTCAGACCCATAGCCGCTTCGTACAAACGCTGCATGCGGTCATCGTGACGACCTTTGGCAATCAAGATTTTCTGGATACGTTGTGCATCACGCTTAAGCGCTGTGTTTACGGCGTGAATGCCGAAAAGGTATTCATATTTCATCTTAGCGCTCCCCTACCCAGTCGCCCGCTTGCTCACGTACCAGTGTAGCCAAAAGCTCGATAAAGCTATCTTGAGCATTCAGTGCAGGAATATATTGGTAGGATTCGCCACCTGCTTCCATGAACACGTCACGGTTCTCGATAGCAATCTCTTCCAGTGTCTCTAAGCAATCTGCAGAGAACGCAGGACACGCGATCTGTAGAGACTTAACACCTTTCTCGGGTAAAGATTCCAATGTTTTGTCTGTATACGGCTGCATCCATTCAGCAGGCCCAAAACGGGACTGGAATGTCGTCATCCATTCAGTATCGGCAAGGCCTAGCTTAGCCGCTAAAAGCTCAGAGGTTTCGTGACACTGTTTTGGATAAGGATCGCCCTTATCCGCGTATTCCTTCGGAATACCGTGGTACGAGAGAATCAATTTATCAGGGCTACTGTTTTCTTCACGGAAGTTTTTAACTTGATCAGCCAACGCAGCAATGTAGTCTGGGTGACTGTAATAAGAGTTAACAATACGAATATCTAGAACTTCACGCTGTTTAAGCTGAAACTTAGCAACCTGATCATAAATAGGCGCAGTGGTGGTCGCAGAATATTGCGGATACATAGGTACCAATAGAATTTTTTGGTAACCGCTTTCTTGTAACTTTTTAAGGCGCGGTGTTAGCCCCGGCTTACCGTAAGTCATCGCAGAGAAAACATCCGGTGCATGCTCACCATGCTTCTGCTGAAGCAGCAGATGAAGGCCCGCTACCTGCTTGTCCAAAATCTTGCGCATCGGGGAATCATCTTCCCAAATGCTGGCATAAGCTTTCGCTACTTTACCTGGACGAACATTAAGGATGATGCCATTAAGAACAGACAACCACAGCATACGCCTTAGGCCTTTGCCTTCAACTACACGCTGGTCAGATAAAAACTCTTTTAGGTAACGACGAACAGCGCCTTTTTCAGCTTTGTCAGGCGTACCTAAGTTAACTAATACAACGGCGGTTTTATCTGTTGGGCTCATTCAGCATCTTTCCTTTTATGTAAGGGGGAGATTATCTCGGATGTGCGACTAAAATCCTATAGTTAGCGCTGATTATAGGCATAAAAAAACCGCACCCGGTGGGGTACGGTTTTTTAAATCTTTTAGATCAATGCTAATTAAGCATTTTCCAAGCCAGCGAATACGCCGTCACGGATATCTTCTACAGAACCAACGCCTGCTACGTAAACGTAAGAAGGTGCAGCAGCAGCGTCTTCTTCAGCCCAGCCTTTGTAGTAAGTGATCAGTGGAGCAGTCTGGTCATGGTAAACTTTAAGACGGTCACGAACAGTGTCTTCTGCATCGTCAGCACGCTGAACTAGGTCTTCACCAGTTACGTCGTCTTTACCTTCAACTTTAGGCTGGTTGAAGATAACGTGGTAAGTACGACCAGAACCTGGGTGTACACGACGACCAGCCATACGCTTAACGATCTCTTCGTCAGCAACATCAATTTCAACTACAGCATCGATGTTAACGCCAGCATCTTTTAGAGCATCAGCTTGTGGGATAGTGCGTGGGAAACCGTCGAATAGGAAACCGTTTGCACAATCAGATTCAGCGATACGCTCTTTAACTAGACCGATGATGATGTCATCAGAAACAAGCTGGCCTGCGTCCATAACTTCTTTGGCTTTCACGCCCAGAGGGGTACCCGCTTTTACCGCAGCACGTAGCATGTCGCCAGTAGAGATCTGAGGAATGCCATACTTCTCAGTGATGTATTGTGCCTGAGTACCTTTACCTGCGCCTGGTGCGCCCAGAAGGATAATACGCATACAGGAAACTCCTAACTAGTAAGTTTAAAATTTTAAAGTTGTCGCCATCCGATCTATGTTGATCGAATAAGCAGAAATCTGTCATAAAAAAATGCTAATGCCGGACGATACCATGACCTTAAAAGCGAACAATTCGACATTAGGACTACCAATACAGGACTTATGGAACCAAGGTATAAGTCCGTTAGTTTGATAGGTAGTCATAGTCAAAGCGGCCCCATCTCCAGCAAACTTATTGAAAGTTCGGGAGTTTAACAGCGGCTTTGAATTAAAAATCTGTGTAAGAGACTACGTTATCAAGTCACTGCAGCACAAGCAATTATTGCTGCACCGCAGTAACTTAGATCATAAAAACAGCGAAAATCGCTGAAAAATCAGCTTATCCAGTATTTCGCATACCGGCGGAAATACCCGCCATGGTTACCATTAGCGCTTGCTCTAAGCGTTCATTTGGCTGGTTACGATCTCGATGAAGCAATTCTGCCTGCAAGAAATGCAGCGGATCAATATACGGGTTTCGCACATCGATCGACTGGCGAATCACAGGGCTAGCATCCAATAAGCCATCTTGCTCTTTAATCTTATTGATCAGACCAACAATATCACCAAGGCGTTGTCGTAAACTAGAACCCAACACGCCCAGCTCTTCAGAAACCAACTGCTCATCATAGTAAGCTGAGATGTTACGATCACTCTTCGCCAATACCATCTCTAGCATGTCGATGGTCGATCTAAAGAATGGCCATTTCTGATACATCTCTTTAACCAGCGACTGACTGCTCTCATTCAGCGCTTCTTGCAATGCTTTATCACTGCCCAACCAAGCTGGCAGCATTAAGCGAATCTGCGTCCACGCAAAGATCCATGGAATCGCACGTAGACTCTCTACCCCACCATCCTGACGGCGTTTAGCTGGGCGCGATCCCAATGGCAGTTTCGCTAGCTCTTGCTCCGGGGTAGCCGCACGGAAATACGGCACAAACATGGAGTTTTCCCGCACAATGGCACGGTACTCCGTTAAGCCGCGTTTAGCCATAGCTTCCATCTGCTCACGCCACGCTTGCTCAGGCCCCGGCGCCGGACTTAGCGTCGCTTCCAAAACGGCACCTGTGCACAACTCTAAGTTACGAATCGCCAAGTCAGGCATACCGTACTTAAAGCGGATCATCTCGCCCTGTTCAGTTAAGCGCAGGCTGTGATCTACAGAGCCCGGAGGCTGCGCCAAAATCGCTGTATGGCTTGGACCGCCACCACGGCCCACTGTACCACCACGACCGTGAAACAAAGTTAAGTGAACACCATGATCTTTACATAGCTGAGTTAGCCCTTCCTGTGCCTTAAACTGGCCCCAAGCCGCAGCCAATTGGCCTGCATCTTTGGAAGAATCGGAATAACCGATCATCACCTCTTGATGGCCTTGGGTATAGGCCTTGTACCAATCAACGCTTAATAAAGCATCGATACAATCACGGGCATTCTCAAGATCATTCAGGGTTTCAAACAGCGGTGCTACACGCATGTTATGGCTGATGCCCATCTCACGTAGAAGCAAGATAACGGCTAATACATCGGAAGGATGGCTTGCCATAGAGATTACATACGAGCCTAATGCGCTCTTATCGGCTGTCGCGACTACTTGGCAAGTATCTAGAACTTCCTGCACTTCATCTGATGGCACCCACTCATTAGGGAACAACGGGCGCTTGCTTTGTAGCTCTTTCAACAAGAAGCTTTGACGGCCCTCTTCGGTCCACCCGCTGTATGAACCTAGTCCATAAAACTGTGAAAGCTCCTCAAATACTTGAGCATGACGATCAGAGCTTTGACGAATATCCAACTTCACTAAGGTTAGGCCAAAGCACGCAATACGACGGATAATATCTTCCAGCGCATTCTCTGCAATAATACCCATACCGCACTCTTGCAAGGAGCGATAGCACAGCATCAACGGTTCTAGTAGCTCTTCCTCGTGGACATAAACGTCGTAATCGCCATCAACGTCGCCTTTCAGCTGACGCGCAACCCAGTTCTTTGTGCCCTGCAAACGGCTACGTACTTCACCCAGTAACTTACGATAAGGTTCTGCACAGTCACCAACGCGGGCCATCAGTTCTTTGCTAGCCTGATACATTGATAGTTCGGCACGCAAAGCATCGACATCTTTCAGATAAAGATCAGCCGCCATCCAACGAGAAAGCAGTAGCACCTCTTCAGTAACTTTGGCCGTTACGTTCGGGTTACCATCTCGGTCTCCACCCATCCAAGAGGCGAAACGAATTGGCGAGCTATCGAGCGGCAAACGCTCACCCAGTGTCTCATTTAACTGCGCATCTACACGGCGCAAGAATTTAGGCACCGCAGTCCAAAGGGAGTTTTCAATTACCGCAAAGCCCCATTTCGCCTCATCCACGGGTGTTGGGCGTTGCTTACGAATCTCATCGGTATGCCAAATCTGTCGAATCAATTCGTCCAAACGAACTTGTGCTTCCTCATCGCCTCGGTCTAAGCGACGCAAGCAGTCAGCAATATCATCGTATTTTTGGATTAAGGTACGACGGTTTACTTCAGTAGGATGCGCCGTAAGCACAAGATCGATCTGGGTGTCACACAAAGAATCAGCAATCTGTTTAGGCGTGAAACCCTTCTGGCGTAACTGAGCAAACAGAGTACAGAGAGAATCGGGAGTACAAACATCGGTGACTTCAAGGTAACGACGTACCCTGTGGTGCTCTTCGGCAATATTGGCGAGGTTTAAAAACTGAGTAAACGCACGGGCAACCGGTAATACTTCATCTTCGCCCAGTTCACGTAGCGCTTTGAGTAGCTCTTCGTGTTCCGGGTTTTCTTCCGTACGTCCCTCTTTCGCTAACTGGCGTACCACTTCAATCTTATCAAACAGTTCATCGCCAAGGTGTGCTTTTATAGTCTCCCCAAGGCTGGAGCCGAGCATTCGAACATCATCGCGTAAAGCTTCGTGCAGATTGGTCATATATCCCTCCTGACGCAAAAATTCGCATACCGATGGAGTCGGTTTTCTTCGATGCTAACCCATTAAAAAGAAGAAAAACACAGTAAATTCAGTTAATTATTTAAGGAATAGCGCACTAAAACAGGGCTATAAGAAAGGAGTGTAAGGAGAAGTAAAGTACTTTAACTGCATGCTAGAAGCCTGCTACGAAGCTTTAAAAGCAGTTACAGACCTTTAGCTTTAGCTTGATCCCAAAAAGCATCTAATTCGTCTAAAGAGAAACCATCCCAGTCACGATCAGATGCGAGTACTTGGTCTTCAACGTAACTAAAACGACGCTCGAATTTTTGGTTGGTTCCACGCACAGCATGTTCAGGGTTTACACCTAGGTGACGGGCAAGATTGACCTGAGCAAATAGCATATCGCCCATCTCATCAGCGACCGCAGCTTTATCACCGGACTTAATGGCTTCACGAAGCTCTGCAAGCTCCTCTTCCATCTTATCCAACACAGCTTCAGTTTCGTTCCAATCGAAACCCACTTGTGCAGCACGCTTTTGCAATTTCGCAGCACGAGACAGTGCAGGCAAAGCACGCGGTACATCGTCTAAGACTCGACTGATACCTTTAGCTTCTTTAGCATCGCGCTCTTGCTGTTTGATCGCTTCCCAATTGCGCTTAATCTCCTCTTCCGAGATCGGATTATCTGCACAATTGGAGTGCAAGGTACCGTCTGGAAAAACATGAGGATGGCGACGAACTAACTTCTCGATCAGGTTGTTTACGACTGTGGAAAAGTCGAATCGCTGATCTTCAGAACCCAGCTGGGTATAAAAGATCACTTGGAACAGCAGATCACCTAACTCGTCGTTTAGATGCTCCCAGTCTTCACGTTCAATGGCATCTGCAACCTCATAGGCCTCTTCCAAGGTATGCGGTACAATAGTGGCGTAGGTCTGCTTAAGATCCCAAGGGCAACCGGTTTCAGGATCACGCAAACGTGACATCAGATAGATAAGATCATCAATTGTGTACTGAGCCATAACGCAAAAACCTACATCCAGCTGATTAGTTGGTGCCACCGCGTTGGCGGTGAACTTCCATTACGTTTGGCACCTGATTGATCTTGTCCATGATACGACCCAAAAGATCCAGACTGGAGATCTCGGTAGTCAGAGTTAGACGTGCAATATTGTCGCGTTTATCTGACAGAGTATTCGCAGCAATAATGTTTAAATCTTCTTCTGCCATCAGCAACATAACGTCACGTAGAAGACCAGAACGGTCGAACGCTTCGATATAAATATCCACAGGATAAGTTGTCTGGCCTGTTTCACCCCAATCAACTTCGATCACCCTTTCAGGCTCACGTTCCTGCAACTGAATCATATTGATACAGTCTTCACGGTGAACAGAAACACCACGACCTTGAGTGATATAACCGGCAATAGGATCACCCAATACTGGCTTACAGCAAGTTGCCATGGTAGTGAGCAGATTGCCTACACCACGAATACGGATTCCTTCTGGCTGACCAGAATCACCTGCACTTTGTGCAGGTAGCGCCAGATCAAGCTGCTCTTCCTCTTCACGCAGTACCTGTTTCTGAGCGGCATTGATAATCTGCGACAGACGTAGATCACCCGCACCCAGAGCGGCATACATATCTTCAGTATTCTTGTAATTAACCTGTTCAACGATCTGATTAATATCCAGTTCGTCTAGATCAATTGCCAAGCGCTTAAACTCTTTCGCAACGATAGATCGGCCGGCATCGGCATTCTGCTCTTTCGCTTGGAACTTGAACCAGTGCGCAACTTTGGCACGCGCGCGTGGCGTTGTTACAAAGCCAAGGTTGATATTTAGCCAATCACGACGAGGACGCTCTTCGTTACCCGTCATGATTTCGACCTGATCCCCGGTCTGTAAACGACGGTTTAACGGAACGATACGACCATTGATTTTGGCACCGCGGCAACGGTGGCCGATTTCGGTGTGAACGCGGTAGGCAAAATCAACCGGCGTCGCACCTTTAGGCATGTCGATAACATGGCCATCAGGGGTAAAGATGTAAAGGCGATCTTGAACAACATCGCCTCGCAGCATGTCACCAAACTCTTCGCTTTCGCCCAAGTCATCGTGCCATTCAAGTACCTGACGCAACCATGCGATCTTATCTTCGTAGGCATCACTGCTTTGCTTGGTATCTGTGCCTTTATATAAATGATGGGCACATACACCTAGCTCCGCTTCTTCGTGCATATCAAAAGTACGGATCTGAATCTCTAATACTTTGCCTTCAGGACCAAATACAGCGGTATGCAGGGAACGATAGCCGTTCGGTTTTGGGGAAGCGATGTAGTCATCAAATTCATGCGGAATATTGCGCCATAAACTGTGCACAATACCCAGTACCGCATAGCAATCTCGGCTTTGCGGCACCAAAATGCGTACAGCACGAACATCGTAAACTTGGCTAAATTCGATATTCTTACGCTGCATTTTGCGCCAAATACTGTAGATGTGCTTAGCACGACCGCTAACCTCACCATCAATATTGACGTTTTCTAGCTCGCTTTCTAAACGTAGAACTACCTTGTCGATATAGTCCTGACGGTTTAAGCGTTTCTCATCCAGAAGCTTGGCAATGTGTTTATAGTCATTAGGCTTTAGATAACGGAAGGAAAGGTCTTCCAATTCCCATTTGATATGACCGATACCAAGACGGTGAGCAAGCGGCGCGTAGATATCAAATACTTCACGCGCCACAAGATAACGTTTGCGGCGACTGCCGTCTTTTACACCTCGAATAGCACACGTACGCTCAGCAATTTTGATCAGCGCCACACGCACATCATCAATCATCGCCACCAGCATCTTACGGACATTGTCCATCTGAGTAGTTTCACTACCCAATACGCTTTCATCAATTCGAGGATTTTTACGGCTACCGATAGCAGCCATTTGGAGAACGCCCATGATCAATTGGGCGATGCCTTTATCGAACTGTTTACGAACACGCTCGATAGGCAGTTTACGTTCACGCACTGCGCGATAAAGAATAGCGGCAACGAGGGAATCTTGATCCTGATGCAGATCCGCAAGAATCTGCGCCATTTCTAGGCCTGTGCGGTAGCTGTTATGGCTATTTTCAGCCCAGACATCTTCTGATGCTTCGCTGTTATCCTGCGCTTGTTTTGCCATTTCACAAGCACGACGAATAACATCGATATCTTCAATGTCTGTAAGATCTTGAAGGTGCTCCAACCAAACATCTAGATCTACAGATCCATCGTCTAGAATAGGTTGGTCTTGACGTACCTTAACCATGTTCTACTACTGCTCCCAGAAATTAACCCTACCGTTCACCGGCTATTTTTATTATTTTTTATCTGCACTAAATATATGGGCTAGAAGTGATTAATCAACTTCTGTTCTCTACTCATGCGGCGCATATTCTATTCGTTCAGAAGCCAAAGCGCGAATTTCTTAAGCATTAATGCCTACTAATATTTTATGCCAAGCACAAAAAAAGCCCCATTGGGGCTTTTCTATATTGCAAAAAACATCTTGCGATCAAAACTTAACCGTTAAACACACCGGTAGAAAGATAACGATCACCACGGTCACAGATGATACAAACAATCACCGCGTTCTCGACTTGCTCTGCTAAACGCAATGCGCCCGCAACAGCACCACCGGAAGATACGCCGCAGAAGATACCTTCTTTCTGCGCCAATTCACGCATAGTGTCTTCAGCTTCTTGTTGACCAATATCCAAAACTTTATCTACACGGCTTTCATCAAAGATCTTAGGTAGATATTCCTGCGGCCAGCGACGGATACCAGGAATCTGTGCACCTTCGCTTGGCTGCAAACCGACAATCTGAACATCCGCGCTTTGTTCTTTAAGGAAACGAGACGTTCCCATAATGGTACCCGTAGTGCCCATAGAGCTGACAAAGTGAGTCACTTTACCCTGAGTTTGTTCCCAGATCTCAGGACCTGTACCCTGATAATGCGCTTCCGGGTTATCAAGGTTAGAGAACTGATCAAGTACGATGCCTTCACCACGCTCTTGCATAGCTAGTGCTAAATCACGCGCACCTTCCATGCCCTCTTCTTTTGTCACAGGGATGAGCTCTGCGCCGTAAGCCGTCATCGAAGCTTTACGCTCTGCACTGCTGTTATCAGGCATGATCAGCTTCATCTTATAACCTTTGATTGCAGCTGCCATGGCTAAAGCAATACCTGTGTTACCTGATGTTGCTTCAATCAGAGTATCACCCGGCTTAATCTGGCCACGATCTTCTGCACGCTGAATCATACTAAGCGCAGGACGATCTTTAACTGAGCCTGCAGGGTTATTACCTTCCAGCTTACATAGAATCACATTGCCGTTGCCCTGACCTATACGCTGTAGACGCACAAGTGGGGTCTTACCGACATAGTCTTCAATTGTTGGAAACTGCACGCTCATAGAATTTTTTCACCGTTATAAGAAACAAATAATAAGTTATAAAAAAGCTGTTTTTTATAGCCTATATAAAGGACACAAAAGTTTACCGAGGGTTCCCTAAAAGCACAAGAAATCTACTCTTCACCAACAAGCATAGCCCAGCGCAATTTCGTTCAATAAATCGGTTTTAAGCACTGCCATAGTAAGCCAATAATTTACGTTAGAAGGTTTCCTATGTTTGCACTCACCCTATCTATGGCTGTATTTGCCCTTGTCGGTGCGATTACCCCCGGCCCTGTGAATATCATCGCAACCAGTTCCGCTGCGGTTTATGGTTTTTTACGTACCCTGCCCCATGTACTCGGGGCGACTATCTCTTACACATTGATTGTTTTACTTGCAGGTGCAGGTACGCATCAGCTGTTTCAAAACAATCCACAGCTATTAGTTATCCTTAAATATCTGGGCAGCGCCTTTCTTATCTATATGGCGTACAAAATTGCTACGGCAGCCGGTGAGTCCAATAACCAAGAACAGAGCTCAACACCGCCCACTTTTATGCAAGGCGCACTCAGCCAAGGGCTCAATCCTAAAGCCTGGTTAGTCTCGATCTCAGGTGTGAGTGTATTTGTACTAAACCAGTCCGAGCCTCAACTATATTTAGGTGTGTTTGGCGCAATCTCTTTTGCGGCGTGCCTGATTGGCGTTGGAACTTGGGCTGTCGCTGGGCATCTGATTAAAGATTATCTAGCGCAACCCAAACAGCAAAAGCTATTTAACCGCATTATGGGCATAATGCTATTTCTAACGATTGCACCAATCTGGATAAATTAGCGCCTGAGTTAGCCGATGAAAAAGACCAGCAAACCCAATACACAAAAGCCTGCCGAGTTTTTTGCTCGCTGTGCTTCGCTGCCTTTTATAGAAATGCGCTCAGCTCATCGCTCGGCAGCTTGCTACCAAACTCACTCCCATGATGAGTTTTCTTTCGGCGTGATCGATACCGGTAGCGCCAAATACCACAACCTGAAACAATCAAATCAGATCCATCAAGGCACCACGGTGACGATTAACCCGGGCGATGCTCACTCCTGCAACCCTGATGCAGGTGAATGGTCTTATCGAATGCTGTTTATCGATACTGATTGGATTGGCGAGTTACAGAGCGAGTTATTCAACAGCAACAATCAGGATTACCTCGCGTTTAACCAAGTCCTGCAAAGTACCCCTAGCTTGTTTACGCAGTTCGATAGCCTGTTTAAGCAGCTCAGTGAGAGCGACAATAAACTCGCTGCTGAAACTCTATTGATTGAATATCTGAAAGCGCTTTTTGGTAAAGACCTTAACACCCAAAGTAATCAAAAGGCGCTGGATAACTTCCATATCCACAAAGTAAAAGAGCTAATCATGGACCAACTCGATTCGCCTTGGTCTCTCGATGACTTTTGTGCCGAAACCGGACTAAGCCGCTACCACTTGATCCGCAGCTTTAAACAACAATACGGCCAAGCCCCGCATGCTTACCAGCTTAATCAACGGATCAATAGAGCTAAGCAATTATTGCAACAAGGGAATGGTTTAGCGGAAACAGCACTGGAATTAGGCTTTGCCGATCAGAGCCATTTTCAAAGGCATTTTAAGAAGCGGGTAGCGGTAACGCCGAAAAGCTATCAGTCGTTTTTTTGTGGGGACTGTGTAAAGCAGCAAAAGAGTTAGCTTGGGTCGAGGATCGCTATATATTGAAGTCGGTAGGGAAGGCTAACTTTATTCTTTGAGTTTGTAGCAAAGAGTAGGCATTTCTTTGATAAAGGAAATATCGCTTCGTCCCTTCATAAACCAGTTCAGACTTGTGCATTTTTATTGGTTTAACAATAGCTCCAAAAGGCCTAGAAACATTTAGATATACGAAACTTTCATCGAAACTTAGATGTACATAATTGTTACTCATCCAATCACCATCAACGCAATATAAGAAACGCCCTTTTACTTTCACTCCCTTATTACTTTCCTTATATTCACACGGGTAAAATTGCCTCAATTCTTGCCAAAGCTCTCCTCGAGCGAACATAAGCTTACTCAAAGTCATTACGATAGCTGCAAATAAAACAAAAACAATTAATTCCATTTCTACTTATTTTTCCCTACCAAATACACTTCATAGTTCAGCCAAGACAGTACTATTAGAAGAACCTATGAGGTATTTCTAATCCTTAGATACAGATTCTATCAAACCTTCTCGCAGAGCAATTTTATACCCATAAACACTCTTAAATTCATATGCATCCCGAGTGCTTAACCAGTAATTCTTCTTTCCTATATAAGCCAAATCAGATAGCGGAATTTTCATTGGTCGAATAAACATAGAGAATAAAAAGTAAGGACCTAGATAGAGATAATCACGATCTAACTTCACTTCGATGCAATTATCACTTGCCCACGACTCTTCATAAAAATAAAAGCGCGCGTGATTTACAGATAATTCAGGAACAGCACGATACTCTTTGGCAGAGCAACCATATATATTATGTAGCTCTCTCCAAAAGGGCCTCCTTGAGAATAGGTAACTTACAGCTGTAAAGCCTACAATCCCTAGTAGAGTTACAGGCATGAAAAAATCTACAAGTTTGATTAAAAATTCCATTTATCCAATAAAGTCCCATCAGTGAACATGCAGGATGAAGTACTCTGTGTTATTCGCCCTATAACAGATACTTATTTGCAAAAGCCAAAACGGAGGAAAAAGAACAAAAAGGGAAGTTTGCAGCCTTGCTGCATTCCATGTAATGACTCATCCAACATAACAAGATTACTTGTGGAAGAAAACCAACCGAATTATCCCATCGCTTGTCCACAAACGACAATTTTTACCAAATGAAAAACATCCCCACCTTCTGTGGATAACTCAGTGAATAGTTTTTGGGTAGATCGCTGAAAGGCACTAATTACGTTGAATTCAGCAAATAGTTTAAAATTTAACCCAACAAAAATTAATCCTTTAATTTCAATCAGTTATATAAATCAACAAGATTTTTTAAACTTTCTAAAATTAATTAATGCAATATTGACAAGGGAAATTTTTAGCTGTGCACAAGAATAATGCACAGTGGCGAAATCCACAGATATCACCGCACTTTTTTGTAGCTGTGCATTATTTTTTTGGTGCAAAGAAAGGATTAGGAAGTGCCCACTCACTCGTCAGGCATCTCTAATTCGATATGTGTTTTCGGGATACAGCAGCAGGTTAGGACTTCGTCATCCTGCAGGTCCAATAAGCTCTCTTGAACATATTGGACTTCACCTTCGATCAGGCGAACTTTACAACAGCCGCAGTATCCACCGCGGCAGTTGTACGGCGCTGGAATTTCTTGTGCTTCCAGCGCATCTAACAAGGTCGGTTCGTACTGATAGTAGAACGTATGGTGATGGTTAACTTTGATGCGTGATGGGCCAGACATTCGCTTGCCTCTTATAGGTCAAAGCCGTCGAAATCACCTTCATCCACCTCGTTGTCGATCTGACCTACAAGGTAAGAGCTGATCTCCGCTTCCTGCGGTGCCACTTGAACGTTGTCACTGATTAACCACGCATTCATCCACGGCAGTGGGTTTTGACGTGATGGGAAGATCTCTTCCAAGTTCAGCGCTTTCATACGTACGTTAGTAATGTACTCAACGTAGTCAGATAGGATCTGAGCGTTAAGACCGATCATTGAACCTTCACGGAACAGGTACTCAGCCCAATCTTTCTCTTGTTGAGCCGCTTCTTTAAAGATGGCGTAAACCTCAGGCTCACACTCTTTAGCAATCTCTTTAAAGATAGGGTCATCAGCACCAGATGCCATGATGTTTAGCATATGCTGCGTACCCGTTAGGTGCAGTGCTTCATCACGGGCGATCAGTTTAATGATCTTGGCGTTACCTTCCATGATCGCACGTTCTGCAAAGGCAAAAGAACATGCAAAACTTACGTAGAAACGGATCGCTTCTAGTACGTTGATAGATACTAACGTTAGGTAAAGTTTCTTCTTAAGGTTACGCATAGACGTGTCGTAAACCTTGCCATCAACCGTATGTAGGCCTTCACCGTGAATGCTGTAAACACTGGATAGGTTGATGAACTCATCGTACAAACGTGTCACAGAATCCGCACGGCGAATGATCTCTGGGTTTGTTACGATTTGATCGAATACTTCAGACGGCTCAGTGATGATATTACGAATAATATGCGTGTAAGAGCGGCTGTGAATCGTTTCACTAAACGCCCAAGTCTCGAACCATGTTTCCAACTCAGGTATAGACACGACTGGTAGAAAAGCAACGTTAGGTGAACGTCCTTGAACAGAATCAAGTAGCGTCTGGTACTTCAAGTTGCTCAAGAAAATATGCTTTTCGTGCTCCGGCATATTCATAAAATCTTTACGGTCAGTCGATAAATCGACCTCTTCTGGACGCCAGAAGAACGACAGCTGCTTTTCAATCAGCTTTTCAAAGATTGGATATTTTTGTCTGTCGTAACGAGCAACGTTTACGCTTTTGCCGAAAAACATCGGCTCTTTAGTTGCATCGTGAGTACTGTGACTGAACGTAGTGTACGCCATCGGAGTGTTCGTTCCTGAAACCTGGATAAATCTAATTATATTGCCTGACACATTGTGACAGGCGCTTTACTCTGAGTGGTCAGTGGATTGCGGCAAACCTATTACAGTTTGCACGCACCACCTTCACAACCACCGTCATCTGCTTGGTCAGAAGCACCATCACGGGTGTTATGGTAATAAAGGGTTTTAACACCGTATTTGTAAGCCGTAAGCAGGTCTTGAAGAAGCTGCTTCATTGGTACTTTGTCGTTCGGGAACAACGCAGGATCGTAGTTAGTATTTGCAGAGATGGACTGATCCACAAACTTCTGCATGATACCAACAAGCTGTAGGTAACCAGTGTTGTTTGGAATATCCCAAAGCAGTTCATACTGGTCGCGCAGCTCGGTGTAACCCGGAACAACCTGCTTCATGATGCCATCTTTACTCGCCTTAACCGATACGTAACCACGTGGTGGCTCGATACCGTTAGTCGAGTTAGTGATCTGTGAAGATGTTTCACAAGGCATTAGCGCTGTTAGAGTACTGTTGCGTAGACCAAACTCTTTGATGTCTTCGCGTAGTGTTTCCCAGAAGTAGTGCAATGGCTCTTCACAGAACTCATCTACTTCACGCTTATAAGTGTCGATTGGTAGCAAGCCTTTCGAGTAAACAGTCTCGTCAAACTTAGGACAAGCACCACGCTCTTTAGCTAGCTCGTTAGAGGCTTTCAGTAGGTAGTACTGAACCGCTTCAAATGTTTTGTGTACTAGGCCGTTTGCGGAACCATCGGAGTACTTAACGCCGTTCTTCGCTAGGTAGTATGCGAAGTTAGTCACACCAACACCTAGAGGACGACGATTCATTGTCGATGTATGCGCTGCTGGGATTGGGTAATCCTGATAATCCAATAGGTTATCCAACGCACGAACGATCAGATCAGCTAGGTTATCTAGCTCATCTAGGTTCTCTAGGGCACCTAGGTTAAACGCAGACAGCGTACAAAGTGCGATCTCACCTTCTGGATCATTCACATGCTGCAACGGTTTAGTTGGCAGTGCGATTTCCAAGCAAAGGTTAGACTGCTTAACAGGTGCAACAGCCGGATCAAATGGGCTGTGCGTATTACAGTGGTCAACGTTCTGAATGTAGATACGACCCGTCTGCGCACGCTCTGCAGCAAGGATACCGAACAGTTCAACCGCTTTGATTTTCTCTTTACGGATGTTTGGATCGTTCTCGTATTGAACGTATAGACGCTCAAACTCATCTTGATCAGCAAAGAAGGCTTCGTATAGGCCCGGCACTTCGTGTGGGCTGAACAATGTGATTTCGCCGCCTTTGATCAAGCGAGTGTACATTAGCTTGTTGATCTGTACGCCGTAATCAAGGTGACGTACACGGTTCTCTTCAACACCACGGTTGTTTTTAAGAACCAATAGAGATTCAACTTCTAAGTGCCAAATTGGGTAGAACAGCGTTGCTGCACCACCACGCACACCACCTTGAGAGCATGATTTAACCGCTGTCTGGAAGTGTTTATAGAATGGGATACAACCTGTGTGGTACGCCTCACCATTACGGATTGGGCTACCAAGTGCACGAATACCACCGGCGTTGATACCAATACCTGCACGCTGAGATACGTATTTAACAATCGATGCAGATGTTGCATTGATCGAGTCTAGGCTGTCACCTGTTTCAATCAGTACGCATGAGCTGAACTGACGCGTAGGTGTACGCACACCTGCCATGATTGGTGTAGGCAGAGATAGCTTAAATAGAGAAGTCGCATCGTAGAAACGCTTAACGTAATCCAAACGCGTTTCTTTCGGATAATCCGCGAACAGGCAAGCTGCCACTAGCATGTAAAGAATCTGTGGGCTTTCGTAAACTTCGCCAGTTACACGGTTCTGGACAAGGTACTTACCTTCCAGCTGTTTAACCGCAGAGTAAGAGAAGTTCATATCACGTTTGTGATCTAGGTAGTCGTTAAGAACGCCCCACTCTTGTTCTGTGTAGTCTGCGATTAGATGTTTATCATAACGGCCCGCTTCTACCTGTGTTGCAACATGTTGATACAGGTGTGGTGGCTCGAATTGACCAAATGCACGCTTGCGCAAATGGAAGATAGCCAAGCGAGCAGATAGGTATTGGTAATCAGGTGCATCTTCTGAAATTAGATCGGCAGCGGACTTGATTAGCGTCTCGTGGATATCGAAGGTTTTCATACCCTCGAAGAACTGTAAGTGAGCTTTAAGCTCAACTTCTGACGGTGATACTGCGTTTAATCCTTCTGCGGCCCAGATTACAACTTTGTGGATCTTTTCTAGATCAAGCTGTTCTTGCCGACCATCCCTTTTCGTAACCATCAGATCTTGCTGCATGCGACCTTCCAAATAACACTCAGATATATTTGTAATTATGATCCTGCTTTTAGCCCTGAATTTGCCGTTAAAATCTGGCAAAAGCACGAAAAATAACGCGATCATGCGGGCTGCAGGTTTTAGACTCTACTCTGTCAAGAGGCACAACATGTGGTGCTTCAAGTCATTCAAGACACTAAATATAGTGATATAAGAGGTGAATGCAACTCTTGATTTTGGACTTTTTAGAGTGTAGGCGAGCCCTAAAAAACAGCGAAAACATTGATTTGGCGGGGCTTTCAGGGGAACTAATTATTTTTACCGCAATCCAACTTTTTTTTATTTTTTTGACCCATCGCAAGTCGTCCAATTCCACGCCAAATTTTGGTGCAAATTTAAAGCGCAACGTACGCTTTTGAGCAACACTCCCTGAGTACCGTTCTACAACAAAATCCTGTATGATTTGCAGCCAATTTTAAGCTTAAAGCAGAGGTAGCCTAAATGCGTTTAGCAGAAATGGAAGCAATTGCTCTGAACATTGGTCTTGCAGTATTTGCTGGTTTTATATTCTTTATCATTTACGATCTAGCAAAAAAATCCAACGCCGGTAAATTCGGTACTGCCATTTTATTTTTTGCCCTAGGCTTAGGCTTGGCTGCCTTCTTGGTAAAAACTGTCGTTGTAGAGATGATGGGCGGAGCCGCCTAAGCATCCTCATATCTATTTAGGTTTCGATTCTTTTAACGTTTTCTCGCTAATATGTTCCAGCGATCCGGAGCTCGGATCTACAACATAAGCTTTACCGAAACCTACGACATAACGCCCCTGCTGTGGTTTTAATCTGAACAGATGAAAATCTGGCAGGGAACGTAACATCCCCACAACGTTCCCAAACTTCTCTTCTAAATCATCCAGTATGCTCAGATAGGCATCCTCTTGATTATCAACCCGCTCAGATAAACAGCTAAAGATTAGACGCTCACGCGCAAAGAGATTCTGCGACTGTTCTTCATCGGTAATAAACATAACGGAACATTCATTGTTCGCTAATAAACTCTGGGTATGCGCTGCTAACTCACTAATAAAAATATAAAAGCTCCCCTGCTTATCCTTCACATAGGGCGCATAACTAATTTCAGGGAACCCTTCGGCACTCAGAGTCGACAGCAACAAGGTTTTCTTACTTTCCTGTAATTGTTTGCAGGCTTCATCTGGTGCTGCTTGGCCTTCTTTATGCTCTGACATAAGGTCCCCTCGTATTCACTCCAAAGTCGTACAGTTTCTAACCATTTATTTCTTCAGACTGGAAAACACCAGCCGATAAATAAAATACAACAGTTATGCGAATCATAGCTATACTGGCAGTACTGGTAAGGTGATTATCATGGGCGATTCAAAAGTGCTTATTCGTCATCCCGATGAGTTCCCAATCGAACTCAAGCTCCAAGAGACCCATTCGGTTTCTACACTCCCCTCTTCACTCCAACTTATCTGTCACTCACCTACGCCATTCCATTTGGGTGAGAATATTCAAATCAAAATTCCTAGCATTGCTGAAAATCTAGAGGTTTATGGCGTTATCCAAAGCTGTGACAACACCCCTCAGGGTTATGAACTAGGAATAACCTTTAACAACTCTGACGCGCTTATACGTATTCGTATGTTAGAGCAGCTTTGTTATATACAACGCTATAGGAGCCATGTGCTGAATGAAGAGGGCCGCGAGCTCTCAGATCAAGATGCAGCGCTTGAATGGATTGGAAAATACGCACACCTTTTTCCAACAACAAATTAAAAGCCTCTCTGCTAAGAAGCCGTTATAATGCATCTTTCTGACTTTTATGGATGACTACAAAGATGCAACAGAAGAGCGTACAGGTCGCAGATTTTGAAATTGCCAACGACAAACCGATGGTGCTATTTGGCGGCATGAACGTATTGGAATCCCGTGATTTAGCCATGGAGATTGCCGAACACTATGTCACTGTTACTGAAAAGCTAGGCATCCCTTACGTTTTTAAAGCATCGTTCGATAAAGCAAACCGCTCTTCCCTAACCTCTTTCCGTGGTCCCGGTTTAGATGAGGGTCTTAAGATCCTTCAAGAGATCAAAGACACATTCAAAGTGCCTTTGATTACTGATGTGCACGAGCCATTCCAAGCAGCGCCTGCTGCCGAAGTCTGCGATATCATCCAGCTTCCAGCTTTTCTGTCACGTCAGACAGATCTGGTAGAAGCAATGGCTAAAACCGATGCAGTTATCAACATTAAGAAAGCACAGTTCCTAGCGCCACAAGAGATGAAACATATCCTGCACAAGTGTGAAGAAGCAGGTAACGATCGTCTGATCTTATGTGAACGTGGTTCTTGCTACGGCTACAATAACTTGATCGTTGATATGCTCGGCTTCTCTATCATGAAAGAGTTTGGCTACCCCGTTATGTTTGATGCAACCCACGCTCTACAAATGCCCGGGGGCCGTGCCGATTCAGCCGGTGGACGCCGCGCACTTGCCGCCCAACTTTCTCGCGCAGGCTTATCTCAGGGCATTGCCGGTCTATTCTTAGAAGCACACCCTGATCCAGAAAAAGCCAAATGTGATGGCCCTTGTGCGCTACCATTAAGCACGCTTGAAGCATACCTAACACAGATGAAAGCCGTGGATGATCTAGTTAAAAGCTTCCCTCCTTTAGATACATCTATCTGAAGCTGAACAACCTAGTCCTAGGAAGTTTTCCTATATCAAAGCTTCCTAGGCGTTATAAATCAAAGTGTTCCAATAAAAAGTAGCAAAATAGTGCTAACCAAGAAGGCTGGCCTTGTCTATGATATGCACATGGATAAGGAATAGGATCAGTCTTTATGAGCGACTCGCCAGAAACTATTTATGATGCTTTACAAGAAGGGACTCTCCTTGGGCCAGAGCATCATCGTTTTAAACTTATCAAACACAACAGTCCTCATCCGTTTGGACAACTCTGGCAAGCGGAAGATGTTGGCGTTGCAGGCAGCCCTTTAGTTACCCTGCTTATTCTTAATCCCAATTTCCTTAAACAAAATAGTTTTGCCGAAAATATCAAAAAGCATGCAGCGCTCAGCAAGCAACTGCAAAACAAGCATATAGCGGAATGCTATGGTTTCTTCAGTCATAAAGGTGGGCTACTTTTCCTTTCCTACGAAAAACTTGATGGCCTGACCCTAGCGGCCCTCATTAAAAAAGGTAATTCACTTCAGCCCAATCAACAGCTGGGTCTGATCAGACAAGTTGCTTATGCTATAGATATGGGCTTTCAAAAGTTACGAAAGCCACATGCCTGTTTGGATAGCGAAACGATCTTTATCAACCGTAAAGGCGGGGTAAAACTAACACTCTTTGCCGTACGTGAATGTTATGAAGCGATTGCGGCTTTTAGCAAAGAGCCTTTCCATTACCAGCAATACCAATCGCCCGAAGCTTTTCACCCTAGTCAGTTAAGCCGCAAAACCGACGTATATTCTTACGCCTGCATTTTGTATGAGTTATTTACCGGCAAACCTGCTTTTAAAAGTACCGAAGGGGAAGCAGATAGAGTTCGTAAACAACTAGATCAACCTTCTGGATTAGATAATGAACAGTGGGAGGTTCTCCAAAAAGCGCTTTCAACCGATTTAGAAGAGCGTCCACCTAACTGTACAGAGCTTGTTAAAGCCCTCTTCCCTCCACAAACAGAAGACGAGACTGCGCCTGCCGAATCTGAAAGCACAGAAGATGGCGAAGCTACAACCGACGCTTCGGTAAACGATGATACAGAGAGCGAAGAACTTACATCAGAAGAGAGCAAGCCTTCTTTAAAAGATAAACTTAAGGTCGGCTTAAAGTTGCCTAAAATACCTAAAACAGCGATCTATACCATAGCAGGCTCTGTGCTGTTTATTAGTGGCTACCTGCTTGGTTGGTTTATCTCTGACTTCATGAACTTCAAAGAGAAAGACTTTCAGGCTCTGCAAATCAAGAAGCAGCAAGAAGCCTTACAGCAAATGTACGATTCTTTACAAGCTCAACAAGAGCTTCACAACAATCAGGAAAAAGAGCTTCGCTCGCTCACAATAAGCAAAGCGGTTCTAGAACATGATTTAGAAGCGGCCTTGAAAAAACTCAACAATCAAGAGCCAGATGAACCGGGACAGCAATTATTTAAAGATCAGATATCCGACACCCTATATGGTCCAGATATGGTCGTACTGCCTTCAGGAAACTTCCGTATGGGCGACCAAGCGGGCATTGGTGACGATAATGAAAAGCCTGTGCATGTTGTCACTATCAAAAAGCCATTTGCCCTTTCTCGATTTGAAGTGACCTTTGCCGAATATGATGCCTTTGCCAAAGCGACCCGCAGAGCCCTGCCCGATGACGGTGGTTGGGGGCGAGGTAATCGCCCTGTGATCAACGTAACTTGGCGCGATGCTGTTGCTTATACCAGATGGCTCAGTGGTGAAACAGGTCAGCCTTATCGCCTTCCGACAGAAGCTGAATGGGAGTATGCAGCTCGAGCTGGCAGCTTAACCACTTATT
Source organism: Neptuniibacter sp. QD72_48 (assembly GCF_047778065.1). Classification (GTDB taxonomy): domain Bacteria; phylum Pseudomonadota; class Gammaproteobacteria; order Pseudomonadales; family Balneatricaceae; genus Neptuniibacter. Next base: position 895,729 of record NZ_CP180547.1, on the reverse strand, counting down.
GGTGGGGAAATGAGCTAAAAGAAAATATGGCTGCTTGTGCAGGCTGCGGAAGTCAATGGGATGGTCAACAAACAGCACCTGTCGGTAGTTTCCCTGCCAACGAATGGGGACTTCACGACATGACCGGTAACGTTGATGAGTGGGTTGCAGATTGCTATCTCGAAAACTACGCTTCTGCACCTATAGACGGATCAGCTTACCAGAAGAGAGCTTGTAAAAATCGGGTTATGCGTGGCGGTTCTTGGTTTGAGATCGAGCGTTTAATTAGACCTGCCAGTCGCTACCGCCACCCGATCGATTCTAAACGCAATAGCTGGGGCTTCCGTGTTGCTTTAGATCTAGACTAGAACAAGTTTCAGGCTTAACTGCTCAGCCTCAGTTAAGCCTGGCGTTGCCTTAATGGAATAAAGATTCAGGGACAATATTGATATGAACAAACGCCAATCATACCTGTGCTTGCTTATAGCGGGCCTTCTACCATTCACTGCGCAAGCAGCGGACGCTCTTCAAATCAGTTCAGAGCAACGCAAGTCACTTAATCTAACGCTGTATAACCAAAACTTGGGTTTAGTTAGAGAAACACGCCAACTTCCACCACTACGTACAGATCAGAAAATCACACTGGAAGATGTCAGTGAACAGCTTCAAGTCGAAAGCTTGCGGATTGATAATGCAGGAAAAATTTTAGAGCAAAACTTAAATACTAATCTGCTAAACCAGCGCAATTTGCTGAAACATTATGTAGGTAAGCAGCTGCAACTAGCGCGCTTAAACCCTGTCTCAGGCCAAGAAGTTATTAGTCAGGTGGAGTTGCTTAACATGGACGGTAACCGCGCTCTGATTAAGCGCAACAACCGTTTTGAAAGTATTCCGCTTAATAATCAGTGGCGATTCATTTTCCCTAGCCTACCGCCACAGCTATTGAGCAAGCCAAGCGTAAACTTCCGCACCGCTGGTACATCGAAGTCACAACTCTCTCGTATCAGTTATCTGACAGGCGGTTTAAATTGGGGCATGGACTACGTTTTAACCCTGAATGAAGCAGGTAATAAAGCCTCCCTAGACGGCCTTGCTAGTTTAACCAACAATACTGGTGCGGATTACAAAGACACACAAATATCTCTCGTTGCAGGCAGCCTAAATAACCCTGGCAGCAATCGCCATGCAGAGATGCTTCAGGCCGATTTTGCAGTCGGCGCGATGGCTCGTTCAGCGCCTAAAACCATGGCACAAGAGATAGGTGACTTCCACCTATTCGATCTCCCTCGCAAGGTAGACTTGCTAAATGGGCAAGTAAAACAGGTATCTTTCCTTACAGCCAAAGAGATCCCTGTAGCACGTAGCTATAACTATGAATTCTTGATCTACCCAACCTTGGAACGCAATCAGCATCGAGTAAAACCTCAACTGACGTTGACCTTTAAAAACGATAAAAAGAGTAATCTAGGTACGCCATTACCTGCTGGTAAAGTTCGCACGTTTACCCCTGACAGCAAAGGCTCATTGCAGTTTGCCGGGGGCGGTAACATTGGACATACTGGTGAAAACGATGAGGTTAAGATCCAGCAAGGAAAAGCCTTCGATGTATCTATCCACCGTAAGCAAACGTATTTTAGTAAGACCTTTAACGGCTTTATGGTTGCGCAGGAGCTGAAAATCAGTAACAGCCGTACCACCGCCGCAAAATTAGAAATGACCGGTAATTTCCCGCTACAATGGGCGATGAAAGAGAGTAGCCACCCATTTGAAAAAGTGATGGGCGGCAGTGCGCGCTGGAAATTGGAAGTACCTCCTCAAGGCGAAGTAACTCTGAAATTTAAAGTTCAAATGGAAAAACGATAACACTTTGCCCGATTCATTTTGTGAAGGCTGTGGTCTAGCAACTCCCTATTGCTGCTGCAGCCAAATTACACCTCAAGGTAGCCAATTAAAGTTAGCATTGCTGCTACACGAAAATGAGCCGCCACGTCCAACAACCACCAGCAAGATTATCCAAAAGGTTTTGCCTAATAGCTCAATCTATATCTGGAAACGTACCGACCCGCCACAAGAGTTAATCGATCGCATTCAAGATAAGAATACCGATACTTGGCTGCTATTCCCTGCGGACCGCCCCGAGCTTATTAGTCGAAGCAAGAAATTCACAGGGAGTACACCAGATAGAAAAACTCTGATCATTATTCCAGACGGTACATGGAAAGAGGTACGTAAGATCGTTCGCAAAAGCCCGTGGCTATCCGACTTACCATTACTGGCGTTCGATCCAGAAACGCCAAGTCGTTACGACCTACGCCGCAATCCTGATAAAGACCATCTCTGTACGGCAGAAACCGTCACAGAGCTGTTAAAACTCAATAATGAAAACAGCGCCGCAGACGAGTTAGATCGAACCTTTGAGATCTTTATGACTCAATACAAACGATCTAAACAGAACTAGCCGACCAATAGTTAAGGAGAATATGGATGCCAATCACCGGTGAATGTTTTTGTGGCGAAGTGACATACCGTATTGATGGCCATTTAAAAGACGGCCGATCCTGTCATTGCTCCCGCTGCCGCAAGTTATTTAACGCCCAAGCTTCTGCAGTTGCTTTTGTCGAACCGGATCAATTCAAATGGACAAGTGGAGAATCCCTCTTAACCTCATACACCAACCAACAAGGCTTCGGTGTGAAGTTCTGCAAGAAGTGCGGATCAACCTTGTGTACCGTACACAATGACCAGGTATTACAGGTCACTTTAGGCTGCGTAAATGGTGAGCCTGAGATCGAGATTGGTCAACACATATATGTCGGCTCTAAAGCACGCTGGGAAGTTATGCCTGATGGTGTGACTCAGTTTGAAACCATGTCGTCGGAATAATTGAATAACTAAAGCTTTGACTGCTTAGCCTGCCACTGCTTTGCTCGCTCTTGATTAGGTTCTTGATCTAGCTCGCCATCGGTATAGATATCGACCAAGCGACGAACAGCAAGTTGATGCGTCTGCTCGGCTGCTTGTGTGTAAAACTTTAACGCCTTGGTCGGGTCAGGCTGAAAATAATGCTCAAAACCCTCTTCAAAGATTTTACCCATTTGATACTGAGCTTTTGAATCACCCTTTTCCGCCGCCTGCTGGATGTAAATCCCTCCCTGAATGCGGTTCTGTACGCCATCTCCACGGAAATGCAGTAGATGCCCATACACAGACAATGCACGTTTATGACCGTTATCGGCCGCAAAGCGAAACAACTTCATCACAAAGTCATGCTTCTTCTTGGAACGTTGTTTTATCGATGAGCGGAACAACGCATAAGCGATAGCAAAAATAAAAGGCGCTAGAAGTCGATTAAATGCACGCATCATAAGACCCTAAAAAGGCAATTGAGATCGTGAAAATAATACCATCATCGGCCCTAAAGATTGTAAATATCACCAAACATAGAAAAAGCCTTGATCAGCGCAGCAATTCTGAGATACAACTTCTAGACTTGATAACGAATAAAAGACGCGACATATATTCATTTTAGATATATCGCCTAATAAAAAGGATTAAACAGGGTAGCAGAATGAAGATTTACGAAGATAACTCCCTCACTATTGGTAACACTCCGCTCGTTCACCTTAAGCGTTTTGCTCCAGGCCTGAATATTTTCGGAAAGATCGAATCTCGCAACCCAGCTGGCTCCGTAAAATGTCGTATCGGCGCAAACATGATCTGGTCTGCTGAAAAAAGCGGTGCCCTAAAACAGGGTATGACCATGGTTGAGCCGACTAGTGGTAACACAGGCATTGCACTAGCTTTCGTTGCAGCGTCTCGTGGCTACGACATTGTCTTCACTATGCCTTCGTCTATGAGCCTTGAGCGCCGTAAGATCATGAAAGCACTAGGTGCTGAAATTGTTCTGACGGAACCTGCTAAGGGCATGAAAGGTGCGATTGATAAAGCACAAGAGATCGTGGATGCGAATCCAGATACTCACATGATGCTACAACAGTTTGAAAACCCGGCTAACCCAGAAATCCACGAAAAAACAACAGGCCCAGAGATCTGGAACGACACAGACGGCCAAGTGGATATCCTAGTCGCAGGTGTAGGTACAGGTGGTACGATCACTGGTACTTCTCGTTATATCAAAAACACTCAAGGCAAAGCGATCACATCCGTTGCGGTTGAACCTGTTTCTTCACCAGTTATTACACAGACGATTAACGGTGAAGAAGTTAAACCATCTCCGCATAAGATTCAGGGTATTGGCGCTGGCTTTGTACCGAAAAACTTAGACCTAGAACTAGTTGATCAGGTTGAGCAGGTAAGCAACGAAGATGCTATTGAAACAGCACGCCTGCTAATGGAAAAAGAAGGCATCATGGCAGGTATCTCTTGCGGTGCTGCGCTATGTGCTGCACTTCGCGTTGCGCAACAGCCTGAAAACAAAGATAAGAACATCGTTGTTATCCTTCCAGATTCTGGCGAGCGTTACCTATCTTCAGCTCTGTTTGAAGGCATGTTCACCGACAACGAAATGGTGCAATAAGTCTTACTAAAAAGTTCACATAAACGAAAAAGCCAGCATCATAGCTGGCTTTTTTATTAACTAATTTGCAGATCAATTTAATATTTCACGAATCTTTTCATGAGAAGGAAATTCATCTAAGTGTTCGACCTGTATTTTCCGATCACTTGTTTTAATGACATTGAACCAAGACGCCTTTCTTTGCTTACCTTTATAGCATCCATCAATTTCGTAATTTTCCCCATCAACGGTGACAACCGCGATTGCTCTGGTCCTCATATTGGGCTGCATAATATCGACTCTTTTTAAAAGCATACCCTTAAGCTTAGCCCAACATCAGTAAAGCTGCTTAATTATCAGCCAACGATTCTAAAAAGGACACCGATGGAGCAAACAACGAGTGCCCTGTTACCGCACGAGTATATTTCAGAAGGTGATCGGTATGACCATGGCCATCGCCCTCGACCATGCTTTGCAGCATCAGTGTAAAATTCTCCGGTGTCCGACAGTAACTAGCGAAAAGTAACCCGCACGTCTGAGTATCACCGTAAGGCATACTGTGTCTGAGGATTTCGATGGAGTTACCATCAGCATCTTTCAGGGAAGTCCTTTTGGTGTGCGCTGTCAGGGCTTTATCCGATGATGGATACTCAATATTATCCGCTTTAGTTCGCCCGACAGTATCTTCCTGCAGTTTAGTAGGCTGCGCGTTCCAGAATGGCATATTGTGCTCATAACGTTGGATATGAATATAAGAACCACCACTAAACTGGGCATCCTCTTCACCTACAACCGCCACACTGACTCGGTTATCTCCTTCAGGGTTTTCAGTACCATCGACAAAACCAGTAAGATCACGCGAATCCAGATATCTAAATCCTTCGATTTCTTCCACCAGCGTCACCGCATCAGCTAGCTCCTCTCGAAGCTTCTGCGCGACTAAAAAGTTAAGGTCTTTCCCTTGGGACCGGATATGAAAAAATAGATCTACAGGTGTATTAGGAGCAACGTTTTCACCATTTTCGAAATTTGGGAATGGCTTAAGAGCACTCGGTGCAGGTCCAATCTGCAGTTGCGACCAGTAGTGGCTACCGATCGCAGCAACGATATGAATCTCACCATCTGGATGACTTTGGTTGAATTCACGCTCAAGGCTAGGTACCTTTGCTAGTAGCTGTTTTACCCTGCTTAACGCATCTGCTGTTCGAGTTTGATTAAACGTCAGAAAAAGAGCAAATGGGCTTGCCTCTGCAATCACACCCTTTTGATACTGCGCCATAACAATGTCCTCAAAATCCCCTCAATAATTACCATCACAGTATAGAGGGATCTTACCTTTGCCAACATTGATTTAAATTGATCGCTTCGATAAAGCTTTTAAATAGAGCTTTAAAAATATTCTGTGAGGGAATTTTCAGCAATATTCAAAGTCACACTTAAAACATGCTTTTAATGAATAGTAATGAATGATGATAAATAAATTCTTAGCAACAGCCTGCCTATGGCTTTTCAGTACCCTAGCTATTGCAGCCCCAAGTGCCGAACTTTGGGATTTTTGGCTTAAACATGATCAATCAAGCACAGCCACTATCGACCATTCTGCCTGGGACCAATACCTGCAACGCTATGTTAAGCGCTCTTCTGATGGCATCAATCTGATCAACTACGCCAATGTATCTTCAGCAGATAGAACTGAACTTAAAGCTTATCTTCAACGCGTAGCTGCTATTAATATTCATCAATACAACCGCGCTGAACAGCAAGCTTATTGGATCAATTTATATAACGCGCTGACGGTTGATGTGATTCTGGACCATTACCCCGTGAAGTCGATTCGGGATATCGATATTTCACCGGGCTTTTTCAGCGATGGTCCGTGGAAAAAACAACTGCTAGCAGTGAATGGGAAACAAGTCAGCCTAGACGATATTGAACATCGTATCCTTCGCCCTATTTGGAAAGACCCACGCATCCACTATGCCGTTAACTGTGCATCAATCGGCTGCCCCAACCTTCAACCTCAGGCCTTTACCGCAGACAATAGCGAACAGCTTCTAAATCAAGGCGCGAAGGATTATATAAACCACCCTCGAGGCGCACGATTTGAAGGTAATAGCCTGCACCTTTCCAGTATCTATAAGTGGTTTAAAGAGGATTTCGGAAACAACGAAAGTGAGCTGATCGAACACCTAAAGCAATACGCCGATGCTGACTTAAAAGAGAAACTGAAACAAGCTACAGAGGTTTCAGACTATCACTATGACTGGAAACTAAATGAGATTGGTAGATAAATTTAGGACTTAGTCGCAATTGGACGAGCTGGATCTCTGATCCACTCGCTCCAAGAACCACTATAAACCCGGCTACCACTCAATCCCGCAATCTCCATCGCCAATTGATTGTGACAAGCTGTCACACCGGACCCACACATGTGAACCACGGCTTCGACCGATTTACCGCCTAAGACGCTTAACCACTCTTTACGAAGCTGAGCTACAGGCTTAAATTTACCCTCGGCTAAGTTATCCGTCAGTGGACGGTTTAAAGCACTTGGAACATGACCAGCGATTGGGTCGATTGGCTCCACCTCTCCTCGATAGCGCTCGGCTGCACGAGCATCAACAAGATAGATGGACTGAGCATCAAGTGCCTGTTCAACCTCGGCTACCGTCAAATTCTGATTTGGCAGTAACGATAATGTATACGCAGTAGAAGTCGGTTGTGGAATATCATCATTTAACTCACCGCCTAGCGATTGCCAAGCAGATAGACCTCCATCCAACACCGCTACCGCTTTATGCCCCACTAGACGTAACAACCACCAGCAACGCGCCGCCATAGCCCCAGCACAATCGTCATAAACAACGACTTGAGTGTTATTGTTCACTCCCGCCTGCGCTAAATGATCAACCAACTGCTCTAAATCAGGTAGCGGATGACGACCCGTTTCAGGCGTAATCGGCGAGGATAGATCCTGATCAAGATCGATATAGATCGCTTCTGGGATATGCCCTTCAAGGTAGGCATTTTTACCCGCCGAGGTATCCGCTAAATTAAAACGACAATCAAAAACTACCCAATCAGATTCTGATATGTGATTCTGAAGCTGTTCGGCGCTAATAATTGTCGTAAACATATTTAACTTAGCCTTTTTAAATTTATAGGTAAGCTGCTAGCTCTTCTTGAAGTAGATCAAGTTCATTCTGAGCTTTCTGCTTTTGCTTTTTCTTCAAGCCTTCAACCTGAGCCGTTTTCTCAGCGATCACAGATTGCGCAGCCGCTGCTTTGTCGTCCGCTTGCTCAACTTGCTCAAGTAGAGGCTTAAGCTGCATCAAGATACCGCGACGACGGCCTTCTTCAGCACGCGCGATCTCTTCAGCAGATTTTTCTTTTTTCTTTTTAACTTCCGTTTTAGCTTCTGCAACGTAAGTTAGTGGGCGAATACCAGCCGCAATTCGCGCCTTATCCATCAACGGAGAAGTGATCTCACGAGCTTTAGCGGCGCCCTTCTGTAGAACCTCTTCCACTTCACCAAGATCGTTCATCAACTCATTGTAGCGAGCACGTGGAGCAGACAATTTTGCGTCTAGGAACTCAAATAGTTCCTTCTTCGCATCGCCCCAACCGATACCGTTTTCGAACTGCTGGCGCATTGCAGCTGCTTCATTTTCATTAGCAAAGCAGTTGTATAGCTGGAAGATTGTGCTGTTATCAGCATCTTTAGGTTCACCCGGCTCGCGCGTGTCCGTTTTGATTTGCTTAATCAGCTTGTATAGTTCATCAGCAGAAGCAAACAGCGGAATCGTGTTGTCGTAGCTCTTCGACATCTTACGACCATCCAGACCCGGAATTAGCTGAGTCTGCTCATCCACTACCGCTTCTGGCAATGTGAATAGGTTTTCGTAAGTGTGGTTAAAACGGCCCGCCATATCACGTGCCATCTCAATGTGTTGAATCTGGTCTTTACCTACTGGAATAAGATCGGCATTAAACATCAAGATGTCAGCTGCCATCAGAATTGGGTAGCTGAACAGACCCATTGTGATGCCATCATCCAGATCGCTGCTACCCGCATCGCGGTTAGCATCAACAGAAGCTTTGTAAGCGTGAGCACGGTTCATCAGACCTTTAGAACACATACAGGTTAGAATCCACGTTAGTTCCGTGATCTCAGGGATATCTGTTTGACGGTAGAACGTCGCTTTATCCGTATCTAAGCCTAACGCTAACCAAGTCGCTGCGATCTCACGCGTTGATTGAGCAACACGCTCTGGATCATGGCACTTAATTAATGCGTGGAAATCAGCTAGAAAATAGCAGTTGTTGTACTCACCTGTCTGACTCATTTCGATGGCAGGCTTAATCGCACCCAAGTAATTCCCAATGTGAGGTGTACCTGTAGTAGTGATACCCGTCAGAACAGTTTTCTTATCCATTATTCACTTCTCTAATCTGCATGGCGTTGCCCGCTATAAAAAATGTGGCAACTCAATATATGTCACTAATTTAATGGCGGTTATAATACCGAAAAAACGTGGAGGTTGCCCCCATAACCCTCACTATTCCTTTGCTGTTTCTTGTATCCACCCAATGTCGAGATGACAGCGCTGCTAGGTTAGGGCTTAATAGGCCTACAACAATAACAATACTGAGAATTTTATGACTGATTCTATCGCTTCTTGGGTTACTTTATCCGCTCTGTTTGCCAGTGCTGGCTGGTACATTTTTCAAAGCCCTGAGCGTAATCTCAATGCAATCGTAATGTGTGTGATGTCAGGCATTTTATGCCTGTTCGGCGGTTTCCTTATTTCTGGTCTTTTAATGAAAATAACCGGCACGTTAGAAAACCCACTGATTCCAGCGCTACTCGTCTGTGTTGGCACAGCCATCTGCACTGTTGCTCATACGCTTTACAAGAAACGAACCGCCTCTTAATTGCAGATGATTCGATCCAGAAAAGGCCATATTAAAAATGGCCTTTTTTGTATCTACAGACAGGGTTATTATCTAGAGACTTTTTACTGCAAAGATAGATTCTTCCTATGCTGATTGTCGTATCACCTGCCAAAACTCTGGATTATGAAACTGCCCCTGTCACTGAAACATACAGCCAGCCAGAGTTTCTTGATCATTCCCAACTTCTCATTGATGAACTGAAAAAGCATTCCGTACAGGATATTGCTCAGATGATGAAGTTGAGCGACAAACTGGCCAGTTTAAACGTTGCCCGTTATGAATCATGGACACCTGAATTCAATACAGAGAACGCTAAACAAGCCGTTCTAGCATTAAAAGGTGATGTATACACAGGCTTAGATGCTGAAACTTTATCGGAAGAAGACCTAGCTTTTGCACAGGATCACCTACGCATCCTTTCAGGTCTTTATGGCGTGTTGAAACCGCTCGATCTGATGCAGCCATACCGCTTAGAAATGGGCACAAAGCTAACTAATAGCCGCGGTAAAAACCTATACGAATTCTGGGGCACTCAGATCTGTGAACGCTTGAATCAGGAACTTACTGAACAGAAAGAGCAGGTACTGATCAACCTTGCTTCTAATGAGTACTACAAAGCAGCTAAAGAGAAAAACATCTCCGCACGTATCATTACACCAGCGTTTAAAGACTGGAAGAATGGTCAATATAAGATGATCAGCTTCTACGCTAAAAAAGCTCGAGGTTTGATGACCCGCTACATTATTCAAAACAAGATCGAAAACCCTGAAGACTTAAAAGGCTTTGATCTTGAAGGTTACCGTTTCGCAGAGAGCATGTCTGAAGGCGATACTTGGACATTCATTCGCGATCACGAAGAGTAAACCTCTTCGCTTATCCCAGATACAAAAAAGCCAAAGCATATTGCTTTGGCTTTTTTAGTGGTGGGTATAAGCTTAGTTTTGCTCGATACCTACGATAAACCAATCCGCATTTTCTTTAGTCATATCACGTGCCAAGTGCCACGTTTCATTAAACTCAGTCGCTTCAGAGGCATTCTCTTTCAACCAACCGTAGAAGTTAATGCTCACAATCACCTCATCTTCTTGAGTGATGAAGTTAGCTAACTCAGACATAACCGATACAACTTCTGTTACCTGATCAGCTGGTGACTTAGCACGCTCTTGCTGAAGCGCATTAAACAACTCTTCAGAAGTATAAGTACGGATTTCGTCCCAATCAGAACGATCCCAAGCCTTTTGTAGGTTTACAAAGTGCTCACGGGAACCTTCCAAGAATGCGTCTTTATTAAACCAAGAAGGAATCTCGATCTCAGCAGAATCACCCCAACCGGAATCATAAGCAGGCATTGGTTTAAACTCCTGCACATTCTCAGTTTGAGCCTCGCGCTGCATTGGCTGTGGCTGTTCTGGCGTATAAGGCTGACCTTGTCCATGACCACCTTGAGTAGCGTAATCTGGACGCTGCGCCTGTTTTCGCATCGAGAAGATTTTGTAAACAATAAAGATCACCGCGGCGATCAGAATCAGATCCATAAACTGTAGACCTTCAAACGCCCCACCGAATAGCAACGCGCCAAAAATACCACCCGCCAACAAACCAGCCATCAAACCACCAAAACCTTTTTTCTTAGGTGCTGTAGTTGTGTTTGTTGTCGTTTTATCAGCTTGCTTTTGTTGCTGTTGAGCAGGCTGTGATTTTTTAGGTGAAGAAAAGCTTTTACCAAATGAAGAACCACCACCAAAGCGTTTAGCTTCAGCTGTCTCAGCGATAGGAAGCGAAATCAAAAATACCGCCATTAAAGTAACCAAAAAAGTCCGCATTGTTTCTCCTACATAACTAGCTTTTACCGGCAACCGTACCGGCGACTACAGCGAGATAAATCCCTGTGAATATTAAAGCGATACCCCATAAATGAAAAGCCTGAACCTGCTCTGCGAGGAAAATCACTGATAATACAATCCCCCACATTGGCACTTGGTGAATAAATAATCCAGCTTTATGAGCGCCTAGCTTTTCAACACCATAATTCCAAAACAGATAAGCCAAGATAGAAGGAAAAATGGCTAAATAGGAGATCAGTAACATCAGATCCGTATCCCAGTGAATCTGCAAAGCTCTCTCGGTTTCCAACAGTGAAAGCGGTACTAGAATAATCACCCCTACGGTTAAAGAAACCGAGAAGAACGCAAACCCACTCATCTCTTTCGGTTTCCAACGCAATGCTAGGCTGTAACAAGCCCAAACAAACATTGCGAGTAGCACCCAAAGGTCGCCACTGTTGAAGTTAAGCGACATTAAAGCCTCTGGGTCACCTTTACTGATCAACGCTAAAACACCTAGTAGCGAAAGCAATACACCCAACCATTGCCGCATGGTCGCAGACTCACGAAGCACTAATGTGCTCATACAGAGGATCATGATCGGCATTGACGATTGCATCAACGTGCCATTCATAGCGGTCGTCGTTTGCAAACCGATATACGCCAAGGTGTTAAAGCCAGCAACACTCAAAGCGCCAAACAGCACTAACCTAGGCCAATACTGACGAATCACATCGCGATACTTATAAATGGTAGGGATAGCAAAAGGTAATAAAATAACGAACGCTAATGACCAGCGAATCAACGCTAGCGTAATCGGGGGGATATCAACAGAAAAAGCACGCGCTAAAACAAAGTTACCCGCCCAAAAAAGCGTGGTAAGCGTCAACAGTAGATAAGCCAAATATGACCTCGAAAGTCTTATTTATTCTTCTGCAAAAAACGCGAAAGTAGACTGTTACTCGCATCATTGCCCGTAATGACATAATGCAGGACATTATAATTATTTACAGTCCATTGCATACGGCGATTGGATTTATTTAAACCACAAATCAGGACTTCATCGCCCTCTTGTAGCTCATCCAACTCGCCAGGCAACATATCAATAAAATCCCCACGCTTTAACATTAGAGGAAAGGCATGTAGATTTTTCTTGCGATTGTGAGGGTCTTTAAAGAACAGAGAGAGCGTTAAGTCGAAGCCTTGTCTCTTTGCTTCCATAAAAGCAGGTGTTTCTTTCTCGCCTACGGTATAGGCCCAGCTATCTAACTCCCTGTCCCCTACCACACTGCTCATTCGATTAATCAATGTGTGTGCCCAGACATCGTCAAACTTATCCCGCATCTCTTCGATAAATATAGGCACTAGCGGCGATTTAACATGCGCAAGGATGCGGTTAGCGATAATACGCCCCGGCTCCATAATAAAATCAGCACGGCTGTTTTTAAAAACCAAGCCATTGGCATGGATGTTTTGTCTAACTACAGTCAGGAGTTTTGGGTTCAATTCTCGAGCGGTCATCATGATGGACAGGTTATCGGCATCATTATTGGTACCCGCAACGATACCCACTGCGTCCATAACCCCCGCTTCCATCAGTGTAACCGCTTCAGTACCAACGCCGGTTACTTGATGTGGAAGGTCTTTTATTTTTTCTGCATCAATATCTAAAACCGTCAGTTCGACATCACTTTCATCAAAATCGCGATACAACGCACGGCCAAAACGACCGTGCCCACAGATGATCCAACGCCCTTTTGTACGCTGATAGACGCTGGAAAGCGGACGATGGAATGGATTGTGAATCCAGTCATAGACCAGATGCATATAAGGCGCATGAGCCGCTAAAGAAAGATACTGTGCATAGGTACGGAACGGGTCCACTACCAGATCCGTACCAAAAGATTTTAGATTGGCAGAGGTAATATCAGATTCGGTACGACTGATCACCATCCGCTCAGGATTTAACAATTTACTAGCGATTGCAATAGAGAGATTAACCTGATCATGGTTCGTTAACGCCATGATGCCAATACATTTGGGATGCTGAAGGCCTGCCGCATCTAAGACATCGGGAAGAGAAGCATCGGCACAAAGCGCGGAAACAGAGACAGGTAACTCATCCATCTCTAACGCATCTATTTTGTCCTGATTGATATCAACAACCACCACGCGGATGTCACGTCGTACTAGCTGTCGAACAACGACACTTCCGGTCACACCGTAGCCACAAATCAGATAAAAGGGCTCGTTCATTTGCCGAACATCTGCAGTGAAGGAGCGCCTGCGCATCATACGGCCAAATACGGGTTCTTGTATCAGAGCCAGTGTCGTACCTATACCGTATAACCAAGCGATTACCGTGGCGTAGATGCAAAAGAGCGTCCACATACGTTGAGCCGAAGTGAATTCATAAGGAATTTCACCAAAACCGATGGTCGACCCCATAAAGGAGACAAAGTAAACCGCATGGAAGAAATCCATTCGGTAAACATTACCCTGATCATCCTCCCCAGGTATAAGTACAAATCCAAGTACTGAGATGGAGTAAACAACAATCAGAGTAATTAACGGTACCCTTAAGCGCCGTAAAAATAGATAGATAACGTTATTCATAAAGAATAATCGCTCAGTGCTTATCGACGCAGCATGGCAGTTTCAACTACCAACAAAATAACCGAGATAACATTGGCTAAGAGCGCGCCTGCACTTAGAGAAACAACGCTCGACATATTAGATGGGTCCATACCAATACCGCTAATCTGCTCTGCGTAACCCCAAATTCCTGCAGCGACGATTAGTTGCAGGTCAGCAACTAATGAGGTAGCTAGCATCAGTGCACCTAGATGTGTTCGGTCACCAAATTTAATGACTGTACAGATCATGCTGACAACTAATGCAGCAAAAAACTCGTAAACGTTATGGTGAGCTGGGTTTTCTATATCCCCAAGAAAGAAGCCAAAGTTGAGCGTCAATGCCAACACAATAAAAAACGCAAAAATCACTTTTTCCTTGTTCATCGCTTCCTTCAACTCCTGAACTTTTTTAACGAAGATCTGGATTGTAACACCCACGCTTACTAAATCCATTGAGTTGGATTAAGGAACCCTAACCGTTATGCTTTGTCACAACATAACATTTTGGTGTTTTTACGATTTAAGGCTTATTTTTATGCTAACTCTTTCCATGCCACGGCTAGTTATTTTTGCTGGTCTATTGTCTGCGGTTTTATCCACATCAGTATTCGCAGACGTCGAAAAAAGTCCCAACGATCCAAATGTATATCGCAGCCTAACCTTAGATAATCAACTGCGCGTTTTATTGATCTCGAATCCTAAAAGTGACAAAGCGGCTGCCTCTATGAATGTAGCGGTGGGATCTAGTGCTAACCCTAAAGATCGCGCGGGTCTAGCCCATTATCTCGAACACATGCTGTTCTTAGGCACCGAAAAATACCCTGCTGCGGATGAATATCAAAGTTTCATCCGTTCTCACGGTGGCGGCCATAACGCTTATACATCGATGGAAAACACCAACTACTTCTTTGATGTCACTGCTGATAATTTAGAACCCGCTTTAGATCGCTTTGCACAATTCTTTATTGCGCCGCTATTTGATGAAAAATACGTAGATCGCGAGCGCCATGCTGTTCACTCGGAATATCAATCAAAGATTAAAGATGATTACCGCCGTAGCTATGCCGTAACAAAATCTTTAATGAACCAACAAAATAGCCACAACTGGTTTGCAGTAGGTAGTTTAGAAACCCTAGCCAATACTCCCGAGCGCCCAATCCGTAAAGAGTTAATCGAATTTTATCAGCGCTATTATTCTGCCAATCTGATGGCACTTGCCGTGCAAGGTAGAGAACCACTGGACCAATTAGAGCAGATGGTAAGAGATAAATTCAGTGCGGTTAAAAACTACGATTCTAAAGCGTTTGAAACCAAAACCTCTCTGTTTAATCCGGAGCAATTACCGCAGTTGGTTAAGATCAAAAGCGTAAAAGATATCCGCTCACTTACGCTAACCTTCCCTACTGCTGAAACTCGCAGTCATTGGGAAAGCAAGCCGCTGTATTACATCAGCAACCTGATCGGCTATGAAGGCAAAGGCAGCTTACTTTCTCTACTGAAAGAGAAAGGCTTGGCAACGTCCCTTTCTGCTTCACAAGGTCATGATTTGGATAACCAAGCTAGCTTTATGGTCAGCATGCGCCTAACCGAACAAGGCCTAGAGCAGTACCAGCAAGTTATCCAAATGGTATTCCAGTATGTTGAATTGCTAAAACAGAGCGGAATTCAAAAAGCGCTATTTGATGAAGAGAAACAACTGAGCAACATCCGTTTTACCTTTCAGGAGCAATCAGAACCCATCCACATGGTGAGCGGTTTGACACGACAGATGCAATTTTTCCCAACGGAGAAAGTCATCTCTGCGAACTATACCTTTAATGAGTTTAAGCCTGAGCTGATTATGCAATATCTAGATCAGATCAAGCCAGAGAATATGCTGGTAACCATTAAAGCGCGTGATGTTAAAGGCAACCAAACAGAACCTGACTACAACGTACCTTTTGAAGTTTCTCAGTTTAACGCGGAAACCTTGAAAAGCTTCACCGTTAAAGCAATTGATCCGAAATTAACGGTTCGCAGCACTAACCCATTTATTGCTCAGGACCTAGATCTTCTAGCAGCAGAAACTAAACAAGCGCCTTATCTGCTGCAAGATAAACAAGGTTTCGAACATTGGCATTTAACCGATGTCAGCTTTAATGTGCCGAAAGCAAATGCCTATTTCACACTGCAAACCCCATTTGCCAATACCAGCGCTAAAAACTGGGTGATGAACAGCCTTTTCACTGAGATGCTGCAAGAGCAACTCAATGAAACACTCTACGATGCTTATCTGGCTGGTCTAGGCACGAATATTTATCCACATATGAAGGGCTTTACGGTTCGTTTATCTGGCTACAACGACAAACTCGATCTGCTAACAAAATATGTGGTTGATGCGATCAACAAACCTGATCTACCAAAAGAGCGCTTTGAGATCCTTAAGCAGAAGTATCTAGATAACTTAGCGAACCAGCTAAATGATAAACCGTACAATCAAACGACGAGCCGTCTGTATGAATTGCTTCTACCTCAATGGAGCAATGCAGAGGAACGTCGTGAAGCAGAAAAACTGACGGTTAGAGATCTTGCCGCTTATGCAGTTAAATTGCAGGAAACGCCGGACATTAAACTACTTACACATGGCAATATAAGCGAAGCAGACGCTAAAACAGTGGCTTCACTGATCACAGATAACCTATGGCAATCAGGCGCTAAAGAAGTGACGCCCATCCAGGTAGTTCAAATACCGCGCCAGCAGCAGCTTACTGATAAGTTAGTGATTGATCATGATGATTCAGCGATCTCTGTTTTGCTACAAGGCGATAACAACAGCAATAAAGAAAAAGCTGAATTCTCTGTATTGAGCGAAATTTTATCCGCGCCTTTCTACAATCAGCTGCGCACCGAAAAACAGCTGGGGTACATAGTCTTCGGTACGCCTTTACAGATGCACAAAACACCGGGTATTGCATTTATTGTGCAATCCCCTGTGGCAGACGGCAAAACGCTGGTAAAAGAGATTGATCAGTTCTTAATGCAATCGAGCAATTTGATCTCGCAATTAAACCAAGAAGAGCTGAACAAATTTAAACGCAGTGTGATTTCAAGAATCACTAAGCAGGATAAAAAACTATCCAGTCGTACCAAGCGATTCTGGCGAGAGCTCGATTGGGGTGAAACAGAATTTGATACCCGTAAGAAGCTGGCGGAAGCTGTCAAGAAAGTAACCTTAGACGATCTATCCAAACGCTACGCTGGTTTGTTGGATCGCCGTTTAACGGTCTTAAGTACAGGAAAGAAGTTTGAACGCCCTGCAACCGAGCCGACACAATTAACTCGCTTGTTTAAGCAACGTAGAGATCAGGGTAATTTCACTCCTGATGAATAATCATATTTAATGAGAGAATAAAAGCACGGTTATTGGTCTGGATTGATAACCGTGCGCTTTTTAATTTTTTCTTGCTCTAATTCCAACTGTTTTTGCTTTTGCGCTTCTATCGGTCGAAAATAGACGGAGTCTTTCACTTCAGGCTCAACCAGCTCTTCACAGCCTTGCCCGAGAATAAGGCATCGCGCTTTCTTCTCATCCTTACCAATCTGCACAAAGATCTTGTCCTCACCTTTTAGAGGTGGCTTTTTCGGCTTACCTGCAGGTACTTCGTTGACTACAGGTGGAACATAAGGGATCACAACCGGCTCTGGCAAATTACTAGGCAAGTCCTTAGGTTTGATCTCATTCATGCGCTCTTTATCAAAGGTGCCTCTGCGCCAATCTTTATAGGCCGTTTCACCATCTACCGTGCCGTAGAAATAACCTTTAGGTGTGGTTATCTCATAATCGATAGGTACCTCGATATCTTCCTCCGCACTTACTACGCAAGACATAAGGCACAGACCGAAAGCAATCGATCTAATAGGCATCGTCAAAAGCATCTTCCATAGGATAAATAGCCTCAGCGTATACAGCTAACTCTTCTAGAATATGGCGTTTATTATCATCCATTTCAGGCTGACCATAGAGCTCATTCAATCGCTGATAGAATGTATCCATAGTCAAATGACCGCCCTCGCCCTTTAACAACTTACGACGACGGTAATCTTCCCATTGCATCTGCTCTTCGTGGCTTAACACGGAGCTGCAATTACGCGCTTTATAGCGCAACAACATCTCCTCAAGCCGAGGATCTTGGAATGGCAGATCCAGCTCAGCCAACTCCATAGGGCCCGTTTGGCGAATTTGATCCATAGATTTACGATCAGATGGCGTAAAGAAACCGCCACTGTATAGCATCATATCCGGATCGCTTTCTGCCTCAAAAGGGCTCTCACTATAGATATCGGCAATTTTCTGCGACAGACCAGTAAAACTTCTTAGCATCTGCAAATGCGTTCGACACACATCCCCATCAATCTGCAAACGGGCCGCTTCCTCAGTATTCAACATGCCGGCAGGCGCTATGATCGGGCACTTATTTATATGCACCTGCTTTAACGCAATTTTCGGGTCTGCGTCAGTGAGTTCTGAATGCTTGGTATAAAGTAAACGCCTCAACTCTTCGACCGGTAATTGCATCAGAGGTTCTGGATTCACACGCAGATCCCACACTAACACCCCATTTTTATTCACAGGGTGTGTCGCCAAGGGTGCCACAATAGCAGCATTACCATGTTCAACCGGATAACGAGAAGAAACATGCAACACAGGCTTATGACTTTGCGGGTCTAGAAGGTTTTGAATAGATTGCTTACTGCGGTTATTTAGCACGTAATTAAATAACTTAGGCTGCTTATCCCGAACCAGCTTTGCCATCTCAATCGTGGCATACACATCTGATAAAGCATCATGGGCATGACCATGATCAATACCATTAGCGACCGTTAAATCTTCTAGCCTTAGACTTGGAGATCCATCTTCATATTTAGGCCAAGTAATACCTTCGGGGCGCAAGGATCGAGTTAATCGCAACATATCGATAATATCCCAACGGGAACAACCGTTTTGCCACTCTCGGGAATAGGGATCAAAGAAGTTACGATACAAACCATATCGCGTTACTTCATCATCAAAACGAATACTGTTGTAGCCCACACCACATGTGCCAGGGCGAGCAAGCTGCTCATGAATTTGAGCAAAGAAATCCGCTTCACAAACCCCCTCCTCTATCGCTTTTTGCGGTGTAATCCCAGTAATCAAGCATGCTTCTGGATGAGGGAGTTGGTCCTCACTTGGTTTGCAATAAAACATCACCGGCTCTTCGATGATGTTTAGCTGATCATCGGTCCGAATGCCAGCAAACTGAACCGGCCAATCGCGTTTTGGATCTGCGCCAAATGTTTCATAGTCATGCCAAAAGAATGTTAAAGGCGCATTAGCCATAAATTATCCTTGCCAAAAGGGTAAATCTGATAGATATAATGTGGGTATTAGCTATATATATTAAAAGAATAGCCAATAGAACGCTCTGTATTTCAGATTAACATTTCAATGTTAAGGGTTCACCCATGTCTCATAATCAGGATGTAATGAACAAAGTTTGTCCCTGTGGTTCCAATAAACCGTTTGATTACTGTTGCAAACCTATCGTACAAGGGCAAAAACCTGCACCAACAGCGGAAGCATTGATGCGATCCCGCTACACAGCCTTCGCGCTGGGTGCTATAGATTATCTAATCAATACCACTGCGCCAGAAAACCGCGGCGAAGATGATGCCGAAATTTTGGCTGACCAAGTCAAATATACAAACTGGACAGGCCTAACAATTTTAGATACTAACCAAGGCAATCGTTCTGACGAGACCGGCATGGTTGAGTTTGAAGCAAATTTCGAAACAGATGATCAAAGTGGTACTTTGTATGAAAAATCGAACTTCCGGAAAGAAGATGGTTTTTGGATCTATGTTGATGGTGATGTAGAAATTCGAACTTAGTCATAATTCTGCTTATCGCTTTAGAAAGTAAGCTCAGTTATCAATATTTAATTTTTATCTGGGCTCATTCTCTAACACCTTCTATTTCTTAGACTTAGCCGAAATAGTCAGTGCTCTTGCAAACTATCTATGTCTTTCCTTTTGTAAAAGCCACTCAAAAAACATTAAATGCCAGTACATTATCTTAATGTCAACGCTGTCAGTCACTAAATTCTCAGGTAGAATATTGGCCCTTAAAGGTAGCGCGTTCCATCTTATATACGCGTAGCCGTAGAAGTACAGGACACTATGCTAGCAAGATTTTTAAAGCCTAATTGGCAACACGCCAAACCCGAAAAGCGGATCAAAGCGATTGCAAAACTTCGCGAAACTGATGCCGACGCTCAAACTATCCTATCGCAGCTAGCACTGAAAGATCAGGACGAGACAGTACGTTTAAATGCTACTGAAAAACTCTCAGACCTTAACCTATTAGTCCAAATCAGCCAGAACGACAGTTCTAGCAATATCCAGCAATTAGCTCTACACCGAATTAGTCAAATTCTTCTCAGCCAAGAAGAGACACCACTTCAAGAAGAAAAAAGCTCTGCACTTTCCTACATTACAGATGGCGATTTACTGACTCACATTGCACTGAATAGCCAAGACGAACAGCTTCGTGAGCAAGCCGTTATCCAAGTTTCTGACGATCATGATCTTGTTCTTATTGCAGAAAAAAGCCAACGAGCTAGTTTGCGCGTCCTAGCTGCCGGTCAGATCAATAGTGAAGAGATTCTTGAGCAACTCCAAAAGGCAGCTCGTAATAAAGATAAAGGCGTTGTTAAAGTCACGAAAGAAAAGCTTCAAGTCATTCGTGAACAGAAGAAGCAAGAACAAGCTCAACAAGAAGCGATCCAGAAACAGTTAGCTTCTATTCAACAACTCGCAGCAACTGAATTCTTCCCGCTGTATTCTGCGAAGATGACTGCTATTGAAGCGGACTGGGAAAAACTTAGCTCTTCGACGAATGCCGAACAACAAGAGCTTTTCCAAGAAAAGCTAAAAATCTGTTCTGAAACGATCCAGAAGCATGATGCAGAACAACAGGCTGAACAAGAGAAAGAAGCTCAGCTAGAGAAGCAAAAAGCTCAAAGCCATGCAGTCTACTCTGAGCTATGTATTCTTAAAGAACAAAGCAGCACATTACCTGCAGATAAGGCACAGCTAAAAACATTCCAATCTCGTTTGGAATCGCTTTGTGCTGATTGGACAGCAGTAAAGCAATACAGCAGCAAAGATGAGCAGTCTAGCTTCGATAAAATCACCGCTCAATTAAAGAACCTATTGGTTTCTTATTTTCATCTGATTGAAGCCGAAGAAAAAATTAAAGCTCTGTGCGCTGTATTGAATGGTTCACCTGAGATTGAGCCATTGAACAAAGCCGCGCAAGAAGCCACACAGCTAATAAACAAATTTAGCTGGCCTAAATTACAAGAGAAGCCTGCTTCACTAACAGAGCTAGAAGAAGGCTTAGCTTGCGCGAAATTGCGTCTAGACGCCGATAATAATCATGCGCTACAGCTACAAAAAGAGCTTAGCGATGTCTTAGATGGACTAAAATCTGCGATCTCATCCGGTGAAATCCGCTCTGCTGACAAGCAAATTAAAAGAGCAGAACAGCTAAGTAAACGCCTAAATGGCAACCTAACACCAGAGCTTGAACAACGTATTAAAGCACTTGGAGCCGAGCTTCAAGAGATTAGGGACTGGCAAGCTTATGCTGTCGCACCAAAAAAAGAATCTCTATGTGAAGAGATGGAAACACTGAGCCAATCCAATCTTCCAGTACAAGATTTAGCGACCCAAGTTCGTAGGATCCAGAAAGAGTGGAAACTGCTTGATGCAACCGACTCTGTTCATTCGCAACAGCTTTGGAAGCGATTCAAAAAAGCCTCAGACGCTGCGTATGCGCCTTGTGACCAACACTTTGCTCAACAGCGAGATATTCGCAAGAGCAATTTAGAAAAGCGCCAGCAGATCTTAGAAGCGCTAAAAGACCTAAAAGCACCTCAAGAAAAAACTGTCGAAAACTGGAAGGATTACAGTCATCAGATCCATCAAGCGAAAACAGAATGGCGCAATTATTCCCCTGTTGATCGTGCTCCAGGTAAAAAGCTACAAGTTCAGTTTGATCAATTATTAAAAGAACTGGATGCACCGCTAAAAGAGATTCGACAGGCTAACGCCAAAGAAAAGCAAAGTTTAATCGCCGAAACAGAGCAGCTTCTGCAAGCAACAAATCTTCATAATGCGACAGAGCAAGTTAAAGAGCTTCAAAAAGCCTGGAAATTAATTGGCCCTGCTCCTCGCAATCAAGAAAGAAAACTTTGGAATCAGTTTAGAGAAAACTGCAGTCAAGTTTTTGAAATGTATTTCGCTGATAAATCATCATCGAAAGAAGGCAATTCTCAAGCACAAAACAGTAACGCTATAGAAAAACAGTGCTCTGAACTAGAGCAGCTGATTGAAACCGGCGCTAGCTTAAATCATCTGCAGGAACTTCTTGGTTCTATGCAGCAGCTTCTGCCAATTGAAGACGAAACCTTATCCGAGCGAATCGAAAAAGCAATCAACTATGTGCAGCGTCAAAAGCACGAGTTGAAACAATTCGAGTCAGAGCCATACCTAACGATTCAGCGCAAGGCTGAAATTTGCGAACAGCTTGAGCATGCAATATTGGATGAGACTGTAAGTGATTGCATAGCATCGCTACAACATGCTTGGGAGCAAGAACCTGAATCACCTTCTGAAAAATCAGATATCGACCAGCGTTTTGCAGTTCTTCTATCTTTGATCTCTAACCCAGATGAAATGGATGAGATGATCAATACTCAAGAACAACGCTTACGCCACCTTTGTATTCGCCTAGAGATAGCAACATCCCAGCCTTCGCCACCAGAAGACCAAGCGCTGCGTATGGAATATCAAATGGAGCGTTTACAGCAAGCACTTGCTGAACAAAAACAGGGCTTTAATCTCAGTGAGATCAAACAGCTTGAACAAGAATGGCTAGGCATACCTTTTGCCGCTCATTTCGAAGAGTTCAATGAACGCTTTGAAGAAAGATTGCAGCAATTACTCTAAAAAGATTAGAAACAAAAAAACCGCTAAAAAGCGGTTTTTTTATATATAAGCTATTCAGCTTTATGACATGTGCAAGCCGCCATTCACCGACATATCCGCACCTGTGATATAACCAGAATGCTCGCCACACAAGAAATTGCACATGTGACCAATCTCTTCAGGCGTACCAAAACGACCCACAGGGATACCAGCGCAAATCTGATCTTGAATCTCTTGAGCTATCTTCGCCACCATTGCAGTTTTAATATAACCAGGCGAAACCGTATTTACCGTCACACCTTTACGTGCAACCTCTTGAGCCAAGGCTTTAGTGAAACCATGAATACCTGCTTTTGCTGCAGAGTAGTTACACTGACCAAACTGACCTTTCTGAGCGTTTACAGAAGAGATATTGATGATACGGCCCCAACCGCTATCAATCATGCCGTTGATAACTAAACGGGTCATATGGAACATAGAATCAAGGTTAGCTGTTAAGACCTCATCCCACTGTTCCCAACTCATCTTTTTAAACTGACCATCACGTGTGATACCTGCGTTATTTATCAGAATATCAACAGTGCCGCCCGTCAGCTCTTCAACTGTAGCTATACACTGAGCACATGACTCAGCATCAGTCACATCACCGTAAGCTACATCAATCTCATAACCTGCTGCTTTTTGCTCTGCTTGCCAAGCTTGAGCTTTTGAATGGTCTCCACCACTGTTGTAACCAGCAACTACTCGAAATCCACCATCAACCAATTCACGGCAAATCGACGTACCTAAGCCACCTGTTCCACCTGTTACTAGGGCTATTTTTTGACCCATGTTACATCCCCTTTTTACGCATTTGTGCTTTGTAGTAATTATTTATGGTCCATCTTTGCCAAACTAAGAATACCCACCAGCTCGAGGCTTTGAATAAGGTATTTCATAAGTTGGTTATATATCGATCATAATCCGATATCTTCAACGATAATAATATGACTTTGGTTGAAGAGTAATAAGGATAATCCAATACTATGAAGTAAAAGTGACAAACCAATACAATCAAGGAAGTCGACGCAACGCAGCAATAATATCCAAAATGGAATCTATCACAGCAAAAGATATGTATAGAACAGAAAAGAACAGGAATTAAAAACCCTAAATAAACACTTACTTTTCAGCAGGTTAAAAATCTAGACTACATTTGAAATAAGAATTTATTAATAGGTAAGAAAAGCTATTAAGCCATCTTTTTTTTACCGCATCGCAACAACCGCTAGCATTGTAAAATAGTTAACAGTTTTAACGAGTTAGAGCGACGTAAACAGAAAGTTTAAGGGTAAACGCGTATTCAAGCTCCCGCAGCGGGTACAACATCTGACTCTTGTATTTCACAAATCCCCGATTCTGGATCACAAATCGGAAGGACAACAAGGTGGTCAAATTCAATTTTTAACCCGATACGCTCACCTACATCATGGTCATGATGACACGCGGTGATACAAGGTACGATTTCGCCATTATCCAACTGAACTTGGTAAAGATAATGAGAACCTCGGAACCATTTACTGACGATCAGCCCGGTGGTATCACTTTCTTCTTCATGCTGAATATCATCTGGTCGAATTAACAACTCAACTTCAGTCCCTGGCGCATAAACTAGCTTTTCGTCGCCGACCAAAACGCCTAACGATGTCTCAACCGAATAAGCATCTTTGATACGCGCCTTAAGAAACTCCCCCAAACCGATAAAGTCAGCTACAAAGCGGGTTTTGGGTTCATGATAGATATTAAAAGCCGTGCCCCACTGTTGAATAACACCTTGTTGCATTACGGCAATTTTATCTGCCATTGCAAAGGCTTCCATCTGGTCGTGTGTTACCAGAATAGCGCTCACCTCTTCTTGCTTAAGGATATCTCGAATCTCAGGTACTAGGGTTTCACGCAGGTTAGCATCCAAGCCAGAAAACGGCTCATCCAACAACAGTAGATCAGGCTTTGGTGCCATCGCACGCGCAAGCGCAATCCTTTGTTGCTGACCACCTGATAAAGAGTGCGGGTAGCGCTCCTCTACACCCGGCAAGCCTACTAGCTCAAGCAACTCTGAAATACGTGCGATCTTATCAGCTCTGCTCCAGTTTTTGATACCAAATGCAATATTATCCGCGATGCTCAAATGCGGGAACAATGCGATATCTTGGAAAACCATACCAATATTGCGTTGCTCAGTTGGCATGCAAAATTGCGAAGTGGACAACTGCTGCCCCAACATGGAAATCTCGCCAGATTTAACTGGCTCAAACCCTGCAATCGATCTTAGCAGTGTAGATTTACCACAGCCACTAGGCCCTAAAAGACAACCAATTTCACCCTTTTCTAATCCCAAAGAAACATTATGCACAACCTCAACATCACCATAGGCTAAGGTTACATCATCAATTAAAAGGTGTTTTGCTTGGCTCATAACTTAGTTTCCTGCACGCCCTTTAGATATTGAGCGGCTTAGTAAAATCACCGGTAATAGACCTACCGCTACTATTAATAATGACGCTGGCGCTGCATCGATCAATCTTTCATCTGACGCCAACTCAAACGCTCTAACAGCTAGCGTATTAAAGTTGAAAGGCCTCAATATAAGAGTCGCTGGAAGCTCTTTTAAAACATCGACAAATACAATTAGAAGCGCAGTTAATACAGAACTACGCATCAAAGGTACATGTACCTGTTTTAATACTTGTAACGGCGTACAGCCTAAAGTGCGCGCCGCGCCATCTAGACTTGGTTTTATCTTGCCTAAACCACTCTGAATCGAGCCCAGAGAGACCGCTAAGAAGCGAACAGTATAAGCAAATAATAGCGCGACAATCGTCCCAGAAAGAATCAGCCCTAAATCAACGTCGAACCAATTTTTGGCAGCTGCGATTAGTTGATGATCCATCCATGCAAATGGGATGATAACCCCTATAGCGATAATGGTTCCTGGCAACGCATAACCCATCCCCGCAGTTGCAATAGAGAAACGCACGCCTTTACTTGGCGTTAAACGTCCAGCATAAGCTAATAAGAGCGCAAAACCGACAGCAATCAGGGCAGCCAGAAATGCCAAATAGAAAGAGTTCCATGCTAACTCAAGAAAATCACCATCAGACAGATCCGCCTGCGTAAAACTCCAATATCCAAGCAAGCCTGCAGGAATCAGAAATCCGAATAGAACTGGGAACAAGCACACGATAAATGCAAAGCACGCTTTCCCGCCTTTAAGCTCGATTAGCTTGGCCTTAGCTTTATATTCTGCTGAAGAGTGGTACCTTGCTTTACGACGAGAATATTTTTCGACTAAAACTAGAAGCGCTACAAATCCAAGTAGAAAAGCTGCCAACTGAGCCGCAGCAGCGGAGTCGCCAAAACCATAAAAAGTACGAAAAATACCTGTAGTAAAGGTGCTAACGCCAAAATACTGCACGGTGCCATAATCAGCCAATGTTTCCATCAACGCCAAGGTTAAGCCAGCTATAATTGCAGGACGCGCTAAAGGCAAAGCTAATTTGAACAAGCCTTGCCACTGGTTATAGCCTAGAGTTCTGCTGACTTCCAAAGTACTAGCGGATTGCTCAAGAAAGGCTGCACGGCTTAATAGATATACATACGGATACAACACTAAAGCCAGCATCATAATCGCTCCACCTAAAGAACGAACTTCGAAAAACCAATACTCGCCGTAACCGAGTCCAGTGATATCTCTGATTAGAGTTTGCACTGGGCCAGCATAGTCCAATAAGCCCGTATAAGTGTAAGCAATGATATAGGCAGGGACAGCTAAAGGCAGAAGCAGAGCCCAAGCAAACAATTTGCGCCCAGGGAATTCGCAAACGCTTGTGAGCCAAGCGGTTGGGATACCTAAAAGAAGAACACCAAACCCCACGCCGAGCATGAGTAGTAATGAATTACTGACGTAATCAGCGAGGACCGTGTTATATAGATGAGAGAAAACATCAGCAGAGCCGTTAAAAACAAATCCAACTATTACAGCAAGTGGCAGTAATAGAAGAAAAGTTACGACGAAGCTACTTGTCGCAAGCCAATTTTGTCCAAATTGTTTGAATTTAACTGCAGGCATTATTTTTTTACAGGCTCTGAAAAAACAGAAAACGCCTGTAAGACTTCTCTACAGGCGCTTAGGTCAAGCTATTCTATCACTTAATAAACAATTACTTGATAATAAAATAAATCACTTCCAACCTGCGCGATCCATTAATTCAACTGCGCTACGGTTATTTTCACCCAGTTTGCTCAACACAATATCGTCAGCAGTAAATTCACCCAACCCAGCCAACGTGTCAGACACCTTAGCAGTCGTTACGACAGGATATTCGTTATTAACCTCTGCATACCAAGCTTGAGACTGATCAGAGGCCATAAATTCCATTAGCTTCACTGCATTATCAACATTACGAGCATGCTTAGTCACACCTGCGCCACTAACGTTCATATGAACACCACGGTCAGCTTGGTTTGGCCAAAACGCTGCCAATTTAGCTCCAATTGCTTTCTTTTCAGCATTTTCGCTATTTAACAAACGACCAAAATAGTAAGTATTTGCTATGGCGATATCACATACGCCTGCTGCTGCAGCTTTTAGCTGATCAGTATCACCACCTGAAGGCGGCTTCGCGAAGTTTTTCACTAAACCTTTAGCCCAAGCTTCAGTTTTCTCTACGCCGATAGCATCGATCATAGAAGCAACTAAGGATTGATTATAAATATTATTGGAAGAACGAACACAGATACGCCCTTTCCATTTTGAATCAGCTAGATCTTCATAAGTGGACAACTCTGAAGGTTCAACTTTACCTTTTACGTAAAAGATCGTTCTTGCACGCTGAGACATGCCATACCAATAACCATCAGCATCTTTAAGACTTTGCGGAATCAGTTTACTTAAAGTATCGCTACCAGACACCTGAAGAACACCAGCACTCTTAGCGCGGTGTAAACGACCGGCATCAACAGTCACAAACAGGTCTGCAGGGCTTGCTTTACCTTCTACCTCAAGGCGCTTTAACAACGCATCAGCTTTACCTGTTACAAGGTTTACATTGATACCTGTTTCATCTGTAAAACGATCTAGAAGCGGTTTAATCAAGGCTTCTTTACGTGCTGAATAAACATTTACAACACCGGTTTCTTGAGCAAAAGCAGATGTGGG
Source organism: Neptuniibacter sp. QD72_48 (assembly GCF_047778065.1). Taxonomy (GTDB): domain Bacteria; phylum Pseudomonadota; class Gammaproteobacteria; order Pseudomonadales; family Balneatricaceae; genus Neptuniibacter. Next base: position 867,610 of record NZ_CP180547.1, on the reverse strand, counting down.
CAATAAAGCGGATACAGTGACAGCAGCAACAGCACCAACAGAGGAAACAATCTTAGCTAAAGCATTTATCTTCATTAAAAAACCTCAACACTCAACAATACAAAACGTGTCTTAAAGTAAGAATAGAATCATAAACGATAACCGTTATCATTGATATATATCTATTCAATTATCATTTGCTACTTTTGGCTTCGATATTTGCCTTAAGCGACTAAATAGAGATTTAAACGGCTGAAAATAAAGATAGAGAACATTTTGCTCATTCGCCTCTACTTTTCTAGAAATACCAAACTCTAATTCCTGATCTCGTTCAGAATGAACCAAAGTACCTGTCCAGCGATCCCAAATCGCCAAGATAACCCCATAGTTTTTATCAAAATGCTTGGGCAAGGTTGAATGATGGATCTGATGCTGCGCAGGCGAGATCAACCATCGCTCTACTCCTTTCCAATAACCGATCGCTATCTGGGAATGACGTAAATTAGATCCCAGCACATTGAATAGAAAGGTCGTTACAACAACACCGTAAAACATAAATAGATCAACACGATCACCGAACAGGAAGGTAAAGACCGCGATTAAAAAACCTTGAACAAATATCGATCGAAACGAGAACAGAATCCCTTCAACTGGATGAGTACGAAATACTGTGATCGGCGTTAGAACCCGTGCGGAGTGATGGACTTTATGAAACTCCCACAGAAACGGTACTTCATGCAGCAATTTGTGCACAAAGAATCGGGAGAAGTCATTCAAGATAAAGTAACTGAAGGTAAATAGAGCCGTTATCATCCATAACGGCCAGTCATTACCAACAGATTGATAGCCCCACCACTCATACAATTTAAAAAACAGCCACTCGAAAACAACCGCATGTGTTAAAAGCAAAGGCGCTATAAATAAAAAAGAAAATTTGTTGATAACAAAGATGAGATAATCAGCTTTTGCTGATGACGACCACCAAACCTTGGCACTAAAGATAATCAAAATCGCTTTAACAAAAGAGACTCGTTTAGTTTGAACCAACCAAACGACAGCAATAACAAGAGCTGCTAACAAGTAGCCCCAATAGACGCGTTTTTTACTATCGGTAAAGTCCACTAGCACTGAATTATAGAATTCAGAAAAGATCTCGAGCATAGTCCCCTCAAATACAAAAAAGCCAGCCCTGTTAGCAAGGCTGGCTTTTAGCAATTGCTCTGTAGCGAATTAGTCGTTTTCTACGTAACCGCCAGAACCTAGTTTGTCAGCTAGAGCGCCCATGTCACCTAGAACATCTTTGTTACGCGCTTTAACGCCAAACTGATCAACCATCAACTGCTGAACTTTAAGCATGTGTAGCATGTACTGCTTCATGTCGCCAGAAGACGCTTGGATGTAGTTACCTTTGTCGTCTAGACCAACAACTTGCGTATTACCCAGCAATACAGGGCTGAAACCGATCAAACGGTTAAGTTTGACAGCCGTTTCACCAAGGTTTTTATTACCTGTTTGAAGTGCTAGTGCGAAACCTTTCAACTCACCCCAGTGCTTAGCGTAAGCACGGAATGCAGGAGCAACATCACCGTTAGTTTCAACTAGCTTGTTGATCTCTTTAAGATCTTTGTAAGTAGAACCTGCGTATTTGAATACAGCTTCTGCGATAACCATTTCCCAGTTATCAGCGATAGTCGCTGCGTGAGCTTTAAGCTCTGTACGTTGCTTATCAGTTAGTGCTTCACCTTTAGCATCTGTGATCAACTGGCGGCCATCAACGAAAGCTTGCATGATGTCGTGAAGGTAAGTTGTTTTACCGCCTTTATCGAAACCAGCTGCATAGTATGCGTGAGCGTAAGTCATCTCATTGTAAAGAGATACTTTACCGTCTTTATTGAAGTCAGCTTTAACAAGCGCACCTTCTTTCTGCTTAGCAATGTTGTATACATCTTCTGCAGTTAGATTAAGTGTATTCGCTGGTGCACCGAAGTAACCAAAACCTTCATCCCAAGCGTGCTCTTTACCTGTGTAGTGCTTACCTTCTTTGTAAGGCTTGTTGTTTGGCTTTTTGTCAGCATCTAGTTTTTCATCTAGGTAGTTATCTACAGCTTGGTTGTAGAATACTGCACCCATTGCGAACTTAGAGATGAGCTGACGGTAGTCGTAACCTGTTAGAGGGTCATAACCTTTGTCAGAAGCTGCTGCTTTCTCGATCATGAAAGTAATTACTTCAGGACCTGTCATGTTACCAGGCCAGCCTGGTACAGCACCTTTAAACGTTTTACCGGATAGGTTCTTACCTTTGGAGATCTCGTCTACAGAAGTCTCGGCAACTACGAAACCGCCTTTAGTTGCCGGAGAAAGGATCTCACGACCAGCATCTTTACCTTCGTAGTAAGCAAGCATTTTTGCTTTAAGTTCAGCGTTTGGCTGACCGTTACCTTGGCCTGCCAATTTTTTCAAAGAAGTGTGAAGAACCTGACGTGCAGCCTGACCCGTATACGCAACAGAATTAGTAGCATCACCGTTGTAACCTTTTAGAGTTACAGGGAAATTGTCGTAATTTTGAGCCGCATTAGCACCTAGCGCAGTAACCATAGCAACACTAGCAACAAGAACTTTAAGCTTCACAGAAACCCCCTTCATGGATTCACAGAATATTGATCGCTTATACAAGATGGCGCAAAGGTACCACACTCCAAAAGATAACGCTACAGATAAACATTCTCATTTAGATAAACATCTATTTTCTTGATTAGGGTTAAAATTAGCCTTAAATACCCTAGACCGGTACACTTCAGTTTCTTCCCTGTACCTGATAACCCCATGAATCTAATACTAATTAATAAAGCTGACTTTGTTGCGAGCGACACTGCGGTTCTAACAGATCATCGCTTTGAACATATTCGCTCAATACAAAAACCAGAGATTGGAGCCCTACTGAATGTAGGTTTTCTCAATGGAGCTCTAGGCAAAGGAGAAGTATTAGAACTCAATAACAGGTCTGTAACCCTAAAGGTATCTCTAGAAAAAGAGCCTCCTGCAGCATTACCTCTAACCCTAATATTGGCCCTACCCAGACCTAAAATGCTGAAACGGATACTACAAACTGTCTCCGCGATGGGTGTGAAAGAACTTTATCTGATTAATTCTTATCGAGTAGATAAAAGCTATTGGAGCACACCAATACTTAATCAAGTAGAAGAACAGCTCAAGCTTGGTTTGGAACAAGCTGGCGATACAATAATGCCGAAAGTTCATTTACGTAAACGCTTCAAGCCTTTTGTAGAAGATGAACTACCAGAGATCGCGCAAAATACGCGTGCTTTAGTTGCCCATCCCTATAATGCAGAACGATGCTCAACACCCGAATCTATTCCAACAACCTTAGCCATTGGTCCTGAGGGTGGTTTTATAGAATACGAAGTCGATAAACTAAATCAGTGCGGATTCAAATCAATCCATATTGGTGAGCGCATCTTAAGAGTTGAAAATGCAGTACCGGTTTTGCTGGCAAAACTATTCCCCGTCTAATTAATCCAATAGTTTTCGATATCTTTGCCAGTCAAAGGCTGGACCAGGGTCAGTTTTACGCTCTGGGGCTATATCGCAATGCCCAACAATCCTATCTAGCTCTATCTTTGGATAGAGATCGCGTAACTGCTGGGTAAGGGTAACTAAAGCGTTGTACTGCTCATCAGAATAAGGGTCTATATCCGTTCCCTCTAGCTCTATGCCTATCGAAAAATCATTACAATTTTCTCTGCCTTCAAAGATAGACACACCAGCATGCCAAGCTCTACAGCCGGTTGGCACAAATTGGACAATATGACCACTTCGCTCAATTAGGAAATGAGCAGATACCTGAAGATCTTTTATCTCTTCAAAAAAAGGATCGGTCGTGGCGTCTAACTTATTCTGAAAAAATTGTTGAATGTAGCCACCACCAAACTTACCCGGTGGCAAACTAATGTTGTGGATAACCAATAGAGAAATATCGTTAGAGTCTGGGCGCTCATTAAAATTCGGCGAAGGTACAATCTCTACCTCTTTGTGCCAGTTTTGACCTGCAATATTCATTTATCCCCTACCCGCTCTAGATCTATTTCGATAGAATCTGCATATTATCAGAGGCCTATTTGTAAAAGCCAAGCCTCACACATTTTCAATCAGGACCGACTATGTTGACCCGCGCAAAAATTCAGCACCTTATCCCAGACGCCGTTCGTTATGCTTTACAGGAAGATATAGGCAGTGGCGATATTACCGCACAACTCATTCCTGCTGAACAAACTGCAACGGCTCGCATTATCAGTCGTCAAGAGGCTGTTGTTTGTGGTGTCGACTGGGTAAATGAAGTTTTTCGCCAAGTAGACCCTGAACTAGAACTAGACTGGCAAGTTGATGATGGAGATATCGTTCAACGTGACCAAGTACTTTTCTGGGCAAAAGGTTCAGCAAGAAATCTCCTAACAGCAGAACGCGCAGCTTTAAACTTTCTACAAACGCTTTCAGGCACAGCAACTGTTAGTAAGTTTTACGCGGACAAAGTGGCTGGCACAACTGTAAAGTTACTTGACACTCGCAAAACTCTCCCAGGCCTTCGCTTTGCCCAGAAATATGCCGTTGCCTGTGGTGGCTGCTACAACCATCGAATTGGCTTATTCGACGCTTTCTTGATTAAAGAGAACCATATTATGGCCTGCGGTGGTATCGACGCCGCAATTGCCACAGCGAAATCAAATGAGCCTGGCAAACCCGTCGAAGTTGAAGTGGAAACGATGGAAGAACTTCATCAAGCGCTAGAAGCCGGTGCAGACATCATTATGCTGGATAACTTCTCTCTAGAAGCGATGAGGGACTCAGTTAAGCTAACTCGCGGCATTGCCAAGCTTGAAGCCTCTGGTGGCATTACTGACGAAACCTTACGCCCTATCGCAGAAACTGGCGTGGATTATATATCCATTGGCGCGCTGACTAAGCACTGCCAAGCAGTAGATCTGTCTATGCGTTTAATTGAAGATTAAAGCCTAGATCACATTGCTTATAAATCAAAAAAGGCTGCATATGAGCAGCCTTTTTTACATCTAAAACAACACTAAAAGGTAGATTAATTACTGACAACTATCTGCAGCCAGTTGATCCCAATCATCTTCCTTCTGAATTTTAACCACATCATAAATCTCTACAATGGCCGTCGTCACACCTTTGGCTTTAATGATTTCACAAGCCTTAGCTGCCGCATGATGGGGATTAACACTGTCAGGAACAATACCAACAGCCATCACAGAATCATCATGCCACCATACAGGTCGCGCTGGGAATTCTGGCTGTTCGAGAATAGCATTTTCTGCCGCGCTTTTAATTTGAGGAGTTAGCCTTTCAGTAGTATTGGCGATATACCAAGTCACACCAACACAAGCTGCGATTAGAATAATTATTATATTTCGTTTCATTAAAAATGAGTCATTCAAGATTAAAATATGATGGTGTAAGGCTACCACTCTGTGACACATATAGAAATAGATATATAGACAAAGCCATGATAGGAATAGACTTAAGTTTCACAACACACTTTTTGATGTTTATCGTAGAGACAAAATAGGCATACAGCCTAAACGGGATGGGAATAAATATACTTAAGTTCTATAACGATCTTCGGCTGTTTTTCAGTTACCAAACCTTTTTCGACTTGCTCAACCTCAGCCAGTTTAAAGGCAAATAAACGACCTTTTTGTGTATGCTTACTTGTTGAATTCATGACACTTTCCAAAGATGGTTGGAAAAGTGCCAGCCTTTTTAAGGACTAGACAGTATCAACAAAAAGGGCCAACTAAGTTGACCCTTTTTAAATTCAAGAATATAGATTCCAAACTTGACTTAAGTACCTGACGTAACAGTAACCGCAGCAGAGCCGTTGTTATAAGTAAGAGCGGCAGCACTCGCCTGATCATCCTTACATGAACCAGGTAGGTACTGGTAAACATCTTTAGCTGGATCCGCACCACAATCCCACTCAGAGATAGTATCACCTGGTTCAGGAGTAGTTGCTGGCGTTAAGAATACCCAAGCGTCATCAACATCTGTATCGATTGCTCGAGCCTGAACTGCTACAGCACCTGAAACATCAGTAGCAACATTAGCTACGAACTTAGTTGGAGCAACTTCTTCACAGCCCCAGTTACCTGCACCAGGAAAGCTGTCATCCGAACTTTGCACTACTTCAGTGATAGTTGTACGACATGCACTTGCAGCCAAAATAACCTCGGACATTTTAGCTTTAATCGTATAGCTCTGGTAAGCCGGCAATGCAATTGCCGCCAAAATACCGATGATCGCAACCACGATCATCAATTCAATAAGGGTAAAACCTTGTTGTACTTTTTTCATTTTATTTCTCCAGCGAATAAAAATCCTTGGTATCAACCAAGTCCTTTGATTGTAGCGCATTTTTCAGAACGCGCCAGTGACCTATCCGAAATTCTTTATAAACATTATAGTGCGCATTTTCAAACTGTCATGCAAATGCTATTTTAGGTAGATAAGACCTAGCATTAAAAGATAGTAATATAAACCTTAGTGTCATGGATTAAGACGGGAGTTTCATTTTGCAGCCAAGCCAACCTTTAAGTGGACTTGCCAAGCGTTTAGTGAATGAAGGCGTATGTTCTGCAGAAGTTGCAGCTGATGCTTCGCTACAATCCCGAGAGAAACAACAAACGTTTATCTCTTATGTTATTGAACAGCGCTTAGTCAGTGCATATAGGGCTGCAGCTGCAGCATCCGAAGAGTTTGGTATGCCTCTTTTGGATTTGGACGCCTTAGACCCAGCATCTCTTCCTCAAGGACTAATTAACGATTCCCTTATAACTAAACACCATGCGCTCCCCCTGCAGAAACGTGACAATCGCCTATTTGTAGCTATTTCTGACCCCACTAACATACAAGCGTTAGATGAATTTAAGTTTCAAAGCGGCATTACAACAGAAGCGATCATTGTCGAGGAGGATAAACTCACTCGCGCCATAGAGAGTTTCCTTGAAGGCCAAGATTCAGCCTTAGATGAATTAGATGATAGTGATTTAGATAATCTCGAAGTATCAGATGGCTCTACGCCAGATAAAGAAGAGCAAGAAAGCGAAGAAGACGCAACAAAAGATGCACCAATTGTTCGCTTTATCAATAAAATCCTCCTAGATTCTATAAAAAATGGCGCATCTGATATCCACTTTGAGCCCTACGAAAAAAGCTACCGCATCAGAAGCAGAATCGATGGAATTCTACAGGAAGTTGCAAAGCCACCTTCAAACCTTGCTGCACGGCTTTCTGCTCGCTTAAAAGTCATGTCGCAGATGGATATTTCTGAGAAACGTGTACCTCAGGATGGCCGCATTAAAATGAAGATATCCAAGAAACGCGCTATCGACTTTCGAGTAAACACCCTTCCCACCCTTTGGGGAGAGAAAATCGTACTACGTATTCTTGACCCTAGCAGCGCAAAAATGGGGGTAGAAGCCTTAGGTTTTGCCGACTTCCAAAAAGAACTTTACTTAGGCACACTCCACAAACCACAAGGCATGGTATTGGTAACAGGGCCAACAGGTAGTGGTAAAACTGTAAGTCTTTATACCGGTTTAAATATCCTTAATACCGAAGAGCGGAATATTTCTACAGCAGAAGACCCTGTAGAAATCAACTTGGAAGGCATAAATCAAGTCCATGTAAATGCAAAAGTGGGGTTAAATTTTGCTGAAGCTCTACGCGCATTCCTTCGTCAAGACCCTGATGTGGTAATGGTGGGTGAGATCCGAGACTTAGAAACAGCGGAGATCGCCATAAAAGCAGCCCAAACAGGTCACATGGTGCTATCTACACTTCATACAAATAGCGCGCCAGAAACGCTTACACGTTTACGTAATATGGGCGTGCCAGCCTTTAACATCGCTACATCTGTCAGTCTTATCATTGCCCAACGTTTAGGGCGACGCTTATGTGAAAGTTGCAAAAAACCTATCACCCTCCCTGAAGTTACGTTAAGGGAGGAAGGCTTTACTGATGAAGAGTTAAGCTCACTAACTCTATTTGAAGCGAATCAAGATGGCTGCAGCAAATGCAATAGAGGCTATAAAGGACGAGTAGGTATCTATGAAATGCTACCTATGACACCAGAAATTGCTGAAGTAATTATGGAGAATGGTAACTCTCTAGATATACTTAGAGTAGCTGAAACACAAAACTTCCAGAGCCTACGACGCTCTGGGTTAAAGAAGGTCGCGGAAGGAATCACCAGTCTTGAAGAGATGAACCGAGTCATCAAGACCTGATAACAGGAATTAATCTATGGCTAAAGATGCCAAGCTTTACACTTTCACCTGGCAAGGAAAAGACAAAAGCGGTAATAAAAGCAAAGGAAAAATCGATGCAATTAATGCCGCTTCAGCAAAAGCTCATTTACGCAAACAAGGGATCTTAACGTCCAGAATTGCCAAAGAGCGCTCTGCAGGTATGTTCAGCGCCAAAAATAAACCTGTTAAGCCTGTAGATATTGCTTTTTTCACCCGCCAAATGGCTACCATGATGCGCTCCGGGGTGCCTTTACTGCAAGGCTTGGAAATCACTGCTGGCGGTATTGAAAAACAAAAATTAAAAGACATCGTCTATGAAATCAAGAATGATGTTAACAGTGGTACCGATTTCTCCACATCCTTAACCAAGCACCCACAACACTTTGATGATCTGTATTGCAACTTAGTTAATGCTGGCGAGCAATCAGGCGCTCTAGATGCAATGCTTGATCGTATTGCGACATATAAAGAAAAACTAGAATCATTAAAAGCCAAGATCAAAAAGGCACTAACCTATCCCACAGCTGTAATTATTGTTGGTATTATTGTTTCGGCAATTCTTCTGGTTAAGGTAGTCCCACAATTTGAAGATGTGTTTACTAGCTTTGGAGCAGAACTACCCGCTTTTACCCAATGGGTTATAAACCTGTCTGAAATAGCTCAAGAATGGTGGTGGATTATTTTAATAGGCTTTGTCATATTTGGATTCGCGTTTCAGAAAGCTAGAGAGAAGTCTGCTAAATTTAGAGATAGTGTCGACAAAGCCGTACTTAAAATCCCAGTTATAGGCGAAATACTGCACAACGCATCTATAGCTAGATTTGCTAGGACTCTATCCACTACCTTTGCAGCAGGTGTACCTCTAGTTAATGCTTTAGATTCCGCAGCGGGCGCTTCAGGCAATGCATTATACCGAGATGCCATCTTACAAATTAAAAACGGTGTATCTACAGGCCAATCCTTACAAAACGCAGTAACCATGACCGGCATATTTCCCAATATGACTATCCAAATGATAGCGATTGGCGAAGAAGCAGGCTCTCTTGAAATGATGCTAGAGAAGATCGCTGATTTTTATGAAGAACAAGTAGATAACGCTGTAGATAACCTTTCAAGCCTATTAGAACCTTTGATTATGGTTGTATTAGGCGTGCTAGTTGGTGGACTTGTTGTTGCTATGTACCTTCCAATCTTCCAGCTTGGTCAAGTTGTTTAAAGATAAGAATTAATGAATATAATTATTTTTGATCCCGCGTGGGCTATTGCCTGCGCGTTTTTATTTTCTCTATGTGTTGGTAGTTTTCTTAACGTAGTCATTCATCGCTTACCCATTATGATGCAAAGGGAATGGGAAAGGGAAATATCCGCTGATAAAGAGATCGATCCAGAGCCTTACAACCTTTCAGTACCTGCATCCACTTGCCCTAAGTGTCAACACAAAATCAGATGGTATGAAAACATACCCGTTCTCAGCTGGATTTTCCTCCGAGCAAAATGCTCATCCTGCGGATTGCATATCCCTTTCCGCTATCCGTTTGTGGAATTATTTACAGCTATTTGCTCCGCTTATGCCGTTTACGTTTTTGGCTTTAACCTGATCGGTCTCAGTTTAGTAGTCCTTACTTGGGTGCTGGTTTGTCTAATATTTATTGATATTGATCATCAACTTTTACCTGACCGCTTAACCCTTCCTTTGCTATGGCTAGGCTTATTCGTCAACAGTTTTGGGTTATTTGCATCTCTAGAACATGCGGTCTATGGAGCTATGGCAGGCTACCTAAGCTTATGGTCAATCTACTGGGTATTTAAACTACTAACTGGCAAAGAAGGTATGGGGTATGGTGATTTTAAATTGCTTGCAGCTCTAGGCGCTTGGGCAGGTATATATCAATTGCCACTGATTATTCTATTAAGCTCATTAGTCGGTGCGATCATTGGTATAGCTATGATGCTGTTTAAAAACCATTCATCTCAAAACCCTATTCCATTTGGCCCATATCTCGCAATTGCAGGATGGATAGCACTGATCTGGGGCGATACGCTGACAACACTCTACCTTCAACTAATAAGAATCTAATCTATGTACATTGTTGGCATCACAGGTGGCATCGGCTCAGGAAAAAACGCTGTAACTGATCGTTTACAAGACCTCGGAATCACTATTGTTGATGCTGATATTGTTGCACGAGAAGTGGTCGCAAAAGGCGAACCTGCACTAGACAAAATCGCTGAGCACTTTGGCAGTCACATTGTCACTGAAAGTGGTGAATTAAATCGTAAAGATTTGCGCGAAATAATCTTCAGAGATAAAACAGCCAAAACCTGGTTAGAGCAACTATTACACCCGATTATTCGCCAAAGTATCAAACAGCAATTACACGATGCCACAAGCAGCTATGCTGTACTGTCTTCCCCACTATTATTAGAAACAGACCAGCACGAATTAGTTGAGACTGTAATCGTTGTTGATGCATCAGAAGAGTTACAATTAGCTCGAACTGTTAAGCGCGATAGCGCTAGCAAAGAACAGATCAAAGCAATTATGGCCGCCCAGTTGCCCCGCCAAGAAAGACTCAAAAAAGCAGATATTATCATCGATAACAATGCTGATTTAGAAAGCTTGGAAAATCAGGTTATCAAACTGCACACAAAGCTAAGTAAAATCGCAGAAGAGACCAAATAATGAGTAGCACAAAAATTAAATGCCCAACCTGCTCTAAAGAGCAGGCTTGGGACAGCAGCAACCCTTTCAGACCCTTCTGCAGTGAGCGCTGTAAAATGATTGATTTAGGTGCTTGGGCAAGCGAAGAATATTCAATACCTGAATCAAAAACTGCTAGCGATTTTAGTAGTGGCGAAACGGAAGAACAGATTGATAAAGATCAGCCTATCCCTCCGACCATGCACTAATTGCCGCTATACCTTGCGCACCATTCTCCACAGCGAGAGCTAGATCGCCTTTATCCATGCCACCCAATGCAAAAACAGGCACCAAGCTAGACTTAGCTAATTCGGAAAAATCCTTCCAACCTAATGGCTCTACCTCAGGGTGCGATTGCGTATGCTGTACTGGTGACAGCATTATGTAATCGACCCCTTTAGCTATCGCTTCGGACAGTTCATCAGCATTATGACAAGATGCACCCAGCCAACTCCCAGTGAACTCGTCTCTATGATTCAACTTTTCCAGATTACTCACTGAAAGATGAACTGCATCAAGAGCCAACTTATTCGCAATGTCTACCGTAGTGTTTACCGTAAAGAAAACATTTCTTACAGAGGCCGCATCTATTTGAGCATTGATGAAATCAATTGTTTTATCCAATGCTACTGAATCAGCCTCAAACAGCGGAGCTCGAAGGACTACACCTTCAGCTCCAGCCTTTATTGCTCGCATAATAGATACTTCAAGCTGTTGAAGATCTGAAAGATACGGCGTTATAGCAAGTGATTTCGGTAAAAGGCAGGCATCCAAGATCGGTTTATTTGCAGCAGGGAACTCATAGCCATCCAACTCATCAAGCTTCACCCAACGTACTGGCTGCCCTTCCTTACCCCAAGGCTCTCCCTCAAATTCAGTAATACTATAAACATCGAGTAAAACTGATTTATCAGGATAATGATAAGGAACCTCTATCAGCTTTTCTGCTTGGGTAAGTCTGATCCCCAGCTCTTCATCAAGCTCACGGCTTAAAGCATCAAGCACAGCTTCCCCTGACTCAACCTTACCACCAGGGAACTCCCACAAGCCGCCCTGGTGTTTATCATCAGGGCGTTTCGCAATCAGCAACTCACGCTTACTATTCCAGATAGCAGCCGCTGCGACATGAACAACCTTATTAGCCATTAGCTACGGTAATCCGCATTGATGCTGACATAGTCATGGGAAAGATCCGTAGTCCATACCGTCTCTGACACGTCACCACGATTAAGTACGACTCGAATTAGAATCTCTTCCTGGTCCATAACCGCCTGACCAGCTTCTTCAGTGTAAGTAGCGTCTTTTCCACCCTTACTAACGATACAAACATCGCCTAAATAGATCTCCAACGCATTAAGATCTAGATTTTCTATCTCGGCACGCCCAACTACCGCCAATACACGCCCCCAGTTTGGATCTGAAGCGAATAAAGCCGTTTTAACCAGAGGAGAGTGAGCAATATCAAAAGCCGTCTTCAAAGCTTCCTGCTGCGTCTTAGCTGACTCAACTTTTACTGTCACAAACTTAGTTGCACCCTCGCCATCACGTACAATCGCATGCGCCAAATCTTGCATAAGCTGTGTCAATTCAGTTTTGAATAAGGCTAGTAGGGAACGATCTTCCGCAGAAACTGATACACCTGATTTCCCAGTCGCAACCAACATACAAGAATCATTTGTAGATGTATCACTATCAACCGTAATACGGTTAAAGGAGCAATTGGCTGTATCAGTAAGTAGCACTTTCAATAAATCAGCATCAACTTGCGCATCTGTTGCCACATAGCCCAGCATTGTTGCCATATTTGGCTTAATCATGCCTGAGCCTTTTGATATACCAGTCAAAGTTACAACCTTGCCTTGGTACTCAAATTGACGACTAGCGCCTTTAATTCGTGTATCAGTGGTTAAAATGCCTTCTGCAGCCTCATCCCAACCTGATTCCGATAGCACCTCTTTAGCTGCAGGCAAAGCTGAAACTAATTTTTCTACAGGCAACTTTTCACCGATAACACCAGTGGAAAAAGGAAGAACTGCCTCAACACCCGAATCGCAAAGCTTAGCGACCTCTTCACAGGTTGTAATAGCATCATTCCAACCTTCCTCACCAGTACCCGCATTAGCGTTGCCTGTATTAACGATAAAATATCGCGTTGCCGCAGCCTCTATATGTTTTTTAGAAATCTGCACCGGCGCTGCGCAAAAAGCATTCAAAGTAAAAACGCCTGCGACAGTAGCTTCTTCACACAACTCCATCAGCACTACATCTTTTCGACCTTGAGTTTTAATACCTGCAGAAGCTGTTCCTAATTTAAACCCTGCAACTGGGTGCATTTTTTCTGGAAATGTAGCTGGCCCGACTGCCATTTTCTGTCTCCTAAGATGCAGAAAGCAGCTTAAAAGCTGCTTTCTGTGTTGACCAATAAACAGTTCACTCTTACGAAAGCTTACCGTGACACTGCTTGTATTTTTTACCTGAACCACATGGACATGGTTCGTTACGACCTACTTTACGGCCATCTCGAACGAAAGTTTCTGGCTGAGCTTGCTCTTCAGCATTGGAACTTTCACCCTCTTCACCCGACATAGCTGAGCTATTGTCATGTTTAAAGTCCATCTGCTGTCGTTCAGCTTGCTCACGACGCTGCTGCTCCATCGCTTCAACATCTTCTGGCTGCTGAACTTGCACATGACTTAGAATACGAATGACATCACGCTTGATATTTTCCAGCAATTCTTGGAATAGGTGGAAAGATTCACGCTTGTATTCCTGCTTAGGGTTCTTCTGTGCATAACCTCGAAGGTGAATACCCTGACGCAGGTGATCCATAGTCTGTAGGTGTTCTTTCCACAGGGTATCTAGCACCTGAAGCATAACCTGCTTCTCAAAGTTACGCATTGTAGATTCGCCCACTTGCGCTTCTTTCTGCTGATAAACCTCTAGCACTGTATCCTGAACTTTTTGATGCAGGGTTTCTTCATGCAATGAATCATCCTGATCTAGCCACTCTTGGATAGGCATTTTAATGGAGAAATCAGTTTCCAATGCCTTCTCAAGACCCGGAATATCCCACTGTTCTTCAAGGCTCTGCGGCGGAACAAACTCACTAAATTTATTCGCGACAACCTCTTCACGAACAGAATTAACTGTTTCAGAGATATCGTCAGTTGCCATCAAATCATTACGCTGCTCGTAGATGATTGTACGCTGATCATTAGCTACATCATCATACTCAAGCAATGACTTACGGATATCAAAGTTACGGCCTTCTACTTTACGCTGCGCTTTCTCAATCGCATTGCTTACCATCTTATGCTCGATAGCTTCGCCACGCTCCATACCTAGCGCTTGCATCAACTGTCGTACACGATCAGAGGCAAAGATTCGCATCAAATCATCTTCTAGTGACAAGAAGAATCGAGATGAACCTGGGTCGCCCTGACGACCTGCACGACCACGTAGCTGGTTATCAATACGACGAGACTCATGACGTTCAGTACCTACAATATGTAGACCGCCATTTTCCAATACCTGTTCATGGCGCTTCTGCCATGCAGCCGTCAATTCAGCAACTTGTTCTTCAGATGGGTTATCAAGTTCGGCTAGTTCAGCCTCTAACTTACCACCCAACACAATATCGGTACCACGACCAGCCATATTAGTCGCGATAGTCACAGCACCTGGACGACCTGCCTGAGCAATGATTGACGCTTCACCACCGTGGTTCTTTGCGTTCAATACATTGTGCGTAATTTTTTCTTTCTTCAGTAATGAAGAGATTAACTCAGATGATTCGATGGACGCTGTACCTACCAGTACTGGACGTTCAGCTTCCTGACAAGCACGAATCTCTTTGATAATAGCTTCGTACTTTTCTTCAACCGTCAGGTAAACCAGATCGTTCTCATCTTTACGCGCGATCGTTTTGTTGGTTGGAATTACAACAACATCTAAACCGTAAATCTGGCGAAGCTCGAATGCTTCCGTATCCGCCGTACCCGTCATACCGGAAAGCTTGTCGTACAGACGGAAGTAGTTCTGGAATGTGGTTGATGCAAAAGTCTGGCTCTCATTCTGAACCGACACACCCTCTTTTGCTTCTACCGCTTGGTGCAAACCTTCTGACCAACGACGGCCTTCCATGATTCGACCTGTGTGCTCATCAACAATCACAACCTGATTGCCTTGCACAATATAATCGACATCACGTTGGAATAAGTTATGCGCTCTCAATCCCGCTAGCACGTGGTGCAGCAAGTTAAGGTTCTGAGGTGCATACAGGCTATCTCCTTCACTCAGAAGACCTTTTTGCGCCAGCATCTCTTCAACAGCAGTATGACCCGCTTCAGTCAGTTCAACCGTACGGTTTTTCTCATCAACAACGAAGTGCTCGTTAATTTCCTGCTCTTCGTCCTGAGGATCAATTTCACCATCGAATTTCTCTAACGAAGGAATCAACTCATTAATGGTGATGTATAACTGAGAACTATCTTCAGCTGGACCTGAGATAATCAAAGGCGTACGTGCTTCGTCGATTAGGATGGAGTCAACCTCATCGACTACAGCGAAGTTAAAGCCTCGCTGTACTTTTTCAGCAGTACTGAAAGCCATGTTATCGCGAAGATAATCAAAGCCAAATTCATTGTTTGTGCCGTAGGTGATATCACAAGCGTAAGCAGCACGTTTTACTTCTGGATTTTGACCAGAAAGCGCAACACCTACCGTTAAGCCTAGAGATTCATAAAGAGGACGCATCCATTCAGCATCACGCTCTGCTAGGTAATCATTCACTGTGACTACGTGAACGCCTTCAGCAGGCAGTGCATTTAAATATACGGCTAATGTTGCTACAAGGGTTTTACCTTCACCCGTACGCATTTCGGCAACTTTGCCATCATTCAGTGTCATACCACCAATAAGCTGAACATCAAAATGGCGCATACCCATAACACGCTTTGATGCTTCTCTTACCGTAGCAAAAGCTTCAGGAAGGATCTGTTCCAAAGTCGCGCCATCTTCAAGACGCTGACGGAACTCAACCGTTTTA
Organism: Neptuniibacter sp. QD72_48; assembly: GCF_047778065.1. GTDB lineage: Bacteria > Pseudomonadota > Gammaproteobacteria > Pseudomonadales > Balneatricaceae > Neptuniibacter. The sequence goes on along the minus strand of NZ_CP180547.1, from coordinate 851,541 downwards.
GCTTTTAGCTCTTCATCCGTTAGTTTTTCTAGATCTACTTCCAACGCATTGATCGCCTTTACGATCTTACCCATGCGCTTCAATTCGCGATCATTCTTACTACCAAAAACTTTCTTAAACAGTCCTGTCAGCATATCTCGACTTATACCTGTGAAGTCTAAAACCTGTAGTCCGCTCGATTAGCGGATAAAAATTAACTCAGCATTCTACCTTTATTGGGGGCAGAAAATGAATCTAAAAGGGGAAATAAAAAAAATATGGAAAAAAGATAGAAAAATAGACAAAAAAAAGCCGAACTATATAGTTCGGCTCTTAATTCTTTCGATCTATCAGACTGCTAATACTGGCTTCTGATAAGAGATAGGCGCGCTTTCTTCATTATCTTCGAAAGTCACCACTTCCCAAGCATCTTCTTGCGCCAACAATTCACGCAAAAGACGATTGTTTAGATAATGTCCTGATTTGTTTCCGTAGAACTCGCCGATCAAGCTCTTACCTAGTAGGTATAGATCACCCACCGCATCAAGCACTTTATGCTTAACAAATTCATCGTCGTAACGAAGGCCGTCTTCATTAAGAATACGGTAATCATCGACTACGATCGCATTATCAAAGCTACCACCTAATGCCAGGTTTTGTGAGCGAAGGTATTCATAGTCACTCATAAAACCAAACGTTCTCGCACGGCTAACTTCTTTAACGAAAGAAGTACTAGAGAAGTCTAGGAAAGATTCCATGTTACGGCCTTCAAATGCAGGGTGTTCAAAATCGATTTTGAACCCCACTTTAAAGCCATCAAACGGTTTAAACGTAGCTGACTTACCATCAGCCTCAACCGTTACTTCTTTCTTAATACGGATAAATTCTTTAGGAGCATTCTGCTCTTCTAGGCCTGCCGACTGGATCAAGAATACAAACGGCGCAGCACTACCATCCATAATAGGTACTTCTTCTGCACTTAGCTCAACATAAGCATTATCAATACCTAAGCCAGCCATTGCAGAAAGTAGGTGCTCAACAGTCGCTATACGCGCGCCATCTTTAGCCAGGTTGGTTGACAGTTTTGTATCAGAAACATTGTGCGCGTGCGCAAGGATCTCAACAACTGGATCCAAGTCAGTACGACGGAAAACAATACCGGTATTTACTGGTGCTGGTTTCAACGTCAGATAAACTTTCTGACCCGTATGCAGACCAATACCTGTTGCTTTAATGCTGTTTTTTAATGTTCTCTGTTTAATCATGCTATCTGCCAAAAAATAAAATAGGCCACTCTAGCGCGAGATACTAACAAATAATCGCCCTTTTAGAAAGGACATTCCAATTAATCCGCTTGTTTACGCAGAAAAGTAGGAATATCTAAATAAGCGGACTCGCTCTCAGTACCTGTTGATTTTAACAACTCACTTTCAGGCTCAGCCGGCCCGTCAAGTGCCTCATTTTTTTTGCGACGCAAAACCGTAGGCAGATCGATCTGCTCAAGGTCTAAACTTCCATCCACTTTTTGCATTCCACCAGAAACAGGGCGGACCGTTTCTTCTGGCTTATCCAAACCCGTAGCAACAACTGTCACTTTCAGTTCGTCAGTCATCTCTGGCTCAATGACGGTACCGATGACAATCGTGGCATTTTCAGATGCGTACTCTTCAATCTGATTACCCACTTCGGTAAATTCACCCAAGCTGAGATCCATACCCGCAGTGATATTTACCAAGATACCGCTCGCGCCTTTCAGATCTACGTTATCAAGTAGTGGACTCTTGATCGCTTTCTCTGCAGCTTCAGCAGCTCGGTTTTCACCACGCGCACCACCGGTACCCATCATCGCCATGCCCATTTCGGACATAACAGTCCGCACATCAGCAAAGTCAACATTGATCATACCCGGACGTGTAATAAGATCCGAAATACCCTGAACAGCCCCTTTCAAAACATCGTTGGCAGACTCAAATGCATTCAAAAGGCTGCAATTACGACCTAGTACCTGCATCAGTTTTTCGTTAGGGATAATAATGAGGGAATCAACACTTTCGCGAAGCTCTTTGATACCTTCAATAGCAATACTCATTCGTTTACGGCCTTCAAACGGGAAAGGCTTTGTCACGACTGCGACTGTTAGAATTCCGAGTTCTTTAGCTACTTCGGCTACGATAGGTGCGGCACCCGTACCTGTACCACCGCCCATACCAGCCGTGATAAATACCATATCCGCACCTTGCAACATTTCTGCAATGCGATCCCGATCTTCCATCGCAGCCTGACGACCAACTTCTGGATTTGCACCCGCGCCTAGGCCTTTGGTAAGCGTATTACCAAGCTGGATAACTTTTTGGGACGCCATAGATGAAAGCGCTTGCGCATCTGTATTTGCACAAACAAATTCCACCCCTTCTAGGTCACCACTTTCCATGTGTTTTACAGCGTTTCCGCCTCCACCACCAACACCGATAACTTTAATAACGGCATTTTGCGGAACGCTATCTAACAGTTCAAACATTGTTAGCTCCTTTAGTGCCCTGCCAAGCACTATCCCCTAATAAAGCAGCACGCTACTTTTGCTGCTATAAATCTAAAAACCTTCAGCTTGTTCAGAAGTTGTTCTGAAACCAAGCTCTCATCTTGTCTAAAACACTCTTTTGCGAACCCACAACGACTTCTGGCTCGACGTCTTGCTCAACAGCACCAACATGATCTTGTTGTGCGTATTGCAGAAGCCCCATACCTGTTGCATAAATAGGACTACTTAAAATATCTTCCATCCCACGTACACCGTGTGGTGTCGCCAAGCGAACCGGCATATGGAAGATTTCTTCAGCTAATTCAATGGCACCTTCCATTTTCGAAGTTCCGCCTGTCAGCACAATGCCTGCTGCAACCAAATCTTCAAAACCACTGCGTCTCAATTCGGCCTGAATCAGGCTAAACAATTCTTCGTAACGGGGCTCAACCACTTCTGCTAACGACTGTCTAGAAAGATCCCTAGCAGGCCTATCACCTACACCAGGCACCTTAACGGTCTCTTCACCTGTAGCGAGCTGTGCCAGTGCACACGCATATTTAACCTTGATCTCTTCCGCATGCTGCGTTGGTGTTCGCAAAGCCATCGCGATATCGTTTGTAACTTGATCACCAGCAATCGGAATGACAGCGGTATGACGAATAGAACCGCCTGTAAAAATAGAGATATCAGAGGTGCCACCGCCGATATCCACCATACAAACACCCAGTTCCTTCTCATCTTCCGTCAAAACGGAATAGCTTGAAGCCAATTGCTCAAGAACTAGGTTATCTACATCAAGACCACAACGTCGAACACACTTTTCAATATTCTGAGCGGCATTCACTGAACCAGTAACAAGGTGCACCTTCGCTTCTAAACGCACACCCGACATCCCTAAAGGCTCTTTGATGCCCTCTGAGCTATCAATCTCATACTCTTGAGGCAAAATGTGCAAGATTTTCTGGTCAGCGGGAATAGCCACAGCACGTGCAGCATCAATTACGCGCTCAAGGTCATACTCAGTCACTTCTCGATCTCGAACAGCCACAATGCCATGAGAATTCAGGCTGTTAATATGGCTACCTGCGATCCCAACTGTCACAGAGTGAATCTTACAACCCGCCATCAATTCAGCCTCTTCTACCGCGCGCTGAATCGAGCTCACTGTTGATTCGATATTCACTACAACGCCTTTTTTCAGGCCTCGAGATGGGTGCGAGCCAATGCCGATAATTTCGATGGCACCATCAATACCGATCTCCCCTACAAGGCACAGCACCTTTGAGGTCCCGATATCGAGCGCAACAACCATATTGTTTTCCATCGAACCACTCATTATGTTTTATCCTGCATTTCGCTTTCGGGTTTTTCCCGCCATTTCACCGCCACCCCATGGGTGTAACGTATATCGATTGTTTCTATATCAGCCGCTTGAGCAGCCAATCGTTGTTTATACAAAGTCAAAAACCGTTGTAAACGTGCATTGATTGCTTCTCGACCTACAACTACTTTTATCTGGTTATCTAGCTCCATGGTCCAGGCTCCACGAGCCTCTAAATCCAGTGCGACAACACTAAGCCCCATAGGCTTCAACATCTGATTAAAATCATGAAACTGTGACATGACCCTTTCTGTATCTGGAGCAGGCCCACTCAATCTGGGTAAGCTCCGATACTCTTGAGAAAGTTCAGGCCAAAATATATCGCCCTGATGGTTTAACAAACCTCTCTCACCCCAACGAGCAACAGGCACCTCTTCCTCAACTTCAACAAGCAAAGTATCAGGCCAATCCCGTCGAATAGAGGAAACTCTGACCCACGGTTGCTCACTTACTAGTGATTGAACATATGCAATATCAACCTCTAGTAGATTCGCAGTAAGATCATTAGCGATAATCTTCCCTAACTTTACTCGATCCAGATGTTGGGTTTTACCTTCAATCACTACACTAGTTACCGGGCGGTCCAACCACTGCCATAAGTTATGACCAATACCCCATAACACGCCGATAAAAATAACGAGAGAGGACAACGTCCAAAATGGCTTCCACCAAAACTCAGTATCGTTATTTACTAGGCCATCCTTTTTAGGATTTTTTTTATCCGTTTTCCCTTTTTCAGAATCTTTTTTTACGATCTTTTCACGACTTGCACCGCGAGGTTTAGCAAGTTCTACTCCTTCTTCCTCCAACGGTTCAGTTTGTCGAAAAAATCGTAAAAAGTTCATTCTATTTGGCCGTTTTTAATATTCTAACTACCAACTCGTCAAAGCTAATCCCTTGCTCTCGTGCAGCCATAGGCACAAGGCTATGATCAGTCATACCCGGAGCCGTATTAACTTCTAGTAGCTGGAAGTTTCCATCTTGATCTTGCATCACATCTACACGCCCCCAGCCTTTACAACCGACCGCGGCAAATGCTTGTTCAGCAAGACGCTTAAGTGATGTTAATGTTTCCTCAGACAAACCATGATCGAACTTGTACTGCGTATCGTTCGCTAGATATTTTGCATCAAAGTCATAAAACTCGTGCTGCGTTACTAGCTGAATAGGAGGCAACGCATCACCATCAAGCACAGCTACCGTAAACTCGTCACCGCTCATCCAACTTTCGGCAATCACACTACGATCAAAACCAGTCGCTGTCTCCAATGCGGCTTCTAACTCACCCGCACTGGTAACTTTACTCATTCCAATACTGGAACCTTCGTGTGCAGGTTTAACAATCATTGGCAAACCCAGATGCTCAACGATGTCATCAACCTCAAACTCACCATTGAATGTCGCAAACGTTGGCGTCGGTAAGCCTGCTCCTATCCACACCTGCTTGGTTCTTAACTTATCCATACCGATTGCAGAAGCTGCCACACCACTGCCGGTGTACGGTTTTCCTAGCATTTCCAACGCACCTTGCAAGGTACCGTCTTCACCACCTGGGCCATGTAAAATCAAAAAGGCACGATCAAAGTGATTTTCTTGTAGCTGTTGTAACGGTTGTTGATCGCCATTAGGACCATAGAGATCGATACCAAATGCATCGACACCTGCTCGTTGTAGTCCAGCTAGAACCTCAGCACCACTCTTGAGAGAAACATCACGCTCAGATGAATTTCCACCAAAAATAACCGCAACTCGTCCGAAGTCAGATTTCATTTGAGCATCAATTTGATAACTCATTTTTCCTCCTTATCGGCTACAAGATTGGCCTGTTTTAGCTGATGAGCAAGCGCTGTAATATCACCCGCACCTTGAGTCAGTAATAGATCACCTGGTTCCAAAATATCTTTCAGCACATCGGCAACGGTGTCTTTATCGCTAACAAATACCGGATCTATACGACCACGCTGACGAATGCTTCGACATAAGCTGCGGCTATCAGCACCAGCAATTGGCTCTTCACCCGCGGCGTAGACTTCTAGAAGTAACAACACATCTGCTTCAGAAAGTACTTCCACAAAGTCTTCATACAAATCACGAGTTCGGCTATAACGATGAGGCTGATTAATCATCACCAAACGTTTATCTGGCCAGCCTTCACGAATAGCTTTAACAACGGCATTAACTTCTCTTGGGTGGTGACCGTAATCATCAACCAACATAACGCTACCACCATTGACAGGCACGTCCCCCAGAACTTGGAAACGACGACCAACGCCTTCAAACTTAGTTAATGCTGTACAGATCGCTTCATCACTAATGCCCTCATCGGTAGCCACAGCAATAGTCGCTAAGGCATTCAACATATTGTGATGGCCCGGCATATTCAGTGAAATTTCCAGATCGGCAAAATCCCCTGGGCGCTTAACGGTAAAGCGAGTGTACATACCTTCTTGTCTGATATTTTCAGCACGGTAGTCAGCATCTTCCTCAACACCGTAAGTAAGCACTGGACGACTCACTTCTGGGAGGATTTCTCTGACAACAGGATCGTCGATACACATAACCGCAAGACCGTAGAACGGTAGGTTATGTAGAAACTCCACAAATGTTTTCTTTAACTTAGAGAAGTCATTCTCATAAGTTTCCATATGGTCTGCGTCAATGTTTGTAACAATCGCAACCATAGGCTGTAAGTGAAGGAATGAAGCATCACTTTCATCAGCTTCCGCCACAAGATAGCGGCTCGTGCCCATCTTGGCGTTGGTACCAGCACTGTTTAGTCGACCACCAATCACAAATGTAGGATCAAGCTCACCTTCAGCAAAAATGGAAGCTAAGAGACTTGTCGTCGTTGTTTTGCCGTGCGTTCCAGCTACAGCGATACCGTGACGATAGCGCATCAATTCAGCCAGCATTTCAGCACGACGCACAATCGGAATTCGCTGTTCACGCGCAGCTTTCACTTCTGGGTTTTCTTCGTTAACTGCAGTGGAAACAACAACCACATCCACACCTGAGACATTGGTATCGGCATGCCCAATAAAGATGTTCATCCCCAAGCCTTCTAGGCGTTGAGTCGTCGCGGATACTTTAATATCTGAACCTGAGATTTGATATCCCTGATTCAGTAATACTTCCGCAATACCACACATACCCACACCACCAATGCCGATAAAATGAATTCGGCTGATACGGCGCATTTCCGGTATTTCATAACGGGTGAAAGCATTTTGTTGTTTCATTACTTCATTGCCTCAAGACAAACACTTGCTACCACATCACTTGCTTCAGGTTTACCTAGTGATAGCGCTTTGTTTGCCATTTCCATCAACGTTTCTCGTTGATTTAATTGTTCTGTTAATAATGCTGTTAGCGTTTCTTTATTAAGATCCGCCTGCTGAATTAAAATCGCAGCATCTCTCTCAGCTAGATAATTTGCGTTTTTAGTTTGGTGATCATCAACCGCATAAGGGAAAGGCACTAATACAGATGCCACACCTGCATTGCTCAATTCACTCACCGTTAAAGCACCAGCACGACATAAAACTACATCTGCCCAACTATAAGCTTCTGCCATATCATCGATAAATGGCACAACTTTACACTCAGTTACGCCCAGCGCCTCATAACGCTGCTGAGTTTCTTCAATATTTCGTTTTCCTGCCTGATGCCAAACCTCTGGACGTTGCTCCATAGGTAAATCAGCAAGCACTTCAGGTAGAAGATCGTTAATCGCTTTCGCGCCTAAACTTCCACCTACAACTAAAAGACGCAAAGGTCCTTCACGATCAGAAAAACGCTCTTTAGGTTCAGGTAAATCCAAGATACTTCCGCGTACTGGATTACCCACGGTCTGAGTCGTTAGGCCACTTTTAAATGCACCTTGGAATGCTTCCAGGACGTTTTTGGCTAATTTAGACAAGGCCTTGTTGGTCATTCCAGCAACAGCATTCTGCTCGTGAATAATCAACGGAATTCTTAGTAACCACGCAGCAAGGCCACCTGGACCAGAAGCAAAACCGCCCATACCTAATACAACATCCGGTTTAACAGAGCGAACAACCGATAGCGCCTGCCACAAAGCGATCAACAGTTTAAATGGAGCCAAAAGAAGGCTTAACTTCCCTTTACCTCTTAAGCCTCTTACTTCAATAGAATGCAGTTTTAATCCTGCTGCAGGTACCAAATCAGCTTCTATTCCGTGTCGAGAGCCCAACCATTCAACATGAACACCTTGTGCCTGTAGTTTCTCTGCTGTGGCCAATGCAGGAAATACATGACCACCAGTGCCACCAGCCATAATCAAAGCTACTTTTTTATCAGAAGTACTCATGCGACAGCCTCCTGATTTTTTCCAGCTAATTTCAATTCGTAGTCAACTCTCAAAATAACGGCCAACATGGCGCAACTCACTAATAAACTACTTCCACCGTAACTCACCAAAGGAAGCGTCAAACCTTTTGTAGGCAACGCGCCAACATTCACTCCAATATTGATCAACGCCTGCCCTGCAAAGATAATTGCAAAGCCGTAACAGACATAAGCAGAGAAAAAGGATTTTACCTTTTCAGCTCGACGACCAATACGGAAAATATTCACGATTAATAAGGCATAAACCAAGATCAAAGCAATCGCGCCGATAAAACCTAACTCTTCGGCCAATACTGAAAATACAAAGTCAGTATGAGCTTCTGGCAGATAAAATAACTTTTGAACGCTATTACCTAACCCCGTTCCAAACCATTCACCACGACCAAAAGCGATCTGTGCCTGCGATAACTGATACCCAGTTCCAAAAGGATCAGACCATGGATCTAAGAAGCTCTGAAGTCGAGCTACTCGGTAAGGCTGCAATCCTACAACAGCGACCAGCAGACCCACTACACCAGAGATCACCATCAAGAATTGGGAAAAGCGCATCCCACCCAAAAAGATCATTCCCATAACTGTCCCCATCAGGACAACTAAGGCACCAAAGTCCGGTTCGAAGTACAGCAGCACACAAAAAATACCCAGAGGTAGAGTCGGCTTCGCAATCCCTTTCCAGCTGCTACGCACTTCATCCAAGCGTCTCACCAAGTAGCCAGCCATGTACATCACCATACAGAACTTAGCGACTTCAGATGCCTGGAGATTTAAAGGACCTAAAGGTAACCAACGATGACTACCATTTACCCCTTTACCTACGCCAGGGATCAGTACCAAAATCAATAAGACACCGGCAGCCAACATCCACCAGTGCCCGGTCTTCTCCCAAAAGCGCATTGGGATATTCCAAACAACCACAGCACCAATCATCGCCAACATGATAAATATGAACTGACGAATAACGTAAAAATACGCTGTACCGTTATTTTTTAGCGCCACATCTAAAGATGCAGAGCTAATCATTACAAAACCCGTTAGAACCAAAGCAACTGAACAGGCCAGTACCCAAGGGTCAAATGGCAACACTCTTTGTGACGCACAAACAGGCGAAGGCGAAGGAATTAACCCCTCAAACCTCTGCTTAATGTTTGTCATCGCCAAAGAGATCATTAAAGGGCCTCCACCGCATCAATAAAAGCATCACCACGAGCGGGAAAACCAGAGAACATATCAAAGCTCGCACAGGCAGGTGAAAGCAGAACAATATCTCCCTCCTTCGCTTGAGCTTGCGCCTTTGCAACAGCAGCTTGCATATCGTTTGCTGATTCTTTGATTACGCCTTCACAACTGTCAGCTAAACGTGGTCCATCTTCACCGATATAGATCAATGCTCTTGCGAACTGCTGCATAGGTTCAGCTAATTCAGAGAATTCAGCACCTTTACCAACACCGCCAGCAATTAACACAATACGTTGATCTGCAGATAGGGTTTTTCCTAAACCGTTCAGCGCAGCAACAGTCGCACCAACGTTAGTGCCCTTGGAATCGTTGTAGTATTCAATACCGGCTTTTTCAGCTACCCACTGGCAACGATGCTTCAAGCCCGCAAAGTCCTTTAAAGCCGTTAGCATCGCATCCATTGGCAAGCCAACAGACTGGCCTAAAGCTAACGCAGAAAGCGCATTAGCCATGTTATGGCTACCACGTATTTTTAACTCAGATACAGGTATTAATTTGTCCAGACCAACGGCAAGCCAGGTTTCACCCTTCTCTTCAATCAAACCAAAGACTTTCAGATCAGGTTTACCTAAGTGGTAAGCAAGCTGATCAACACCACTCGGCATTAATGGCATTGTCAGTGCATCATCACGGTTAACAACGACCTTTTTAGCTCCGCGGAAAATCCGGTGTTTAGCCTGATAATAACCCTGCATAGAATCATAACGATCTAAATGATCAGGACTAATATTGAGTACAGTTGCAACTGCTGCTCGAAGATCATTGGTTGTTTCTAACTGGAAGCTTGATAGTTCGATAACATACAGATCTTTTTCAGGCTCGTTTAACATCTCGAGTACAGGCGTACCAATATTTCCGCACACTCCAACATTTAAACCGGCAGCAGCAGCCATCTCACCCACTAAGGTAGTGACCGTACTTTTAGCATTTGAACCGGTAATCGCAACAATAGGTGCACTGATCTCATTACAGAAAAGATCAATATCACCACTTAACTTCGCGCCCGCTTTTACTGCCGTTTGAATAGCAGGATCACTTTGTGCAACACCAGGGCTCAAAATCAATTCTGATGCACTACTCAGTAGTTCAGCATCAAAAGGCCCGCAAATCAGTTTAACGTCAGGAAGCTCTGTTGATAGCTCATCCATGCCTGGAGGATTCTCTCGGCTATCAACAACGACAAAACGCTCATCTTTAGACGCCAAATAGCGCGCACATGCCAGCCCGGTTTGACCTAAACCGATGACTACTTTTAATTTATCGCTGGCGATTAAACTCATGCTCAAACTTTACCTTAACGAATTTTCAGAGATGCCAAGCCAATCAGCACCAAAACTACTGTGATGATCCAGAAACGAACAATTACACGAGGCTCTGGCCAACCTTTCAATTCAAAATGGTGATGCAAAGGCGCCATACGGAAGATACGGCGACCTGTTAATTTAAACGATGCCACCTGCAAAATTACTGACACGGTTTCAGCCACAAACACACCGCCCATAATGAACAGTACAAATTCCTGACGGACGATAACGGCAATAACACCAAGCGCAGCACCCAAAGACAAGGCACCGACATCACCCATAAACACTTGAGCTGGATAAGTGTTAAACCACAAGAAACCAAGACCAGCACCAACCATGGCACCACAGAATATAATCAGCTCACCAGAACCCGGTACGTAAGGGATCAACAGATATTCAGCAAATTTGATGTTACCGGACAGATATGCAAACACACCCAAAGCTCCAGCTACCATTACGGTTGGCAAAATAGCTAGACCATCTAAGCCATCAGTAAGGTTTACCGCATTGGAGCTACCTACAATTACAAAGTAGGTAAAGACAATAAAGAAGATACCGAGATCAATCGACACATCTTTTAGGAATGGAATCAGAAGTTCTGTTTCAACAGGTGTGGAAGCCATGCAATAGAGTAATACTGCCGCACCCATACCACCTACTGACTGCCACAGGTACTTCCACTTAGCAGGTAATCCTCTCGGATTTTTCTCAACCACTTTACGATAATCATCGACCCAACCCACTGCACCAAAAATTAGCGTCACGCCCAACGTAATCCACACATAAGGGTTAGTCAGATCACTCCACAAAAGGGTACTAATCGCAATTGCAACTAGGATCAAAGCACCACCCATTGTTGGTGTACCTGCTTTGCTCAAATGCGTCTGAGGACCATCATCTCGTACCGCTTGACCAATCTGATTACTACGTAGTTTGTTGATCATATGAGGGCCGACCCACAAAGCTATCAACAATGCTGTTAATACACCCAAAATCCCACGTAGGGTTAGGTACTGAAATACAGCAAAGCCGCTGTAATATTCCGATAAAAATTCTGCCAGCAGTGGTAGCATTGCCTTCTATTCCCCTTCAGTCAGGTTCTTCACGACCTGATCCATCGCTGCACTTCTCGAGCCTTTAATCAGAATATTGGTATTCTGATCAGCCAGCTCTTTCAATGCAGTTGTTAATTCTTCACGTGTTTCAAAATGCATTCCCTGCCCATCTGCTGCAGCGTTATACGCTGAAACAGAGTGCCGGGACAGCACGCCAGTTGCATAGAAACAACTAACCCCCTTCTGCGCTGCCCGACAACCTACCTGTGCATGCTGATCAGCGGCATCTGCCCCTAACTCAGCCATATCTCCTAAAACCAATACTGATTTACCCGGCAAACTAACCAGCAGATCCACTGCCGCATTTACCGAACCAGGATTGGCGTTATAACTATCATCAATCACTTGAGCCCCAGAGGCTGTCGTCAAGCAACGCATACGTCCAGATACTGCAGTGAAGGATTCTAAACCACTGCAAATTTCCGCTAACGGCATTCCTTTAGCGCTTACAGCAGCTGCCGCAGCTAGGGCATTCGCAACGTTATGCTGCCCCATCACCTGCAGCTGAACCGTTTGAGATTCAGAGCCTCTGTGCAAAACAAAAGAAAAACAGCCATTGCTAGATGGTTTCAAATCCGACGCATAGACGGCAGCTTTCTCGGAGCTAAAAGAGAAGTTTCTCTGAGGCTTTCCTTGGTTTTGATTTAACCAATACTCTGTATGCGGATCATCTAGGTTGATAACAGCCGTGCCTTGAGTTTCATCTAACTGCGAAAAGATCTCAGATTTGGCTTCGACTACACCTTGTAAAGAGCCAAACCCTTCCAGATGAGCACCCATCGCGTTATTCAAAATCGCAACATCAGGTAGAGAGATCGCAGTCGTATAAGCAATCTCACCACCAGCACTGGCACCCTGTTCAATCACAGCAATTTGATGCTGATCACTTAATTCAAAAAGCGTTAGCGGTACACCGATGTCGTTATTCAGATTACCTTTGGTAGCCAATACCTGATTATTCTGAGACAGAATCGCAAATAGCATCTCTTTAACTGTCGTTTTACCGCTACTACCTGTCACTGCGTAAACAGTGCCATCAAAGCGCTGGCGATTCGCTTGCGCAATGTTCCCCAAAGCAATACGCGTATCTTCAACTTGCCACAATGGCGCTTGTACTTCGGGCATAGATCGAGAAACAACCGCAGCGACCGCGCCTTTTTCAAGCGCCTGCTCTATAAACTGATGACCATCAAAATTAGGGCCTACCAATGCTACAAATAGATCGCCCTGCTTAATCGTACGCGTGTCTGTACTGACACCTGTAAATTCAGCATCAGCCGTTATCAGCCCGCCAAAAGCTTGCTGTAACTGCTGCAAAAACCACTGACCAATCATACCGCCACCCCTAAAACTGACTTACTCACATCAACATCACTAAACGGGTAACGTGTACCAGCAATCTCTTGATAATTTTCGTGACCTTTACCTGCGATCAACACGACATCTTCTGGCGAAGCAGCATTGATCGCCATTCTGATCGCTTCTGCACGATCCGCTTCAACATCCGCCTGATGATCATGAATACCACTTTCGATCATCTCAATAATGCTATCTGGCTGTTCTGTTCTTGGGTTATCGCTAGTCACGACCAACCGATCAGCAAATCGGTCTGCAATATTGCCCATGAGCTCTCGTTTACCTGTATCTCGGTCTCCACCACAACCAAATACACACCACAAACGCCCTGACGTATGAGCTCTAACAGCTTGAATGGCTTTCTCTAGAGCATCTGGCGTATGTGCATAATCAATAATTACCAACGGTTTATCTGCAGTGACCAATGCCTGCATTCGTCCCGGCACTGCATCTAACTTGGAAAGCCCGTGCATGACCTGCTCTCGGCTAAATCCCTGTTCGGATAGCAAAGCTGCTACGAGAAGCAGATTGTCCAGATTAAATTCGCCGATAATTTTACTAGCGAAAGCAAAGTTGCCTTGCGCCGTTTTCAGCTCCGCTTCGATACCGTGTAAAGCTAAACGATATGCTGCGATCAGATAATCGCCTTGTGCACGCCCAACCGCTACTTTTTTACCTTTAACTTCGTCATCAGCTAACAGCGTTTGACCAAAAGCATCATCACTGTTGATGACAGAAGCTTTTAGATCAAAGCGTTTAAACAATCTTGCTTTAGCCGCACCGTAAGAAGCCATAGAACCGTGGTAATCCAGATGGTCACGGCTTAAGTTGGTGAATGCGGCATAATCAAATTCCACCCCTGCAACTCGGCCCTGCTGTAAAGCATGGCTAGAGACTTCCATCACAACGCTTTCAGCGCCTGCTGCACGTAATTCAGCGAACAAACGCTGCAAGCCTACAGCATCTGGCGTTGTATGAGTTGCCTGCTCTAGCTGGCCTGGAAAACCATTTCCAATAGTGCCAACAATCGCGGTTTTCGTGCCTATCGCATTCATCGCCTGTGCGACAAAATGCGCACAAGAGGTCTTACCGTTAGTACCCGTAATGCCAATCACATTCAGATGGCGGCTTGGGTGGCCATAAAAATTTGCGGCTACTGGACCAATCTGACTGACTAAATCAGGCACAGCAATCACTGGGATACCAAGCGAAGGGCAATCATCCACTTCGCGACTATCCAACAAAACCGCTACTGCGCCACTTTTTTCAGCCGCTTCAACGAAATCAACACCACGATGCTGAATACCAGATCGAGCAATAAACAAAGTACCGGGCGTAACCGTACGGCTATCTTGCGAAATAGCAGATACGACAAAGCCAGCGTAAGTTTCATCAACCCACTCCGGCGCAATCTCTTTCAATGTTCTACTGATTTCCAACATAGTCACCTCATTCAACGCTGAGCAACCTGCTTATTTACTTCCGGCCAATTATCCGGTGGGATATTCATCAAACGTAAAGCTCCACCTACCGCTCTTGAAAAAACCGGAGCTGCTACCTCACCACCGTAATATTCCTGGCCTTTAGGGTTATCAATCATCACTACTGTTACTAAGCGCGGATCACTTACCGGCGCCAAACCTGCAAATGTAGATATATACTGATCGTCGATATATCCACCACGGCCAACTTTATGCACAGTGCCTGTTTTTCCAGCTACTCGATATCCCTGCACAGCAGCTCTACGACCCGTGCCTTTAACGCTAATCACAGTTTCCATCATTTCACGGACATCAACCGCCACATCCGCAGGCATAACTCGAACAGGTTTACCTGCTTCGTTTTGGCGAATCAGACTAACAGGGCTCACGACACCATCATTAGCCAACGCCAAATATGATTGAGCTAGCTGTAATGGCGTAACTGATAAGCCATAGCCATAAGAAAGCGTCGCACGCTCAACTTGCTGTCTCGAATTCAGATAAGGCAGATAACCTGTACTTTCACCCGGAAAGCCGATTCCTGTTGCCTGCCCTAAGCCTAAATTGTGATACAGATTACGTACCGAACCTTCAGGTAAGCTTAACGACAGCTTGGTTACACCCACATTGCTGGATTTCGTAATAATGGTGGAGATATCTATCTCACCGTAATTACGATGATCTCGAATCGTTTTACCTTTAACCCGCATATAACCAGGTGCAGTATTTACAATCGTTTCCGGCTCGTATTCACCGCTCATTAACGCCGCAGCGACCGTCATAGGCTTAACTGTCGAGCCCGGCTCAAATGTATCGGTTAACGCTCTATTTCTTAAAGCCGTCGAAATTCTCTGTTTTGGATCATTCGGGTTGTAGGATGGCTGATTAACCATCGCCAACACTTCGCCCGTGGATGCATCTAGCATCACAATCGACCCGCCATCAGCTTTATGCGCTTCTACTGACGCTTTTAATTCTCTATACGCTAGATATTGCAGCCTTAAATCGATGCTTAGCTGAATATCGTTACCATGCAAAGCAGGCTTAACTTCCCGAATATGTTTGATCGTTCTACCCAAACGATCTTTCATAACCAGCTGCTTACCAGCGTCAGCCTTTAACCAATCCTCATAAGCCAGTTCCAGACCTTCTTGGCCTTTACCATCCAAATTGGTAAAACCAACCAGATGCGTTGTTACCTCAGCTGCTGGATAGTAACGCTTATATTCACGATCAACATGCACACCCGGTATACGCAAAGCTCTAATTTTTTCAGCTAGCTCAGGTGTAACTTGACGCTGTAAATACAAAAATCTACGACTGCGATTTTCAGATAACTTAGCCAGTAGTTTCTTTTTGTTCGTTTTCAGCAGCACAGCTAGTTTTGACAAACCATCGTGCTGCATATCTGTCATTTTCGGATCAGCCCAAATAGTCGCGACCGGTGCACTCACCGCTAAGGGTTCACCATGCCTATCCGTGATAATCCCACGATGGGCAGGTACCTGAACCGTTCTCAATGAGCGAGCATCACCTTGGGTTTGCAGAAACGACTGCTCTTCAACGTAAAGCGAAAGCATGCGAGCCGTAATCCCACCTGCAACGAGCAATAGAAGAACCAGCACCAACCAAAGGCGCCATCCTCTACCAACTGCTGCTTCAGCGTTATCGCTCATGCTTCACGATCTCTATTTGCTCAACGTCTGGCACTTTCATGCCCAACACGCTCGTTGCTTGTTGTTCAACTCGGTTATTGGCAGCCCATGCACTTTGCTCAAGCAATAGCTGTCCCCACTCAACTTGAAGCTCATCCCTTTGCTGTATCAATTCCTGATGCTGGTTAAATAACTGTCGATATTCAAAGGCACTCATTACTACGCCCAAGCACGACACCAAAAGCACCACAACCAACACAAACACCAATAAAAATGGGCTCAGCAACTCTTCAGCACTATAAAAATTGTCTCGACCAGATGAATTCCCCTTCTCATCCTCCTGATCACCAACCCAATTTTTCAAGAACTTTCCAAGCATCAAGCGACCTTTTCAGCCACTCGCATCACTGCACTTCGAGCCCGTACGTTCTCTTCGGTTTCTGAGGCACTCGCTTTCACAGCCTTACCTACATTCTTCAACCGAATTTTCAACATATCGTTTGTAACCGGAATACCACGTGGAATATGCTCATCGCCTTTAACATGCTGACGAATAAAGCGCTTCACAATCCGATCTTCTAGTGAGTGGAAGCTAATAACTACAAGACGCCCACCCACTTTCAACATTTCTAAAGCCTGATCCAAACAGCTTTCCAGATCTTCCAATTCACGATTAATGTGGATACGAATACCTTGGAAAGCACGTGTTGCAGGGTTCTTACCTTTTTCCCAAGCAGGATTGGCTTCAGCTATGATTTTTGAAAGCTGCGCTGTCGTGGTAATTGGCTCTTCTTCACGCTTAGCCACAATCGCTTTCGCCATACGACGGGAGAAACGCTCCTCGCCATAGGTATAAATCACATCAGCAATCTCTTTCTCTTCGGCGCGAGCGATCCAATCAGCCGCGCTTTCACCGGAAGAGGTGTCCATTCGCATATCGAGCGGACCATCATTTAGAAAGCTAAACCCTCGGGAAGCATCATCTAACTGTGGTGAAGACACACCCAAATCCAGCAAAATTCCATCAACCTGTCCTTGCAAACCACGCTCAGTTACAAATTCTTGCAATTGTGCAAAACTGCCGTGCGCTATAGAGAAACGATCTTCATCTGCAAAACGTTCGTGTGCATGCGCAATGGCGGTTGGATCCTTATCGATTCCCATCAACTGACCATCTTCTGCCAATTGATCCAATACCAATGCAGAATGACCGCCACGACCAAAGGTCCCGTCGACATAGAAACCAGACGCGTCCTGCACTAAAGCTTCTACAGCTTCATTTAACAGCACTGTGATATGTTTAAATTCCTGGCTCATTCGTCGTTACTCGATCCGCTATAGCGATAAATTTTGTAATTCTTCAGGCATTGCCATGCCACCTTCTACCTCTTGAAGATACTCTTCACGGGTAGCCAACCATCTGGATTCACTCCAGATTTCAAACTTCTGCCCTTGCCCAAGCAACACAATTTTTTTATCGAGCTCGGCATACTCTCGAAGTGGAGCAGGCAAAAGCAATCGCCCATTCCCATCCATATCAAGATCTGTTGCATGACCAATCAATAGGCGCTGAATTCGACGCGCTGCAGGATTAAAGCTGGGCAGGCTTTCAATTTTTTCCTGAATCACTTCCCATTCTTCCAGTGGATAAAGCAGTAAACAGCGCTCTTCAGTATCAATCGTAGCCACGAGCTGACCATCGCAACACGTCGCGATTTTCTCGCGATAACGTGCCGGAATCGCCATGCGCCCCTTGGCATCCAGATTGATTTGATTAACGCCTCTAAACATTTTCGGCTCTCAAAACCCACTTAAATTACAGAAAAACCCACTTTTACCCACTTTATCCCACTAGAGCACACTATAGAAAGTAACCCCAACTAAAGCAAGGCTGAAAGCGCCGTAAATGACGGTTATCAGAGATCAAACATTAGAGAAATGCATACAGAGAGAAGCTCTCAAAAACTAAGCATTGAGAGACTGCATATAAAACAATGAATTAGGTGAATCAGACCTTTACAGGAAAAGCAGTGAACACCGCTCTTCCTGAAAAGAAAGAATAATGAGGAGTTTGCCGATAAGCCGGGTTCTGTCATGGACAATCATTCATCTGGGATGCATATCACTATGCACCTCAAGCAACCTACCCGGTTCCAGCGCGGGTCACGCCTATAGGAACCCTGACATTTGGCACACTCCGAGTTTTCTTTACGTCTCCGTGGGTTACACGCAGCGTTAATTCGCAGTGATTGTACCAGCTTATGTACCAGCACGCACAGCATAATCCCGCGAACTAAAAGCGAATCAACTTCGCTCTACAAGATCAAGGAGGCGCAAGTAGCGTGGGTCCGAAGTAAGAGCCCTATCGCTCTCTGCTATCACATCCAAGACTTTAGGCAACTCATACGGTAGCTTTGCTAATACACGAGGAGTAACTACGTCCATAAGATCTAACACCACCTCAGGGTACCGCGCAGTAAGCGACTGTCCATTCACCTCGCGAGCAAACATATGAAATGAGTGTTCTCCAGTCTCTACAGGGACCAAGAACTTTCTTACGACTTGATACACTAGAGGAAAACTCTCCCCAGCATCAGTAAGAAGGCAAACCCACGCCCTAACCGAAACTGCTGTGCGATACTTCCGCTCTCTTGGCCAAACTTCGTCAATAAAAGGAATAACAAGCTGGCCCCACCCATTCTCGTTACTATCACCAACCTTACCTAGCCAGAAGATGAAACGATTTCGAGCACCATCAGAAATAGATCGAAGGACATTCCTCATCTCTCCCTTGGTCAAGCCTTCAGGTGCATCGGGATAAAAAATCCGCATAAAGCCAAGCCACTGGGCCGCAATTTGAGATTCATCCTTATCCCATGAAAAACCATCAATCCACGGAAACAAGTCAAGCAGCAATGGTTTAATTTCCTTAGCCAAGGTCGGTGATAAACCTCCCCCGCTATGAAGCAAGCCGCTCCATGCAGGCTCTGAAGCCGAGTATTCAAAACTCAACATTGGTAAGAGCCTAGCCCTAACCCAAGAAGGATCGACAAACATAAGCCAATTCAATTTACTCATCGTAATAGATACTGCGTGATCTCTCCCCTCTCTCGGAGCATCAAAGAGCAGTTCGATACGACTTTTTACCGGCTCTGGTATCAGTGAATTAGCCTCTTGTTGCTCACCGGGCACAGCACTATATAGCGCATTAACACACATTCCCAAAGGACCGTTACACGCGTGGTGGTAGGTACGATTTGACCTCTCGATAGCACCACCATCCAGAAAAATCTCACCCAAGTCACTACCCTGAGCCTCACACGCTGCACTCTGTATACCTTCAACGACATGGTCGTAAACAGCCCAACCAAGATGCTCATCCAGTGCGATAATCGAAGCTAGATTCTTCTCAAGCCACCTTCCTAAGTCGTACCTTAGGCCCACAACCACCTCGCGAGGTAAACGAGATATTCTGCGAAGAAAGACATACCGCAGCCTAAGCGAAACATCTTCAGGAATACCTACAATTAAAGACGACCAAAACTCTTGCCTATACTCCCCTTTTTTTCCTGCAAGTGATAAAGCTAACAGCGCCTTTCTTGGATTAGTTTTCACAAGCCCAGCAAAAGGGCGTTTGTCAGTGAGGCTACGAAAATCCCTATTCAGCTGCCCCTCAGCCTGCACCAAAACTTCATTGACCGGAAGATCTAAAAGCACCTCGGGGTTTTCATCTGTACCGATCCAACCACCATGTGATCCATTCTCCACCACTATTGACGACGCCCAGCTATCAGCCCAACGCGGTATTTTCTCAATTAATAAAGTAAGCCGCTCAAACTGAACTAACGGAAGTACCGCGCCCTGCAACTCTAGATATTTTCCATACTGAGCCGAACGAACATTACTTTTCTCAGGGTACTCATCATCGCTCCAATGAGCTAATTGGTCTGGCCCAGCGAGAATTCGATCCAGAAGGCGGTTACAATGATTCTCAGTAAACTCTCCCCATCGATCCGAAAGCAAAAATAGAAGCTCGCGCACTACATCACTATCCCAAAAAGCATCCTGATCCAATGCAAGCACAGCTTCGACAACATCTTCAGCTGAAAACAGATGACCTTTTGATAGAGCGAATAACTTTAACTTACGGAAAAAATATCTATCGTTTGCAGACCAGATAACAGCATGACTTGCAGCAAGCTCAGGTTGTAGATCAGATAACCGCTCGAAAAGCTGTACAAACAACGCCAAAACTTCCGCTATATCATCAACAAAAGGCTTACCATCTACCTCACGCTCCGGATACAAGATAGGCATTGAAACGCCCGTAGACTCAACTTCCTCTAACAACCCTGCAGCAAATATAAGTTGCTCTTCCAATATGCTAAAAACAGTGGGTAAAACCTCATCAGGAACCTCCAACTCTTCCCCGTGCCTTTCTAGCATATGTATTTCAAACACCCCTAGATCACGAAGTGACACACCTTCCCAATCACCTTCTGGGGGCTTAGAACCAGCTAGACCTAAACGCGCTCCAATTTTAAGCCTAGGACTTGCAACCTTTCGGAAAGCACGAAGCACACTCGGACTCCAGCCCTCAACATTGACTCTTTTCTTAAAATCGAACCAATCACCTCTCCACTGCCCGCCGTCGGACGCTCGGTGGTATTCAATAATCAAATTCCAAGCATGCCTAGCGCGCTCATGAAGGCCCTCAGACCTCCTAACCTCCCACTCTATATGCTCTAATAATCTTGGGTGTAAACTTATTTGACGAGCAGCCCACCAAGCTAGAACGGGACTATGAACGGAAGCGCTGATCCATGTAGCAAGATGACCGAGGCGAACGGGAATTACTTGAAAAGCACCGGAATAAGCCCCGCTCAGATGGTGCGACTCGCTAGGGTTATCGTCCCCATCACGCCAAGACAGAAGATTATCGGTGGACGTTCTTTCTCGAAGCCCTGTATCCAAAAGCTGCTGAAGGTCATCGTCTAAACCATATTCAACAACTGGATCGAATTCTTCGGCGTCCTCGCCATATCCACGACTTTTATCCGCCAATCTCAAATGCCCATCAAGCACACATATCCACTCTGGGTGAGCTATAGGTCGAAGCTCCGAAAAAAGTTTGGCGCCTTGAACCGTACGAAGAACATGAGCTACTTGGCCGCGCTCAAACGGAAGCATACTCTTTGGGTCCATTAGGCTAGTTTCAATTACAGAAGCCCTCCATCTACGCGGATCGTCTGAACGAACAGCCCAAGCCTCCATCGTTTCCCAAAGAGCAGAGTGCTCAGAATAACCTATAGCCGTTACGCCACGATCACGCCATTTAGCTTCGATATCTACAGGAACTCCCCGTTCAAAAGCATATAGACGAGATGAATCATACTTCCCATCGTGATTCAGCCCCTGTAAAAGATACTTTACCGGCGGGTCTTCAGCCTTATACCCGACAAGGACCACAGTGTAGCGCTCCAGCAAGCCTCTAATAAATTTGGTTGCCCAACCTTCAGATAAATATGCACGACCAAAGTCAGCACTACTCAGTACGTAGGGGTGATGAACAGAACTCTCATCTGCCAACCTCCCATGAAGATAAGTCACTCCCTCTATAGTGGTTCCGAAATCGAGATCAGGAAACGACGGAGGGACATAAGGAAGTAAATTGTCATCCCCACCCTCGAACAGAAGGTCGAAGTTCGTTGTAACAATCTGTGGCATGCCACTTTGGCTAGACGAAATCCGCTTAATCAAGCCATGTTCTCTACCTACACCATCCGCTTCTGAAGGAACCCTTAAACGCTCAGAAACCAAGGCATTAACTTCATCCTTGCCATACTCTTGGTGGAGCAAGTTAAAAATCTGATCTAGTGGCATATTTGCCCCAGCAGGATCATCCAACCAAGGCTGAAAAGCTGTCATTACTTCTGATTCTTCTGGAGGATCGAAGAACTCTATTACATATCGAGTGAGACCGATAAAATCAGGCATACCGGAAGGAGATGAAACCCCCGCCCCACATAGGAAAACAACACGCCCAGCATCACACCGCTCTAAAAGAATATCAGGTATACTTGGTCCATCAGAATGAAATTTCATAGGCAAATTCTGTAAGTCACAGTCCGTGTAATAGCAATAACAAACCTAAGAGATATCAGATACCCGCCCAAACACGCAAGCACGGGCCACCCTTTACTTTCCATAACTACTCCCCCTAAGCCATCCAGTCTTTTAGAAGCATCCTCATTCGCGATGATGGCAAATAAAGCTCAATGGGCTTCCCATCCCTAATCGCAGACCTAAATACCCATTGAAGTAGTTCCGCTAGAGCATAATCATCATGAGACGGATTGACCCCGCGCATCTTCCGGCAGAAGTTATACAGCGCCGGTGTCATATAGATATTTCGTAGGTAAACGAGGTGTTTACGGTCCCGAAACTCATTCGTTGCCCGTTTATTACACTCGATGAACGCACCTTTAAATCCCTTCGGCGTTAATGACTCTTTGAATCTCAGTACACAGGACCACATAGCTGTATCTGCTTTGGCCTTATATTTATTCTGAAGAACATTCCGAGCCGCTTTCGAAATCTCTTCCATTTTTGCTGGAGTCCGATCAGCCATCCACCCTGTCGCAAATGCATTTGTTCTCTCCCCTACTGCATTCAGCTTTTCGTCTTCTAAGAGCGTAATGAGCCTCGCTATTGGCTTGACTGCCTCCGCCTCCAACTCCTCGCTCCATTCAACCAACTGCTTCTGCCCATCGATGGTCATCTTAACCGGTTCAACTCCATTCCCTTCAAAATACGCAGCCATTAAAGAACCAGAGAAGAGATAGGTAAGCACTGTTACCTGCTGAAAGGCATTCAGTATCTCAATAGGAAATTCCCAGAACATCATCCCATCTGTATGGTCATCATCTCCCATTCTAAAAAGCCGTCGGGAATCACAATCTTCTTTAAGTTTGGTGAAAGTCGAGTCATAGCGAAGCTTTCTTTCGCCGTTCCACTCAAGACCACCATCTTCAGCAACTCGTATAAGACCCGAGTCCACAAGTAGCATGATGTCATTTGAAGATAACTCTCCGTCCTGCGAACCGTATTCACGTAGGCAGTTCACTGTCTCATCAATGATCAGGTGATATCGATTACTCTTCAGAAGCTCCAAAGTCTTATCATTCCACCTAGTGAAAAGCGCATGTGTAGACGCAATGTTCTCCTGAGCTTCCAATAACTCATGAAGCGTAGCCAGGTTGCTTTTTTCACTATTCTTAGTCTTCTTAAAATCCAACTCAGGGACTTCATTCGTGAACCGCTCAACCTCGTCGAGATACGGCGTAATTACGAGGAACCTATCCTCTTCGGGATTGGCTTGACGCAACTCTTCAATGATTTTGGTTGTCTTACCTGACCCCATGACGGAGTCGATAACACGATATTTTGCTGTCATGTGCTTCGCTTAATTCAGGTGTGATTTTTTCAGGAAAAGAATGGATATATTTTTCCTAAATTGACTAGAAGCCCTAGTATTCATGGGCCCTACAGAGCATTCGCCTTATAGATATATAGGTCTACTTAAAGCCTGACACTAAAGACTTTACTATTGTCAGACGACCATCATTCATAGCTATCTTAGTAATATTATTCATATAAGTCATAGACTTAGGAAGACCCTAGAGAGCAATGTTGACTATATGATCTACCTTGATTGATATGGTAAATGGTCATCAACTCTTAAGAGACTATAGCCAGACTCTATGTACACCTAACAATGTACAAGCAGACGTTTAGCCACCAGCTCAAGCGCACTTGACGTCAACAACCAGTCAGACTTAACTCTCCTCGCCAACTCTCTAGCTGCCCGTAACGGAAACCGACCATGTGGTGCTGGCGTATCGTCTTTCTTCAGTCTGACCGAAGGTAACGACTTGTAACCCAAGCCTCTCTTACAGAGGAACAACGCCTCCTGATCTTTGGTCTCAAACCCTTGCGGGTACAACTGAACAACACCTACGACAGCAGTCATGTGCAACAGCCAATCGATTGGGTTCCTTTCCTTCGTAATTAACTGATGATGGTAATAATGATGTAAGAGCCAGATGTCAGACCTACGTGCCAGCCTTGGGTCTCCTATACCGTCCCACGATGCATGTCGTTTAGCTCTCTCAAGTACTGAAGCCTGACTTGCTATAGCACCGTTGCGCTCTCTGATCAGCTCCAGTACGACCTGACGTACAGCTTTGTAGATCGATGCGTATGGCTCTTGTTTCAGACTTGGAACCTTACTATTGAATGCACCATGATCAATCAGCCTTCGTGAACATGGATTGCAGTACTTACCGAAGAACCCCGAGTCAGCGCGGCGTAGCTTGTTGTTACACCCAATGTGGCTGCATGTACCCGCTGGGTTGGCGTACTTCATGGCTGGCTTGGTGCGTTGTGTGTTTCCTATGCGTGGTAACGTCATGTGATTGATAACCTCTCTCGTTAAATTGGTAGGAGACAAGGCTGACAAAGAGACATAAACAGAACAGTGGTCAACCTTCTCCTAGGGCGTGGGTTATCAAATGAACAATTAATACTACGTAGCTTCAGCCTTGATCTTGTAAACGGCCGCACGACTAATGCCGAAGGTCATCGCTACGCTGGTGGCTCCCTGACCATCGTGGAGAGCATCGAGTACAGCCTCCCGATCTATGACTCTCTTACGTCCAAACTTCACGCCTGACGCCTTCGCTGCCTCCCGACCTTCGTTAGTACGCTCCATGATTCGCTCACGCTCGGCCTGAGCTACAGCAGCAAGGATCGTCACGACCATCTTACCCATGCTGCCTTCGGTACTGATGCCATCATCAAGGAAACGTACAGACACGCCACGTTCATGCAGGTCATTGATAATCTTGATCATGTCAGCCGTATCACGTCCTAGCCGATCCAACTTCTTCACCAAGATCACATCACCTTGCTCAGCACGACCAAGCAGCCGCTGAAGACCTTCACGCTGGTCATCCTTACCGCTAGCCTTGTCTGTAAACACTCGGTCAGAGCGCACACCAGCGCCTTCCAGCGCAGTCACTTGTAGGTCTAGCTTCTGTTGATTGGTACTCACACGCGCATACCCAAGTAACGCCATGTCGATGTCTCCTATGTCGATTCGTAAACACTCACCGTCTACGAACTGCTGATCTACGATTTAATACACACTCTCAACTGGTGACTTCATCACGTCTACGAACTTATGACATCGTAGACACCCCATACGGGGGGGGATTGGCTAACAGCCTTCTATCAGAGAACGCCCACAGATTTTTTGCAGATTTTTAAGCTTCGTAAGTAATGCAGTCGATGACCGACAAGACGTCCTTCATCTGGAAACTATGCGTATAGCGGTCAGTCACACCAGCACCGGTCTTCTCATGACCAATAACTTGTTGGAGTAACGGCGTGTTAACACCTGACGACCTAATCTTGGTGATGACCGTATGACGTGTAGAGTGGAAGACAAGACGCTCGCCCATATCAGTCTTGTGAACATCGAGCAGCGATGCGAAGTTATCCGTAACACGGTTTGGGGTGTTAGCAGCTATCGGGAATATCAGTTCAGAACCTTCTCCGATCCAATCCAAAAACCCTTCTTCGACCAACCTGTTATGTAGCGGTACGACCCGTTTAGCAGCCTTGGTCTTGCCCTTATGGATTACGAAGTAATGACGCTGAGTATCATGGCAGAACCTTACGTCTGTTGGGCGCAACGCAGCGATCTCAGACCTTCGAGCACCCGAGTACAACGCTAGCTTCAAGAACCATTCAAACCACTCTGGCTTGGTCTTCACTCTCTGAATGACGCCTCTGACTTGCGCATCATTGAGACACCCAAACCTGCGATCCTGCACCTCCCACCTCACGCCTTCGGTAGGTGAGACTTGAAGAATGTCTCGCTCCCTGACCATGAAGGAGTTAAACAAGCCTTGCGCTAGCTTCAGGTGCTCCTTGACTAACTTGTCAGAGATTAAGTCCGACTCAGGGATATTACGCTTGAGCATCTCTCGAATGGTCATACGACTGTACGGGCGCTTGTTACGCACCGGCAACTTAGAGATCGACTCCAGCGCAGAACGAATGTCAGACTTGGTGATACGTGTTACAGCAATGTCGCCAAGGAAATGCTTTAGGTTGTCGAAGAGCACTTGATTGTTCCTCGCCCTCCTATCCGACCAGTTCTTCCACGCCACGAACTCAGACCAAACCCTTGATAACTTGGGGCCTCGCGGCGTCTTCTTAGGCTTCACCACGGACACAACCTGAGGCCTCGTATAACCGCCTGTCAGCGCTTGATACTGTGCTTTAACCCATTGCTTAATCCCGTCAGAGAAATCGAGCAGGCGCGCGCACAGCTCCTCGACAAGAGACGAGTCACTACAGCGACTTAAGACATTCAGAAGAGACTTCTTCGCTTCAACCAAAGACACCGCTTCCGAGAATGATGACGTACGCAGACTGCGCTTAACCTCAACAGGAAGCCACGGGCAAAGTGAACGTAGATGCTTAGGGTAAGCGTAACGGAAGTAGTAAGTTTTACCACGAAGAATAACGTGGGGGTGACGGCTCTGTACCAGATGTTGTACCATTTTCTCAATGCTCCCAATGGGCGCTTAACCCATTGAAAACATAGAGAAAAAAGCGAAGAGATTACCGATAAGCCGGGTTCTGTCGTGGACAATCATTCATCTGGGATGCATATCACTATGCACCTCAAGCAACCTACCCGGTTCCAGCGCGGGTCACGCCTATAGGAACCCTATTTGGTCTTGCTCCGAGTGGGGTTTACCATGCCGTGGAGTGTTACCACCCACGCGGTGCGCTCTTACCGCACCATTTCAACCTTACCGGCATCCGAGGATGCTTAGGCGGTATATTTTCTGCTGCACTTTCCGTCGACTCGCGCCGCCCAGACGTTATCTGGCACTCTACCCTTTGGAGCCCGGACTTTCCTCCACCTTCTAAAGAAGACAGCGACTGCCTGGCAAACTCCTCGGCGCGAATTCTAACAAAAGCTAAATCAGTTAGCGATCTAAAGCCGCCTGATAAAGCACTTTTTTCTTCAAACCGGTAATTTTCGCAGCTAAAGAAGCCGCCTGACTCGCCGGTAGCTCTGCAAGAAGAATATCCAACACCTCTAAAGCCTTAGCATCCAGTTCAGCTGCGCCTTTATTTTCTATACCGTGAACCAAAACAACAAACTCACCGCGCTGCTGATTAGAATCATCCTCCATCCACTCTATGACAGCATCCAACTTATCCACATGGATCGTTTCATATGTTTTAGTCAACTCACGAGCAATCCCCACAACACGCCCACCACCAAAAACTAACTGCATATCTTTCAGAGAAGCCAGAATACGATGCGGGGATTCATAAAAAATCAGCGTTCGCGTTTCATCGACCAACCCCTTAAGCTGCTGTTTACGTCCACTCGACTTATGCGGCAGAAAACCCTCAAAGATAAATCGATCTGTAGGCAAACCTGCAGCTGACAGAGCCGCTATAAAAGCCACACAACCAGGAACAGGCACGACCTTAAAACCCTGTTCTCTAACCCCCTGGACTACAACATATCCAGGGTCAGAAATTAGCGGCGTTCCAGCATCAGAAATGAGCGCAACACTGGCACCAGATTGCAACTGGTGTACAATCGTCTCAATTCGCTGGCGTTCGTTATGCTCATGGACGGAAACAAGGCGGGTATTGATACCGAAATGCGCCATCAGACGGGCACTATGACGTGTGTCCTCAGCAGCTATCAACTCAACTTGCTGCAAGACCTCAATAGCGCGAGGTGTCATATCCTGCAGATTTCCTATTGGCGTTGCTACAACGTACAGTGCGGGTTCTAACATTACAGATACCATCTTAAAACGTGGGTTGCGAAGTATATGAAATTTCAGTGGCGCCTGTCTCTTTCAGCAATTTTAATCAGCACAATTATTTCTGGCTGTTCAGTTAGTACGACATCCACGAAACCAACGCTGACTGCAGCTGAGCAAGACCAACAACAAGTAGAAAGCCTGCTTAAAAAAGCAAATTCTGCAAAACCGATTAAATCTGCTCAATATCGAGCAGACGCTGCGAAGATTTTACTTAGCCTAGGCCGCAAGCAGGAAGCTGCTGCCGTACTTAGCCAAATAGATGTTGCCCTCCTAGCCCCATCCCTTCGCTTTGATATCGCCAAACTTCAAGCTGAAGCTTCTCTTGAACAAAACCAACCTGAACAAGCTTTGCAACAACTCAACAGGCTAAATAGCTCATCTGAGCTTAAACTCCTGACTGAGCAAGAGATTCAAATTCTCAAGCTGCGCGCCCATGCCTTCCAGCTACAACAGCGACATTTTAGCGAAGCCAAAGAACTGATCCGACTAAGCCAACTGCTCGATACGGACGAAGCAAAGCAAATCCTGCACGATCAGATCTGGAATAGTTTACTAAAAATTGAAGCAACCCAGCTTTCCGAACTCATTCGCAGTGGCACTAATAGCTATCATGAGCAAGGCTGGTTGGAGCTAGCTTACGAACTAAGCCTGAATACACAGCTAGACACACAAAACCAAGCGCTTAATAACTGGGCCGTATTATGGGAATCTCACCCAGCCCAAAAGCTACCACCTCAATCTCTTGGCGGACTAGGTGCACAGACATTCTCAGCTCAAAAAATAGCAGTACTATTGCCGCTTGAAGGCAAA
Organism: Neptuniibacter sp. QD72_48; assembly: GCF_047778065.1. GTDB lineage: Bacteria > Pseudomonadota > Gammaproteobacteria > Pseudomonadales > Balneatricaceae > Neptuniibacter. The sequence continues at coordinate 822,402 of NZ_CP180547.1, read as the reverse complement.
TTAGCCAAACCTGCCAACGCCATCAAAGAAGGCATTATGATGGCTCACCTACGCAGCCAACAACCAGGCAAAACCTCTCCAGAACTTCTATTTCTGGACTCTGAAAAGATAAACACCCCGATTCAGCTGGCTTCAATCGTTAATGAGCAACAAGTCGATATGATCATCGGGCCTTTAGCTAAAGACTATGTTACAACCTTGGCTGCCGATCAGCACATTCAAGTACCTGTACTCGCCCTAAACTACACCGATTCACCCGCTCGTGAAGGCATGTATCAATTTGGCCTTTCGGCAGAAGATGAAGCCACTCAAATTGCAGAGCGCGCATGGAAAGACGGCATCCGCCGTGCCGCAGTATTAACACCAAACAGTGGCTGGGGCGAAAAAATCAGCAAGGCTTTTGAAGAACACTACACAAGCTTAGGCGGCATGGTTGTTCATTCAAGTAACTTTGGGGATATCAGCGAATTTTCCGAGCATGTGAGTCAATTTTTATCCACAGATAAAAGTAAACAGCGCTACAAGAACCTAAGAAAAGTAGTTTATACCCACAAAATTGAATTTGAGGAGCACCGCCGCCATGATATGGAAGCCATCATCCTCACCGCACTCCCCAATGATGCAAGACAGCTAAACACCATGCTCGCTTTTAACTTTGCAGGCGATCTACCGATCTACGCAACTTCGCACGTTTTCAGTGGCAGCAACAACCCGATCCAAGACCAGGACCTAAATAACGTAACTTTCCTTGGCACCCCTTGGAACCTAAAACCACCATCCCAAGACAAAGTACTTATTTCACAGCAACGCAATGACACAAACAGTCGTTTTGGTCGCTTATACGCTCTAGGTCTTGATGCTTATCGCATCCATCCCTATCTAAAACAATTAAGTGCGGTTCCTGGCACCCAGATCAACGGCGAAACAGGGCAACTTAGTATTAACAACAACGGCCTTGTTTTTAGAACGCTAACTTGGGCCAAATATAAAGACGGCATCCCACAAATTATTGAGTAAACAGCATTCATGGACAGAAACAAGACCGGCAAGGACGCCGAAAAACACGCCGAAAGATTCCTCTCAAAAAACAAACTCACCTTAGTCGAACGCAATTATCATTGTCGCTTTGGCGAGATCGATCTAATCATGTTAGATCGACGCACACTTGTTTTTATCGAAGTCCGTTACCGCAATTCAAAAAAGTATGGCGGTGCAGCAGCTTCAGTTACTACCACCAAACAACGAAAGATCATTAAAGCAGCACAACATTATTTGAGCCATAAAAAGCAATTTTCTAACAATAATTGCCGATTTGATGTCATTGCTTACGAATATGATGCAGCACCAACGGAGCCTCTGTGGTATAAAGATGCCTTCAGAACTTAAGGTAAACGATTAAGGACAGCATGGAACTCGAAGACCGAATTGTCAGCCAGTTTCACAACTCAATGGAAGTTAACGCGATCACCATTGAGCAGTACACTCCACTTATTGCCCATGCTGGCGAACTTTTACTTCATTGCCTTGTCAGTGAGAACAAGATTCTCTGCTGTGCTAATGGAGCCTCCTCATCTTTAGGACAACACTTCACCGCACTATTGATGAATAGATTCAGGCATGAGCGCCCAGGTCTACCCGCAATCAATATTAATTCAGATGGCGCTACCTTAAGCGCGATCTGTGAAGATAGCGGCTTTATGGACGCGCAAGCCAAACAGATCCATGCTTTAGGCCAACCTGGGGACATTTTATTACTGATAACACCTCATGGTCGCTCCAGCAGCCTTGTACAAGCAATACAAGCCGCCCATGATCGTGAAATGACTGTTATCGTCCTGAACGGTTCTGATGGTGGCGATATCACAGCGCTTCTCAGCCCAGAAGAGATCGAGATATGCGTACCTAGCGACGATAGTTCGCTAGTTCACCATGCGCAGTTACTAGTTTTGCACTCTTTATGCGATTTAATTGACTACCAACTTTTTGGAAGCGAATAAACATGATCAACAAAAAGACATTTAGTTTAATTGCAGGGATTAGCTTATCGCTATTAGTTACAGGCTGTTCCGATATCCTAAGTGCCGGAAGAGAAGGTCCTATTCAGGAAGACCCAGGCAATCGAACCGTTGGTTCATACATAGACGATGAAGTGATTGAAACACTATCCATGGTTAACCTTGCCAAGGGCTCAGAACAGATGCAGGCGACTAATATCAGTGTAACAAGCTATAACGGCGTTGTTCTGTTAACTGGCCAAGCACCTGCAGAAAGCGCAAGACAGGAAGCTGAACAGATCGTCAGCCAAGTACGTAAAGTACGCAAGATTCATAACGAAGTAAAAATCTCTGGCGTTTCATCCACTATCGCTCGCACTAACGACACGTGGCTAACCACAAAAGTTAAAGCAGAGCTATTAACAAACGAAGCAGTTGATGGATCTCGCATCAAGGTAGTAACTGATAGCAGCACGATTTACCTTATGGGCCTTGTAAGCCCTCAAGAAGCTGAGAATGCTATCAATATCGTAAGAAATATCGCTGGCGTAGAGAAAATTGTAAAAGTGTTTGAATACGTTAATCGATAAGAGCCACGGTGCGTACTAACCCTTAGTACGCACCTTTAATTCTATAGGTTCAACCCTTCCACTTCCCTCAACTACTTTACAACTTTTAATGACGGCCTTTTTGACTTTGCTGGCTTTTCAGCTTCCTTAGGCTCATCCGCATCCATATCTTCTACGTTATCCAGTATTGCCAACTCCTGCGTATAGCAGTCAACACCTGGCTCACCACCAAAGCCCATACCCTGCCCATTTTCACGTGCATAGATGGCTAAGATAGCCGCCATCGGTACATATATATCCATTGGCTGGCCTGAAAAACGCGCATTAAAAGACAGCGCTCGATCATCGAGATAAAAATCCCGAACCGCTGATGGATTAATATTTAAAACAATCTGGCCATCATCAATAAACTGCGTAGGAACAGTAACATCATCCTGCGTAGCATCTACCAAAAGATGAGGTGTTAAATCACAATCCAATAACCAGTCATACAGTGCTTTAACAAGATAAGGGCGACTCGGCTTCATTTCTTTATCCAAACATTTAACAAATTTACGACATAAAAAAAGGGATGAAACATCATCCCTTTTTTAACTTTACTACGAAACAATTAATCGCGCATTTCACGCTCTGCTTCTGACAAGCTCATTTGGAAAGATTCACGCTCAAATAGGCGTTCCATATACTTAACCAAAGGCTTGCACTGATCTTCTGGAAGATCGATACCCAACAACGGCAAACGCCACAATAGTGGGGCTAGGCAGCAATCAACCAAAGTAAACTCTTCACTCATAAAGAAAGGCTTATCAGCAAAGATCGGTGAAATCGTAATCAAGCTATCACGCAGCTCTTTACGAACCTCTTCTGCTGTATCTTCATCATCAGCCATCGCAGCTTCAATGATTTTATCCGCAAGATCACACCAGTCACGCTGAATGCGATACATGTATAGTCGGCTTTCAGCACGGGCCACTGGATAAACAGGCAATAGTGGCGGATGAGGGAAGCGCTCATCAAGATATTCCATCATCACATTTGGCTCATAAAGAACCAAATCGCGATCCAACAAAGTTGGCAGGCTATTGTACGGATTCATTGAAGTTAGATCTTCAGGAAGATTACCTTCATCACAATCATGAATCTCTACAGCAACACCCTTTTCTGCCAGGACGATACGAACTCGATGGCTATACTGGTCCTCGCCATTAGAGTAGAAGGACATGGAAGAACGTTTTGCCACAACACCCATTAAGAATACCCCTTATTAGAAACAGATACGCGGCCCCTTAAAAAAGAGGCCGCGTTTTAAAGCTCACGATTATATCGTAAAGCTATTAGTGTACATCTCTCCAGAATTCTTTCTTCAGCGCATACGCAAGGAAGAAGAATAGGAACAAGAAGATCAACACGTAAGTACCGATACGCTGAGAATCCAACTTAGATGGCTCACCCATGTAAACCATGAAGTTAACTAGATCATATACTAGCGCATCAAACTCTTCTGGAGATAGCTCACCAGTGCCCTTCTTAACAGAAGTACAGCTAGTTAGCGGCTTGTTAGTTAGAGGATCAATACCCTCACCACGCAAACCGTGAGCGTTCATTTCTTCCCAAGAACAGCTTGCAACAACTTCACCCTGTAGCGGGCCAAGTACGTTTGGCATACCAACGTCTTTAAACACTGCGTTGTTCACGCCCCATGGACGAGACTCATCAGCGTAGAAACTACGTAGGTAAGTGTACAACCAATCTGGACCACGTAGACGCGCTTCTAGCGTTAGATCTGGTGGAGGGTTACCGAACCACTTACCAGCATCGCCTTTATCCATAGAGATAGTCATCTGCTCACCCACTTTGTGATCACCAAAGATCAAGTGTTCAGCAACAAGCTCTGGGTTCATGCCTAAATCTAGCGCAGCACGCTCATAACGTTGGAACTCAGCAGAGTGACAGCCCAAGCAGTAGTTTACAAACGTTTGCATACCACGCTGCAAAGATGCTTGGTTATGCAGATCAACGTCCATCTCATCTAGGTGGCCTTTAGCACCACCTGCAGCACTTGCAGCCATAGGCAGTGCCGCCATTACTAATGCAATAAGAAACTTTTTCATTAGCCTGTAACCCTTTCTGGAACTGGTTTAGTACTTTCCATTTTGGTGTAGATCGGCATCAGGAAGAAGTACGCGAAGTACAGACCTGTACAAATCTGAGCCGCTAACGTACGACCTGGAGTAGATGCAACAACACCTAAGTAGCCCAGAATTACGAAGCACACACAGAAGATCACTAACCACAGTTTGCTCATCCAGCCTTTGTAGCGGATAGATTTAACTGGGCTGCGATCCAACCAAGGAAGCACAAACAAGATAGCAATCGCTGCACCCATCACAACAACACCAGGGAACTGAGAACCTAGGATTGGCGGGATAGCACGTAGCATCGCGTAGAATGGCGTGAAGTACCATACAGGCGCGATATGCTCAGGCGTTTTCAGCGGGTTAGCTGGCTCAAAGTTTGGCGCCTCAATGAAGTAACCACCACCTTCAGGGAAGAAGAAGACTACCGCACAGAAAACAAATAGGAATACAACCACGCCCACAATGTCTTTAACAGAGTAGTAAGGGTGGAATGGGATACCGTCAACAGGTACGCCGTTCTCATCTTTGTTATCTTTAATTTCGATACCGTCTGGGTTGTTAGAACCCACTTCGTGTAGCGCGATAATATGCAGAACAACCAATGCCAATAGAACGATTGGTAGAGCAATTACGTGCAGAGAGAAGAAACGGTTTAGAGTAATACCAGAGATCAGGTAGTCACCACGAATCCATTCAGCTAGTTCTGGACCAACGTATGGTACAGCAGCGAATAGAGATACGATTACCTGTGCACCCCAGTAAGACATTTGACCCCATGGCAATAGGTAGCCCATGAAAGCTTCAGCCATAAGCGCTAGGTAGATTGTCATACCGAATAGCCATACAAGCTCACGAGGCTTACGGTAAGAACCGTACATCATGCCACGAAGCATGTGCAGGTAAACAACTACGAAGAATGCAGATGCACCGGTAGAGTGCATATAGCGCAGCAACCAACCGTATTCAACATCACGCATGATGTATTCGATAGAAGCAAACGCACCTTCAGCAGAAGGATTGTAAGACATAGTTAGCCAGATACCCGTTAGGATCTGGTTAACAAGCACTAGAAGCGCCAATGAACCAAAGAAGTACCAGAAGTTAAAGTTCTTTGGAGCGTAGTATTTAGATAGGTGATCTTCCCACATAGCTGTAGCTGGGAAACGATCATCAATCCAACCCATGATACCTGGGTTACCTTTGTTACGAGAACCAGCCATTATGCAGTCTCCTGATCAATACCTACGATGATCACATTTTCGCTCTCATAGTGATGAGGCGGGATCACAAGGTTACTTGGAGCCGGGGAACCGTTCATTACTCGACCAGAAAGATCAAAACGAGAACCATGACATGGGCAGTAATAACCGCCAACCCAATCTTCACCCTGACCAGATGTAACACCTACTTCAGGAAGATAAGTTGGAGAACAACCTAGGTGAGTACAAATACCAACCAAAACAGCGATATCTTCACGTAGAGAACGCGCAGGGGTTTTTGGAATGTAATCAGGCTGCTGTGCAGGGTTATCCGATTTTGGATCCTGCAAGTTGCTATCTAGCTTAGCCAGATTAGCCAATGCTTCTTCGCCACGACGAACGATCCACACAGGCTTACCACGCCAGCTAGCAATTACCTGCTGACCAGGTTCCAGTTTACTTACATCCACCTTGACAGGTGCGCCGGCAGTTCTTGCCTTCGCACTCGGCGTCCAGGAAGCTACGAATGGGACAGCTGCTCCTACAGCACCAACCGCACCAACTGCGGATGTAGCACCGATTAGGAGACGGCGCCGACCCTTATTCACGCCATCATTGCTCATTAAGTTATCTCCCCTCAATCGACCTTATTTTATATCTCTGCAGGTGCAAAAATATTCTGGCCGCTAAGAATTTTATAGCTACGGAAATCTGTATCTTAAAAATGGCCCAAATAGTAAAGAAATTACCCCTTTCTTACAAGGTGAATTACTTATTTTTCGCCGTACTTTAGGCCAATGTATTGATATAACGCAGTGCAAAAAAAACGCCCACCCCGATAAAGGGGCAGGCGCTTTTTCTGAATCCAAAATCTTTCGAAAAAGATATCGAATTAACGCTTGGAGAACTGTGGCTTCTTACGTGCTTTACGTAGACCAACTTTCTTACGTTCAACCATACGAGCGTCACGAGTAACGTAACCTGCTTCACGTAGAGCTGGACGAAGCGTTTCATCAAATTCCATTAGTGCACGAGTGATACCGTGACGGATAGCGCCAGCTTGACCGAAGCCGCCGCCGCCTTTAACAGTAACAACAACGTCGAACGCTTCAAGATTGTTAGTAAGCTCTAGAGGCTGACGAACGATCATACGCGCAGTTTCACGACCGAAGTATTCTTCGATAGTGCGGTTGTTGATAGTGATAGCACCTGTACCTGGACGCAGGAAAACACGTGCTGTAGAAGTTTTACGACGACCTGTACCGTAATACTGTGTAGTAGACATGATTATCCTTCCCCTTAAACGTTAAGTTCTTTAGGCTGCTGAGCCTGATGCGGATGCTCTGCACCAGCGTAAACTTTCAGCTTCGCATACATAGCGCGACCTAGTGGACCTTTTGGCAGCATGCCTTTAACAGCAAGCTCGATAGTGCGCTCAGGGAAAGTTTCTACCATCTTCTCGAAAGAAGCTTCTTTCAAGCCACCTGGGAAACCAGTGTGGTGGTAGTAAGTTTTATCTTTACGCTTGTTACCAGTAACGCCTACTTTTTCAGCGTTAACAACTACAATGTAGTCACCAGTATCAACGTGTGGAGTGTATTCTGGCTTATGCTTACCACGTAGACGACGTGCAATTTCAGTAGCCAGACGACCCAGAGTTTTACCTTCTGCGTCAACAACGTACCAGTCGCGTTTTACTTCGGCTGGCTTAGCGACGAATGTTTTCATCTGTATAGCCTTTCAACTTTACTCAGATCTCGTTGATTTTATTAATAAAATCGCCCGATCTGACTTATAATTATTTGTTGCTCCAAATTGATTAGAGCAACTCTCTTCTGCCCAAAATTTAAGCAAGCCTAAACTTGGGAGCGCGCATTATATATATGCGCATTCCTTACTGCAAGTAAAAACCAATTAATAACAGTCCAAAATCAGCAACAACTCAAAACCAGCTTTGCTCCACACCCATATAAAAAATGCGCTATAAAAGCACATCTTTTAAAAACATTATCTACAGCTTAAGCTCTATGCTCTCTAGCCAGATACTCATGCGACTGCATCTCAAGCAAACGACTTTGAGTTCGCTCAATTTCGAATTCCAAACGCCCTTCTGAATAAATTTCATGAATTGGCTTTTCAGCACTGATAATCAACTTAACGCCACTATCATAGAATTCATCGACCATATTGATGAAGCGACGAGCAGCATCATCATTTGAGCGACCCAGCTGCGGCACATTACCCACCATCACTGCATGGAATATCTTGCCCAGCTCAATGTAGTCATTCTGGGAACGAGGACCTTCACAAAGCTCTTTAAAATCAAACCAAACCACGTCTTCACAACAGCGGCGTGTCTGCATATCACGGCCATTAATATCCAGAACCTCGGCTTCAACCACCTCTTCTAGATCTGGCGCAAGACTTTCAAAACTGCGGTTTAAACTCTTATCCGCTTCAGCATCTAACGGATAGTGGTAAAGCTCTGCCTGCTCTAAAGCACGTAAACGATAGTCAACACCACCATCAACGTTCACAACTTCTGTGTAACGATTTAGCATATCAATCGCTGGCAGGAAGCGAGCGCGCTGTAATCCATCTTTGTACAATCCATCAGGCACAATATTGGACGTCGCCACTAGAGCCACACCGTTCTTGAATAATTCTTGCAGCAAGCCGCCCAGAATCATGGCATCAGTGATATCTGTAACAAAGAATTCATCAAAACAGATAATTCGAGCTTCTTGTGCGTACTTTTTGCCAATCTCAACTAGTGGGTTAGCCGTACCATCCAGCTCTTTTAATTCTGCATGTACACGCTGCATAAAACGGTGGAAGTGGGTACGCATCTTCTGTTCGAACGGAAGACTGTCGTAAAAAGTATCCATCAGGTAAGTCTTACCACGACCTACACCACCCCAGAAATACAAACCTTTAACCGGCTCTTTCGGCTCCGGTTTTTTCAGCTTACTCTTCAAACGCCCCATTAAACCGACTTTAGGCTCTTCAGCCTTAACCGCTACAAGATCGTCATATAAACGCTGAAGATGCTCAACAGCCATCTCTTGGGCTGGATCATAAGAGAAATCATCGCGCTTGAGGTCTTGCTTGTATCTTTCTAATGGAGTCATGAGATTTGCCAATTTGATCTACTTTTTAACCTGCGCGAACTTTACCGGCGAAAGGATCATTTAGCAAATGCAACATAAGGAGGGGTGTTACTAGGAAACATTTCAATTCAGTGGATAAAGTACAATACAGCTAGAAAGGTTTTTTTCAGCGCAGATACGACTCCCAGAGATGCTCACTTTTAGGCTGTATCGTAGGATAAGTTTCTAGACTAAATAAATTTCGGTGTAAGATGCACCTCCTCCAATAAAGCTTTCTTTGTAGGAGCGGCATCTTACCGCGATAAGACACTCTTGCAACTACAACCCCAACAAAGGCACCAAAACCGGTAGCATAAACGCAGTAAATGCCCCCGTCATTCCCATAGCCAAGCCACCAAATGCACCTGCAACCATTCCGTATTCAAAAGCAAATGCAGTACCCATCGCATGAGCACCAACACCTAAAACAAAGCCTTTTACAGCCTCATCCTTAATGCCTAGCAGACGATAAACAAACGGTGCGATTAAACACCCCATCGCACCTGTAATAAGAACAAGTCCAGCAGCCAAAGAAGGAAAACCGCCCATTTTTTCTGCTACCGCAATTGCGATAGGGGAAGTAACAGACTTAGGTGCCAAAGTTAATAGCAGCTCATCACTCAACCCAAAAGCAACACCGATGAGAATTGCTGAGCTCGCGGCAACAATAGCCCCAACGACACAACCTACCAGTAAAGGCACAAGCAATCGCTTCACAGTCGCGAGGTTGTCATATAAAGGGACCGCCAATGCTACAACCGCGGGACCCAATAACAGGTGAATATACTGCCCACCCTGCATATAGGTCACATAGTCCGTTTCAGTTAGTTTTAGAACAACAATAATCAGTGAGAGTGATACCAATACAGGATGTAAAAACGGCGTTTTTCCTGCTTTTGCATTTATCCAGGACGCACATAAAAAAACTACTAGCGTCACGACAAGCCAAAGTACTGGAAATGTTTGAAAATGAGACCACAACTCAAGCATCATCATCTCCTAAATCCTGCTTAGCACTCGCCTTTTCTTTCGAGAGCACCTTCAACATAAAAGCCACAACAAACATGGTTATCAAAGTACTTACAAATAACGATACCATCAGCTCAAGCCAATAATCGGAAAGCACTCCAAAATAGTTCATCAACCCCACACCTGCTGGCACTAAAAGCAATGGCAGCACTTTCAGCAACCCCTCAGCCGTTACACGCAGCCCTTCTGGCACCTCGCCCCGAATAATCAACCCTACCAGCAACAAAACCATGCCAACCACTGAGCCAGGAATAGGCACACTTGCAGCCGTAACGATGAGTTCCCCAACCAACTGGCATACCAACAAAATAAGAAAACCTTGGATCATATCTACATCACCAATTGTGCTAACTGCCAAAAAGCCACTAAAGCAAAACCAATAAATAACACACCGGCCGCTCGATGAATCCAAATAATGGACAGACGTTTAAGTAAGAATTGCCCCAACCAAACTCCCAGCAACGTCGTAACCAACAACGCAGATGTTCCCGCAAGCCAAACAATCCATGCATTCTCTACAGCAGACATACCCGCTATAGATAACTGCGTTTTATCGCCAAACTCAGCTAGAAATATTAATACAAATACAGACAGAAGCAGGTGCTTACCGATCTTAAGATCACCCTCCTCTTCATCATCCTCAGCACGTAAGGACTGAACACCAAATACCAAAAACAGCGTGCCGACTAGAGCAAATAGTATAGTTTGAGGAAGATAGGCACTTATAGTTGCGCCAAACAAAACGGCCAACAGATTCAAAACTGAAAACGCAGTCACCGCACCTATTAAGACCGGGACAGGCTTATATCTAGCCGATAAGGTCATACAAACCAGCTGACTTTTATCACCAAATTCAGCTAGAAAAATAAGAAGAAACACCTTAAAAAAAGGCTCAATCAGATCCATATTTAACTCTACGATAGAACTAGATTGAGCATCCTAGCATTATTTTAAATCCGGACAATTAAAGAATTGTCAGTAGAAAACTGACTAGAGGGCGTAAAGCTATCTACAAAACCTTTTTTGGTTTTCATCTCTATGCATATACGCACAAATCAGATTGCGTCGTTTATATGCATCTAAGTTAAGCGCCATACCCTTAAAATTATGCTTTAACCCTCGAGAGACATTTGCAGCAATAATATTCTTTTGCTCTACAGACAAATTTGGCCATGACATCGCCCCCGTATGCGCAATTGTAAGATGAACAGATTGCTCCCAAGGGCCATATTTTTCAGCTTTAACTAAGGCCTGATCAAATACCTCATCAAACTCACCAAGATAAGCTTTCATTAAAGCCATATTAGCCCATGTATAGGGCCATCGAGGCCTTAACTGCGCAGCAGTATCATGAGACTGCTTAGCGCTTACAAGGTAAGCCCTCCCTAGGCCATCCACCCCTTTCACTAAGGCCTTATAATATAAGGCTCTAGCCTTAAGCTCATGATACTCAGGGTTTTCACTTTCCCAAGATAAAGCTCGGTCAGCATCGGCGAGAGCCTCGTCTATTACTTTCAAATCAGGCAAGGTCCGCTCCTCTTGCCAAGACTCAATCGCATAACGGGCCTTATAACCATACAAATCACCCATCGCCCAAGACGCAGCCATATAAATACCCATGACACAGAAAAGCAGGCCTATAACAATTGATAATTTTATTAGTGGTGATTTAACTGACATAACCCTTTCAAAATCTAATTTATACCAATGATACGAGCCGGGTTTTCCCACACCAAACGCCGCGCTTCTTCCACACCAATGACTTCAGCTGCAGCTTCCAACGCTTTTGATAAGATCGGCGGCCTATAGTTTGCGTTATGCGCATCACTAGCAAGAACTGTAACCCATTGATTTTCTAGCATCCTCAAAGCTAACTCATGAGCCTTCTGCCCAAAATCAGCAGTCACTGACATAGCCGTCAGCTGAAACAAACACCCCATCTCAACAAAAGGTGCCAATTTACGCTCATCCGCAATAAACCCTTTATTTCGCTCTGGGTGAGCAATCATTGGTAGCACACCGCGATCCAAAAGCCACTTCACTAGGTTATCGGTACCTGGCGGTACATGACTATGCGGGAGCTCCAATAGCATCACTTTTTTTTCATCCCACTCACCAAGGAATGGTAATTGCCCGGAGGTAAACATAGCTAAAACCTCAACGGACAACCGAACTTCTCCTGCTGGCATAACCACTAAAGGAATATCATTATCCACAAGCGCTTGCTGAAATTGCTCAAATACAGGCTGAATAGTTTGAGCATTATTGTCATACCGACCAGGATGAACATGGGGCGTAAAGACCATATGTGTAATGCCATCAGCTACAGCAATACGAGCAAGCGAAAGAGCCTCTTCTAAAGAAGAGGCTCCATCATCGATACCGGGCAAAATATGGCAATGCAGATCAATCATGCTGCGCTCTTGCTTTCCTCTGTATAACCGTAGGAATCGTAATACCCACCATAATCAGCCCCATAATATTTAGACGCTTTTTTGGTATTCACCTGATTTAGCACTACACCGATGAGTGGAGCATTAATATCTTTCAATCGCTTCAAACCAGCTTTGGCTTGTTGATAACTGGTTGAATCAGCCTTAACCACGTAGATCATCGCACCAACTTTTGGAGCAAGCACTAGCGCATCACTTACCGCTTGCGTTGGTGCAGTATCTATAACGATACGATCATACTTAGTTTCAAGCACACTTAGTGCTTTTGCGAAACGCTCAGAAGACAATAATTCAAGCGGGTTTGGAGGAATAATACCTGCAGTCAAAACATCGATACCCGAAGCTTCATGATGATGAATACAATCCTCTAGCTTTGAGGTACCCGCCACAAAATTAGATAATCCTGGTAATTTATGATCAAAACCCAGCGCTTTGGCAAGAGAAGGTCTACGCATATCTGCATCAATAAGCAATACTCGCTCCATTTGCCCTAATGAATAAGCCATATTGATCGCTGTTGATGTTTTGCCCTCACCAGGAATAGTTGAGGTGACAGCCAACACCTTATGTGGATTATCTAAAGCAGACAACACCACACCCGTTCTAATAGTACGAACTGATTCCGCAAAAGCGGATTGAGAGTCCTCCAGATATTCACTATAACTCGGGTGTTTAACATCCTTGCGTTTTAACAATGGTAATAAACCCATCATTGTTTCACCCAACTTACCCTCAATATCGGCTGCAGTTTTAACCGTGTTATCTAACGCTTTCAATAGGAAGGCAAAAACAACACCAAACATAACGCTTACAACAAATGCTAATACTACTATTAATTTCTTGTTTGGCTTTGCTGGCAGCTGAGGCTTTACTGCCGGATCTACTATTCGTGCATTAGCAGTTCTCAAATCACCTGTCGCACTCGTCTCATTAAAGCGAGTAAAGAAAGTATCATACAGAGCTCGCTTGGTATCGACATCCTGCTGCAATTCACGCAATTTAAACTCTTTACGACTCAGATCCTGCATACTGCCTTTAGTCGTTGCCAAAGAATTCTCTAGGGACTTCTCACTAGCCAACGCTGCCTTATATTGGTTTTCGATTCCATTAACCACAGAGATAATTTGCTGATTTAAAGAACGGTAGGCAATATTCAATTCTGAATTCACAGCTACCATTTTTGGGTGCTTGCTACCATATCGCTTAGCTAGTTCAGATTTTTTTAATTGCTTCTCTGCTACAGATTCCTTCATTGTCTGAACCAAAGGATGCTGCAGCACAGCTGGAAGTAACTCTAATTTACGAGGATTGCGTTTACCTATTTTTTGGATTTGGTCATAAACGCCTTGCAATTCCAGACGATCTCTTCGAGATTCAACAAGCTTGGTAGAAACAAGATCTAGCTCTTTAGAGGCAATATCCAAACCACCTTTTTCACCGACAATACCTTCCTGATCTCGGTAATTTTGCAATTGTTTCTCAGCCACTCTTAATTCATCACGCAAGTAACCAAGACGATCACTCAACCAAGTAGAAGCCTGCATAGTCACTTCCAACTTAGCCTCTAGGTTACTTTCTATGTAAGCCTGACCAATTGCGTTAGCGACTTCTGCAGCCATTACAGGCGAATATGACTCATATGTTACTTTTACAAGCTGAGTTTTACGTACCGGAGAGACCGTTATTTTTTGACGGAATAGATCTAATTTTTTCTGAAATATATCTTCTTCAGATGGTTCAATAACCCCACCCGGAAGCTCTAGTGGCAATAATTCTCGCCAATTAAAAGAAAAAGTCGGTTCTTCATTAAATTCAGGATGATTAGCTAGATCCAGCTTGCGCATTACCGATTCAGCAAGCTTTCTCGACTTCAGAATCTCAAACTGAGTCAGAAAATACTCTTGATTCCCGGACTCTAAACCATAAACCTCTTCAATAGAGACAACTTGCGCTTCCTGAGCCTCAATTAACAATGTGGCAGTAGCCCGATATACCGGTTTCATAGAGAAAACCACAAGAATCGTGAGCAAAGTTACCAAAAAGGCAAAGCCTATGATTCCCCATTTATGCCGACTAATCGTTAGCCAATATTCTCGGAGGTCAATAACGTCTTCTTGCATTAAGCGGTCAAATGCAGCGTTTTGCTTGTTATCCATATACAAATCCGTTTGGAAAGCTCACTAGGGAATTAAAAGAAACTTTCTTCGATCGTTATCGTGTCTCCAGGGGTAACCGGATGATTGATATCGATTTTAATAGGGTCTTTATTTGCTTGTTGCTCCGTTACAACAAAAAACTTGTCCGACGAGGCTCGTTCAGTAAAACCACCCGCAAGCGCAACCGCTTTCTGAAGGGTCAGCCCCGGCTGATAAGGATATGCGCCGGGCTCTTCCACCTGGCCATAAATAAAGAATTGTCGGTATTCTATTACTGCAACATTGACACTTGGGTTGACTAAATAACCATCTGCTAATTTAGAGCGAATCACTTCACTTAATTCGCCCGTACTCAAACCATTAGTGCTAATTTCTCCCAAAAACGGATATGAAATAGTGCCCGCATCGCTCAAACGCACTTCTAAACTTAAATCCTCTTCACCAAATACGGTGATACTCAAAAGATCCCCCGCACCCAAAGGGTAATCAGACAGATCATTGGCTTTACTAAAGGAAGCACTAAGCAGAAAAAAGGCACAGGCAAAAATTTTATATACGTTTGACACAATTAATCCTTACAACAATTATTCAGGACGGATTACAAAGAACCTTGTACTGTGAAATAAACAGCATTTTTGTCGTAATCAAGACCACTCTGATTCGAAGTCCGATCCGAATAAGAATAATCAAGCCCTAGGTCCAACCAGCGCTGCAGTTGATAAGTAACACCAACACCATAAATTTCCGATTCATCAGAACGGCTACTAGAAACATAATCGCTATCTGACTGACCATATCCCACACGGGAAATAATTCGATTACCCCAATCGTGCTCCCAACCTAGGTTCCAGCTAGTTGTATCTATATAGTTACCAGTACCGTCAGTTTCTTCTTCTTCCCTACTTGTTACAAAACTAACGACAGAATATGTTTTGGGTGCCCAGTTAACGGCCAATTCCCAGCTAATACCATCATCATCTTCACGTGACGCTGAATCAAAATCTTTTTCCGCATAACCTATTTTGAAGATACCCGTGGTTTTTGCAGTTGCATCCCAAGTAGCACCCACCAAATATTCGGTTTCTGAGCTATCTAAAGTCACAGAAGCAAGATCATAATCAATCTCTTCATGCTCAATTTCGAATAATAGAGACGTTTTAGGCATTACCCGATAATAAAATGTGCCGGTAACTTTTGAACTTTCTCGATCTTTAGCTGCAGTCTGGCTTCGAAAATTACTATATTCACGATCATTTAACTCCGCTGCGACTTCGATCCGCCCCTTAGCATCTTGCGCGCCAAAACCATATTTCGCAGATAGAGTAGTTACATCATATTCGACTGGCGCAGCATTAGCTGTAGCATTCGAACCCTGATTAAGACCAGACCCTCTGTCTTCATGGGCCTTTAGGTACCGAGCTAACAATTCCAAACGGTTACGGATATTAAAGTCTAAATAAGCCTGAGCAGACAGATCATGATCCGTATAATTATCTGCAGAATCATTCTCATAAATTCCATGCTTAATAGCATAATTCAAGCTATAAACATCTAGGCCTTTTTCCAAAACAGCTTGAACAGAAGGATTAACCACAGTAATGACTGAATCAACTTTGTTTGAGTCCGTAGAATAAATATTATCATCATGCCCAACCTGGACATTAAACTGAGGAATTACCTGAAGAGGCCCTAGTTTTGCAGGAGCTGGATCAATAGCAAAAGTAGGGGCAGCTGCCATAAAGCTAGCCAAGAGAGTAAATGTACAACCAATAAAGCGATGCTTGCGAGCCAAATTTTCCATGGAATATCATCCCTTTCCTTTTCCACTATCCATCTCTGAGTATTTGCTATTCGCCAAGCCATTGGACTGATGGATAAATTTCGATCATTCTAACACACAATCCAACAGCAAATCTCGCATTCGCACCTGCAAAAAAGAGTAGCAGCTTTAACTAATTATCTTAATTACTGTAACAAAGCCATGTTACTATTTAACATTTATGGAATTAACACTCAGAGGACACACAAAAGGATGTCAAATCAAGTAACCAAAGCTGTAATCCCCGTAGCGGGCTTAGGCACACGAGTACTCCCAGCAAGTAAGGCCATTCCTAAAGAGATGATGCCCGTTGTAGATAAACCTGTGATACAACACGTTATTGAGGAAGCTGTAGCCGCAGGGATTAAAGATATAGTATTGGTTACACGTTCAGGCAAAGCCTCTATAGAAGACCATTTCGATTGCCATTACGAACTCGAAGCCGAATTAGAGCGTAAAGGAAAAACAGCCATCCTAGAATCAGTCCAAAACATTATTCCATCGGATGTTTCCATCAGTGCTGTTCGTCAACACAAAGCTCTAGGCTTAGGTCACGCCGTTCTTTGCGCTGCACCAATCATAGGGAATGAAGACTTCGCGGTCTTACTCCCAGATATGCTTATTAATTGCCACGGTCTGCCGCAAGCCGACCTATCGGCGATGGTAGATACATATAAAAAGACAGGTTGCGGCCAAATCATGGTTGAGCCAGTTCCTATGGAACACGTCGACCGCTACGGTGTAGTTGATTGTTCAGGCATTGATATTTCTGCCGGACAATCCGCGGATATTTCTCGCATGGTAGAGAAACCGCCAATTGATGAAGCACCTTCAAACCTCACAATCAATGGCCGCTACATACTCCCTGCTCGCATCATGGAGCTATTGAAGGACACTAAGCCTGGTGCAGGCGGAGAAATCCAACTAACAGACGCAATGGCTGACTACCTTCAAGAAGGTAAACTGCAAGCATTCCACATGAGCGGGAAAACTTACGACTGCGGGAATAAAGCTGGCTACTTGCAAGCAAATGTTGCTTACGGTCTTCAGCACACTGAAACCGCTGACAGCCTTAAAAGCTTTATAAAAGAGCTTAACCTTTAAAGGCCAACACGAGAGGCGCCTAGCTTTATAAAACAACGCTAGACGCCCACTTACCGAGTAATTAAAAGTAAGGGCCTTGCTTAACCCCTAGGGGACTAAGCTCAAAAAGAAAGATACCTCCAGTTGTATCAGAGATATCCAAGGATATATTTCACCCAAAACAAAAATGATGGGTAAAATACTGGATTAGCGATTAGCACAAACTAAGGAACACTGATGTCATCACCCGAATCCGCGGCATGGGACAGCCTCAAATGCCATGCCAATAATATGTCTCAATCACATATAAGCACACTGTTCACACAGGAGCCGGATCGCTTTAATCAATTTACTTTTGAGCAGCAAGAGTTACTACTCGATCTTTCCAAACAAAGAATCACGCCTGAAACTAAATCATTGCTAATAAAATTAGCTGAGGAAAAACAACTTTCCGATTGGATATCAAAATTATTCCAAGGAGAGCATGTTAACGATTCTGAAGACAGGCCCGCCTTACACACAGCACTGCGGTCTCCAGCGAACTTTTCTATACCTTTAGCAGGTAAAAATATTGTAACCGAAGTGCATGACAACCTAGCTCGAATGGAACAAATCGTTAAAAGAATTCATTCTGGGCAATGGAGAGGTTATACAGGCCATTCAATTGACACTGTTGTAAATATTGGCGTAGGCGGTTCCGATTTAGGTCCATTTATGGCGTGCAAAGCGCTATCGGAGAATAGCCCCAATATTGCTCGCAAAATAAAAGTCCATTTTGTTTCGTCTATGGATGGCAGCCAACTCGCAGACTTACTTGACCAGCTCAATCCTGCGCGCACACTTTTCATCATCTCATCCAAGTCATTCACAACGATAGACACATTGGCTAATGCGCAAACAGCTAAAGAATGGTTAAAACAAGCAAGCAATTCAGGAAGCGAGGAAACTCTGGTAGCACGTCACTTTATCGGAGTATCCGCCAACCCGCATAAAGTATTTGAATGGGGCATTCCAAAAAGCAATCAACTTGAATTTTGGGATTGGACAGGTGGGCGATATTCCATGTGGTCAACTATAGGCCTCCCAATTGCATTAAAGTTAGGAATGTCGGGGTTCAAAGAACTTCTAGCCGGCGCACATGAAATGGATGAACATTTCAGAATTACCGACTTTGAGGAAAACCTACCAGTTTTGCTTGCGATGGTAGGTATATGGAATATCAACTTTCTAAATATTAATGCTCATGCCATCCTTCCTTATGACGGACGACTAAGTCACATACCTGCTTACCTCGAACAGCTTGAGATGGAAAGTAACGGAAAATCTGTCGATAGAAATGGCAACAACGTAAACTATAAAACCTGCCCCATTCTTTGGGGAGAAGTCGGAACAAATGCACAACACGCATTTTATCAACTACTCCATCAAGGAACTGAGGCTGTCATGTGTGATTTTATTGTATCCGCACGCCGGTATCATGAAACCGGCAATTCTGAGTTACAACATCAGCACCAACTTAATTTAGCAAACTGCCTCGCTCAGTCGAGAATCCTTGCGCTCGGAGACTCTGTTCTTCAAGGAGCAGCAAGTGCTCCAGCTTATAAACGCTATAAAGGCAATCAGCCATGCACAACCATCATGCTAGATGAACTAACACCTTTCACATTTGGACAACTGATAGCACTCTACGAGCACAAAGTATTCGTCCAATCCGTAATTTGGAACATAAACCCATTTGACCAATGGGGTGTAGAACTTGGTAAAAAAGTAGCCACTTCTCTGTTAAATGCGTTTGACACCAATAGCGGCAAACCTAACTTTGATAGCTCTACAAACGGCCTACTCAGCCACATTGCGTCCAAGGGAGAGGTAAAATGAAAATCACCATTTGGGGTAACGAACTTCTAGCATGGACCTCTGCGGCAGCTCTCGCAGAAAGCGGCAACAATATCTTATTGGTCCCTAATGAACATGAATTTCCTAACGAACAAGACCTTGAGTTCAAAGTAAGCAATGAACCCAACCTCGAACAACTTATTTCCGATGCTCAACACAGTGGCCGACTCACTATAGGCTCCGATACTGATGGTATTGCTCACGCTTCAAACCATATTCTTGCGCTTAACCCAGATCAATTCAAAACAGCTGAACGATTAGTTAACCGCCTTAGCGATCAACATTCTTCTAATCTCCTGATAATTAACCAATCTAATTTCGGTGTAGGTAGTTCAGATAAGTTACAGAGCCAGCTAAACGAAGCAAACAACCAAGTTATCAGCTACATACCTGACATGCTCGCAGAAGGCTCAGCCTTAGATAATTACAAATCGCCACAAACCATTATACTTGGCTGCACAAATGATTGGGCTTTACTAAATATCAAAGCCCTAATGCGCCCTTTCAGCCAATCGGTAAAACAGTGGATGATCATGTCTTGTAAAGAAGCTGAGTTCACAAAATTTGCGAACACCGGAATGCTTGCTTTACGTTTAGGCTACATTAATGAGCTTGCCAATCTTGCCGATCAACTAGAAGTTGATATAGAAGTTATCCGAGAAGCTATGATTACAGACCCTCGCATAGGGCCTCACTATCTCCATCCTGGTTGCGGGTTTGGCGGTTTACATTTTCAACAATATATTGAAGCGCTATCAGATTTGATGACCGAAGCCCGAAATTCAAAATTGCTTGATACTGTATTGACTGAAAATGAAAAGCAAAAAGAACAACCTTTCCGAAAGCTATGGCGCCATTACTCGTGCGACCTTCAAGGAAAAACAATTACACTCTGGGGCCTCTCATTCAAATCAGGTACGGCAAGTATAGACAACTCTCCAAGCCTCAAAGTAATAGATACGTTACTAGCACAAGGCTGCACCCTACAGATACACGACCCAGAAGCTATGAATAACATCCGAGAGCACTTTGGCAATCAGCGCAATCTTATTTACTTCGAAAACCCATACGATGCCCTCAAAGACAGCGACGGTCTTCTATTACTGACCGAATGGCCTGAATACTGGTCCCCTGACTATAATGAAGTCCTCAATCAGATGAACCAACCGCTTATCATTGACGGCAGAAACATTTTTGATAAAGAGCTATTAAAAAGCTTAGGGTTCACTTACTACGGTGTAGGCAGATAACAGCAATCACTTCTACTATTTTCTGCGAGGGAGGAACCTACTCCCTCTTCCAAGCAACTAATTAACAGCCAAAAACATTCCAACAAGCCTTTAAAGGCCTAATAGCCCCAAAGAATAGAGAACCAGAAGTGAACAGCGCCTTTATAAAAAAATATAAAACCCTAATCAGAATCTTATTCATACTAGCCCTCACAGCGCTTTTATATGGCATTTTTAGAAGCACCCCTCCAGAAAGATTATTTGAAGACTCAGATAAAGTAGGACACTTTATTGCATTCTTTGTTGTCTCTTTTCTTGGGAGGTTCGCTCTTTACCAAGCGCCACACTTAATCTATTGGAGCGTGTGCTTACTATTATCCTATTCTTTAGAGTATTTTCAGGAAATACTACGCCCCCTTCGTCATTTTTCAGCCTGGGATGCTTTCGCAAATGCTAGCGGAGTAATTTTTGCGATGTTTCTATGCTTTGCACTCACTAAAATAACACTAAAAACAGCGAAAGAAGTATCTCCACGTAAATAAGCTAAGCGAGCAACCACGCTGTAAACAATAAAACCTGATCCTATAGGTACCCCACAAGCTGACACCGACTACCTTCTATATTCACTTGCTCTAACTCATAGGACACATCTGCCTTCATAAGTATATGCATAGAGTAAGTATCAGACTGTTCGACTACTGAATGATCCAGCGTTTGATTTACTGGAACAGGAATTAAATCCCCACTCCGCGCTCTAGCCACCAACTCAGCACTACAACCAACCTTAATTGATTTAAGGTCGGCGCTTTGAAGTAACTCATACTGAAAATGCAGATCACAACCCTGAATTATTTCGGCACCAATAATCTTTTCGCAGGTTAACTCAGCAGCTATTACCTCTAGTTTTAACTTTTCAGGTACTGCCTGCTGCTGCAGCTTGTTTTCTTCTTTTAAAAATGAGCTATGCATCCAACCTTCTGTTTTTCCGGTTTTTTCCTCTTTCCCTGTGAAATAGATACGCGTCCACTCACCTTGCTCTTCCATTTTGATAACTAAATGCCCCTTATTAAGCATCAGCATACTACGACCGTTTAAACCGGGTTGTGCACGAACTCTGACGCTGTCATTTGTCACAACCAAATACTCGACAGCAGATACAGATGTAGATAATAAAAGCAGTAAAAAAAGAAGAGGGCTTCGCACAACTAAACCTATCAATTGGTTAAGAATTTCCCGAATTGTATCGACCGAAACTTAAAGACGCAAAGACCTATTAGACAAGTAACACTTTAACCGTCACGGCCTTCAATCAAAGGGGTTACAACCACCCAACAAAAAAATTAGGAATATTTCCTATATATTTACTCGACCGATAAACTTAATATCTTTAACAGCAGAGAGGTCAGGGAAGGCCTTAGCCTTCAGGGATGAAGGCCTCTGCATTCTGATCAGGGAAGATAAGGAGCCGACAAGGATGTCGGTACCCTTTCCCTTTATAAGCTTCAATTCCCCCCCAATGGGAGCAATCTCCCGCTTCATATACCAACCGAGCTTTAACAAAGACAAAGTTAAAACAAAAAGCTCACATTAATACATCTAAAACCTATTAGAATAAAAACACCAATAAAAAAGCCCTCATTCCGAACAACTAAGAAATAGCTATGAGGAAAGAGAGCTCTAGTTAATCTGAATACCTCTAGCCCAGATAACCATTATCTTTGAGATATTGCACTACTTGATCTGCACACTCATCCGCGCTGTAACCTGCAGTACGTAGATCACACTCTGGATTCTCTGGTGCTTCATATGGAGAATCAATACCAGTGAAATTTTTAAGTTCACCCTTTCTCGCTTTTTTATAAAGCCCTTTCACATCGCGTTGCTCAGCCACATCAAGCGGTGTATTGATGAAGACCTCAATAAACTCACCCTCACCAACTAATTCGCGAGCCATTCGGCGCTCAGAACTGAATGGCGATATGAATGCAGTCAAGACAATCAAACCCGCATCAAGCATTAAGCTTGAAACTTCTGCGATACGACGAATATTTTCTACTCTATCACCATCAGTAAAACCAAGATCTTTATTTAAGCCATGACGCACATTATCACCATCTAACAGGTAGGTATGTCGTCCCATAGCAAAGAGTTTTTGCTCTACCAGATTAGCAATAGTGGATTTGCCCGATCCTGACAGACCGGTCAACCACAATATACAAGGTTTTTGATGCTTCAGATCCGCACGTCCTGCCTTATCAACATCGACATGCTGCATGGTAATATTATGACTTCGACGCAGGGCAAAATTAATCATCCCCGCCCCCACGGTACCATTGCTCAGACGATCAATGAGGATAAAACTACCGGTATCTTGGTTCTCTTTGTAAGGATCAAATGCGATATCACGATCCAAACTGATCGCACACACACCAATAGCGTTAAGCTCCAGTCCTTTTGCAGCGGTATGCTCTAACGTATTCACATTCACCTGATATTTGATATCAGTAATGGTTGCCGAACAGGTTTGCGTCCCAGCCTTAATCAGATAAGTACGCCCAGCCAGTAAAGGCTCTTCATTCATCCAAACAATTACCGTTTCAAATTGCTTAGCCACAGAAGCAGGATTTGCAGACTCAACTAGCAGATCACCTCGCGAGATGTCCACTTCATCTTCAAGTGTTAGCGTGACAGACTGGCCAGCTACCGCACGATCTAGATCACCATCCAGAGTAACTATCTTAGAGATTTTGCTTTCATTACCCGAAGGCAGCACTCGGATTTTATCCCCTGGATGGACCACACCACTTGAGATCTGCCCCGAAAAGCCACGGAAATCCAAATTAGGTCGATTAACCCACTGCACAGCCATTCTAAATGGTGCTCGTTCGGCCCTCTCAATATCCACTTCAACAGATTCAAGATAGCCCATTAACGTAGTGCCTCGATACCACTCCATATTCTTACTTGGTGCAGTAACGTTATCCCCCTTGAAAGCCGACATAGGGATAAAAGTGACTTTATCGATACCTACTTCTTTTGCAAACGACTGATACTCTTCAACAATCTTTTGAAAAACAGATTGAGAATACTCAACCAAATCCATTTTATTGATAGCAACAACAATGTGTCGAATACCAATCAAAGAAACTAAATAACTATGACGACGAGTTTGCGTAAGTACTCCCTTACGCGCATCCACCATAACAATTGCGACATCAGCTGTTGATGCGCCGGTTACCATATTACGGGTATATTGTTCGTGACCGGGAGTGTCAGCAACAATAAATTTACGCTGATCAGTAGAGAAAAATCGATAAGCAACATCGATAGTAATTCCCTGCTCTCGCTCCGCTGCTAACCCATCAACCAATAGCGCAAAGTCGATAGACTCTCCTTGTGTGCCGTACTTTTTCGAATCAGATTCGACCGCAGCCAACTGGTCTTCAAAGAGCATTTTAGATTCATATAACAAGCGACCGATTAACGTGCTTTTGCCATCATCAACGCTACCGCAAGTAATAAAGCGCAAAAGACTTTTATGCTCATGCTCTTTGAGATACTGAGAAATGTCACTCTCAATTAGGTCTGATACATGTGCCATTAGAAGTATCCCTCTTGCTTTTTCTTTTCCATAGACGCAGCAGAATCATGATCAATTACTCGCCCCTGCCTTTCAGAGGTTTTGGTCAATAACATCTCCTGAATAATTTCAGGCAAAGTTGTTGCTCTAGACTCAACAGCTCCCGTTAGCGGATAACAACCCAATGTCCTAAAGCGCACATGCTTCATCATTGGTACCTCGCCTTCATTCAATGGCATACGCTCATCATCAACCATAATAAGAGATCCATCACGCTCAACCACAGGTCGCTCAGCAGAATAATACAACGGCACAATAGGAATCCCTTCCAGATGAATGTATTGCCAAATATCTAACTCGGTCCAGTTAGAAATTGGAAAGACTCGGATAGACTCGCCCTTATGTTTCTTGGCGTTATATTGCTTCCATATCTCAGGTCGCTGGTTTTTGGGGTCCCAACGGTGATCTCCTGTACGGAAAGAGAAAATCCGCTCTTTCGCACGAGATTTTTCCTCATCTCGGCGGGCACCACCAAAGGCAGCATCAAAACCATGCTTATCCAAAGCCTGTTTTAAGGCTTCAGTTTTCATAATATCGGTATGGATAGCAGAACCGTGGGTAAAAGGGTTAATCCCCTTCTCTAAGCCCTCTGGGTTTGTATAAGTCAGCAACTCCAAACCAAGATCTTTAACCATTTTATCCCTGAATGCGTACATGTCCTGAAACTTCCAAGTCGTATCGACATGCAACAGAGGGAATGGAGGAAGCGATGGGTAAAAAGCTTTCATCGCTATATGCAACATCACAGCACTATCTTTCCCTATCGAATACAACATCACAGGATTTTCGGTCTCTGCGACAACTTCCCTCATTATCTGAATGCTTTCAGCCTCCAGACGTTGTAAATGTGTTAATGGCATATTTTCTCCTGAAAACGAGTCTTTAATACAAGCTTCGCTCTTTTTAACATTTAAAGTCCCTAACCCCATCAGCATCCTATCTTCTCGATAAACAACTTGCTCATAGGGAATAAATTCTATCTGCTTATTTCGCGTCTCATACCACTCACGAAACTCGTCATGCTTCTCTATAAACGGAAAGCGACTAATTACTACTGCCTGCTTTACCAAACCTAGAAGCTGCTCCAAAAATTCAATCAATTCTGTCGTTGTAGGTTTAAACGAATAATGAACCCACTGACTACTGTTACGGAGATCAGTTAAGTACAGCTGATAATAACGCTTACCCTCGACAACAATATCGCGCAGACCTGTAACAAAAATTGGCACCCTTTTAGAAAAAGAAGACCGAGTTACAACCGACTCTCGAGATACTTCTATTTTGTCTTCTTCAACAAGGCCAAACTCGCTAAGGTATCTACGCACAGACTTTAAAGACAACGGTTCTTTTAAAGATTTATCAAACCACTTTTTTACTTTTTCTGTATTCCAATACTCTTTTTTCCCACCAAGCTCTTCCTCAAAAAAGGGCTGTGACAACAGAGAATGAAACGCTTCATCAACAGTATGATTTTTCAGACCTTTAATACCTATAGGTCTACCACTATCTTTTGATAAAACGGCCTTCCAACCGCCCTCTAAGAATTTTTTATAGGCCGAAATAATGGTAGGATGGCTAAGACCTGTCTCTGTATAAATTTGCTCTAGCGTCTGCTTTTGCAACCTCATCAAGACAGCTTTTTTTCGCAACATCTCAGCTGTTTTTGAAGATCGATCTTTGCCACTCATAGCGCAAGCTCAAGTTTTAATCAGTTGTAATGGTACGTATAACAAGATAGTCTATCAAGGCAGATATAAAACTATTTATGTCCCCAAATGCACATCAACATCTCCACACGAATATCCGGGTAGAATCTCAGCATAATGGAGTATGAAGCTTACCTAACAATCGCGACGGTGATTCTGGTATTAGGCGCACTTGTTGGTACACGCTTAGCATCAGACATCATCCTTATGGCTGCATTATGCTTCTTAATTATTACTGGCATTTTAACGCCGGAAGAAGCTCTGTACGGCTTCGCAAATCCTGGGGTAATGACGATTGCGGTCTTATATGTTGTAGCCGCAGGCCTAAAAGAAACAGGTGCTATTCAGTGGATAGCTGGTCGAATACTTGGCAATCCCAAAACCATACCCAAGGCTACGCTGAAGGTATTTATACCCTCATCCATTCTCAGTGCTTTTATGAACAACACGGCCGTAGTCGCGATGTTTATCCCGTCAATCCAAGACTGGTCAAAGCGAAAAGGGATCTCTGCCTCAAAATTGCTTCTACCATTAAGTTATGCGGCAATTCTGGGAGGTACATGTACTCTTATAGGTACCAGCACAAACCTAGTAATTGATGGTCTATTACAATCCACCAAAGACCACTCATTAAGTATGTTTTCCCTAACTTGGGTAGGATTACCACTTGTCA
This sequence comes from Neptuniibacter sp. QD72_48, assembly GCF_047778065.1. Taxonomy (GTDB): domain Bacteria; phylum Pseudomonadota; class Gammaproteobacteria; order Pseudomonadales; family Balneatricaceae; genus Neptuniibacter. The sequence goes on along the minus strand of NZ_CP180547.1, from coordinate 795,669 downwards.
TTCTAGGCGGAGGGTTCCTCTACCTTATTGGTGATAAATTACTTCCAAATCGCCAAGGTGCCGTTGAACAATTAGATCTAGTACGCGAATACAGCGTGAATGTAATTGTTGAAGAAAATAGTCCTCTGGCAAACCAAACAATAGAAGAAGCCGGTTTACGAAATTTAACCTATGGCTACTTAGTTGAAATCTATAGACAATCCCGCATCATTACTGCCGTATCTCCAGATACCGAACTTCTTGCAGGGGACGAGCTTGTCTTTGTAGGCGCTCCCGAGTGTGCCCGAGAAATTCGCCATTTCCGAGGACTCATCCCAGCAAATGGCGATGTGGAAATGCTTCAGATTACCCATCATGAACGATGCTTAGTAGAAGCCGTTATCGGCCCAGAGTTTGCTGGCTTAGACCAATCAATTAAAGATTCTCGCTTCCGAACTCGTTTCCAGGCAGCCATTTTGTCTGTATCCAGAAACGGCCAACGTATTGATGGAAAAATTGGCGATATCCGCCTACAAGTGGGCGATACTCTTCTGCTGGAAACAAGCCAAGACTTTATTGGCCAGTACCGTTCCCGAAGAGACTTTTTATTAGTCAGTGCAATCAACGACTCAACGCCGCCAGTATTTAATAAAGCGCCAACCGCACTTCTGATCCTGATGGCTATGATTTTTTTAAGCGCCAGTGGTCTCCTAAGTATTCTAGAAAGTGCTTTCTTGGCAGCTGGGGCTATGGTTGCAACCCAATGCGTTTCGATCATCAAAGCCCGAAGGAATATCGATTTTACGGTTATAACCGTCATAGCTGCTTCATTCTCACTTGGCGCAGCTATGACAAAAACAGGTGCAGCCGACGCAATCGCCAGCAGCCTACTATTTAGTAACGATTTATCCCCATGGATAGTGTTAGCACTTCTATACCTACTAACAGTCATATTTACTGAGCTAATCACAAACAATGCTGCAGCCATTCTGATGTTTCCTATAGCAATATCAGTAGCAGAGCAATTAGGGGTTAACTATTTGCCGTTTGTGATCGCAATTATGTTCGCAGCCTCGGCAAGCTTTATTACCCCTATTGGCTATCAGACAAACCTTATGGTCATGGGCCCTGGCGGCTACCACAGCAAAGACTATTTAAAAATTGGCCTACCGATGAGTTTTATCACAGCCATATGCTGCATAACACTAATCCCTCTTATCTGGAATTTTTAGCAAGGAAGACTAATGAACAACCTAGAACAATATGCACAACCTATAAATGAGTTATCCCGCAAAGCAGGACAAGCGGTGATGGAAATTTATAAAAAAGATTTTGCTATTTATGACAAATCTGACAGCAGCCCTCTAACTGAAGCAGATTTAGCGGCACATACGATTCTAGTTGAAGGTTTAAACGCACTAACACCAGAAATTCCCGTATTATCAGAAGAATCAAACGCCAACGAACAAACAGATCGTTTTAGCTGGGATACTTACTGGCTAATTGACCCTCTGGATGGCACCAAAGAATTCATCAAGAAAAACGGTGAATTCACGATCAATGTTGCGCTTGTCGTATCTGGTCAGCCTGTATTTGGCGTCGTTTACGCACCAGCTATTGACGCTTTGTACTGGGGAGCTGAAGGCGAAGGCGCTTTTAAACAAGAAGGATCAACAGACCCCGCGCCTATCACTGTTAAGGCTGCCCCTTCAGTAAACACAGGCTGGAAGGTTGTAGGTAGTCGTTCTCACCAATCTGAAGAGTTCAAAACCTTCATGGAGAAGCTTCCAGAAGCAGACATTATCGCTATGGGCAGCTCCCTAAAATTGTGCCTGGTTGCTGAAGGTAAAGCCGATCTATACCCTCGCTTAGGCCTAACCAGTGAATGGGATACCGCAGCCGCTCACGCTGTCGTGTTAGCAGCAGGCGGACAAGTACTTAGCACTCAAGATATGAAACCGCTCATCTACAACACGCGCAAAGATACATTGCTAAACCCTCACTTCATCGTATGCTCTGAAGTAAGCCGTTTCTGGGCATAATTCCTACATTTTAGGAAAAAGACCCTTGTAGGAGCCCACCCCGTGAGCGACTGGCCCTTAGGCCTCCTGAAGAGAAACAAATTTCCACGCAGGGCGGCTTCCTACAATCTCAATTACTAGCACTAATAACCTAAGGCCATAAAAGGAAGCCTCCTACTAGCCCCCCCCTGTAGGAACTCTCCCCGAGAGCTATCACAACAAAAGAATAAATCAAACATCGAACACTGCCCCCCCTAAAAAGCTATCCTTTAGGAACCCAGACCTTAGATTCAAGTACCAACGCTTGCAGCTTCATCCTCAAAGCCTGTTTAGCTTCAGCATCACCATGCACAATCCGTATTTCTTTTGGCATGAAACGCATACGCTTTACAAAATTAACCAAATCCTTCTGATCCGCATGCGCTGAATATCCACTAATCGTATAAACACCAGCTTTAATATCTATCTTGTCCTCATCAAGATAAACATACCCTCCTCTCGGGCCATATTTCTGGATACCCCTACCTGCCGTACCTTGCGCTTGATAACCCACAAACAAAACATCTGTTTTAGGATCACCCAACAATGCCTTAAGGTAATTAACAATCCTCCCTCCAGCACACATACCGCTTGCAGCAATAACGATCGCTGGCCTACCTGATTGCCTAAGATGATTAACTAATCGCTGATGATCATCATGACTATCAATGGTAATCAACTGTTCAAAAGCCAGAGGGTGTCGACCTTGAGATACCTTACGACTAGCTTCTTTATCCCAAAGAGTTTTCAGTGAACGATAATGCTTGGTGAATTCAGCCGCCAAAGGAGAATCCACAATCACATCCAAATTCTTCCAATCAGCAGAACCCTTATAGATAATCTCCTCGATTTCATAAAGTAACTCTTGGGTCCGACCGATACTAAACGCAGGGATTAATACTGTACCTGCATTCGACAAACAACGTTCAAGCACTCGCTTAAGCTCTAAACGCCGCTCTTTGCGACCCTGATGGTTTTTATCCCCATAAGTGCTTTCAATCACTAAGCAATCAGATCGATAAGGTGACTTCGGGGCTGCTAACAAAGGTGAATAAGGAGCACCGAGATCACCTGAAAAAGTCACCCTCTCATCAGGCAACTGAAACTCAACATAAGCCGAACCCAATATATGGCCCGCCATACGAAAACGGCATTTAATCTCAGTTTCTTCGGTAGGAATAATAAACCATCCATCATAAGGAAACGGTCGCAATAGAGATCGCAACCGACCTATCACCTTAGCAATAAGATCACTATCACGACTGATACCCACTTTGATAGCATCTTCAATCACCAACGGTAACAATTGGGCAGTCGCTTCAGTCGCATAAATTGGCTTATTAAACCCTGCAGCAAGCAGATAAGGTATACGCCCCACATGATCGATATGACAGTGAGTAACTACAAGCCCGACTATATTGGATAAAGAAAAATTAATCGCAAGAGAACCTTGCTCAAGATTGGCAGCCTCAGCCCCCTGAAACATCCCGCAATCAATAAGAACCGAATGATCCTTATCAACAAACAACTGATGGCATGACCCAGTCACACCATTAACCGCTCCATGATGAATAATCTTAGCCATTTCAACCTCCCTGTTGATTATTAGCCGTGATCAGCTGATCAATCTACCCCAGCAGAAGTTAATCTATGAACGAATGACAAACTGCTAACTGAAAAAACCTCGTTTCTCACGCAAAAGGGTGACTTCCTACAATACCTACAAATCACTCTGAGGTGACTTCTCCTTCCAAATGAAGCTTACCCTTCATACCCATTAGGATTGTTAGACTGCCAACGCCATGTATCTTCCATCATGTCATCTAGCGTACGCGTAGCTCTCCAGCCCAACTCCTTTTCAGCCTTAGAGGCGTCAGCCCAAAACGCGGGTAAATCTCCCTCTCGCCTATCCGCAAAAGTATATGGAACATCTACACCGGTAATACGCATAAAAGTCTTAACCATCTCAAGCACAGAAAGCCCATTACCTGTTCCTAGGTTGTAGATATGAACGCCATTCTCATCTAATGAAGAAAGCGCACTCACATGACCATCAGCAAGATCCATCACATGCAGATAATCACGTTCACACGTTCCATCCTCCGTAGGATAATCATCACCAAAGATAGATAGTTCTTTACGTTTACCAACAGCGACCTGACTAATAAAAGGCATTAAATTATTAGGGATCCCCTTTGGGTCCTCCCCAATCAAACCAGTGGGGTGAGCACCAATTGGATTAAAGTAACGCAGCAAAGCAACAGACCATTCAGGATCGGAAGCACACAGATCAGTTAAAACCTGTTCAACCATCGCCTTCGATGCACCATAAGGGTTGGACGTTTTACCTCTAGGCATATTCTCTTCGTAAGGCACAGGAGCATCTTCACCATATACAGTGGCAGATGAACTGAATATCAATTTCTTAACTCCTGCTGCGGCCATAGCCTCACACAGAATAAGCGTCCCACAAACATTATTCTGGTAGTAATCTAAAGGGATTTGAGAGCTCTCACCTACGGCTTTAAGACCCGCGAAATGAATAACTGAATCGATAGAAGAGGCAGAAAAAATTTTATCCAAACATTCTCGATTACGAATATCGCCTTCGATAAAGGTAGGCAAAACACCGCAGATTTTTTCAATTCGACTGAAAACATCCCGGCTACTGTTACATAAGTTATCTAAAACGATTACCTTTTCACCTTGCTCAATCAATTGAACAACGGTGTGTGTACCTATATAACCTGCTCCACCCGTTACCAAAACAGCCACTATTTGGCTCTCCCATATTGGTCTTCAAACCGAACAATATCGTCTTCGCCTAAATAGGAGCCAGATTGCACCTCTATGATCTCAAGCGGTACCTTGCCTGGATTATAGAGTTGATGAAGCTCTCCTAAGGGAATGTATGTTGATTCATTTTCGGAAAGCAGTTTTATTTCATCACCACAACGTACTTCTGCCGTACCTTTCACCACAATCCAGTGCTCTGCGCGATGATGATGCATTTGAAGAGACAACTTCGCGCCTGGATCAACCGTAATATGCTTTACCTGATACCTTTCACCATTATCGATTGAATCATATTTACCCCATGGACGGTAAACTTCTCTATGCTGGAGGTGTTCAGTTCGCCCCTGCTCTTTAACTTGGGCAACAATGCTTTTTACATCCTGAACCCGATTTTTATTAGCTACTAAGAGGGCATCTTTAGTATCCACAATAACTAAATTATCCACACCTAGCGTAGATACCAATCGATCCTCACTATAAACATAACTCGATTGGGTAGATTCCAGAATCACATCACCAGTAGAGACATTGCCAAATTGATCTTTGTCATTAACATCCCAAAGTGCAGACCAACTACCCACATCACTCCAGCCAGCATCCATTGGTACAACTACAGCACAATCAGTCTTTTCCATCACGGCATAATCTATGGAGTCATCAGGACAAGCTGCGAACTTCTCCTTATCCACACGAAGAAAATCCAGATCTTCTGCAGTATGCGACATAGCTCCTTCGCAGGCTGCCAATATATCAGGGCGATGTTCTTTTAACTCTTCGAGGTAGCGATCCGCGCGGAACATAAACATACCGCTATTCCAAAAGTATTCACCACTTCTAAGATAAGCAGTAGCAGTTTCAAGGTCAGGTTTCTCAACAAAGGCTTCAACAGGCATATATTCCTGAGCCCCATCATCCGTTCCTTTAATATAACCGTAGCCCGTCGCAGGTTCAGTTGGAACGATACCGAACGTCACCAAACGCCCCTGTTCCGCTAAAGGCAGCGCGATATTAACCGACTGCTGAAAAGCATCAACATTCTCAATAACATGATCCGCAGCCAAAACCAGCATAACCGAATCACCTTTACCTGCTTTATTAAGCGCTATAGCTGACAATGCTATGGCTGGAGCAGTATTACGCCCCACAGGTTCAAGAATAATTTCCCCTCTGTTATCAACCTGACGTAACTGCTCCGCAACCAAAAAGCGATGTTCCTCATTACAGATAACTTGCAACTCATCCGTACCTAAACCTGATAAGCGCGCAACTGTCTCCTGTAGCATCGTTTTGTCTGATGTAAGAGGTAAAAACTGCTTTGGATACATTTTCCTTGAAAGCGGCCACAACCTAGTCCCCGAGCCGCCAGATAAAATTACAGGAGTAATCATGAATAACCTTTTCCTTCGGTAAAATACCATTTAGTGTGCTCATGCACCTCAGAAGAGCTAAGTAGCTCTTCAACACTAAACCAACGGTAGTCATTATGCTGTTGATCTGGCAACGACAAAACCCGATCAACTTTAAATTCGAACGCATTAACCAGATAGTGTGTGCTTACACCATCCCCCCAGATACTATCAGGGTAAAAATGATCATAAAGGCCTATGTAAGTGGCATCTGAGAATTGAACCTGAATATTGAGTTCATTTAAAACCAAGCGTTCAAAAGCAACATCCACAGATTCATTCTTTAAAATTCTCCCCCCAGGAACAAACCAATCCCCCTTAGCTGGTCGATTAATACGCCTACCAAGAAGAACTCTGCCCTCGGAATTACGAATCACTAAATCAATAGAAACTAGCGGTGTTGAATCGACTATTGTTCGAAAGGTGTCATTATCAAGAAAAGATTCTGTCATACATGGTCCATCGTAATTACAGCATTAGCTAAAATTGAGAAAATGCTGCATAAACCCACAGTGTAGGATGTAGGAGCTCAGCCTCTGAGTGATACGTCAAAACATAAATCAGAGTCTGATTGCGCTCCCTAATAACCTAGCCTCGAAAATCTTCCTGATGCTCAAGGAACCAGTCATAAGTCATTTCCAATCCCTCTTTCAAAGAAATTGAATATTTCCAGCCTAACTGTTCAAGTGTAGAAACATTCATTAGCTTACGCGGAGTTCCATCCGGTTTAGTCGCATCAAACACAACGTCACCTTCAAATCCAACCACCTCAGCCATCGTCAATGCAAGTTCAGCAATAGTGCAATCAACACCTGTACCGACATTGATATGTGAAAGCATTGTTTCAGTGCAATTATCGTACACAGACTTATCTGCATTCATCACGAAAATACTCGCAGCAGCCATATCATCTACGTGTAAAAACTCACGCATTGGCTTGCCAGAACCCCAGACGACCACCTCTTTAGAAGAGGCTAATTTTGCCTCATGAAAGCGGCGCATTAATGCAGGAATCACATGGGAGTTTTCCGGGTGAAAATTATCATTTTCACCGTACAAATTGGTAGGCATTACACTACGGTAATCCACCCCATACTGACGATTATATGATTCACACAATTTAATACCCGCAATTTTAGCAATCGCATAAGGCTCATTGGTCGGCTCTAAGGTCCCTGTCAATAAAGCAGACTCTTTCATTGGCTGCTCAGCCAACTTAGGGTATATACAAGAAGAACCTAAGAAGAGCAGCTTCTTTACACCTGTTTTATAGGCAGAATGAATAATATTGCTTTCTATCATCAGGTTTTCGTATATAAATTCAGCTGGGTATTCATTATTGGCATGAATACCACCTACCTTTGCTGCAGCTAGATAGACTTGATCTATTTGATTTCTAGCAAAGAAATCTGCTACTTGTGCTTGAGATGTGAGATCTAACTGATCCCTCCCGGCTGTAATCACTTTTACGTCTGGCTGAGCCGCCAACTTTCGATAAATAGCTGAACCCACCATGCCTCGGTGGCCTGCAATAAATATATTCATAAACTAAATCCAACTTCCCCATTATGCATCCACTGTTGGAGTAGCGACCTACCAGCAGCATAATCCACTCAAAACAGTGGACACATCGGAGTAACTTTTCATTCCAGAATAGGCATAACGCACTGTGTAACGCTTGGCCACCCACAGAAACAGCCTTATCTTTCTAGTGAAACATTCACGTCATAACCATGCTCTTTCAACAAAGCATGCTGTTTCGCCTGGACAAGATCATTCTGAACCATTTCAGAACACATCTCTTCAACTGTAATCTCAGGTACCCAACCTAACTTAGCTTTAGCTTTAGATGGATCACCTAACAAAGTCTCAACTTCAGCAGGACGGAAATACTTAGGATCTACGCGCACAATTACATCACCAACAGAAAGTGCTGGGGCATTGTCACCATCAATAGCTACAATCTCTGCGTATTCATCAACACCTTCACCTTTAAATTCAAGCGTCACACCTAGTTCTGCAGCTGACATTCGAACAAATTCACGAACAGATATCTGCTTACCGGTAGCAATTACAAAATCTTCAGCTTCATCTTGCTGCAACATCATCCACTGCATACGCACGTAATCTTTTGCATGCCCCCAGTCGCGAAGGGCATCCATATTCCCAAGATATAAGCACTTCTCTACACCTTGAGAAATATTGGCAATTGCACGAGTGATTTTACGCGTAACAAAAGTCTCACCACGACGAGGAGATTCATGGTTAAACAAAATACCATTACAGGCGTACATACCATAAGATTCACGATAATTAACCGTAATCCAATAAGCGTATAGTTTTGCTGCGGCATAAGGAGAGCGAGGATAGAAAGGCGTTGTTTCTTTTTGCGGAATCTCCTGCACTTCCCCATAAAGTTCAGATGTAGAAGCCTGATAGAAACGAGTTTTCTTTTCCAATCCCAAGAAACGGATAGCCTCAAGCAAACGCAGTGTACCAATAGCATCTACATCTGCAGTATATTCAGGTGCCTCGAAAGATACTGCTACGTGAGACTGTGCACCTAAATTATACACCTCATCAGGTTGGATCTGCTGGATAATACGTGTAAGGTTCGAAGTATCAGTCAGATCACCATAATGGAGATGAAAATTAACATTCTCTTCATGTGGATCTTTATAGATGTGGTCTACACGCTCAGTATTAAAGGATGATGCACGACGTTTAATACCGTGAACTTCATAGCCTTTCTCCAATAAAAACTCGGCTAAATATGAGCCATCCTGACCGGTAACACCGGTGATGAGAGCAACTTTTTTACTTTGCATGTATATTTCCTAATTTTTCAGAATTCTTTTCTAAGTGCAAATAGAGATCAGATATAAATCGATCAATTACCTGATCTTTATTTAGATTATCGATAGCATACTTGCGTGCTGTTAGATTGGGAATGCGCGTATCTAAGGTAATAAGTTGTACCAGAGCATTAATAAAAGCCTTTGAGTTCTCTGGCTCAACAAGCGTGTAGATATTTCGATACTTTTCAGAGATCTTACCCAATTCCGTATGAAGTTCGGCTGTAACAAGTGCGTGCCCACCAACAGAAAGAATGTTCGTTAATTTAGAAGGTAAAACTGCATCAGCAGCCCCTTTCTTTTGTACTACTAAATGAACATCTGCCATGGAGAGGATAGCCGGAATGTCCTCCCAAGGCTGCAAAGGTTTAAACTGTAGATTTTGTAACCCCATATTAGAAGCCATCATTTTGAGTGTATCGGCATAAGCACCACTTCCGATGATAAGAAACTTAACTTTAGGGTCTGATTGAAAATGCTTCGCAGCGTCTAAAACAACCTCCAACCCCTGCTTCTGCCCAATATTTCCTGAATACAAAATTACTTTGTCATCCTGAAAATACCCCCAATCATTTCTAATTGATGATCCATCTACTTCAGGAGTTATAAATTCCGTATCGCTCCAGTTAGGGAAGAAAAGTAATTTTTGCTCTTCTACACCTTTAGAACGAGCATTTTCGAGCATGCTAAATGAAATCGATGAGACTACATCAAAACGCTGGAGTAACCAAGATTCTACATAACGAGCAACGCGCTGAAACAGCCCCTGTTTCCCCATCCCCAAACCAAACATCGCATCTACTTCAAAATCTTGGATATGCATCACAGACAAAGCCCCTGTTAACTTACAGTAGAGTAAAGTAATAGGAGCGCAAAAAAGGGTAGGCTGCACAAGAAAAACAACATGAGGTTTCAACCTCAGATTACTTAACAGTCTCATACCTGAACTAAGGGCGAAACTGGATAAGTGCAAGAGTCTTTTTAGCGTGGAAACACTTTTAGGGACATACAAAGGCGAACGAAGAACCTGAACCCCTGAGTCATTAACAGCACTAAACTTATTAGAAAAACCTTCATGCACCTTCCATTCAGGATAATAAGGCGGTGCAGTCATCACAGTAACATTAGCTTTCTTATCCACAAGATATTGAGCTAAATCACCGTTATATTTGCCTATACCTGTAAGTTCAGGTTTGTAATTGAGGCTATAAATGAGAACCTTCATAAATGCTCTCCTAGCTTATAACCTGACATCCTCTCAAGAATGATAAGCTTTTCTTCCTTCGTCTGAACATGCTTCCATTCCCTTTCAACTTCTAAGCACTTCAAATCAACGAGAGATCTATACCAAAGACCTTGCATAAAGTGATAAGCAAAACCGCGAGCTCCATCTAAGAAACCTAACTGTAAGAGATAGCGATATAGGAAATATAAAATTGGTCGGGCAAAATAAGGAAGCTTCATGTACAAGGATTGCTTTAAGAAGCGCTTGAATTTAATAGAGAAACCAGTTGATTCAGTAATTAAAGGATCAGAGTCAGGATATAATCGCTTTTTCATAATATCGACCATTTCACGATTCGCATATTTATTATGCTTATCGATAAACCAACCAACTGAATTTAAATTATTATCTACAAATCCCCCTGACAAAAATTTGCTTGCCCCATCATCCAATACAATATGCTCATCCATCCAGCGCTGTTCTACATGTGCCTTTCCATTCCGAAAAAGGCGTAACATAGGCAATGGATAGCGCCCTCCATGCTTAACCCATTTACCCATAAAAATATGCTTTCTATGAAAAACAGCTCCGTTAATATCTGTAGAATTTGTAGATATAAACTCTTTTATGTTCGCTATTAATTCTTCATCAATAGTCTCATCTGCATCAAGCCTAAGAACCCATTCAGAATTAACATCACAATTGTCCATTGCCCATTGAAATTGCTGGGCCTGAGTAACAAATGGATTTTGAACTACGTCTGCACCCAAGTTTTTTGCAATTTCACATGTAGAGTCATCAGAAAAAGAGTCAACAATAAGATACCTACAATCTAGGTTATTAACGGAATTGAGGCATCTTTGTATGTGCAATTCTTCATTGAATGTGAGCACGATTACTGTGAGATCAATCATTTACAAACCTCTTACGTGCTTTTAACTTTTGGGCAGGGTTGCCAGCATAAACAAACCAATCTTCAGTATTTTTAGTAACTACAGCACGGGCACCTATAACCGAGCCTTGGCCTAAAACAACATTGGGACCTATAAAAGCATCTGCACATACCCACACATTATCTTTCACTATAATCGGGGCAAGTATCAAAGGGTGTATAGGGTCATTGTAATCATGCGTACTGGCACACAAATAAGAACCTTGGCTTAAGATCACTCTATCTTCTAGAGTAATTCTACCTTGATTATAAATATGAGAATATGGACCAATCGTAGATTTCTTACCTATAATTAGATTGGCGGGGCACCAGATTTTTACTGACGGATAAACACGGGCTGAAATATCTATATCAGAACCAAATAACCTTAGTAATAACACTCTCCACTTAAATAATGGAATAGGAGAAAACCTAAAAAAAACAATCCAACAAAAGAACCACATACTTCGTTTTATTTTATTTAAAAACGAGAAAGATGGGTCATCAATATCTGTCTTTTTATAAATACTCACAGAACGTTAAATCCATTCATTCAATATATAAAGCTAGGCTTTTCATCTTTGTTAATAATCCAAAGGTAAGCAGCATGAAGTTGGTCGGAAACCTGATCCCAACTAAATTCATCTCTTACTAACCTCAAACTTGAAGCTGACATTTTTTCATAATCAGCTGGCCCCATTTCTAAAGCGACAATAACATCGTTAATGATATCACCGACACTAGTACCCAAGGTAATAGCAGCATTGGCTTCAAATCCAATTTCAAGATTACAATCTTTGCTTATTAAAGAGGGTAATCCATAAGACCAAGCCTCAAGAACAGCCATGGGTAAACCTTCACTTAATGAAGGCAAAATAAAAAAATTGGCTCCGACAAAAGCAGCTTCTTTATCACTTCCAAAAACAGGACCATGAATATTAATTCGATCACTTTCATTAGAGTCTAAGATCAACTTCTCTATGTAGGAAGCATCCCCCCATCCATAAATATCAAGACAAACATCTGAATATTTTCTTGTAATTTCTTGAAAAGCTTTTATTAGATTTAAGACATTCTTCTTCTTATCCAAACGTCCAAGATAAAGAAACTTTATTTCAGAAGATTTAAGTGTTTTTGGTTCAAAATTCTGTAAATCTATTCCATTTGGAATAACAGCCACATCACCCGTATAACCAAAGCTTCTTATTTGCTCTAATTCTTTTAACGTCAATGCATGAATAAGACTTGCAGAGGAAATATTTTTTTCTTGAAAGAGGTAAGACAGAAGGTGTTTTATTTCAGGAGACTTTTCAAGAATCCAAGGGTCTAGCATCCCGTGAGTACTGATAACATAAGGAATACCTGTTTTTTTTTTTGCAAAGTTGACTGCAATTGAAACAAAATTCCAAATCCCATGCTGATGCAAGATATCAACATCATTCGAGCAAATATCCTTAATCATTGAGGGATAAATAGAAAACTTCCCTGAAAATAATGACTTAGATTGAATAGAACAAGCCGTATCAGGTAAGTAACTGGCTTCATCTATAATTGGCGAGAAAGAACAGCATTCAAAATGTTTAGCACCATATTCCACATGTTTAGATACAACTTGAGAGACCCCTCCACCAGAGGCCCCTACACTACTGGACACAAAGCCAACCTTGTACTTTTTAAGCTTTTCCATGCCGAAAAACCTTCCTAATCAGATAAATCGTGATTAAAATAAAAAATGACAAATACAAAAACCTATTGACTGATCTCAAATTATACTGATGCATCAAGATCATATACATAAAAACAGAAGGAAAAACCAAATAGTAAATATAAACACCTCTATTAATATTTTTATCTAAGAAACCGACAACTCCTCCTAATAAAAAATAATAAACAGCGCATAATAACAAGGACACACCAGCCATCTCAGCCAACGAACTAAATGGTATAAAAGAATTAACTCTATACTCTTCAAAAACCTGGGTCCAACCCGATGAAAAACCAGACCGAGGATCAAAGGATACAAATAAATCCCCCACCCCAAACTTTTCATTTACTAAAATCAAACTATCAGAAAAAATAAAGAAAGAACTTGAAAAATTACCTATAACCCTAAACAAATATTCAAAGTAATTATAAGCCCAAAAATCAAAAGAAAAAAAAGTACCAACTAAATTCATCAACCCAAAATAATACCCTTCCCTTATATACAAAGGAAAAACCATCAATAACGGGACGAGAATTGCAGAAAAACAAAGCCCTAACCGTTTATTGGGATCAGCAAGATATACACCTAAATAAAACAAGAAAGGGCCAATAGCCCCAACCCTACTTCCCTTAGATAAATAAGCAACAACAACAACAAAACCTAAAATCAAATATAATTTATTAGAAGTTTTAAGTGAATAAGCATAACCAGCAACCAGCATAAATAATATCCCACTAGTATGCCCCAAAGACCTAAACACACTTGCTTCAGTATCGTAACCTATGCTCGACTCAATATACCCACTACCAGCAAAAACAAAAAAAACTAAAAATAATACTACCGATAAAGAAGTCAACAATAACTCCAATGATTTCATACCCTTAAATAAATTATAGGTATCTACCTTCCCCCCCCCTTTTTCCCTTTTAAAAGAAAAAAACCAACCAATCATAAAGGAAAATATTATAAGCAAGCTTACAGACACAGCATAGAAAAAGTCTTCCGCGCTCGAGTCTAGATACGGAAAATAAATCCAGACCTTTTCTTCCAGCAATACGTAATATAGAACCCCAACAGAATGATAAAACCCCACAAACATGACAAAAATAAAGCCAAGTGAAATAGACCTGCTTTGATTAAATAAATAACACAATAAACAAAACACCAAAAAAATGTATATCAAAAGAGCAAGAATCATATAATCAAATCCCCTCTTTTCTTTCCCTGATTAAAAGCAGCCAAAAAACCAAGCCACTCATAACATATAAAGCTGCTTCTACAAAATAAATAACCTCCAAACCATAATCCTCAACAAAGAAATAGATCACAATCATCCCTAACAATAAAAATACAGTTTGAACCACGCCCCTAGCGAATGACATATCTGCCACTATCATATATTGAGAAAACACGGAAGAAACCAAGTAAAACAAAAACACAAAATCAAGATAAACAAGCGTTATAATTATATCTCTATAACCAAAATCTATTAAAATCAGTATTAATGATAGAAGTAACAGAAGAGAAAAGCCCAAGAAACCAACAATAAAACTCAATCTCTGATTGAATATTAGCTCAACAACACAAAACTTCGCTTTATCAAGTTCATACATAGAAGAAAAGTCAGCCCTTCTAGCAAAAGCAACAAACTGCGACATCATGTTAATTATATTTTTCGCGTAAATATATGTACCAGCAACAGCCTGACCCATACTAGCCTGAACGAATATAGGTACAACCCTTCCGAATAATTGAGTAACTAAGAACGACAAATTATAACTATACATCTCACCAATGACTTTTTTAAAATAAGTACCGCTGGATAACCCCTTACTATCCAGCAATCCAACTATGTACTTCCTACACAGCAAAACTTGTACAAACGATATTAAAACCACACCTAAAACATAACCTAAACACATATACTCAATCGGGTTACCAGAGAACACAAGAAATACCGACGCTAACACCCATGGTATAGCCTGTAGCAAACCGGCAAATTTATTTTTTTTCTTATAATCAAATACACCTGCAAAATTGCATGAACCAGATAAAAAAACTATACCGCCTAAATAAAATAAAAAACTATAACTCTCTAAATATTCAACCGAACCACCGACAACCACCATTAGCAAACAAAGAAAAAAGTTGCTAACCAGCCTTACACACAAATAATAATTAAACCTATTACTGTTATCAGATAAGTATTTTGACAAAAGATAAACACCACCAAAATCTGAAAACCAATAAATAAGAGAAAAAAGACCAATAGTAATTCCTGCTTGCCCTACAAGCCCGATATCCCCTTGATATATCAAATAAGTTTGAGCAAAAAACATTGAGCCCTGCCCAAGACAGAATCCCAACATAATAAAAACAAGCTCTTTAAATTTTACAGCTTGCATATTCAAAAATATCTTTCCCATTGTTCAGAAAATGGTAATACCTCAAAATCTTTATAGTAAATTTCCTTCACCTCCTTAACCAAGCCATCATTATAGTAATCTCTATAATCTTCATTCCCAGTGCTATTCACTTTAGGGAAAAACACATCATGCCCTAGTTGATTACTAAGTTCTATTTCACATGCTGATAGATCTTTAACATCATACAATCTATCCACAATTATTTTTGACTTCTTATCACACACATAAATCCATTGTGGTTGAAATACAAAGTCTATATTGTTTATATCCTTCCTTACTAACCAATTTTTAACAAAATTTTCAAAGTTTGAAAAATCCTTACCGGTATATAGTTCAGGATTCCTTATTGGTACTCTTTTCGTCCCTCCAGCTTTTGCAAATTTATATGCCGATACAAGTCTTTCATATGGATTACGTACAACAGAGAAAGTAAAGCTATCTGAATATAACTTTCTATTAGCCTTCCTAAAGTGGTCAGCTGTATGATGTGTAATTGATCTGCCATATAACGTTTCCGCTATACTAGTACCTGCAGCTTTAGGCACATGTATAAACACAACTTTTCCATCCCGATAATAATCTGGGTAAAGAAATTTAAACTCTGAATCCATCACTTCCAATAAACAAGACGGTAATCTTTTAACAATATCCTTACGAATATAATGCCTCGAATTTGCGTCAAATAAATTTTTAAGTAGATTTTCGATCTTATCCATCGATACAACCTGTTTTCACGATCAAACCCTTATCAAACTCTAGTATATGTCTTTAGATAACAAACTCATCGGCGTTTTCAAAAGGATCTTCAAATCCAATAGCAACGACCAGTTATTGATATAAGCAAGATCGTATTCCACTCGCTTTTCCATTTTATCAATGGTTTCTGTTTCACCACGATAACCGCTTATTTGAGCCAAGCCTGTAATACCGGGCTTAATTCGGTGCCGTGCTAAATAAGCATTAATTTTATCTGAGTAGTAGTCATTGTGAGCGACTGCATGCGGTCTTGGCCCTACCAACGACATACTTCCTTGCAATACATTTAGAAGTTGAGGGAGTTCGTCCAAAGAGGTTTTTCGAATCAGTTTGCCTATTTCAGTAATACGAGGATCTTCTTTAGTTGCTTGGGTAACTTCGCCGTTTTCCTCTACATGAAGTTTCATACTGCGGAACTTCCACACCTTTATAATCTTTCCATCCCAACCGTGCCTTTCCTGCTTAAAAAATACTGGGCCTGGAGAAGACTTTTTAACTTTATAGGCCACCCAAATCATAACTGGTGACAGTAAAACCAAGCCGATTGCAGCTAATGAACGATCCATTAGCTCTTTCATCACCATTGATATTCGAGAAGAGGTAAGTGGACTTTCATTAATTGATATAAGCGGTATACCCGCTACTTCTCGTACTGAGTGATTGATTAGATTAAGTGCAAATATATCTGGCGCCCAGATCACATCGACATTCATGTCTAGCAGGTCAATATTCAACCCATCAATTTGTTCCGACGCTTTCATAGGTAGAGCAATATAGATTCTTCGAATATCATGCTCTTTGATTAAGGATCGTATATTCTCTAGTCCGCCTAAAACTTTCACCCCTGAAACTCTTGCTGTTTCGTCTTTTTCTAAGCTTTTAACACAACCTATTACCTTATCTGGAAGCCAGCGGTTTTTATTCAAGCTTTCGACTAGATGCTGAGCGACTGAGCCAGTACCTATTACAAGGGTCGGCAGGTTACGCTCATAATTTTCTTTGTACTTTTTAGAACAATAGCTCACCAAGCAATAAGAAGTATTTTGAGCAAATAGAATCGACATAGCCCAAAGCAACAGTACCTCTCGAGAAAATATTTCGGACGTTTTGGTTATAAAACCGATTAAGGATAGAAGCAGGAGCATCATTGCCCAGGCACCTGTCAGCCTTAGGCAACCACGAAAATAATCCGAAGATTGACGATACACACCGCGTGCACTGTATATAAACCAAATACAAAAAGAGGCAATGACCGCAAGTACTCTGTACGCCGCGGGAAATTCTTCCATTTTAAAAGAAGCGAACAAGTACAGCAGTACGACAGCTACGATTATGTCAGTTGATAACTGAAAGAGAGCAACAAGAGACTCATGATTTTTAAGCAGACGTTTACTACGACGATAACTAGCCGTAGCACCCGTACTCGGGGTACTAATATCCATTGTAATGTCCTTTACAGTGCCAAACTATCCATACTCCTTAGGCACATGCATGCATTCTAATTGTTCAGAATACATTCAGCAATCCACATTTATTGCAGTTGCACAACATCAATACCAAGGTATAAATCGGAAATTGAGTCGGTTTCCTTGATGTTTTTTGAATTAAACATGCTCTTCGTTGGTTGTTTTCATAGCCCATATAGACATGAAGCTCTAATGCTTAATGTAATAGCTCTCTAATTAGCCATAACTAAACAAGAAGTTACTTAGAAACTCATGAAATTGGACGTTTTATAACTTTGTATAGTTGGAACCATAGTTGGTTAACTGTTACTATTGCCTAAAATTCAACCACTCATTCGACAAGGAGTGTTAGATGCGTCGCACAATAATTTCTTTAGCAGTTGGGATCATGCTGCCATTTTCTGCTGCATATGCTGATATCGCATCAGATGTTGAAGCTGGCCTTTCTCCGGCTGAGATCGTCGCAAATGCACAGGCTGAAGGCCTAACCGTTGACCAAATAATGCAACAAATTTCTGTTGCAGATGCATCCTTGATGGACGCCATCGTTACTGCTGCTATCGATTCTGGCATGAATGCTGGTGCAGTTGTAAATGCTGCTACTGCGGCAGGTGCAGATAGAGTAGCGATGGAACAAGTTGCAATTCTTGCAGGTGCTGATCCTTCTGAGGTTGGTGAAGCAACAGCTGCAGGTGGGAATAACGCCCAAGGTCAAGGTCAAGGTCAAGGTCAAGGTCAAGGTCAAGGATTGGGCATTGCACCAGGCCAAACAGGAACTCCTGTATCCCCTCCTCCATTCGGGAGTAGCGGCGGTGGTGGCGGTGGTGGCAACCCAAGCCCAACCTAAGTCATTTCAAGAAGCGCCCATATAGGCGCTTTTTTATTGAATTAGCGACTAAGACTATAGGTCAGGTGCTTCACCCTACACAACCCTTTTAAAGAAGGTATCCTGCAAGCTATAAGCGGATATTTATCACTAAACCCACGACATTATCGCTCACGGGGTGAGCTCCTACCAAGATGACCTATGAGGTGCAAAAGGATGAGCTACTATCAAGATGACCTGTGAGAAGCAAATGAGTGAGCTCCAACTTCAAGAGTGGTATGATCATTCAATCAGTTAATAGTCGCATCTAGATGTATTTGTATGGACACAAGTTCTCATAGCCGCCTGTTCTATCTTTACCTGTTTATTCTTGTTTGGGCCCCGCTACCATTGGCTAGTAATCGTCTCTGGTCCATGTCGCTACTGATAGTATTGGTTTTTACTTTATTTGGTCTGTTTTTATATAATTTATTAAGAGAACAAACACAGCTATCTCGTCCTTTAAAAAAATCATGGCCTGCCATAGCGTTACTAGCAATTGCTACGGGCTGGACCTCTATACAAGCTATACCGATCAACGGCCTATCAGTTTCACCTAACGATAGCCTCCATCACAGCCTATTTGGCTGGACGTTAGTTTGTTTTTTTATACTCTCCCTACAGCTTCTAAATTCCAGAAAACGACTACTTTACCTTGGTTACACGCTCGTTGGCTGTGGACTATTTCAAGCCGTCTATGGCAGCCTAATGACTTTAAGTGGATACGAATTTACGTTCTTTATACCTAAAGATAGTTATCAGGGCGTTTCCACAGGTACGTTTATTAACCGTAACAGTCAAGCTGGCTATCTGGTTATGTGCGTCTCCATTGGTATCGGCTTGATGATATCTACGCTAAACGATGAAGGCTCTCACAACTGGCGCGAACGAGGCCGCCGTTGGTTAGCAGCCCTATTATCTAAAAAAACAATCCTCAGAATATCCCTTCTTATAATCGTAGCCGGGCTAGTAATGACTCACTCCAGAATGGGTAATACCTCATTCTTTGCTAGTTTGATGATCATTGGAGTTATCGGTTTAATCCTTAGCCGCAAAGCAACACGCGGTATGATCGTTTTATTAACAAGCCTACTTATCTTAGACATATTTGTAGTTGGCACCTTCTTCGGTATAGATAAAGTTGCTGAGCGATTACAAACCACCAGCGTTGAAAAGGAGTCGCGCGATGAGGTGGCACTTACGACTCTTGAAATGGTTAGATTACAACCGCTAACAGGCACTGGTGCAGGTTCCTTTTATACCGCTTTTCCTGAACACAGATCTGAAGACGTAGGTCGCGGCTTTTATGTAAACACCCACAATGACTATTTAGAATTTTTATCTGAATTTGGCGTGATAGGAGCCTTACCTCTCGCTTTATTAATGCTATCTAGCTTAGGAGCTGGACTTTATGCTCAGTATAAACGCAAGAACAAGGTTCTAAGGGGTATAGCATTTGGCTCATCCATGTCGATATTAGCCATGCTGATTCATGCAACGGTGGACTTTAATTTACAGATGCCTGCTAATGCCCTGACATTTATTGTGGTCCTTGCTTTAGCTTGGATTGCGGTTTATCAAAAATCCGGTAGAAAGAAAAAGGAAGTTTATAGATAACTACCTCTCGTGCCCGCGGGTACCAGTACGAGGGTTAAAATACTTTTCAGCGGACTAATCACCCTTCACTAACCTATCTACAGCAATACAGCTCAGGCTCTACAAGGAAATCTAAGGGAAAGAATGGATAACATAACAAAAGAACCTGCGCAGAAAGACTGGTTCGAAAATGGTCTAATGCAACGCCTACCTGCAGATATACAAGATAGTTTCACGCAAGAGCAGCTTAATGCATTGAAAGTAGCTTTTGGTGGGGAAAACACCCTGTAGATATTCGAGGTACTATTAACATCTGGACTTGGCGCTATTATTTTGTATTTCTATTGGGTCGGAACCGACGCAGCCTGAGCCGTCGGGAGCGTCAGATCAACTTAATGGTAAAAACAGCCCTGACGTTTACTTTTATTCTGTTCTCAACATTACTAGGACTATTAATTATATATCTAGTAAAGTCAGCCGCAGGAATTGACCTATTCCCGGGGTTTTCATTAGGTATTTGGGGATGGTTTAAAGAGACTTTCTTGCAATAACCTCTTTCGGGCGCATCTAATCAAGTTATTCGCTTTCAGAGCGCCCCCCCCTACAACGATAAATTCTGATATTTTTCACTCAAGACGTTAAGCGCGCCCGAAGGATAACTACATGCTTGACTCAGCAAGAGCTGGAAAAACCTTTCACTACCTTTACAAGTAAAGATTAGAGAATAAATGCGCCCTTTCAGGCGCGCTTAAAAACTCCCTTTTTGCATCCCCACATCCTTGTGAAATTATGCAGTTAAGATTTAAGGCTGATAATAACCTTTGTACCAATCTACAAACTTATTCATACCATCTTGGATTGATGTACTTGGCTTAAAACCAACCGTTTTCTCAAGATCGGATACGTCGGCATACGTCGCCGGTACATCCCCAGGCTGCATTGGCAGATACTCTTTAACAGCCTCTTTACCCGCTGCACTTTCAATGGCTTGTATGAACTCCATCAATTCGATGGGCTCATTATTGCCAATATTGAAGACACGGTAAGGCGCCTTACTTGATGAAGGATTATCCATCTGCCTTTCGTTATCACGACTCGGCACTACATCTTGAATTCGAATAACACCTTCGACAATATCATCAATATAAGTGAAATCACGGCGCATTTTACCGTGGTTAAACACTTTAATAGGGCGATCATTTAAGATGGCGTCTGTAAACAGAAATGGAGCCATATCAGGACGCCCCCAAGGGCCATATACGGTAAAGAAACGCAGGCCAGTGGTTGGGATATCGTATAAATGCGAATAGGAATGAGCCATTAACTCATTTGATTTTTTAGTCGCAGCATAAAGAGAAACTGGGTGGTCTACACCATCTACCGTTGAGAATGGCATTTTGGTGTTCATGCCATAAACAGATGAGGATGAGGCGTACACCAAGTGCTCTACATTGTTCTGACGACATCCTTCTAAGATAGTCATCATACCCACAAGATTGGAATCAACATAAGCAAAAGGATTTTCTAGCGAGTAGCGAACACCCGCCTGAGCTGCAAGATGAATGACACGGTCAAACTTTTCTTCTTTAAAAAGCTTTTCCATCCCCTCTCGATCAGCAAGATCTAGCTCTAGAAAACGAAAATCTTCGTAAGGTGCCAGCTCCTTGAGACGAGCGTGTTTAAGGCCTACATCATAGTAATCATTTAAATTATCTAAACCAACAACCTGATGCCCTGCTTCACACAAGCGAGCAACCGTATAAAAACCGATAAAACCCGCTGCCCCAGTTACCAAAAATTTCATATTTTATTCCAACAAAAGCTTTCTGCGTTTAATTAGCAAAAAGCGCGGCTGAACCGCGCTTAAGATTAGGCCTGAGCAATGCTTCTACCACGACCAATGCCGTAATATTCAAGGCCGTGTCGCTCCACTTGCTCTGGGTCATACATATTACGCCCATCGACAATAACCGGGTTAACAAGCGCTTCTTTTATTTGTGCAAAGTCAGGCACTCTAAACGCTTTCCACTCAGTACAGATAATCAATAAATCAGCCCCTTGAAGCGCAGCCTCTTTAGTACCGACAAGCTCAAGATCATCTCGAATACCATAAATTCGTTGAGTTTCTTCCATTGCTTCAGGGTCAAATGCACGAACTTTTGCGTTGTTCGCCCATAGATTTTCCATAAGCACTCGACTGGAAGCCTCACGCATATCATCGGTATTTGGTTTAAATGATAATCCCCAAAGCGCGATTGTTTTACCTGCCAAATTACCCTCAAAGTAGTTAAAAACACGATTGAAGAGCACTTCTTTCTGTTGATAATTTACTGCCTCTACAGACTTCAACAGCTTCGCGTCGTAATCAATACCATCTGCTGTGCGTACAAGCGCTTGAACGTCTTTAGGGAAACAAGAACCACCATAACCACAACCTGGATAGATAAAATGATAGCCAATACGCTCATCTGAGCCGATTCCTCGGCGAACGTTTTCAATATCCGCACCTAAACGTTCAGCAAGCTGTGACAACTCATTCATAAAACTGATTTTGGTTGCCAGCATGCAGTTAGCTGCATACTTAGTAAGCTCAGCACTGCGCACATCCATAAAAATCATACGATCATGATTACGATTAAATGGCGCATACAGCTCACGCATTTGAGTTTCTACATGCTGACTATCTGTACCTATAACGATACGATCTGGGCGCATGCAATCATTGACTGCAGCCCCTTCTTTTAGGAATTCAGGGTTTGATACCACGTGATAAGAAAAGTCCTTTCCACGTGCTTCCAAGACTGAAGCTATTTTCGCAGAAACCTTATCGGCGGTTCCGACAGGCACAGTGGATTTATCCACTATGATCTTTGGTGATTCCATATGCGACGCTATAGTCTCAGCTACAGCTAGAACATATTTTAGGTCAGCAGAACCATCTTCATCTGGCGGTGTACCCACCGCTATAAATTGCAGCTCAGCGTGAGCAATGCCTTCTGCAGCATCAGTTGTGAAGTGCAAGCGCCCTTCAGCAAAATTACTTTCTACAATGGGCGTTAAGCCTGGCTCGTATATCGGGATAATACCCTTTTTAAGGTTATATACCTTATCCTGATCTACATCTACACAAACAACATTATGTCCAACATCGGCTAGAATAGCTGCCTGAACAAGCCCAACATAGCCAATACCAAATACAGTAACGTTCATTTCAATTCCCTTCCGCTCTCAAAAGCACTGAGCAGCCTTTCCTTGATGATTAATATGAATTAGAAGATGTGGCGCATTATACCCATTAAAAATGAAAAAGTTATTTCTATGATTCAAACATAAAAAACGGCGACCTCCTGCACAGAGTCGCCGTTTGTTTTTTTCACTCTAAAAAGTCGCCTCCGAAGAGGCGCGAGCCAAGAGAGTGGAAAACTTGCTTATTAGAGAACTAGGCGGCGGATGTCGCTTAGCAAGCCGTTTAGGTAGGTTAGGAACTTACCTGCATCACCACCATTGATAGCGCGGTGATCGTAAGATAGACACAGAGGCAACATCTTACGTGGTTCGAACTCTTTGCCATTCCAGCGCGGTTCAATATCAGCTTTAGACACACCCAAAATCGCCACTTCTGGCGCATTAACGATTGGCGTAAAGCCAGTACCACCAATGCCACCGAGGCTAGAGATTGTGAAGCATGCACCCTGCATTTCATCAGGTTTAAGCTTACGGTCTTTAGCTTTACCAGCTAACTCGATCGCTTCCTTAGAAAGCTCGTAGATACTCTTCTTGTCTGCATCCTTAATTACAGGAACCATCAGACCGTTAGGCGTATCTACAGCCATGCCGATGTTTACATACTTTTTGTAAACAATGTGCTCGCCATCAGCGTGCAGAGAAGCATTGAACTTCGGATGCTCTTTCAATGCGATAGCAATGGCTTTTAGCATAAACGGCAGCGGTGTTAGCTTAACGCCAGACTTCGCTGCCTCATCCTTCATCTCTTTACGGAACGCTTCCAGATCAGTGATATCAGCCTTATCGAACTGAGTCACATGCGGAATGTTCAACCAGCAGCGGCTCATGTTGTCGCGTGTAACTTTAGCGATTTTGCTAAGTTTCTCGACTTCCACTTCACCAAACTTGCTGAAATCCACCTCAGGGATAGCCGGGATACCTGAACCACCCGTTACCGCACCGCCTTTTGGCGCTTCAGCGAGCTGTTTCAGAGCACCTTTAACATATGCCTGAACATCTTCTTTAACGATACGACCACGACGGCCTGTACCAGCTACAAGAGACAGATCAACACCGAATTCACGGGCAACGGCACGAACAGCAGGGCCAGCATGAACTGTTTTGTTTTTCTTCTCTAGCGCAGCAAGATCAACCTTACCCGCAGCAGGCGCAGGCTTAGCCGGAGCTGGAGCTGGAGCCGCAGGGGCAGATGCCGCAGGAGCTGGCGCAGCAGCAGGAGCCGCAGGTGCAGGCGCCGCACCACCAGAAACCTCAAGTTCTAGCAGCAGATCACCTTCGTTTACCGTATCGCCTTCGTTGATCTTCATGGAAACAACCGTACCTGCTTTAGGTGCTGGCACTTCCATAGATGCTTTATCTGTTTCTAGAACGATTAGGCTATCGCCTTCTTCAACGCTGTCGCCGTCTTTTACTAATACTTCAACAACGTCTACATCGCTCGCACCCGATAGATCAGGGATAAGCACGTTCTCTTTACCACCTGCAACAGGTGCTGGCGCAGGCGCAGCTTCCTGAGTTGGAGCTGGAGCAGATTCTTCGGCCAGAGGCTGGCCTCCTACAGGAGAAGCAGCAGAACCACCTACTTGCAGCTCCATCAGAAGATCACCTTCGTTAACTTGATCATCAACGTTGATCTTCATAGAAACCACAACACCATCTTTAGGTGCTGGCACTTCCATAGATGCTTTATCTGTTTCCAGTACGATCAGGCTATCGCCTTCAGATACTGTGTCACCGTCTTTTACTAGTACTTCAACAACATCTACATCAGTTGCACCAGACAGATCAGGGATCAGTACATTTTCAACGGCAGAAGCGGCTGCAGGCGCAGCAGCTGGAGCCGGTGCAGCTTCTGGTGCAGCAACCGGCGCAGGTGCCTCTTCTGCGGCAGGAGCTTCAGATGCAGCAGCACCTGTATCAAGCTCAAGCAGAAGATCACCTTCGTTTACTTGGTCATCAACATTGACCTTCATGGATACAACCACACCGCTATGAGTCGCTGGCACTTCCATGGATGCTTTATCTGTTTCCAGAACAATCAGGCTATCGCCTTCGCTGATGGTGTCGCCGTCATTTACCAGCACTTCAACAACATCAACATCTGTGGAACCTGATAGGTCTGGCACAGTAATTGTGATAATACTCACTTTGAATTCCTCCAGTTCTAAGCTGTTAAGAAGCTCATCGCAGACTTAAACAGTCCACGGTGCCGGTTTAGCCGGGTTGATGTTGAACTTCTGCATGGCTTTAGCGACAACTTCGCCTTCAACCTTGCCTTCTTCCTGGAGTGCTCTTAGCGCAGCCAGAACAACGTAGTAACGGTTAACTTCAAAGAATTCACGCAACTTAGTACGTGTATCAGAGCGGCCGTAGCCATCTGTACCTAGCACCTTAAAGTTACGAGGAATGTATTCGCGTAGCTGATCAGCATAAGAGCGCATGTAGTCAGTCGATGCGATAACTGGGCCTTCACCACGGCTTTCGATGCACTGAGTTACGTAAGCTTTCTTCTGCTCAGCTTCTGGGTTCAGCATGTTCTCACGAGCTACTGACATCGCATCACGTCGCAGTTCGTTGATCGATGTTGTGCTCCAGATATCAGACTCAACACCAAACTCTTCGCTTAGAATTTCAGCCGCAGCTTCAACTTCACGAAGGATCGTGCCACAGCCCATTAGCTGAACTTTCTTATCGGAACCCTTACCCTCTTTCAGCAAGTACATACCTTTGATGATGCCGTCTTCAGCACCTTGTGGCATTGCTGGGTGGTGGTAGTTTTCGTTCATTGTCGTGATGTAGTAGAAGCAGTTCTCCTGATCCTGATACATGCGACGTAGACCGTCCTGAACAATCACAGCTAGCTCGTAGCCATAGGTTGGATCGTAGGACTTACAGTTCGGAATCATCTGAGCCATCAGATGGCTGTGACCATCCTGGTGCTGCAGACCTTCACCGTTTAGCGTTGTACGACCAGAGGTAGCACCGATCAGGAAGCCACGAGCCTGCATATCACCTGCAGCCCACGCCAAATCCATCACACGCTGGAAACCGAACATAGAGTAGTAAATGTAAAACGGAACCATTGTGCAGTTGTTGTTTGCATAGGATGTAGCCGCAGCCATCCATGCAGACATCGCACCCGCTTCGTTGATACCTTCTTCTAGAATCTGACCTGTTTTAGATTCTTTGTAGAACATGATCTGGTCAGAATCGTGTGGTACATAGCGCTGACCTTCAGAAGTGTAGATACCCAACTGACGGAACATACCTTCCATACCGAACGTACGTGCTTCATCAGGTACGATTGGCACAACACGCTCACCCATGTTTTTGTTTTTAACCAGCGTGCTCATCACACGGTTAAGAACCATTTGAGTAGAGGCTGCGCGCTTACCACTGTCTTTCAACTGACCATCAAAATCAGACAATGGCGGCGTTTCTAGTTTTTCGAACTCTGTGCGACGCACTGGGTAGAAACCACCCAAGCTTTCACGACGCTCGAACATATACTTCATTTCTGGTGAATCAGGTGCTGGACGGTAGTAAGGCACTTCCTTCAACTGATCATCAGATAGTGGAATATTAAAGCGATCACGGAAATCTTTAAGATCGTCCATCGCTACTTTCTTCATCGAGTGCGTGTCGTTTTTCGCTTCGCCCGATTTACCCGTACCGTAACCTTTGACAGTCTGCGCAAGGATTACAGTTGGCTGACCTTTGTGATTTACCGCTTCGTTGTATGCTGCAAATACTTTGTATGGGTCATGACCACCACGGTTCAGATTCATGATGTCATCATCAGATAGATCTGAAACCATCTCTAGTAGTTCTGGGTACTTACCGAAGAAGTGCTCACGAGTGTACGCACCACCATTAGCCTTGTAGTTTTGCAACTCACCGTCACAAACTTCGTCAAAGCGTTTTTGAAGAAGACCTTTAGTGTCTTTTTCGAACAGGGCGTCCCAATGACGACCCCATAGACATTTGATAACGTTCCAACCAGCGCCGCGGAAGATACCTTCTAGCTCTTGAACAATCTTGCCGTTACCACGGACAGGACCATCAAGACGCTGTAGGTTACAGTTAACTACGAAGATCAGGTTTTCAAGCTGCTCACGACCCGCAAGAGAGATAGCACCTAGAGATTCTGGCTCATCACACTCACCGTCACCTAGGAAAGCCCATACCTTACGATCACCACGATTAATCAATTCACGCGCAGAAAGATAACGCATAACGTGTGCTTGGTAGATCGCCTGAATTGGACCAAGACCCATAGATACGGTTGGGAACTGCCAGAAGTCAGGCATCAACCAAGGGTGTGGATAAGATGAAAGACCGTTGCCATCAACTTCACGGCGGTAGTTATCCATCTGCTCTTCAGTTAAACGACCCTCTAGGTATGCACGAGAGTAGATACCTGGAGAGATATGGCCTTGGAAGAAGACCATATCAGATTCCTGACCGCCTTCATTACCACGGAAGAAGTAGTTAAAACCGATATCGTATAGCGTTGCAGAAGAGGAGAAAGATGAAATGTGGCCACCTAGGCCATCTTCGTTGTCGTTAGCACGCATAACCATTGCCATTGCGTTCCAACGAATGAAAGAACGAATACGGCGCTCCATAAACAGGTCGCCCGGCATACGTGATTCATCTTTAACAGAAATAGTATTGCGATAAGGTGTAGTCAGTGCCGTACCTGAGCTTACGCCCATATCATTGGCTTTTTCACCTAACTTACGCAGTATGTATTTGGCACGATCGTCGCCATCATTCTTTGCAACTGATTCCAGCGCATCCAACCACTCTTGGGTTTCAATTGGATCAACGTCATCAATAATGTCTTGCACTTTGACCTCTCCACTCTAAAAAGTTAACGCAGCATGTATTTTTTTGTAATCTGATCTTTGTTAACCAAACCAACTTGTTACATTAAAAGTAGCAGCTGAATGACTAAACAGACCTTATAATATTAGTTTTGTAGTAATACTACATTTAAATTAGTACTTATGTCTACATTTATACTCAAAACGTATCAAAAAACTAAAATGGCCACTTATTTGTGTAGTTTATGTACAAGAATTAAATATTAGCTCGGCGCAGAGCACGCTCTAAACGTGTATTTTCACGCTCACCTTCCAACAACGCCTCTTCGACATAAGCCAGATGGTGATGAGCTGCCTGACGCGCCTTTTCAGGATCACCTTCTAAAATCGCATCCATCAGCACTTTATGCTGATCATGGATCTTTTCGCGGTAATCTGAGTTCGGGTAGATGTTTTTAAGGTTGTCCCAGATATGTTCGCGCAGCAGATTAAACAACGCTCGCATCATATGCAGAAGAACCATGTTGTGAGTTGAGGCAGCGATTGCCAAATGGAAGTCCACATCAGCATATACCTCTTTCTGAATGTCTTTCGTATCATGATAGCGCTGAAGATCGTCGTAACACTTCAAGATCGCCTCTTTGTCCGCAGGCGTACTTCGCAGGGCCGCATAATAAGCTGCAACACCTTCTAAAGCATGACGAAACTCTAGCAGATCATATTGAGCTTCAGGGTGGGTTCGAAATAACTCAAGCAGTGGATCAGAGAAGGAACCACCCAAATCTTCAGAGACATAAGTACCACCGCCCTGGCGACTGATTAGCAAACCCTTAGCCGCCAATTTTTGAACTGCTTCTCTAAGCGAAGGCCTAGATACTTCAAACTGCTTTGCAAGTTCGCGCTCAGGTGGTAATTTTTGTCCTGGCTTTAACGTCCCTTCCAAAATCATGGCTTCCATCTGTTCCATGATTACGTCAGAAATCTTTGGCTGCTTAACCCGGTTGTAACTCATCTTTCACACTCAAATTATATTGGTAAGACCAATATCAATAGTAATTTATTCTACATTAGCAACACAATAGCCTAAGCGGAATAATTTTATTTACCACATTTATCCTATTCACAGAGCCTATATAAATGCTGACTATGAAATAGATTTCACCAATGTTATAAATCTGGACTATAGTCATTTAACAGCAAAAAAACATTGACAGACCTTGCTCAAAAAAAATACAGTAGCATATCTCTTATGGTAAATTGGTATTACCAATTGAGATTACTGCAGCGCAGCAGAGGTCTTATCATCCCAATACCCTCTCCTCCTGCATCTCAATACTAAATATAAAAAAATGAATCTCTTAGAGGATGTGACATGAAAAAGTTCGCCAAGTCTCTGATCTCTGCAGCTGTGGTTACTGCTGCTATTGCAGGTACGACAGCTCCAGCTCAAGCTTCTGACAAACTACTTCTAAAAACTCCAATTGCTTTCGGTTCTCACCTACCAGCGCTAGGCACTCCAATTGTTTGGGTTGCTGATCAGCTTAAGCTTGTAAGTGACGGCAAAATGAAAATGAAAATTTATGAGCCAGGCAAGTTGGTTAGCCCTAAAGAGATTCTGGACGCAGTTTCTACTGGTAAAGTTAACTCTGGTTACTCTACTGCTGGTTACTGGCAGGGTAAAATGCCTGCAGCTGCACTTTTCTCTGCAGTTCCATTTGGCCCAGAAGCTGGCGAATACATGGCTTGGTTGTACTACGGTAACGGTATGAACCTTTACCAAGAGATGTACGACACAGCAGGCTACAACGTTAAAGTTCTTCCTTGTGCGATTATCTCTCCAGAAACATCTGGTTGGTTCTCTAAGCCAATCGAAAAACCAGAAGACCTAAAAGGTCTTAACATGCGTTTCTTCGGTCTAGGTGCTGATGTAATGGAAAAACTGGGCGTAGGCACAGTACAACTTCCAGGCGGCGAAATCTTCGGTGCACTTGAGAAAGGTGCAATCGATGCATCTGAGTTCTCTCAGCCTGCAATTGACCAGCGTCTAGGCTTCCACAAGATCGTTAAGTACAACTACTTCCCAGGCTGGCACCAGCAGGCGACAGTATTCGAACTACTGATCAACAAAGACACTTGGGGCAAGATGAGCAAAGGTCAGAAGGCACTTGTTGAAACAACATGTAAAGCGTCTATGACTAACGCGATTGCTGAAGGTGAAGCGATGCAGTTCCCTGTAATGCAGAAAGCAGCTGACAACGGCGTTCAGATCCGTTACTGGAACGACACAATGCTAAGCACTTTCAAATCTACTTGGGATGAAGTAGTTGCAGAGAAAACTGCTGCTGATCCATTCTTCAAGAAAGTATGGGATGACATGAGCACGTTCCGTAAAGGTTACGACCTTTGGGAAGCTAACGCATTCCTACCACGCGCAACTAAGTAAGACGACTCTCTTCGGAAGGTGCCCAGCCCTCCGAAGAATTTCAGGGCAGCTTCGGCTGCCCTGTTTGCCTGTACATACAGGTAATCTATAAAAATAAATAATTAGATTTTTGAGTGAGCACTACTCGGCAAAGAATCTAATAAGAAGTAGCGAAGGTAAGTTTCAGTGACTGAAAATGAAAAGCTGACCCCAGTGCCCCTCGCAGATGCGATAGATAATTTTATTAAACGCATCGGTCTCACTATCGCTTGGACCTATGTAGTTCTTGTATTAGTGATTATGCTGCAGGTCATTTTGCGCAAAGGATTTGCTAGCGGCTTAATCGCCCTAGAAGAACTGCAATGGCACCTATATTCCATTGGCGTAATGTTTGGTCTTTCTTATGCCCAAACCACAAATTCACATATCCGCGTAGACCTGTTCTATTCACGCCTAAGGGCGAACACTAAGCGCTGGATCGAAGTTATTAGCATCCCAACGATGGTTCTTCCATTTGTTGCAATCATCTTTATGCAAAGTATCGATTTCGTTGCTGAATCCTATCGAGTAAACGAAGGCTCAGAAGCCGCTTCCGGCCTACCGTATCGCTGGATCATAAAAGGTGTTATTCCGGTAAGTTTTGGCTTACTAGCATTAGCACTTATCTCTCGTTTTATTCGTGATTTGACTCTAATTATTAAAGGTGATGACTGATGGATGCGAATGAAGTTCTCGTAATCGCGATGTTCCTGTCGTTCATCGCGCTTCTATTTACAGGTATACCTGTCGCTTGGGTATTAGGCGGCATCGGTATCATTTTTGCCTTTTTAGGGCAATTTACAGACACATACATGGATACCATGACAGGTCTGGACTACACCACACTTGGGCTTGTAGTTAACCGTCTATGGACCATCATGGAAAACTGGATTCTGGTAGCCCTCCCCATGTTCATATTTATGGGGATCATGCTTGATAAATCTGGCGTTGCTGAACGCTTGATGAAATCAATGCAGGAGCTATTTGGTCGTGTTCACGGCGGTCTTGCGATTACAGTAACAGCGATTGGTATCATCCTAGCTGCATCCACCGGCATCATCGGTGCATCCGTTGTACTACTGGCGGTTATGTCACTACCAGCGATGACTAAGCAAGGCTATAACATGCCACTTGCGCTAGGTACGATCGCTTCTGCAGGCACGCTAGGCATCCTAATCCCACCAAGCATCATGCTGGTTATCATGGCCGATCAATTAGGTCTGTCAGTTGGTGACCTCTTTATGGGCGCTGTATTCCCAGGCCTTATGCTTGGCGCGTTTTACATTATCTACATTCTTGCTCGTGGCTTTATTAATCCAAGCCACATGCCGATACCGGATGATGCTAAACCTGTTGATCTAAAGATTTTCTTTAATGTCCTAAAAGATGTTCTTCCGACACTACTTCTTATCATTGTAGTGCTAGGCTCTATCTTTGCGGGTATTGCAACGCCGACCGAAGCCGCTGGTGTAGGTGCATTTGGTGCAACGCTTCTAGCAATGTACAACAAGAAGTTTAGCTTCAAAGTACTGCATGAAGTTGTTGGCGGGACAATGAACACAACTGCCTACATCTTCGCGATCTTCATTGGTGCAACATGTTTCGCTCTTGTTCTTCGTGAACTAGGTGGCGATGAGATGATCGAAGAGTTTCTAACAGGCCTTCCATTTGGCCCTTATGGAATCATCTTCTTCATCCTAGCGGTTATTTTCCTACTAGGTTTCTTCCTAGATTGGATCGAGATCACGCTAATCATCTTGCCACTATTGGCACCTGTAATTTCGGCTCTCGGCTTAGATATTACGGCTCCGGGTATCGATAACCCAGAGTTGGTTTGGTTCGTCATGCTCGTCGCCATGGCCTTGCAGACCTCGTTCTTAACGCCCCCCGTCGGGTTTGCCCTTTTCTATCTTAAAGGGGTATGCCCACCAAACGTTAAGATCACTGATATTTATAAAGGTGTAATTCCTTTCATTATTCTTCAGTTAGCAGCGCTACTGGTACTAGTGTTCTGGCCTCAGATCGTTCTTTGGCTACCAACTATCGCCTACAGTTAAGATAACTGAATAGCACTGGGTATCTAAGATGCCCAGTGCACACATATATAATAATTAGGCCTTAAGGCCATTTAGAGCTAGTAGAGTACTTCATATGTCCAGCCACGATCTTCTCGATCAGTTAAGGTCTATCCTTGGCGAGAACAATGTTCTTACTGGAGAAAACCAGACCGAACACTATCGCACAGGTTTCCGCTCCGGCGAGGGTTCTGCCCTTGCAGTAGTATTTCCAACCACACTGTTAGAACAGTGGAAGGTTCTAGATACCTGCATTAAAGCCGATACGATTGTGATTATGCAGGCCGCTAACACAGGTCTGACAGAAGGCTCCACTCCAAGTGGTGACGACTATGATCGTGAGATTATCGTCATCAACACCACGCGCATGAACAAAATCTACCTGATTGATGAAGGCAAGCAGATCATCAGCTTCCCTGGGGCGACACTATTCACCCTTGAGAAGATGCTAAAGCCTATTAATCGTGCACCCCATTCTGTCATTGGCTCTTCCTGTATCGGCGCTTCAATTGTTGGCGGTATTGCAAACAACTCCGGCGGTGCCTTGGTTCAACGTGGGCCAGCTTATACTGAGCTCTCTCTGTTTGCTCAGCTTAACGATAATGGCGAATTGGAATTGGTGAATCACCTTGGTATTGACCTAGGCGAAACACCCGAAGAGATCCTTACAAATCTAGAACAGAAAAACTTTACCGACGCTGATGTTAAAGCCAGCACTCAAAAAGCATCGGCAAACGATTACCCTGAAATTGTTCGCGATGTAGATGCAGATTCACCTGCACGCTACAACGCTGATACTAGCCGCTTATATGAATCCAGCGGTTGCGCAGGCAAGGTAGGTGTATTCGCTGTGCGCTTAGATACCTTCCCTGTCGCACAAAAAGAACAGGTTTATTACATTGGTACCAATGATGCCAATGAACTGACAGAGATTCGTCGCCATATTCTGCAACACTTCGATAATCTACCTGAAGTTGCAGAATACATGCATAAAGATATCTACGACATTGCTGAAAAATACGGCAAAGATACTTTTATGATGATTAACTACTTTGGCACCGACCCGCTTCCAAAGCTTTTCGCTATGAAAGGTCGTATCTCTGCTGCACTGAATAAGATCAGCTTCTTGCCGAAGGATATTCCAGATCGCGTTATGCAGGTTATGAGCCGATGCTGGCCAAATATTCTGCCAAAACGTATGCGCGATTTCCGCGAGAAGTATGATCACTACCTCGTGCTAAAAATGAGCGACGGTGGTATCCCTGAAGCAGATAAGTTTCTAAAAGAGTTCTTCAGTAACAGTCAGTCTGGCGATTATTTCGAATGCGATGCAGATGAAGCCAAAAAAGCTTATCTACACCGTTTTGCCGCTGCAGGTGCCGCTATTCGTTATCAGATCATCCACCAGAATGAGGTCGAAGATATTCTGGCACTCGACATTGCACTTCGTCGAAATGATCCGGATTGGGTAGAAAAACTACCGGAAGAGATCAGCAAGCATATTGTTCACTCACTCTACTACGGTCATTTCATGTGTCACGTTTTCCATCAGGATTACATTCTGAAGAAAGGCGCTGATGGTAAAGCGGTGAAGAAGATGATGTTAGAGCTTCTTGCACAGAAAGGTGCGAAATACCCTGCTGAGCATAACGTAGGCCACCTATATGAAGCTGAAGAAGGGCTACAGAACTTCTACTTCTCGTTAGACCCGACAAACACGTTTAACCCAGGGATTGGTAAAACACCAAAGTCGCGCTGTGGCTGCGGTACGCCGCATTAAATATAACTAAAAATTTATATATTGAGCTAGGTCTATAGATTGTCGAGTAAATCTGAGCACCGACTTACGAAGTGCTAAACTGACCAAATTCAATACTTTAGTCTAAGACTGTTTTTGAGGAAATGATCATGGCACTTCCAGATATCAAAACTATTCTTTACGCAACATCTTTGGGCAAACACACTCGACCTGTATTCCGCCAAGCGGTTAACCAGGCAGTTCTAAATGATGCCAAGATCGTAATGCTGCACGTTGTAGAGCCGATGGGTGAGATGGGACATGCACTGATCCAAAACTATGTATCTGAAGATCTTATCAAGCAGATGCATGACGAAGGTATCAAAGAGATTCACAACACCATGCAGGAACGTGTTGAAAAATTCTGTGAAGACGAACTGCAAAGTTTAGAAAAGCCTGTAGTGCTTAACATTGAGCACAAGGTTGCTGAAGGCAATCAAACCGATTCTATTCTTGGTGCTGCGCAAGCTGAAAATGCTGATATGATCGTTATGGGCGCGGAAAACCGATTTGGTCACCATAGCCATACAAGCCAGCAAGTGATGCGTAATTCCAAGATTCCTGTACTGATTGTTCAAACAGGAAAAGAGTACGATTAAACGCTCCAAAGTAGGCCACAACTGACATATAAGGTAGTTATTGATGGAAGTACAAGGTCTACTGATTGAACGGATATTCCTTACCGTGTTCCCACTTGTGGCGATTGTCACAGTGGGATTTTTTTATGCCCGCCGCTACCAGCCGGACATGAATGCAGCCAATCAGATCAATATTGATGTTTTTGTTCCTGCGCTGATCTTTGCTGTTTTATCTGCTGAATCATTTGATCTAATTAAGTACCAATCTCTCGCCATTGGCGCCGCTATTATCGTGATTGGCTCAGGTATTCTGCTCTACCCTGCCTGTAAACTGTTAAAGGTACATCCTAAAACGTTCCTACCTCCAATGATGTTCAGCAACAGTGGTAATTTGGGTATACCGCTGATTGTCTTAGCGTTTGGAGAAAACGCGCTGCAAGCCGCTGTAGTCTTATTTCTAGTGGAAAATTTGCTCCACTTTACAGTCGGTATCTACATACTGGATCATAAGACTCGTTTGCTTAATCTACTTCGCATGCCGATGATTTTAGCAACCATTTTAGGCCTTATCTGGAGCGGCTTCGATCTACCGATCCCTAAAGCAGTCCATACCTTTATAGACATGCTGGGTCAGATAGCCATACCATTAATGCTCTTTGCACTGGGCGTAAGAATGACTAGCGTAGACTTTTCTAATTGGAGAATAGGTAGCCTCAGCGCGGTACTCTGCCCTGTCAGCGGTATTATCATCGCTCTGATCTGCCAGCAGTTCTTACAACTGGATGCGACACAGTTTGCCTATTTAGTTGTCTTTGGTGCGCTACCACCAGCCGTTTTAAATTACATGATTGCCGAACGTTACAATCAAGAGCCACATCAAGTCGCTTCGATTGTTTTGCTAGGCAATATGGGCAGTCTCATTTTTATTCCAATCACTCTCGCTTTTGTTATATAAAATCACTTAAATATTCTCAAATAGCATGAGAGAAAAATGGACTACTGTATCGGTATAGATCTTGGCGGCACCAAGATCGAGATTATTGCGCTGACTCCATCTTCAGATGTTCTATTTAGATATCGCGTTCCTACGCCACAAGGGAATTACCAAGCTACCCTAGATGCAATTTTCTCGCTTATAGAAAGAGCTGAAAGCAACATAAAGCATCCAGCTCGCTCCATTGGTATTGGAATTCCCGGTGCCGTTTCGCGAGAAACAGGTTTAATTAAAAACGCTAACTCTACCTGCTTAATCGGCCACCCATTAGATAAAGACTTGAGCGAGCGACTACAAAAGCCTATTCAAATCGCCAACGATGCTGATTGTTTTACACTGTCTGAAGCTATCGATGGTAGCGGCAAAGACTACAACTCTGTCTTTGGAGTAATCTTAGGTACCGGCGTTGGCGGAGGCATTACAATAAATAAGCAACTGCTTAGCGGTCCAAATTCTATTTGCGGGGAATGGGGACACAACCCCCTACCTAGACTGGATGCGTCCGATGGAAATGGGCGAGATTGTTATTGCGGCAAACAAGACTGTATAGAGACGTTCTTATCTGGCCCAGGGTTCACAAATCACTATAACGATTCGACTTTTTCACATTTAGATACCGAATCAATCTGGGAACTCGCTAAAGCTGGAGACAAGTCAGCAGTAGATTATTGCAACTTATACATCGAGCAGCTGGCTAAAGCCCTCTCATCGGTTATAAACATATTGGATCCTGACGTTATTGTGTTAGGCGGCGGGCTTTCAAACCAGAACGATATCTATCAGAAACTTCCAGAGAGGTTAGCCCAATATGTATTCTCTGATTCGATGAATACGCCGATTTTGAAAGCGCAATTTGGCGACTCCAGCGGAGTCCGTGGAGCCGCCTGGTTGTAACACCCAAATCGCTCTGAGCCTTACAACCTACTAGTAGTGCTTAACGCTACTTCTTACTCGCCACTTCTTTCTTTTTATCCACAACCTCTTGAATAGAGATATTTGAGCGATTTTTCTCAACTGTGGCAGCACCAATGCCTTTCACTTCAGTTAATTGATCTACCGATGTGAAAGGACCATTGTTAGTACGATACTCAACAATAGCTTCTGCCTTAGCTACCCCAATACCATTAAGGTTTTGTGCTAACTGTTCGGCTGTAGCGGTATTAAGATCGATAGGAGCTGCAAAAGCAGACAAAGAGAATACACAAGCGAACGCCATGATCAGCGCTCTTAAAGAAGAAAGTTTCATAGTAAATTCCTTTTACTTTATTTTAGGTCTGACCTCATCCATTTAGGCCAGACCTTCTTTATAACTTGCTAAAGCTACGAAAGCAACGGTGCTAATTCAGCATCGATTTTAGCTAGTGCGTCTACAGGCGAATCTGCTTTAGTAATTGGGCGACCAATCACTAGGTAATCACTGCCTGCTTTTAATGCATCAGACGGTGTCATAATACGCTTCTGATCGCCAACATCCGCATCCGCAGGTCGAATGCCCGGTGTTACTAGTTTGAATTCTTCGCCGATCACTTGGCGTAATGGCGTTACTTCCTGCGCAGAACAAACTACACCATGCAGACCACTTTCTTCAGTTAACTTAGCCAAACGCTTCACATGCTCTAACGGCTCAATATCTAACCCTAAATCGCGCAGGTCACTGCGCTCCATGCTCGTTAGTACAGTTACACCGATTAACAACGTCTCAGAACCATGAACTTGCTCAAGCTCGTTGCGAGCAGCTTCCATCATACGGCGGCCACCCGAAGCATGAACATTGACCATCCACACGCCTAGCTCTGCAGCTGCACGAACTGCTTTAGCCGTAGTATTTGGGATATCATGGAATTTCAGATCAAGAAAGACATCAAAACCTAGGGTCTGAAGTGTTTCTACGATAGCCGGACCGCTACGTGTGAATAACTCTTTACCAACTTTTACACGGCATCGAGTCGGGTCCAACTGCTTAGCCATTGCCAAAGCCTGATTTTGATCAGGGTAATCTAATGCAACAATGACTCTTTTTTTATCCAATAACATATAAGTTCTCTAAAATTTATTCGCCTTCCAAACCCTGAATAGGTTTAGTCGTACCCCAGCTTTTACATGACGGACACTGCCAGGAGAGCGTTCTACCTGAAAATCCACAACTATTACATCGGTATACGGGCTTTGAGAGCTCTAACTGTCCAGTCAGACCACGCAATACCTTTAAGCTATCCCTTGCGCTATCTGAGCCATATTCTATATGAAGATCGATCAGACTATTAAACCCTTTTACTGAAGGACGGCGTTTTAACTCTTCAGTAATAAAACTTCCAGCTGCATATATGCCACGCTCTTCCTTTACATGTTCAGCGAGAGCAATAAGCACTGTAGTCGAAGGCGAATTCGCCAAACAGTTACGTAAATATTCTAAATGCCCCTTACTATCCCCCGTTCTTTCATAGCAATCTTTCAATAGGGGAATTGTTTCTGAAACAAACAAGCGATCTTGCTTAGATACTTTTTTAAGATGCTTTATAGCCTGCTTCCACTGCTCAGATTTCATTGCAATTTGAGCTTTTAAAAAACTTACCCGAACATTATCCGAATCGAATTGCTCGGCATCTTTGAGATACTCAGTGGCTGCTTTGATAAGCTTTTGCTGTAATGCCATATCAGCCAGTTCACAACAGTAATGAGCAAGCTCATTATTTAAATCTCGCCTTTCATCAACAGAAAGTTTATCCGCAGTGACTAAAGCTTCTTCCCACTCCCCTTCTTTCTCGTAAAGCTTAATTAACAGATTAAGTGCTTTACTATGAATACGCTTAGGTGGAGATGACTTAATAATTTCCTGCAGCAGATTCTCAGCTCGGTCCAACAATCCCACAGAATAATAGTCATTCGCTAGCGCCATCTGAATCCGCATAAAGTCATCCCGATTCAAATTGGGACGCGCCAATAGATTCTGATGGATCTGTATCGCTCGATCAACATCACCTTTACGGCGAAAGAGCTTTGCTAAAGACAGGTGGGCTGGAATGGTATCTGAATTGATCTCTAAGGCACGGATAAAGCTTTCAATCGCCTCATCCATTTTCTCGTTCAAAAGATAGTCTAAACCGGTAAAGTATTCGTGACTTAGATTCGTTTGAGGAGGCGTAGGTTTTGACTGCTTATCACGCCTGCCTAGCAACCAGCCAATGCCGATCGCCAGAACAAACGGGATTAAAAGAAAAGCGTTGTCGAGATTAAACGGCATCTTTCAGGCTGGATACTCGCAACTGATCTAGCTCTTTTTGTGTACTAGCAATTTTACGACGCGCAGAGCCCAAACGAGTTTTTAACATCACGATAATCATTGTACTTAGCGCTCCACCGATAAGAGCACCCGCAACAAATGTCGCTACTAGCCAAGTACCTAAACTAAATTCTGGTAGCTGCAGAAAAACAAGATTAATCGCAACCTGATCTGTGTTGTTAATCACTAACATTAAACCAATAAATAGTGCCAAAAACGCTAAAACAACGAAGATCAATTTTTTAACTAAACGCACCGGATTAAACCTCAATTACCTAATTTTGAATTGAATCATTTACCTGTTCACGCAACTCTTTACCTGGTTTGAAGTGCGGAACATATTTAGCATCAAGCGCTACAGACTCACCCGTTTTTGGGTTACGGCCTGTTCTAGGCGCTCGATAATGTAGTGAAAAACTACCAAATCCTCTGATTTCTATACGATCACCTTGAGACAAAGATTCTGTCATGTGATCTAGCATCGTCTTCACGGACAGCTCGATATCCTTCACCGACAATTGCTCATGTCGATCTACTAGTACTTCAATCAGTTCAGATTTCGTCATACCTCTACTCCTTTGCTCGTGGACCGTACATTCTGCCTAGTTACTCAGAGTCACTTTTATTCATCTGAGCCTTAATTAAATCACCGATAGTCGTTGGGCCTGATAGCGTCGTTTCAGACTGTTGACTGATTTTATCCAGAGCTTGTTTCTCTTGCTCTGCCTCCATCTGCTTGATGGAGAGCGAAATAACTCTGTTTCTACGATCAATTTGGCTGATCATAGCCTCAACTTCATCTCCAACGCTAAAATGATCTGCTAGATTATCTATGCGCTCTCGAGACACATCGGAGATTCTTAGTACCGCTTCAACACCTTCTGCCACGGTTACACTTACCGCCTTGTCAGCAATGTCAGAAACTGTACCTTTTATAACTTTTCCTTTGCCATGACTCGCAGTAAAACTACTAAATGGATCTTCATCTAGTTGCTTAACACCCAAAGCGATTCTCTCTCGTTCTGAATCAACCGAAAGCACCACCGCTTCTAAGTCATCGCCTTTTTTCAGTGTTTTAACAACATCCTCACCGTTGTCATCCCACGACAAATCGGATAGATGCACAAGGCCATCGATACCACCTTCTAGGCCAATGAAAACACCAAAATCGGTTATTGAACGGATTTTACCACTTAAGCGATCACCTTTTTGGAATTTAGTCGCAAATTCTTGCCAAGGGTTAGCTTTGCATTGCTTCATACCTAAAGAGATACGACGACGCTCTTTATCGATGTCTAATAACATCACATCGACTTCGTCTCCCACCTGAACAACTTTAGATGGGTGAACATTTTTATTAGTCCAATCCATTTCAGAAACATGGATCAAACCTTCAATACCTTTTTCGATCTCTGCGAAACAACCGTAATCAGTAAGATTAGTAACTTTGGCTTTCGCTTTGGTGCCGATGTCGTAATTAGCAATCAGCTGTGTCCACGGATCTTCTGTTAACTGCTTAACCCCGAGCGAAACACGGTTGCGTTCTTTATCAAAACGCAGCACCTGCACATCTATGCTTTCACCAACCGTTAATACTTCACTTGGATGCTTAACACGTTTCCAAGCGATATCAGTGATATGTAGCAGGCCATCAACACCGCCAAGATCAATAAATGCGCCATAGTCGGTAATGTTTTTTACAACGCCTTTAACAACAAGGCCTTCTTTCAGTTCTGAAAGCAGTTTTTCACGCTCAACACTGTAAGCCGCCTCAAGAACAGCACGACGTGAAACAACAATGTTATTGCGCTTGGCATCGAGCTTAACCAATTTAAACTCGAGTTCTTGGTTTTCTAAGTGGCTGGTATCTCGAAGAGGACGGACATCGACTAAAGAGCCCGGAAGGAATGCCTGGATATTTCCAAGCATAATCGTTAGGCCACCTCGGACTTTACCC
Source organism: Neptuniibacter sp. QD72_48 (assembly GCF_047778065.1). Lineage (GTDB taxonomy): Bacteria > Pseudomonadota > Gammaproteobacteria > Pseudomonadales > Balneatricaceae > Neptuniibacter. The sequence goes on along the minus strand of NZ_CP180547.1, from coordinate 754,385 downwards.
GAGATGTGCCCTGTTACAATTTCATCAGATTCGTAAGCTTTCTCAAGCTCTGCCCAAGCTTCTGCTCGTTTCGCTTTATCACGAGAAAGCTGGGTAGAACCGAAGCCGTCTTCGACAGCTTCTAATGCGACTCTGACTTCAGAACCAACATCAATTGTCAGCTCACCAGAGTCATCAATAAACTGCGACCGCGGGATAACACCTTCTGATTTGAGACCTGCATTGACGATGACAAAGTCATCCTCAATCGCAATTACTGTACCCGTTACGATAGCGCCTGGCGCCATCTCCAACTCTTGAAGGCTCTCTTCAAATAGTTCAGCAAAGCTCTCGCTCATATCTGTATCCCGCTTTGTCGTTATGACACTATCAGCGAAGCCCTTTATGCCTCGCTGCATCCATTACAGCGGCTAGGACCTCTTCGATTGACATCTTAGTCGTATCAAGAATTACTGCATCCGCCGCGGGCTTAAGAGGAGCAACAGGACGATTCATATCACGGTCGTCTCGTGCCTGAATATCCTCCAATATAGCTTGAAGACTAGCACCCAGTCCCTTGTTTATCAACTGGTTATAACGTCGTACAGCGCGCTCCTCAGCACTGGCATCTAGATAGATTTTGAGTGATGCTTCAGGAAACACAACCGTGCCCATATCACGACCATCTGCAATCAACCCTGGCATTTCAGCAAATGCACGCTGACGCTCCAATAGAGCATCACGAACCGCCGGAATAGCCGCAACGATCGAAGCATCCTTACCAACAGCTTCAGTACGAATAGCATCAGTAACCTCTTCACCTTCCAGAACAATCTGGACAGTATCATCATCACGAGGAATAAACTGCACGTTTAAGTGTGCAGCTAAAACGACCAGCGCTTCTTCGTCATCAAGGTTTACACCATGATGATTGGCTGCAAGACCCAGTAGGCGGTATAACGCCCCACTATCTAACAGCTCCCAACCTAGTTCTTTTGCCAACAACTGGCATATCGTTCCTTTACCCGATCCACTGGGACCATCAACGGTAATTACGGGGATTTGTCCGTTAGACATCATCCCTCCTCCTTCTCTACCTTTATTCCTGCAGTCTGCGCCAGCTCAACAAAGCCAGGGAAAGACGTAGCTACGTTTGCACAGTCATTAATTGTGATCTCACCAGTAGCACGCAAAGCAGCCACACAGAAAGACATGGCAATACGGTGATCATCATGGCTCTCTACAACACCGCCACCAATCTCACCGCCTTGGATGATCGCACCATCTGGCGTACCTTCGATATCCACACCAAGTGCTTTAAGACCATCAACCATGGATTGAATTCGATCACTCTCTTTAACGCGAAGCTCTTCAGCACCAGATACGATTGTTGTACCTTCAGCACAAGCGGCTGCAATAAATAGCGCAGGGAACTCATCAATTGCCAGAGGAACTTGGTCTTCAGGAATATGAATACCTTTAAGCGGCGCATAACGAATACGGATATCAGCAACAGGTTCGCCACCGACTTCGCGCTCATTTAGCAATTCAAGGTTCGCACCCATTAAACGCAGGATGTTGATAATGCCAACACGGGTTGGGTTGATACCAACGTGCTCTAGGGTCAAATCAGAACCTGGAGCGATAGCCGCTGCTACCAAAAAGAATGTCGCGGAAGAGATATCAGCAGGTACATCGATGCGAGTTGCATGCAACTGCCCACCCGATTTAACCGCTGCTTTAGAGCCATTTTGCTCTACAGGATAACCAAAGCCCGTAAGCATACGTTCGGTATGATCGCGTGTCGGTGCAGGCTCTGTTACAGAGGTTTCACCTTCAGCGTAAAGACCAGCCAATAGCAAACAAGACTTAACCTGAGCACTCGCCATAGGCATATCATAATGAATGCCTTTTAGCGCCTGACCGCCTTTAATCTTCATCGGTGGGCGACCATTTTCAGCGGTTTCGATCTCCGCTCCCATCAAGCGAAGCGGATCAGCGACACGACCCATTGGACGTTTAGTCAGAGAAGCATCACCAGTAAGCTCAGAATCAAATTGCTGTGCTGCCAATAAACCAGATAGCAAACGCATTGATGTACCGGAGTTACCTACATATAAAGGCCCAGGAGGTGCACTTAAGCCATTAACACCTACACCGTAGATAGTTACATTGCCATCATCAGGACCTTCAATAACCACACCCATATCACGGAATGCTTGTAAGGTCGCTAAGCTATCTTCACCTTCAAGGAAGCCTGTAACTTCCGTAACTCCATCAGCTAGGGAACCCAGCATAATGGAGCGATGTGAAATAGATTTATCACCTGGAACTCGAATTTTACCACTTACGCTGCCGCCAGGCTGGGCACGAAAGGTTACTAATTGATTACTCATATCTTGTGAATATGCCGTACCAGAAAGGATTCTTGAAAAATGTTCTCGTGCAGCTCGTGCGCGTGTAAAAGTGCCTAACATCGTCTCACTATCACCGCATTCAATCGCCGCTCTTAGCTTTGCTAATCCCGATGTATATCGATCTAACTGCGCTAGCAAAGCGTCTCTATTTGCTAAACAGATGTCGTGCCACATTGTCGGGTCACTTCCGGCTATCCGAGTAAAATCACGGAAGCCTCCAGCTGCATAGCGGAAAATATCAGTATTATTGCCTTGTTCCTGAGCCAGAGTATCCACTAAGGAAAACGCCAGCATGTGTGGGAGATGACTGGTTGCCGCCAACACTTCATCATGCTTTTCTACGTCCATAATTAGCACTTCTGCACCAGTGGACGCCCACATTTCAGTAAACACTTTAACAGCGTAAGATGAAGATTCTGCTAAAGGCGTTAGAATAATTTTGTGCTGTTCAAATAGATGTTCATCCGCTGCTGCTACACCGCTTTTCTCAGAGCCAGCAATTGGGTGACCTGGTACAAAACCAGAAGGCACTTGTTCAAAGACACGCTTAGCCGCTTCGACCACATTAGCCTTGGTACTACCTACATCTGTAATCAATGTTTCTTCAGCGATAAATGGCGCAATATCCACCAGCACCTTTTCCATCGCTTTTACAGGCACTGCTAAAACAATAATATCCGCCTGACTTACAGCATCCGCTAGACTATCGGCAGCTACATCGATTACTCCGCTACTTAAACCTAACTTTGTCTCTTCTGGGTCACGATCAAAACCAATAATTTGTCCGCAGCAACGGTTCTGACGAAGCACTTTTGCTAAAGAGCCGCCGATTAAACCTAACCCGATAATAAGTGTATTTTTGATACCTTGACTCAACGTTTCTCTACCACTTGTTGTAATGCTTTTAGGCAACGTTCATTTTCATTTTGTAAACCAATGCTGATGCGCAAGTGATTTGGCATTCCATAATTCGCCACAGGCCTCACAATAACACCCTGCTCTAGCATTGATTGGTAGATAGGCGAGGCATCCTTAGCCAGATCTACTGTAATAAAATTTCCTACCGATGGGATAAATTCCAATCCCAACTTGGCCAAACCTGACTGATAAAAAGCCATGCCTACAGTATTAACTTGTACAGCTTTATCTAGATGCTCTTGATCAGATATAGCTATTTCTGCAGCGGCAAGCGCCAGATTATTCACATTAAATGGCTGCCTTACTCGGCTTAACAGATTTGCTATATCATTGTTTGAAACCGAGTAACCGACACGTAAGCCAGCCAAACCATAAGCTTTAGAAAAGGTTCGCGTAACGATTAGATTCGTATACTGCTTCTGCAAACTCAAACTATCCGGAAAGTCTTCAGCTTCCACATACTCCGTGTAAGCTTCATCCAAAACTACTAAGACATTTTCTGGCACTTTAGTTAAAAACGTTTCTAACTGTCCTTGGGTTAAATATGTACCCGTCGGATTGTTAGGATTAGCGATAAAGATCATACGAGTATTTGGAGTTAATCGCTCCAACATCGCATCCAGATCATGCCCCCAATCTTTGGCTGGAGCCACAACAGCTTTAGCACCAATTGCTTGAGTCACCAACGAATAAACGACAAAAGCATATTCAGAATAGATAACTTCATCATCTGAGGTTAGAAAAGCACGAGCGATAAGTTCCAACACGTCATTAGAGCCATTACCTAAAGTAATCTGCTCCGACTGGCAGTTTAAATAGTCAGCCAAAGCCAACTTCAATCGGTAACCACCACTATCAGGATAAAGATTGATACCTGACAGTTTATCTTGGAGAGCTGTGACGACTTTTGGTGAGGCCCCTATTGGGCTCTCATTACTTGCCAGCTTCACCACATCAGTTAAGCCAAGCTCTCGCTCTAACTCTTCTGGTGGTTTGCCTGGCAAATAGGGGTGCAGATTTTGCACCCCTGGTGAAGCCAGTGAAAAGAAATCACAACTCATCGATATGCCTCTTAAAGCACCGCGCGTGGGTATGAGCCTAAGATTTTCAGCTCAACACTTTCTTTGGCTAACTCAGCCAGCGCCTTAGCAACGAGCTGATCTTCGCTATGCCCTTCGAAATCAATATAGAACATAGACTGTTTTGCAGAAGATCTGGTTTCTACTCGTGTCAGACTAATTTGTGAACGATGGAAAGGTTCTAACAACTGATACAAGGCACCTGGTGCATTTGGTACAGAGACCAAAATAGATGTTTTATCATCGCCGCTAGGACCAACATCTTGATCACCGATGATCAAGAAACGCGTTGAGTTATCCGCCTGATCTTCGATATTGCTAACAGCAGCTTCAAGCTCATAAAGTTCTGCAGCCATGTCACCTGCAATAGCGGCATAACCTTGACCTTCTTGCTTAGCTAAACGAGCAGCTTCTGCGTTAGAACTGACTGCAACCTTCTCAATATGTGGATAACGCGCATCTAACCAACTACGGCTTTGCGCTAGGGACTGCTCATGGGAATAGATCTTGAAGATCTCATCCAAGCTATCACCTTTGTTGACCAATAAATGAAGGTGAACTGGAACTTCCACTTCTCCACAAATTTTAAGATCAAACTGTTTAAATAGATCAAGCGTGCTACTAACAACACCTTCCGAAGAGTTCTCGATTGGGACAACACCGTAATGAGCACCACCAGACTGCACTTCGCGGAAGACATCTTTCGACGATTGCATCGGAAGATTGTGGGCAGAGTGACCAAAATGCTTCATTGAAGCCTGTTGGGTAAACGTACCTTCAGGGCCAAGGAAAGCTACTCGCATTGGCTCTTCTAACGCCAAGCATACAGACATTACTTCACGGAAAAGACGTGCAACTTCTTTATCAGGCAATGGACCTTCGTTACGCTCCATCACAGCGCGCAATACCTGAGCTTCACGCTCAGGGCGATAAAATACAGCCGCCGCTTCACCTTGATGTTTCTGCTTAACGTCAGCTACACGTTGAGCACATTTAGCACGCTGATTCAGAAGCTCATGAAGCTGACCATCTATAGAATCGATCTGGTCACGTAAAACACGTAACTCTTTTTCTTGTTCACTCATACTCTTCTCATTTTCCGCAAATGATTTTAAGCGTGTTGCTTTTCAAACTGTTGCATAAACGCGATCAACGCATCCACTGCTTCCTCTGGGACAGCATTGTAGATGCTCGCACGCATACCACCTACAGAGCGATGACCTTTAAGGTTCAATAAACCCGCTTCTTCTGCTTGTTCTAAGAACAGTTTATCCAAAGCATCATCAGCCAAAGTAAATGGCACGTTCATCCAAGAACGGTTAGCTGACGCCATTGGGTTAGCATAGAAGTCACTGGCATCAATCGCTGCATACAGTTTTTCTTGTTTACGCTGATTAGCCGCTTGTATCGCAGCTACACCACCTTGGGCTTTTAGCCATTTAAAGACTAAACCAGCTAGATACCAACCATAGGTTGGCGGTGTATTACACATAGATTCAGCATCAGCATGTACTTTGTAATCAAACATTGTTGGTGTGCCGGCAACAACATCACCTAACAAATCTTCTCTTACAATCACAACCGTCAAACCTGCTGGGCCAATATTCTTTTGCGCGCCCGCATAGATCAAACCAAACTGGTTTACATCAATCTCGCGAGACAGGATTGTAGAGGATAGATCAGCAACTAGAGGAACATCTCCAGACTGAGGTACATAATCAAACTCCAAGCCACCAATCGTTTCATTTGGCGTGTAATGCAGATAAGCCGCCTCTGCATTTAGCTCCAACTCGCTTTGGCTTGGAACAGCAGTAAAACCGTTACCTTCGCTAGATGCAGCAATACGTACATCACAATAACGAGACGCTTCTTGGATCGCTTTTTTCGACCAGATACCGGTATTAATATAGTCAGCCGTAGTTTTACCGCGCAGCAAGTTCATTGGAATCATAGAAAACTGCGAGGTAGCCCCACCTTGAAGGAATAGAACCTTGTAGTCACTACCAATTCCCATCAGGTCACGTAAATCCTGCTCTGCTGCTTCAGCAACCGAGACAAACTCTTTACTGCGGTGACTCATTTCCATAATGGAAAGGCCTTTACCGTGCCAGTCTAGAAGTTCCTCTTGAGCCTGCAGCAATACTTCACTAGGTAAACCAGCAGGGCCTGCACTGAAATTGTACTTACGTGTCATAGACTTATCTTCACTCTACTTAAAGTCATATATAAAAAATGCGGCACATTCGCGCCGCACTTGAGGTAGAAATTATTCCTCTGCAGTGGTCGGGGTTTCCGCCTCTGCATCAGTCTCCACCTGCTCTTCTTCGTCTGGTTCTTCGATACGAGCAACGCTGACTAAGCGTTCTTCATCGCTAACGCGAATCAGAGTTACACCTTGCGTATTTCGTCCAAGTTCTGAGATCTCATCCCCGCGCGTACGCACCAAGGTACCCTGATCACTGATCAGCATGACATCATCACCATCGAAGACTTGAACAGCACCCGCTAGGGCACCATTTCGATCAGAGCATTGCTGAGCAATAACACCCTGACCACCACGACCTTTCACAGGGAAATCATCAACAGCGGTTTTCTTACCATAACCATTTTCAGAAGCGGTCAAAATCTTACCGCCCTCTTGAGGAATGATTAACGAGATAACCTTAACGCCGTCATCCATCTTAACGCCACGTACACCACGTGCTGTACGACCCATTGGGCGTACATCTTCCTCACGGAAGCGCATAGATTTACCAGCACTTGTCATCAACATGACATCGTCTTCACCATTAGTGATTGCAGCACCGATTAGATGGTCATCATCTAACAAATCAAGAGCAATCAGACCGCTAGTACGCGGACGGGAGAAGTTAGTCAGTGCGGTCTTCTTAACCGTACCGGAAGCTGTCGCCATGAAGATAAACTTATCTTCTTCGTAGCTACCTACAGGCAAGATCGTGCTGATGCGCTCGCCTTCATCCAAAGGCAAGATATTAACAATCGGACGACCACGTGCTGTGCGACTCGCCACTGGAATTTCAAATACGCGTAACCAGTAAACTTTACCGCGGTCCGTGAAGCATAGAATCGTATCGTGGGTATTCGCAATCAGTAGATGCTCGATGAAATCTTCATCTTTAATCGCTGCTGCTGACTTACCTTTACCACCTCGACGCTGAGATTGGTAATCGGTCAACGGCTGAGTTTTCGCGTAGCCACCGTGAGATATAGTTACCACCATATCTTCTTCAGTGATCAGATCTGCAACTGTCAGATCTTTACGAGAAGCAGTAATTTCAGTACGGCGCTCATCACCATATTCTTCCAAAATCGCTTCAAGCTCTTCACGAATCACTTCCATTAAGCGTTCGTGTGAACCTAGAATTTTCAGAAGTTCAGCAATACGTTCTAACAGCTCTTTATATTCAGCAATCAGTTTTTCATGCTCAAGACCTGTTAGACGGTGCAAACGTAACTCTAGAATTGCTTGAGCCTGAACTGGAGAAAGATTGTACTTACCATCGCGTAAGCCATACTGTTCTTCCAGATCTTCAGGGCGACATGCATCTTCACCAGCACGCTCCAGCATCTGAATTACATCACCCGGCGCCCACGCTTCTGCGATCAAACGTTCTTTCGCTTCAGCTGGGGTTGGCGAAGTTTTAATCATTTCAATAACAGGATCTATGTTTGCAAGAGCAATCGCTAGACCTTCAAGAATATGACCACGTTCACGCGCCTTACGAAGCAAATAAACAGTACGACGAGTAACGACTTCGCGACGATGACGTATAAAGCATTCAAGCGCTGTTTTCAGATCAAGGATCTTTGGCTGACCATCAACCAAAGCGACCATATTGATACCAAAAACTGACTCCATCTGCGTCTGAGCAAACAGGTTGTTGATAACCACATCTGGCATTTCACCACGACGTAGTTCAATAACAATACGCATGCCGTCTTTGTCAGACTCATCACGAAGTTCGGTAATGCCTTCAATCTTCTTATCTTTAACAAGCTCAGCAATCTTTTCGATTAAGCGCGCTTTGTTAAGCTGATAAGGGATCTCAGTGATGATAAGTGAAGGCTTGCCGCTCTTTGCATCTTCTTCTACATGGTGCTTAGCACGCACATAGATACGACCACGACCAGTACGGTATGCCTGAAGGATTCCTGCACGGCCGTTAATAATACCGCCTGTTGGGAAATCAGGACCTGGAATAAACTCCATAAGGTCATCAACAGACAGGTCTGAATTTTCAATCAGCGCAATACAACCACGAACCACCTCAGACAGGTTATGCGGTGGAATATTCGTCGCCATACCAACCGCAATACCAGAAGAGCCATTTACCAATAGGTTTGGCACACGGTTAGGTAAAACCGCTGGAATTTTTTCTGTACCGTCATAGTTATCAACAAAATCGACGGTCTCTTTCTCAAGATCTGCCAACAGCTCATGGGCGATCTTATCCATGCGGATTTCGGTATAACGCATCGCAGCGGCGGAGTCACCGTCGATCGAACCAAAGTTACCCTGGCCATCTACCAGCGTATAACGCATGGAGAAATCCTGAGCCATTCGAACAATCGTGTCGTATACCGCACTATCACCATGCGGGTGGTATTTACCGATTACGTCACCTACCACACGGGCAGATTTTTTATATGCTTTGTTCCAGTCATTGCCCAATTCATTCATCGCAAACAACACGCGACGGTGAACTGGTTTAAGGCCATCGCGCGCATCTGGCAACGCACGGCCGACGATTACGCTCATTGCGTAATCAAGGTAAGACTGCTTCAGTTCATCTTCGATGTTAACTGGCAGGATTTCTCTGGCTAAATCACCCATTCCCTATCCTTGAATCACTCTCACAACGGAAGGTTTCCGCGGATATTTTTAACCGCGGGAGTATATCACATTTCCTACAAGGGAATCCTGAAAAAATAAGAGGTTATACAATTAAAGTTGGAGATGCGCGATCAACTGTTTTTCAATGCCTTAGCAATGGTAGAATGCCAACAAATACTTTAAAGCTAAAACATCATGACTCAGCCAGAAAACAGCACTCAAGCAAACGTTGATCCAGCAGAAATCGCAAAGTTTGAAGAACTTGCCAGCAAATGGTGGGATAAAAACAGCGAATTCAAACCACTCCACGACATCAACCCGTTACGCGTTGGTTATATAGATCGCATTGCGCATCTGGCCGAAAAGAAAGTATTAGACGTTGGCTGTGGTGGCGGAATTTTGTCCGAATCCATGGCTCAACGCGGTGCAACCGTAACAGGCATTGATATGGGCGCTGCTCCTCTAAAAGTTGCAAAACTACACGGTCTAGAAAGTGGCGTTAATGTCAGCTACAAACAGATCCCCGTTGAAGAGCTAGCAGCCGAGCAACCTGAATCCTTTGATGTTGTTACCTGCATGGAGATGCTGGAACATGTTCCCGATCCATCTTCAATCGTTCAAGCCTGTGCCAAACTTTGCAAACCGGGCGGCAAGGTCTTTTTCTCGACACTCAATCGCAATCCAAAGAGCTACCTTTTCGCGATCCTTGGCGCTGAGAAAGTACTGAAACTAGTTCCTGAAGGCACTCATGATTTCAAAAAGTTTATTCGCCCTTCTGAACTTGGCAACTGGATCCGTCAAAGCGGCCTAAAGAATATCGACATGTGCGGTATGACTTATAACCCACTGACGAAAACATACAGCCTTCACCCATCAGATGTCGATGTGAATTACATTATTGCTACGACTAAACCAGAGTAATCATGTCCGATAAACCAGCTTCAGTTTTATTCGATTTAGATGGCACGCTAATAGACACCGCACCGGACTTTCACTGGGTTGTTAACACCCTTTTAAAAGAAGAAGGTCGTGATGAAATAAGCTACGAATATCTTCGCGGTTACGTCTCTCATGGGGCCAGAGCTATGGTTGGGGCTGCTTTTAATCTAAAAGAAGGTGAAGCCGACTTTGACCGACTACACCAGCGAATGCTTAGCATTTATCTTGAACATCTTGATGTAGATAGCCAACTCTTTTTTGGTATGGCCGAATTTCTGAATTGGCTTGAAGAGCACGACATACCTTGGGGTGTTGTCACCAACAAACCAGAGCTCTACACCACACCAGTAATGCAAGGGTTACAACTGAGCGATTCAGCAAAAAGCGTCATTTGCCCAGACCACGTTAAAGAGAAGAAACCAAACCCAGAAGCACTTTTCTTAGCCTGCAAAGAGATCGATTGCTCCCCTGAAAGCAGCATCTACATTGGCGATCATATTAGGGATATCGAAGCAGGCAATCGCGCCGGTATGCTAACCATCGCAGCCGAGTACGGTTACATCGATGAAGGCGACGACCCTAAAAATTGGCAAGCCGATCACCAGATATCCAGTGCAACTGAGCTCAAGCCACTGCTACAATCTCTATACACCGCTTTACGTTAATGATTAGGAACAGATCACTATGTTTGAATACCAAGCCCCTGCAGACTTATTAAAGGATAGAGTTATTCTGGTGACTGGCGCTGGCTCAGGCATAGGCCGTACCGCTGCAATGACCTTTGCCGCTCACGGCGCAACCGTCATTCTTCTTGGCCGAACACTAGAAAAACTTGAAAACGTTTATGACGAGATTGAAGCCGCAGGTTATCCACAACCCGCGCTTGTTCCACTCAATCTAGAAAGCGCACAAGAACATGATTACATTGAGCTAACCAACACACTCGATCAAGAATTTGGCCGAATCGATGGCATTCTTCACAATGCCAGCATCTTAGGCGTGCGAACACCGATTGAAAGCTACGATCCTGTAATTTGGCAGCAAGTGATGCAAGTAAATTTAAATGCACCATTCATGCTAACCCAAACCCTCATGCCACTTTTACAACAGTCAAATGATGCATCGGTTGTTTTCACATCATCAAGCGTAGGACGTCAAAGCAAAGCATACTGGGGTGCTTATGCTGCATCTAAATTTGCGACTGAAGGCCTGATGCAGACACTAGCAGATGAGACCAGCGGCATTTGCAATATTCGCGCTAACTGCATCAACCCAGGTGCAACTAGAACACAAATGCGCTCCGATGCTTACCCAGCTGAGAACCCGCAATCAGTGACTGCACCAGAAGACATTATGCCGGTTTATCTGTATCTAATGGGTAAAGATAGCGTTAACGTAAACGGTCAATCGCTAAACGCTCAATGATTGAGTAGAAATGAAAGACAAAAAAAGCAGCTCTAAGCTGCTTTTTTATTGTCAAAATTTACGAAGTAACTAACTACCTTCTTGACGACGCGCCCTCTGCTTCTTGTAACGACGCTCGTACTTCTGCTTTTCATCAGCCGTCATTCTTGCGCCACGCTTCGGCTTAAGCTCAAGCATTTTAGACAGAGAATTAACTTCTTTACCGGTCATCTCTTTCCATGTGCCCGACTTAACATCACTTGGCAAGAAAATAGGCCCAAAGCGAACACGTTTTAGACGGTTAACTTGAATCTCTTGCGATTCCCACAAACGACGAACCTCTCGATTACGCCCTTCCATCACTACACAGTGGAACCACTTATTGGCACCTTCACCATCAAAGAACTGAACATCGGTAAAACGGGCCATGCCATCTTCTAACAGAACACCTTCTTTTAGGCGGGACAAAATGCCGTCATCAACGTTACCCAAGACACGAACTGCATATTCACGATCAATTTGAGCAGACGGATGCATCAATGCATTTGCTAGCTCACCATCAGTAGTGAACAGCAACAAACCGGATGTATTAATATCGAGTCGACCTATAGCAATCCAACGCCCCTCTTTTAAAGGCGGCAAATGCCTAAACACTGTAGGCCTACCTTCTGGGTCATGACGCGTACAGATTTCACCCACTGGCTTATTATAAATAAGCACTCTACGCTCAGCCTGTTTATCAAATATCAACTGCACGGGCTGGCCATCAACTTCAGCCGTATCACCTTCAGAGATTCGATCTCCTAAGGTAGCAATTGAGCCATTTACTGATACTCGACCTTCTTTAATCCAACGCTCCATCTCACGACGTGAGCCTATTCCGGAGCGCGCCAATACTTTATGTAACTTTTCGTCAGTCATACGACGCACCTACAAATATGCTAATTAAGACAAAAGGCATTAATCAAACTTGATACCTTTAAACAAAAAAGCCCTTTCATAAAAGAAAGGGCTTCTATAAAACCGTACTCTTATTTTAAATGAGACAGTCTTCTTTAGTAAATCCTTTATCGAAATAAGCCTGAAAAGCCAACGGGGTACGGCCACGACCAGACCACTCGTGAACTTCACCGTTATCATCTTCAATACGGTATTTAGGCTGCACCTTTTTCTTAGGTGTGCTTGCGGCTTCGCCAATCAATCCCATTAGATCATTTAGATCTACACCTGCGTCCTGCATACTTTGGCGAATAGCTTCAATTTTTGCTGCTTTTTCCTGCTCTGCTGCCTCTAACGCTTCTTCTTCAGCACGCCTATCTTCAGCAATCACAGTTAAATCAGAAATCACTTTTTCTAGTTCAGAAACAGATAATTCCTGGCATTGTTTGCGCAATGAATTTTTACGCAGTAGAACTTTAAGAAAATCAGACATTTCAAAACCACCAAAATAAAAGTAAGTAAGCAATTATCTTTATAGTCGATAAATAATCAAGGAAAAATATTTTTTAAAATCAATTAAAAAATAAATTAACTAAAATCACTTATATCTCCCGCACCTTGCCTAATTATTTCGGGTGCATCTTCAACTAAGTTAATTACGCTGGTCGCCTCCATGCCACAGTAGCCGCCATCAATTACAAGATCCACCTGATGCTGTAATAACTCACGCATTTCATAGGGATCCATCAGTGGCATATCTTCTCCAGGCATAATTAATGAAGTACTCATTATAGGCTCACCCAGCGCTTCCGTTAACGCTAAAGCAATTGCATTATCTGGAATTCTAATCCCTATCGTTCTTCTTTTTGGATGCAATAAACGCCTAGGCACTTCCGAAGTCGCCTTTAAAATAAAGGTAAAAGCACCTGGGGTGTGAGATTTTAATAATCGATAACAGGTATTATCCACTTTAGCATAGGTACTAATTTCACTTAAATCTCGACACACCAAAGTAAAATTATGCTTATCACTTAATTGTCGAATTCGCTTAATACGCTCTAAAGCTGTCTTATCACCAAGATGACAGCCTAATGCATAGGCGCAATCAGTAGGATAGATAACCACGCCACCTTTATTAATGATTTCGACCGCCTGAGATATCAATCGCGCCTGCGGATTATCTGGGTGTATCTGAAAAAACTGACTCACTATCACACGCCTTACATAAAATTATTCTTATACAATCTATTATTTATTAAATAAGCAAAAGCAACAAACATTTAATTCAATAATCGCTCAAGAACATGCTGTCCCTCAAATTTTATCGGAGGGTATTTACCTAAATCAGTCCACCCTTGAGAAGGCGCATGAAAATCACTACCTGCAGAGAGCAATAAATTATTTTCCTTTGCAATTCTGAGCAGATGATAATGATGATCTGGTGTAACCCCAGGGTAAGAAACCTCTATTGCTTCGCCACCACAACCAACAAAGTCAGCAATAACTAAACGCAGTTTAGTAAAAGTCATCTTATACTTTGTTGGATGCGCCAAAACTGCAATACCTCCAGCAGCTTTGATCACACCCACCGTTTCAGAAAGCTCTGGCCATGCCATTTTGACATCACCTTTTTTGCCAATGCCTAAATATTTTTTGAAAGCCTGCTGCTCATTTGCAACCGCACCTTGTTCCCGTAAAGCTCGCGCAAAATGGGGGCGACCAATACTTCCCTGCCCTGCAAATTGTTTTGCTTGCTCAAATACATCAGGCAAGCCCATGGAAATTAATTGCTGAGCTATTTTTTTTGACCGTTCTATTCGAAGATCAGACAAATTAGCAAGATACGATTTTAAATCATCAGATTCTAAATTAACCCCCAACCCTACAATATGAATCACCCTACCATTCCAAAGGCAGGTTAATTCAGTACCTGTAATAATCTTAATTTCTGCAGGGTTTTCAGCCTGTAAAACTTTAACTCCAGCCACCGTGTCATGGTCCGTTAAAGCCAGCACCTCAATATTATTGTTTTTTGCCAACTCTAGTAATTCTATAGGGGACAAGGCACCGTCTGACGCAGTAGAATGGCAATGTAAATCGTAGTGTGGTAATCCCATATTTCTCACTCTATCTATAAAGAGCTATAACGTTCTTTGTATTTTACCTTAAACGGACTAATTTCAACGACTATGAAGCTGTTACTCGATTTTTTACCCATTATTATCTTTTTCATCGTCTATAAGGCAACAAACGACATCATTTTAGCCACCGCAATCCTTATACCAGCCACGCTGCTACAAATGCTGTACACATGGATCAAAACGCACACAATTGAAAAGATGCAGCTAGTCACACTAGTTTTAGTTGTTCTTTTAGGTGGAGCAACGGTTGCCTTCCAAGATAAAACCTTTATCCAGTGGAAACCCACTGTTGTTAACTGGTTATTTGGCTTAGCCTTTTTAGGCAGCCAATTTATCGGTCAAAAAACGATTGTTGAACGCCTTATGGGGAGTAACATATCCCTCCCAGCATTCGCGTGGAAAAACCTTAATATTGCCTGGGTTATATTTTTCGTGCTGATGGGCATCATTAATCTATTTGTCGCCTACAGTTTTAGCGAAGAGATCTGGGTTAACTTTAAATTATTCGGCATGCTTGGTCTCACCCTTGTCTTTATTATTGCTCAAGGCTTCTACCTATCACGCCATATTGAAAATACCGAAAACAACGACCAGTAGCAGGAGACCTTATGTTTTACGCTATTATTTCCGAAGATGTTGAGAACAGCCTAGAAAAAAGACTGGCAGCCCGCCCAGACCATCTAGCGAGACTAACTCAACTTAACGAAGAAGGCCGCTTACTTATAGCAGGTCCTCATCCTGCCATTGATAGTGAAAACCCAGGCGAAGCCGGCTTTAGTGGCAGTTTAGTTGTTGCAGAGTTCAATTCACTGGAAGAAGCGCAAGCTTGGGCAGACAAAGACCCTTATATAGAAGCAGGCGTATATGCCAAAGTGGTAGTAAAACCCTATAAAAAAGTATTACCATAACAACAGAATATAGAGAAAATCTGCAACTAAAGTGCACAGTTTGCATTCAAAAATAGATAACTATCCATATCAGCCAGTCAAAATAACGGCTTTTATCCGACAATAGTCAAAAGATAGTACAAAATATTGGAATGTTTATACTATGTTCAGCTTAGAAGAGTTGTAATAAGCAGATTATTTCTTACAATTCTAAGATACAGAACCCCAATCGTATTTAAGGACAGCAAAATGAAAAAATTCGCAATCGCTTCAGGCCTAGTTATGGCTATGGGCCTAGCTACTGGCGCACAAGCACACCCAGAAAACTCTGGCTACTGGGACGAAACTACTAGCACAGTCTGGAAAACTGGTACTGGCGGATGCTGGCGTCATGGCTTCTGGGAAGAAGGCAATGCTATTGAAGGTTGTGAAGGCTACAAAGCACCTGCTGCTCCAGCTCCAGCTCCAGCTGCAGCACCAGAACCAATGACTACTGTTGAAAAGCACATCGTATACTTCGACTTCGACAGCTCTAACGCTGGCGATGTAAGCGATATTTCTAGCTACATCAACTCCCTTAAGACTGTAACTAGCGTAAACCTAGTTGGTCACGCTGACCGCATCGGTGCGAGCGCATACAACGACGCTCTATCTATGAAGCGTGTAAACGCAGTTTCTGAAGCTCTACAAGCTGGCGGCGTAAACGGCTCTGTAATCAGCACTGGTTACATGGGTGAAAACGCTCCTGCTAAATCTTGCGATGGCCAGCGCGGCGCGAACCTAATCGACTGCCTACGTGCAAACCGTCGTGTAGAAGTTGAGATTTCTGGTACTAAGTAATTTCTTACTACCTTATAAAAAGGCGCTCATTGAGCGCCTTTTTTTTCGCAAGCTTTGCAGCTTTCCTGAAAAACAAAAACAAAAAAGGCAGCCGTAGCTGCCTTTTTATCAAATGTAGGAATTTAACCTACCCAAACTCGTGCGTTGCGGAACATGCGCATCCACGCACCATCCTCAGACCATTCATCTGGCGCCCAACTGTTAGTTACTGTACGGAAAACACGCTCAGGGTGCGGCATCATAATAGTCACACGACCGTCAGTAGTTGTAACACCTGTAATGCCTTCTGGTGAACCATTCGGGTTAGCAGGGTAAATCTCTGTAGGCTGACCATAGTTATCCACATAACGCAGAGCCACTGTATCAGATGACTTAAGTCCCGCTAGGTGCGCTTCATCTTTGAATTCTGCACGACCTTCGCCGTGTGCTACTGCGATTGGCATACGAGAACCCGCCATACCCTGCAAGAACACAGACTTAGAATCTTGAACTTCTACCATAGCAACACGTGCTTCAAACTGCTCTGAAACGTTACGTACGAAGTGTGGCCACAAGTCAGAACCAGGAATCAATTCATGTAAGTTAGACAGCATCTGACAACCGTTACAGATACCTAATGCAAACGTATCTTCGCGGTTAAAGAACTGCTGGAATTGATCACGTGCACGCGCGTTAAATAGGATCGATTTAGCCCAACCTTCACCTGCACCCAACACATCACCATAAGAGAAGCCACCACAAGCAACCAGACCTTTAAACTGATCAAGCTCAACGCGACCATAAAGAATATCACTCATATGGACATCAACAGCTGCAAAACCAGCACGGTCAAACGCCGCACCCATTTCAATCTGACCGTTTACACCCTGCTCACGAACGATAGCCATCTGAGGACGTGTACCCGTCTGAATAAATGGCGCAGCAACATCTTCATTCTGATCAAACGTAAGCTCAGTATTCAGACCCGGATCTTGTTTATCAAGAATACGATCAAACTCTTGCTGTGCACATTCAGAGTTATCACGCAGAGATTGAATCTGATAAGAAGTCTCAGCCCACCAGCGTTGTAGCTGTACACGGGACTCAGAATAGATCTCTTCCTCATCGAAGTGGAAACGAATCTCATCATCCAAGTTAGTAGAACCTAGAACCTGAGCAATATCTCCAAGACCTGCGGCATTTAGCTCAGTAAGAACCGCTTCTAAGCTATCACGCTTAACCTGAATAACAGCACCTAGCTCTTCAGCAAACAATGCTGCGGCCAACTCACTCTCTTCACCAGCAAGCATATCTAGATTTAGATCTACGCCGGTTTTACCAGCAAAGGCCATCTCAGCGATCGCCGCAAATAGACCGCCATCAGCACGGTCATGGTATGCAAGGATTTGACCTTGCTCGTTCAGCTCTTGAATCGCGGCAAAGAACGCTACAAGTTGCTCTGGCTGATCAACATCAGGAACATCTTGACCGACTTCGTTATAAACCTGAGCTAATGCAGAAAGACCAATACGGTTTTTACCATTACCTAGATCCAAAAGAATCAGGTCAGTCTCACCTTGATCAGTGCGTAGCTGAGGCGTCAATGTTTTACGTGCATCTGTTACAGGGGCAAAGCCTGTAATAATCAAAGACATCGGCGCAGTTACAGATTTTTGTTCGCCTTCATCTTCCCACACGGTACGCATAGACATGGAGTCTTTGCCTACAGGGATAGTGATACCCAGCTGCGGACACAACTCCATACCTACAGCTTTTACAGTGTCATATAATTTTTCATCTTCACCTGGGTGGCCAGCAGCACACATCCAGTTTGCAGACAGCTTGATATCTTTAATGTCGCCGATACGAGCAGACGCGATATTAGTAACAGTCTCACCAATCGCCATACGACCAGACGCAGGAGAGTCAACCAAAGCAAGCGGTGTGCGCTCACCCATGGCCATTGCTTCACCAGTATATGTATCGTAAGCAGCAGTCGTTACCGCACAGTTAGCCACAGGAACCTGCCATGGACCAACCATTTGATCACGCGCTACTTGACCAGTAATCGAACGGTCACCGATAGTGATCAAGAAAGACTTAGAAGCTACCGCAGGCAGCTTCATTACACGCTCAGCCGCATCTTTAAGATCGATAGAGCTCGTATCGAAAGACGGTACTTCGTATGCTTTACGCTCTACAGAACGGTGCATTTTTGGCGGCTTACCAAACAACACGCTCATTGGTAGATCAACTGGCTTATTCTCGAAGTGAGTATCACCTAGCGTTAGGTGCATCTCTTCAATCGCCTCACCTACAACAGCGTATGGGCAACGCTCACGTTCACAGATCGCTTCGAAGCGAGCCATATCCGCTGGAGCCACCGCCATAACATAACGCTCTTGTGCTTCGTTACACCAGATAGCCAACGGCGACATACCTGGTTCATCGTTATTTACATTACGTAGCTCAAAATTAGCACCACGATTACCATCGCCTACCAACTCAGGGAAAGCATTGGAAAGACCACCTGCACCAACGTCATGAATAAATGCGATCGGGTTTTCATCACCCAACTGCCAGCACTGGTCGATAACTTCTTGGCAACGACGCTCTAGCTCAGGGTTATCACGCTGTACAGAGGCGAAATCAAGATCAGCAGTGGAAGAACCCGATGTCATAGAAGATGCAGCACCACCACCTAGACCAATCTGCATTGCAGGGCCACCAAGACAGATTAGCTTAGCACCTACAGGGATTTCACCCTTTTCAACGTGCTCATCACGAATGTTACCTAAACCACCCGCAATCATGATTGGTTTGTGGTAACCACGAACCTCTTCACCCGCAGCACCGTTTACTTTCTGTTCGAAAGTACGGAAGTAACCTGTTAGCGCAGGGCGACCAAATTCGTTGTTAAATGCAGCACCGCCAATTGGGCCTTCGATCATGATATCCAGAGGCGTGACAATACGCTCTGGCTTACCGTATTTAGATTCCCATGGCTGTTCGAAGCCAGGAATATTTAGATCAGACACTGTGAAACCAGTAAGACCAGCTTTCGGCTTAGAACCTTTACCAGTCGCACCTTCATCACGAATTTCACCACCTGAACCCGTCGCTGCACCCGAGTGTGGTGCAATTGCAGTTGGGTGGTTATGAGTTTCAACTTTCATCAGAATCTGAATATCTTCCTGATTGTAGCTGTACTCTTTGCTATCCGGTTTCGGGAAGAATCGACCCGCTTTAGAACCAACCATTACCGCAGCGTTATCTTTATACGCCGACAGTACGTTCTCGCCACCCATTTCATTGGTGTTACGAATCATGGCAAACAGCGATTTCTCCTGCGCTTCGCCATCGATATCCCATGAAGCGTTAAAGATCTTGTGACGACAGTGTTCAGAGTTCGCCTGAGCAAACATCATCAATTCAACATCTGTCGGGTTACGATCTAGCTCGATAAAGCTTTCAACTAGGTAATCTATCTCATCTTCAGCCAACGCTAGACCAAGATCCGTATTCGCTGCAACCAACGCTTCACGACCACCACCCAAAATATCTACAGTCGTCAGAGGCTTCGGCTCTTCTTCTAAGAAAAGCGAAGACGCGTCATCTATACTTGGCAATACAGCTTCAACCATACGATCGAACAATGCGGCCTGAACAGCTTCTACTTCAGCATCAGTCAGATCCTTAGATGCTTGAACGTAATATGCAATACCACGCTCTAGGCGTTTGATCGCTGACAAACCACAGTTGTGAGCGATATCAGTTGCCTTCGATGACCAAGGCGATATAGTGCCTGGACGAGGAACAACTAAGAACAGCTGACCCGCTGGCTCCTGAGCTTCAGCTTTAGGTCCGTAACGTAAAATACGTTCCAATACTTTTTGCTCATCGTCCGATAAAGCTTGTGACAAATCGGAAAAATGCATAAATTCAGCATATAGACCTGTTACAGCAGGAACTGAAGACTGAATAACGGTAAGTAACTTTTCATGACGAAAAGCAGAAAGAGCAGGTGCTCCGCGCAGTGCCAGCATCTCTAATAGAGCCTCTTGATAGCTGCCAATATAAAGCAGTAGTTACAGGAGAAATATAAGTAGTGAATTTTACCGAAACAGCCAGTTGGATACCAGAAAAGCAGCACAATGTTTGATATTAGACGCAAAAAAGATGCAGCATACGCTCTGCTGATTTTTCTTTTGTTCTGTATTCCAGGCTTATTGAGCTGGAATAGCAAAACTCAGCTAGGTGCAATTATTGAATCTGGCGAGATAAAGCTCGTTACACGAAACTCACCTAATACTTACTTTATTGAAAAAGGTAAGCCTGCAGGCTTTGAATACGATCTAGCCAAAGCTTACGCAGAGCATTTAGGCGTCGAATTAGAACTGGTACTTCCCGACGATTTCAGCTCTATTTTTACAACAATGAGCGCACGTGATGGTCATATTGCGGGCTCCATGCTTACGATTACCGAAGAACGCCAAGAAAGGTTTGAGTTTACCCAACCCTACCTAAAAACCACGACAACGCTGATATACCGTCAAACCAAAGGCAAGAAAGCACCCAAAGACATTTCCGATCTACTTAAACCCGGTAAAAAATTAGTCGTTTTAGCCAACAGCAGCCATGCAGAACTTTTACAAAGCCTAAAAGCTCAATATCCAGAACTAACCTGGGACGAAACTAGTACCTATTCTTCTACCGAGTTGATGGAACAAGTACAAAACAAAGAGATCGACTACACCGTCGTTGATGCTGTTACCTTCGATAGCCAAAAAACCTTTTTCCCGGGCCTTAAAAAAGGATTTGATCTCGACAAACCACAACCTCTAGCCTGGATGCTATCACCCCATCACGACCAAACATTGCGCGATTCCATTAATCGCTTTCTTGCCCTTGAAAGCACCCAAACTCTGATCGAATCACTAAAAGAAAAATATTTTAATCGCAGCAATCCACTTAATTTCTACGACACCACGACCTTCAAGAAGGATATGCAAACGCGCTTTCCGAAGATTGAACAATATTTCCTTATGGCCGAACAGGAAACCGGGATAGACTGGCAGCTATTAGCATCCATTGCCTACCAAGAGTCTCACTGGGATCCAAAAGCAGTCTCCCCTACAGGCGTTAAAGGAATCATGATGCTAACCAACGCTGCAGCTAAAGAAGTTAATGTCACCGACCGGACAGATCCCATGCAAAGTATTATAGGCGGGGCTCATTACCTTGTAATCGTAAAGAAGAAGATTCCAGATCGTATTCCTGATCCAGACCACTTGTGGTTCGCACTCGCAGGTTACAACGTAGGGTATGGTCATTTAGAGGATGCGCGTGTATTGACCTCAAGAGCAGGCCTAAACCCTGATAAGTGGGATGATGTAAAAAAACACCTTCCGCTACTTACTCAAGAAAGACATTACAGTACTGTCCGTTACGGTTATGCACGCGGGTACGAA
Source organism: Neptuniibacter sp. QD72_48 (assembly GCF_047778065.1). GTDB lineage: Bacteria > Pseudomonadota > Gammaproteobacteria > Pseudomonadales > Balneatricaceae > Neptuniibacter. The sequence goes on along the minus strand of NZ_CP180547.1, from coordinate 732,537 downwards.
CCTGTGCACTATGTCAGTAATATTCGAAAATACATGAAGCTACTTAGCTGGGAGATGCAAGTTATCCAAACCAAGCGACAAGACGAAGAAGCAGACCTAAACCCAGACCATGAAAGCTGGGATAAAGGACAAGTAGTCGAGGATCTTCTACCCGCCCTTTAGTAGGTTTTGCTTTTTAGCTAATTTTTCGGCCTTGATTTCGGCACGACGACGCTTGAAGAACGCACTAATTTTTTCGCTGCAACGCTCAGCTAATACGCCAGCCTCAACCTCTACGCGATAATTCATCCAAGCCTGATCAAGCAGTTGACCATTACTCTGAACAGCTCCAGCTTTAGCTTCAACCGCCCCAAAAACAACACGACGAATACGAGAATGAACAATCGCCCCAGTGCACATAGTACAAGGTTCAATCGTTACATAGAGATCCGCACCGACCAGCCTGTAGTTACCGACATTAGCCGCCGCATCCCTCAGCGCTAGTATCTCAGCATGTGCAGTTGGATCATGACCACTGATCGGCTGATTCCAGCCCCTACCAATTATCTCACCATTCAAAACAACGATAGCACCAACTGGCACTTCGTTAATTTCTTCGGCTCGATCCGCCAGTAGCAAAGCCTCTTCCATCCAGCGCTCATCTATCTCTCGCTGATCCATTCACCTTTCTCCAAACACTAAAAAGCCTGCACAAAAGCAGGCTTTTTATCATAACAATTCAGCTTAAAGAATACTTATTCCCACTCAATTGTTGCAGGCGGCTTAGAGCTCACATCGTAAGTCACACGAGATACTTTAGGGATCTCATTGATAATACGGCTAGATACAGTTTCTAGCAGCTCATATGGTAGGTGAGCCCAACGCGCTGTCATAAAGTCGATTGTCTCTACCGCACGAATAGCAATAACGTATTCGTAACGACGACCATCACCTACAACACCTACAGATTTAACCGGTAGGAATACCGCAAATGCCTGACTTGTCTTGTGGTACCAATCAGCTTTATGCAGCTCCTCAATGAAGATCGCATCCGCTTCACGCAAGATATCTGCATATTCTTTCTTAACTTCACCCAGAATACGCACGCCTAAACCAGGGCCTGGGAACGGGTGACGGTAAACCATATCGTATGGAAGACCCAGCTCAAGACCAAGCTTACGCACTTCGTCCTTAAACAGCTCACGTAGCGGCTCAACTAGCTCAAACTGCATATCTTCAGGCAGACCACCCACATTGTGGTGAGACTTAATAACATGTGCCTTACCTGTCTTCGCAGCAGCAGACTCAATTACGTCTGGATAGATCGTACCCTGCGCTAGGAAGTTAACGTCAGTTAGCTTAGTCGCTTCATCATCAAATACTTCAATAAAAGTATTACCGATAATCTTACGCTTCTTCTCAGGGTCGTTTTCACCTTCCAAACGACCTAGGAATAAATCTTCCGCATCAGAACGAATGACTTTTACGCCCATGTTCTTAGCAAACATGTCCATTACTTGATCGCCTTCCTGCTTACGCAGAAGACCGTTATCAACAAACACACAGGTCAGCTGATCGCCAATAGCCTTATGAAGCAATGCCGCTACAACAGAAGAATCAACACCACCGGATAGACCTAGAAGAACCTTCTGATCACCTACCTGTGCGCGTACTTTTTCAATCTGATCAGCAATGATGTTTGCAGAGTTCCATAACGCTTCTGTACCACAAATCTCAACAACAAAGCGCTCAAGAATACGACCGCCCTGTTTAGTGTGAGTCACCTCAGGGTGGAACTGGACACCAAAGAACTGTTTCTCAGGATTGCACATTGCAGCAATCGGAGCAGACTCAGTCGATGCAATTACTGCAAAGCCTTCTGGCAGCGTAGTAACTTTATCGCCATGACTCATCCATACATCTAGAGATAGAGCACCGTTGTTTGCAACGTGATCTTCAATACCCTCAAGCAGTCGGCTTGGGCTACTTTCCAAACGAACCTGAGCATAACCAAATTCACGCTTATCGGATGTAGAAACTTCACCGCCCATCTGAGCAGCCATAGTCTGCATGCCGTAGCAGATACCCAACACAGGCACATCTAGGTTAAATACAACCTCTGGTGCACGAGGTGAATCACCTTCAGTAACAGACTCTGGTCCACCTGCAAGGATGATACCTTTAGGTGCAAACTCACGGATATCGTCTTCAGACATATCCCAAGCGTGAATTTCACAGTAAACACCGATTTCACGTACACGACGTGCAATTAACTGCGTGTACTGAGAACCAAAATCTAGAATCAGAATTCGTTGAGCGTGAATATCTTTGGTCATAACTTTCAATCTCTTCACTTTGCGACATTAGCGTCGCCGCAAAAAAAAAAGGGGGCGGATTCTATCCACCCCTCTTTTCAGAGTTTATTTACTTAGCTTACGCGGTAGTTTGGCGCTTCTTTAGTGATGCTCACATCGTGAACATGACTTTCGCTCATACCCGCGTTAGTGATACGTACAAACTGTGGAACTGTACGCATAGTTTGAATATCGCCACTACCGGTGTAGCCCATCGCTGCACGCAAGCCACCTACTAACTGGTGAACTACGCCGCCCATTGGACCTTTACAAGGTACACGACCCTCAATACCTTCTGGCACCAACTTCTCAACGCCTTTAGAAGCATCTTGGAAGTAACGGTCAGAAGAACCTGAAGATTGACCCATAGCACCTAGAGAACCCATGCCGCGGTAAGACTTGAATGCTCGACCTTGGAATAGTTCAACTTCACCTGGCGCTTCATCAGTACCCGCTAGCATAGAACCAACCATGATCGCAGATGCACCCGCAACAATGGCTTTAGCTAGGTCACCAGAGAAACGTACACCACCATCAGCGATGACAGGAACACCACGTTCAGCCATAGCAGTAGCAACATTAGCTACAGCACTGATCTGAGGCACGCCAACACCTGCAACGATACGTGTAGTACAGATAGAACCAGGGCCGATACCAACTTTAACACCATCAGCACCTGCATCAGCTAGCGCAATTGCCGCTTCAGCAGTAGCAATGTTACCGCCAATCACTTGGACCTGTGGGTAAGTCTGTTTAACCCAAGCAACGCGATCAATAACACCTTTAGAGTGGCCGTGTGCAGTATCAACAATAACTACGTCAACGCCAGCTTCTACAAGTGCGGTTACACGATCAGGTGTTTCAGGGCCAGTACCTACTGCAGCACCAACGATCAAACGACCTTTAGCATCTTTAGCAGCATTAGGATGAGACTGAGCCTTATTCATATCCTTAACTGTCATCATGCCTTGTAGTTTGAAGGCATCATCAACAACTAGGATTTTTTCAATACGGTGCTTACGAAGCAGATTGCGAACTTCATCAGGGTCCACACCCTCTTTCACTGTTACCAAACGCTCTTTTGGCGTCATGATAGAAGCAACAGTCGCATCCAGCTTACGTTCAAAACGGAAATCACGGTCAGTCACAATACCAACCAGATCGTCGCCATCAACTACAGGGAAGCCGGAGAAACCAACTTCAGTAGACAGCTGACGTAGTTCACCTACAGTCATAGTAGAGCTGCAAGTTACAGGGTCACTTACAACACCTGCTTCATATTTTTTAACGCGACGAACTTCAGCAGCTTGCTGCTCAATTGTCAGGTTCTTATGGATGATCCCGATACCGCCTTCCTGCGCCATAGCTATAGCCAGACCGGATTCAGTCACGGTATCCATAGCAGCAGAGACCAAAGGAATATTCAGCTGAATACCTTTAGTCAGTTGAGTTTTCAGTGAAACGTCCTTTGGCAGTACTTCAGAGTAGCCCGGAACCAGCAACACATCGTCAAAAGTGAGTGCTTCCTCAGCAATTCGCAACATTCTTTGCCAGCCTGTGTAGTAAGTAAAATTTAAACGGGAAATTATACAGAAATTAGCCTTTTGTCTCAATCTAAAACTTGTAAATTACAGGGTAATTACGGCCTAGTTTTCATTTTTTTTGCTTTCGGATGCAGTAACTCGATTAGATCGTTTAATATGAGGGCCATGCAGAACTCAAATAGCTTTAAATCTGGCACTCAATCCCATGCGCTCAGTGTCTCCGAACTAAATAGACAAGCACGCACTTTGCTTGAACGATCATTTCTTACCATTCAAGTAGAAGGCGAGATCTCTAACTTTGTTCGCCCTAGTTCTGGCCATTGGTATTTCACTCTTAAAGATGACAAAGCCCAAGTACGCTGCGCCATGTTTAAGAACCGCAACCAAGTGTTAAGCAAGCAACCCAAACAAGGGGACAAAGTTATTGTCCGTGCTAAAGTTAGCTTGTATGAAGGCCGCGGCGACTATCAATTAATCTGCGACTTTCTAGAACCCGCTGGCAGCGGCCAACTTCAAGTTGCTTTTGAAGAGTTGAAGAACAAACTCTTGAAAGAGGGTTTATTTGACAGCAAACAAAAACAAGCGCTTCCGGAACACCCCAATCATATTGGCATCGTTACCTCACCTACAGGTGCGGCAGTACACGATATTTTAACGGTACTAAAAAGACGCTTCCCTGGCTTGCCCGTCACTATTTATCCGACAGCCGTACAAGGCGAAGATGCCCCGCAACAAATCTGCAAAGCGATAATTTTGGCTGAAGCGCACCAAGTTTGTGACGTTCTCGTCGTGGGGCGCGGCGGAGGCTCACTTGAAGATCTGCAAGCTTTCAACAACGAACAAGTTGCTCGCACCTTATTTGACTGTGAAATACCCACTATCAGCGCAGTAGGACATGAAGTTGATGTGGTCATTACAGACTTTATAGCCGATATCCGCGCAGCTACCCCCTCCGCTGCTGCAGAATTAGTCAGCCCAGACCAACAAGAGCTACAACTACGCTTAAATCAGCTCAGCCTTCGACTTAAGCGCCAACAGAAGCAACAGCTTTTTACCGCCAAGCAGCAACTTTCGAATTTACAGAGTCGATTACGTCATCCTGGCCAGATTTTAAAAGAACAAGCTCAACGCTTGGATCATGTAGAGCTAAAACTGAACAATCAAATCAGACGCATCCTCGCGCAAAAGCAGATCAAATATCAGCAATTGGAAGGGCGTTTAAAGGCTCAGTCACCTGAACAGCTGTTGCTACGCAGGGAAGAACAGCTTCACTCGCTGCATCAACGCCTTAAGCAGGCATGCCAATCAAGTTTAAAAAGTCAGCAATTAAAACTTTCTTCGCTGGCGAGCCAGTTACAAACTGTTAGCCCACTTGCTACGCTAGAGCGAGGCTACTCCATCACCAAAGATAGTGACAAAAAAGTTATTCAATCAGCCTCTGATGTTGTCAGCGGACAAAAAATAGAAGTTCACTTACACAAAGGACAACTTCACTGCAGCGTAGATGAAGTCATAACGGAACATTAATATGATCAGAAAAGCATTCACCAAATCACTTCTACTCTTTACAGGCTTATGCGCTTTCAGCATCAATGCACAAGCTCTAGAACTTCCAACCGAAAGCCGTGTACCTGGCGGCGTTGCCATTTTACCGCTTGAAGGCCTTACATCAGCTATCGCGCCATCCGCTTGGTATAAGGGAAATCGCGTTATGGTGTTACCATCAACAGATACTGCATACGCGGATACTAGCAAATGGATCGCTGTTGCAGGCATCCCATTAAGCGCCAAACCAGACAAGAAACAACACTTAAAAGCTGACGGAACCTCGTATTACTTTCAGGTTGAGGACAAAGAATACAAAGCTCAGTATCTAACCATCAAAAACAAACGTCACGTAGAACCTGATCCTGAAGATGTAAAACGCTGGCGCCGCGAAAAAGCTAAAATGGTCGCAGCTTACAAACATTGGAGTGAACCTGAGCAATTACCGACTCGGTTTGTTATTCCGGCTAAAGGTCCTTATAGCAGCCCATTTGGCTTAAAACGTTTTTATAACAAGCAGCCTCGCAACCCTCACAGCGGATTAGATATTGCGGCACCTAAAGGCACACCAATTACCGCGCCATCTGCAGGCACCGTTGTAGACACTGGACACTACTTCTTTAATGGCAAAACAGTCATTGTTGATCATGGTTACGGCATGACAACGATGTACTGCCATATGAGTAAAATTGATGTAAAAATCGGGGACGTACTCCAAACAGGTGACAAGCTTGGGGAGATAGGATCAACAGGCCGCTCCACGGGACCACATCTTCATTGGGGTGTAAGCTTGAATAACACACGCGTCGACCCCATATTGTTTTTAAGCAAATAATTTTCTATAGCGAGCTGCGAGATTGCTCGCTTTTTTTGACTCAACGAGACTCAATAAATGTCTGATCTTCAATTTGAAACACTAGAACAGAAAGCAAGCTACGGTATCGGCCGTCAAATGGGCGACCAGCTAGCACAACAGCCATTCGAAGGCATGGATCTAAATGCGATCTCCGCAGGTATCGCTGATTCTTTCAACGGCGAAGCAATGCGCGTAGAAGTTCAAGAGATCCAAGAAGCGTTCAACGTAATCAACGAACGTCTTCGTGCAGCTCAAGAAGCACAAGCTAAAGAAGCAGCTGCGGCAGGTGAAGAGTTCCTAGCTGAAAACGCTAAACGTGAAGGCGTTGTTGTTCTTGAATCAGGCCTACAGTACGAAATCATCGAAGCAGGTGAAGAAGGCGACAAACCTTCTCGCGAGTCTACTGTTCGTACTCACTACCACGGTACTTTCACTGACGGTAAAGTATTCGACAGTTCTTACGATCGCGGTCAACCAGCAGAATTCCCTGTTGGCGGCGTAATCGCTGGCTGGACTGAAGCTCTTCAGCTAATGAACAAAGGCGCTAAATGGAAGCTATTTATCCCTTACAACCTAGCTTACGGTGAGCAAGGTTCTCCAGGTGGCATCCCTCCATACTCTGCGCTTGTATTTGACGTAGAGCTACTAGATATTCTGTAATATCTAAGTAAGTTAATACCCAAGGCGGCCCTGACTTATCAGCGCCGCCTTTATTTTGAGTAATAGATAATGAAACTGCACTATCAGATTCACGGCGAAGGTGAACCTTTAATTATTTTGCATGGCCTGTTTGGCACCCTTGAAAACTGGGGCGCTCAAATCAAAGTTCTGTCAGAGCACTTTCAAGTGATCGCTGCCGACATGAGAAATCACGGCCGCTCTCCACACTCGGCGGAGATCGACTACGAACTTATGGCTAGTGATATCGCTGAACTGATGCAAGATCTAAAGCTAAACAAAGCCAACATTATCGGCCACTCAATGGGCGGTAAAGCAGCAATGCAATTTGCTATTACTCATCCAGAACTCATAGCAAAGCTGGTTATTGTTGATATAGCCCCAGTGGAATATACACCCCATCATGACGATGTATTCAAAGGACTATTTTCAGTCGACCTAACATCCCTTAAATCCCGTGGCGATGCTGATAAACAACTTTCAGCTTATGTCGATGAATTGGGTGTTAGAGCATTCCTGCTGAAGAATCTCTACCGCACTGAAGATAAGAAATTTGCATGGCGAATGAACTTAGACGCATTGCATAACCAATACTCCAATATCAGCGCAGCCCCTCAAGGTAACCCCTATACAAATCCAGTTTTATTTATTAAGGGCGCTAAATCGGATTATCTACTACCCAAATATCGCGATGCGGTTTTAGGGCTATTCCCTAAAGCAGATTACAAAATCATCCAAAATGCTGGCCATTGGCCACACGCGGAAAAACCAGCTGAATTCACACAGCTCATCTTGGATTATATACAGTAGGAAAGGATTGACCAGCTTATACTTGCTGATCAAGTAGAGAGCCTTCAGGGAAAAGCTTTTGGAAGACACCGGCATCAACTAGTTTCTTGTTGATCTGTGCAAGCTCTTTATTGATATCTTTCATGCGTTCATTAAAGTCATTTAGAGCCTCAGCAGCACCATCAGAACGAGCCTGTTGCTGATCTCTAAATTCCTGCAAACGCTCACCTGCAGTTGGAGAATCATCCTCATCTTCCGATTCTGACTCTTCAGCAGCACTCGCCTCTTCAGCTTTTACATCTTCCTCTTGCTGCAGGATCTCAGCGCGCGCTTCAGCCGCCATAGCTCGAGCATCAGCTGCTGCAGCACGATCGGCTGCAGATGGCTCTGCAACACCTAGAGCCGCCCTCTGGATAATTTCAGCTTTCTCTAAAGTCGCCTGCGGATCATTCGGCACTGGAGATGTATCTATTTTGACTTCACCGGCAACAGCATAAAGGCGACCATCAGGCCCACGCTCATAGGTATAGCTCGGCGCAGAGGTATATTGCCCACCGATGGAAGCGTGCGCTTGTTCATGAGCTCTGACTTCACGGTCACGCTTAGCAAGCTCTCGAGTTATTTCAAGCTCCTGCTGCTCTTGCGCCTGTTCAGATTTAGAAACGCCTAAGGATGCTGGAGCAGAAGTCGATGATGAAGACTCCAACCCTACTAGCTCGGCATCATCAGATTCCAAGCCAATAAGTTCACCATCTTCACGTTCTAGTTCGGTGGACGTTGTGCTAGCAAGACGGGATAGTTCTGCTGCTTCAGCAGAAAGGGTCACACGATCTCGGTTAACCAAACCTCGACTGGATTGTAGCTCCTGCTCAGGCGCCACATTTTCAACAGTCGCAAGCACCTTCCTCGCTTCACTCGAGCGAAGTTCTTGCGGTATAGCACTAGCATTCAGTGCCTGGGAATTAGCTGCATTGAATATCTGCATCAGCTATACCCCTCTGTTGATTATGTGCAAAGCAATCTCTGCTTTCACCTTGTTCACCACATCCATTTATTAGTTAATGCACATTTACACACGCACATTAATAATCGCGCCAGGCTCGCCTGGTTCTTCCAATTGACTGACAACTTTTGTCGCAGCAGCTTCTACATCAGTTCCTGCTGCTGATTCTAGTACCGCTTGGTTTTGATCACGGCCTGTAGCTTCTTCAGGTTGATCAGGCTTACCCGAACCAGTGACATCACTAGCAGCTCGCGGCGCGTTGTCCAAACCACGATTAATACCGACCAAACCTGTCTGCAAAGCATTGGTTACATTCATAGCCACCACCTCTATATTTTTTAAACACAGCTATGGCAACAGTAATTATAGAACATCGAGAGGAGATGTTCATTTTTTGATCATGTTAATTATTCAACAATAAATCGAGATCAATATATTGGGCAACATTTTTTGCAGAAGGTTCATCTAGATATGGCACTTCGCCAAGTAGAGGTGCGCGCAGCATATTTGCGATAGTTTCAACATTTTCTCCGTAACAATCCATCTCTGGATCAACACGGTTAGCAATCCATCCAGCTAGCTGCAGACCATCGCGGGAGATACTTTCGGCAGTCAACAAAGCATGATTAATACAACCAAGCTTCATACCCACTACCATGATCACTGGCACATTTAAAAGCTTAGGGATATTAGCCATAGTTTCACGAAAACTTAGTGGCACTCGCCAACCACCCGCGCCTTCAATAATCACAAAATCAGCAGGCTGCATTAAAGCGCCTTTGCACATCGCAGCAATACGATCAGCGCTTAATACACGATTTTCTTTCATTGCAGCAATATGCGGTGCAATAGGAGGTTTAAATGCAAAAGGGTTTACTTGCTCATACGACATAGCAACGGATGCTGCCTCTTGCAGAGCAAGCGCATCAGAATTACGCAAGCCGTCCTCTGTTTCTTCACAACCTGCGGCAATGGGCTTCAAACCGATCGTTCTTAGATCATGCTGATTAGCGGCCTCAATCAGCCCCGTAGAAACCACGGTTTTTCCAGCATCGGTATCTGTACCTGCAACAAAGAAACTTCGCTTACCCACAACCTAACTCCTAAACTTCTTTTTCAAATACAGCATATATAACCTGATAGGTCGCCGGCAAAGCCCCATCATTCAAACGTTGCTGCTCATAACCTTCTTTAAAACGGCGCACCCGCTCTCGCCCAGTCAGACCTTGTTGCTGACCTGCGTTCATATTGTGCGCCCCAAGCCTTTTAAGCTCATCTGTTAGCTGCTTTAACTGTGAATAACGTAAAACCTTATTCTGTTGCTCTAACGTTTGACAGCAAAGCGATTCCGGCAGAGCAGCCTTTAACTGCTCCACTGGCATAAACTGATTCACATGGGTAAAGCTATCCGCATGCGACCAAGCCTGACGAAGCTCTTTAAGTGTATCGGGCCCCAGCGTAGCAACGACAAAGCGGCCACCCGGCTTTAACACACGGTTTATCTCTGAGAACAAACCCTCTACATCTTCACACCACTGTATCGCTAAACTTGAAAAGATCAGATCTAACTGCTGATCAGCAATCGGCAAAGCCTCAGCATCAGCACAGATCCAATGAGTTTGATCTTCACAGCGCTGCGCGCGGGAGAACTGCAACATCCCCAAGGCAAGATCTAGATTGAGTAAAGTTGAATCTGGGTAGGCATGCTTGAGCTTAGGGGTAAAGTAGCCCGTACCACAACCTAAATCCATCATGGTGGATACAGATTGCTTAGGGAGATAAGCCAATAGCTCCTGTCCAACCTCTCTTTGCAAGTCAGCAACACTGTCGTAGGTCTGAGCAGCTTTGCTAAATGAATCCGCTACACGGCGCTTATCAATCAACAGATCCACTATGATTGATCCCCTTGAACAAAACCAAGAATATCAGCGACCACGTCAGCTTGATGGGAAAGGAAAGGTAAGTGGCCCGCACCGGCATAAGTCACCACTTCACCACCACTTATACTCTGACTAGCTTCTGCTGCTGAATTTGGAACAAGGTGATCGACTTCACCAAATAGGTGTAACACCGGTACAGCTAGATTCTTTAACTCTGGACGCTGATCTAAGCGCAATAAAGCTAAGCTCTCGTCAGCTGCCGTGTGCTCCACATCCGATAGGATCACTTTAAGTGTCTTCAGAATATCTCGACCCGCTTCCGCTCCTTGTGTTTGCAGCATAACAAAACGGGTTAAGGTCTTTTTCTGATTCTGAGCAAGCGATACTTCGAAAGCTTGGTGCGTTGCTTCATCCATAGCCGATGGCCAATCATCGCGCTGAACAAAGCAAGGGTTAGAAGCAATAGTAATCAACTTCTCCACACGCGCAGGGAAACGATCTGCAAAAGCAACGGCGATCTGCCCACCCATGGACCAACCTAGCCAGATTGCCGATTCAGGCACCTGCTCCACTAGCAGATCCAATACCGCATCAAGCGTATAAGGGGTAGGAAACTCCTGAGATCGCCCCAAACCCGGTAGATCGATAATCGTCAGGCTAAAATACTCTGCCAATTGATCAGCAAATGGGCCCCATACCTGCCCTGTCATCCCCCAGCCATGTAATAGAACTAGTTCAGGCTTGCCTGGGTTCTCGCGGTACTCTTTATAAAGCTTTACTTGGCTCATCTACGCCTGCTCTTTAATAACTTTTTCTAAAGTGCCTAATAAGCGCTCAACTTGCGCTTCTGTATGCGCGGCACTTAAGGTCACTCTTAATCGTGCGCTGCCTTGCGGAACGGTTGGCGGACGAATCGCACTGATGAATATGCCTTCTCGCTCAAGCCCCTGACTAATCTGGATCGCTTTATCTGATTCGCCAATTACAATTGGCTGTATCGGCGTTGGAGAGTCCATTAGATCCAAACCTAAATCATCACAACCTTTTCTGAATTGTTGGATCAACGCTTCGAGCTTTTCTCTACGCCAGTTTTCTTCACGCAATATACGCAAACTCGTTAAGGTAGCAGCAGCCACTGCTGGCGGCATGCTTGTAGTGTAGATATAGGTTCTAGCGTGTTGAATTAAGGTCTCGATGAGCTCTTCAGAACCGGCTACAAATGCACCCGCAGTACCAAAACCTTTACCTAAGGTACCCACCAGCACTTCCGGTGAATTCGACCCCATAGCAAAATATTCCGCACAGCCACCACCTTGCCTACCTAAACAACCAAAGCCATGCGCATCATCAACCATTAACCAAGCATTATGATCACGACACACTGAAGCGAGTGAAGGCAGATCAGCCACATCGCCGTCCATGCTAAATACACCATCAGTAACCACTAACTTACGTCGTGCCTCTGATCTGCTCAGACGTGTATTTAGGCTCTCGGAGTCGTTATGCAAGTAACGTTGAAAACGCGCGCCGCACAGCAAACCAGCATCCAATAAAGAGGCATGATTTAAGCGATCCTGAAATACCGCATCTTGCTTATCCAATAAAGCATTTACGGCACCAATATTCGCCATATACCCGGTTGAGAAAAGCAGCGCTCTGGGTCTGCCTGTAAATTCGGCAAGCGCCTCTTCAAGCTCATGGTGAGCTTGGCTATGCCCATTCACTAAGTGCGAAGCACCGCCACCAACACCAAATTTATCTGCTGCTTTTTGAAAGCTGTGGATAACGTCAGGGTGATTAGCCAATCCCAAATAATCATTTGAGCAGAAGGCAAGATACTCGCGCCCATCCACGCTCACCATTGGTTGCTGTGGTGTTTCTAAAGTACGGCGCTGACGATAAAGAGACTGCTGCTTTCGCTGCTGCAGTTCTTCAGACAAGGAGTCAAAAGACATAGTAAATCTCTAAGGGGTATAGAGTAGGAGGTAGTCTTCACTACCTCCTGTAAGCCATTAAGCTTCGTAGAAGTGAGTGCTGTCCTGCTGTTTCTGCAGGTCATTCATTAATGCAGCTTCTTGGGTTTCATCCGTATCAGAGATACGTTGCTCCATATTGATACCCAACTTCTTAAATAATTGAACATCGCGATGTGTTTCTGGATTTGGTGTCGTTAGTAGACACTCTCCATAGAAAATAGAGTTGGCGCCAGCAAAGAATGTCATCGCCTGCATTTCATCGCTCATTTTTTCACGACCAGCGGACAAACGAACATGGGATTTAGGCATCATGATACGCGCCACAGCAATCATACGAATAAAATCGATATGATCTAAATCTTCAACATTTTCTAGCGGAGTACCCGATACTTTAACCAGCATGTTGATTGGTACACTTTCAGGTTGCACTGGCATATTCGCTAGTTGCATCAATAAACCGTAGCGATCCTTGGCCGTTTCGCCCATGCCTAAAATACCACCACTACAAATCTTCATACCGGAATCACGAACATTCTGTAGCGTGTCTAAACGATCCTGGTAAGTACGGGTCGTGATAATTTTGTCGTAAAACTCAGGAGAAGTATCCAAGTTATGGTTGTAATAATCCAAACCCGCATCCGCAAGCTGTTGAGCTTTGCCTTCATCCAACATGCCCAAAGTCATGCAGGTCTCTAACCCCATCTCTTTGACCTTTTGAACCATTTCGATTACATAAGGCATATCTTTATCTGCTGGGTGCTTCCAAGCCGCGCCCATACAGAAACGGGTTGAACCTGTCTCTTTGGCTTTACGAGCTTTCTCCAATACTTTTTCAACTTGCATCAAGCGCTCTTTTTCCAGACCAGTATTGTAATGACCACTCTGCGGGCAGTACTTACAATCTTCTGGACACGCACCTGTTTTAATAGAAAGCAGCGTACTAACCTGAACTTCATTCGGGTCGAAGTTTTCGCGATGCACTGTTTGCGCTTTAAACATCAGATCATTAAAAGGCAGTTCAAACAGAGCTTTTACCTCTGCTTCTGTCCAGTCATGACGAATTGCACCTAGTTGTTGCATCTTGCTTCTTCTCCCGAGAAAATAGCGATACAGGCAGGAAGCCTTGCACCACGATAAAACGTACCAAAATAAAGCGACAATTTTATCCTGACAGAAGGAACTGTCAACCAATGAAAAAACAGACAGTGGACTACAGCCTACTTTTTAATCTATGTATTTTATGCCAGCTCAAGCTTGATACACCCTCTAAAAGCAATATCTGCTCTAGCTGCTTGCAAGACCTGCCTTGGTTAGAGCACTGCTGCAAAGTCTGTGCCCTTCCCCTCCCTAGCGATCAAGACAACTTAATTTGCGGTCAATGCCAAAAGAAGCAACCGGCCTTTAAGCAAGCCCAGGCACTTTTCCACTATCAATTTCCTATTAACCAACTCATTAGCGGCATTAAATTCAATCGTAATACTCAGTTTATAAGCCATATAGCCCGACTGATGACTGACCATTTAACCACCCAGCAACCTGTCGATTGCTTGATGCCTATCCCCATGCATAGAGTTAGCTTTATAAAACGTGGCTATAATCAAGCTACACTCCTCTGCGACCGGATCAGCCAATACAGTGGTATTCCCTCAGACCGTAACTCACTCATTAAAATAAAAAGCACGCCACCACAACACTCTCTATCCCGTAAAGAACGTCTTAAAAATCAAAAAGGCGCTTTCAAATGCAAGCCGATCACACATAAGCGAATATTGTTAATTGATGATGTAATGACTACAGGGGCGACTTTCGAAGCAGCGAGCCTCGCGTTACTCAATGCCGGCGCCGAGCAAGTCTATGGATTGGCTTTAGCTCGAACAGATAGATAGCATTTGAACGAAAGAATAAAAAATAAGAGTAGTGGCATTAAAGGAAAATAAAGAGTACAAACCTGAGTTCAAGACTAGTGACAACTAATTTGCGACATCACTTATGCCAAGTACTTACTCCATAGCTCCAATCGCCGTCATTCGAAGCCCTTATAAAGAAAAATTTGGCATCCCTAGGCAGCCCAATTTAGCGAAAAGCGTAACAGCTCGTGTTGAGATCTTAGAAGAGTTTTCAAGTGATGAGATTGTTAGGGGCTTGGAAAACTGCAGCCATATCTGGCTCGTTTTCCTATTTAGCGAGTGCATTGATAAAGGCTGGAAACCTACAGTCCGTCCTCCTCGCTTAGGCGGCAATAAAAGACTTGGGGTATTCGCTACACGCTCTCCTTTTCGCCCCAATCCTATCGGGTTGTCTCCTGTACGTTTAGTTAGCATCGAAAAAACATCTAACGGTATTGAACTAGTGATTAGTGGTGCAGACCTATTAGACGGCACCCCTGTGATCGATATAAAGCCATACCTGCCTTACTCAGACATTATCTCTGATGCTGAATACCCAATGGCAGATGAAATCACCCTTCTAGCTCAACCGGTTGTATTCTCGGAACAAGCCCAACAAGAAATTTCAGCCAGTGAAATCCGGTTACAACAACCGTTAAAACAGCAACTCAGCGAACTTCTGCAATGTGATCCGCGTCCGGCTTATAAAAAGAATGATGCCGAAAAAAGTTACGGAATAAAGTTACACGATCTTAACGTTCGCTTTAGAATCACAGATCAAGAAATAACGGTTGATTCAATCACGGTCGAATAGCATCCGCCTCAACGATAGCGAGACTGATTCAGCTCTTCTTCAGGCTAAACTATTTAATATACGCCTATAGCTTTTGGAGGCTTATATGCTGTATTTACGCGCATTGATCTGCACTGCACTAGTCACTTTATCGGCATCTGCACAAGCAAATGAACATTTAGAAAACATTCCTGATTGGTTACTCACACTGCCCGAGAGTATCGAGCAACTGGAAAGTACGGGAAAGACGAGTTCTATCTATCTGAAGAACTACATGCAATGTATGGATGATCAACAAGCGCTGAATCAAAAGGAATCTCCCACAGTCGGCCAGGTTATCGACAATGCTTTAGACGCGGGCAATGAATGCGCGCCTTTGCTAAACGATATGCTAGATGAAATAAAAGATTCCGTAGGGTCGCAAACGCCTTCATCCGATAACCAAACTAACAAAAGCTTATAACCAAATACCTGATCAATAATTAAACAAAACTTTGACTAAAGTATAAAACCCGATTAAAATGCTCGGGTTTTTATTTGGGATGGAAGTCTGAAGGAGTCAGGTTAACGATTGAGGTGTATATGAACTTTACTTTTGCACAAGCTGAACAAATGATCGAAGAATCCAGCGCACTGTTTGAATGTTATTTAGAGCGCGTTTTTGAGTCTGAATCTTTTACCGATCTCATTAGTGCATCTCATTGGTATAACGACGCTTTTGTATCTCTAATCGTTAACCCAACACAACCTCGTTAATCGATATTTATCCCCAATAAAAAAGGCCTCTAAATCGAGGCCTTTTTTATATCTAAACTCTAATCTTGTTTACAGCAGCGGCGAATCCAATAATCCACACTCACGAATCGTCCAGCACCAGTAAAGAACAAACTGAACAACATCACGAAATAGGTGATAGCAAACTCTATCCCATTATTTAAAATAACAACAGATCCACGCCCCGTTAGCCAATCGTAGTGTCCATGCTCCTGTAGCAAACTCTTAGCCGCAGCCAAACGCTCTTGAGCCTCCATGACTCTGTCATTAGCCAACCAACTACCACCATCAGAGATAGCTAACCAACCGTTTTCCCAATGCACCGCAAATGCAGCCACTAGCATAGTGACCATCAAAGGAATACTAATCCAGCGCACAGCAAAACCAATCAGTAGCAACACACCGCCAATTAATTCAGTACCGGTTGCCATCGCAGCCAAAAGTTCAGGAAAAGGCAAGCCTAGACCCCACTCTTTGTTTCCAAACCACTCAACGGTGTTTTCGAAACCAATATATTTATTCCAGCCCGCCTGTAAAAACACAGGCGCGAGATACAATCTCAACAACAAAGGCGCTAGACCATCTGCACACTTCGTATTATCTAAGATATCTTGTAAACGACTAACAAAACTAACCATAGGATTCGACATAACTTCACCCGTTATCCAATGAGTGGTAACTAAACTCTTGTTCCTAACACTATGCCCTTAGAACGCAGATGTTCCAGTGTACTTAAACCACCTGAAACCACTTGGGATGGATCAGGGTGCTGCATCTCACTCGCGATCTGCTGTAACGCCTGCTCCCCCGGGAGCGATTCATCTTCAGATAAGAGGTACAACAACCGTCCAGTCACTGAATTAACTTCCATAAACTGCACTTCATCTTCGCGATTACGGTAAGCAATCAAGAAAGTTGGTGTGTCTGATGGTTCTGTCGGCTGATAATCTGGACGCACACAATGTACCGGATACTGATAAGAGAGAAGCCAAGCCAAAGGCGATTGCACGGGATGTTGCGTTAACAGATCGCCATTAACATCAACATTTTGCAAAGGTAGCTCTATCTCTGACGCATCTAATGCGAGTTCAACCCATTCATAATGAATCAGCTCTAATAAAAACGCAGGATCATTTTCTTGCGGTTCTCGTTCATTTTGAACGTAAGCAATAAACTCCTGACCAATTTCAAGGAAATAAGGCGTCTGACAACGATGTTTATCAAAAAAACCGCGCGCCAACTTAGTCCAATACTCTTTCGAACTGATCTGTTTTAAAACCGGGAAATTACCAGACAAAAAACCTTCAACATTATTGAAGAAGAGGTCTCGGTAAATACCCATGCGACGGTCTTCGATACCATCAGGACCATCATTCTCATCGGGATTCCGAATATGTGCAGCAAACTCGTATTGTAGCTGCTGGAACTTAGGCATTTCAGGCAACGGTTTGTGCATGGCGCATCTTCCATTTATTTTGATAGGAACGAACCTGATCCACCTCCGCTAATAGCTCAGGCAGCGGCGGAATATTAAAGTCACGCTCTAATAACGTCGGCACTAAACCAAATTGGTCATATGTGGATTCCAACAAAGACCAAACTGGATCAACAACAGGCGCTCCATGCGTATCAACGATAAGGTCTTCAGCCTCGTTGTAATGACCTGCGATATGAAGATACATAATCCGTTCTGCAGGCATTGCCCTCAAGAACGCCTCAGCATCATAGCCATGGTTGATACTGTTTACATAGATGTTATTAACATCGAGTAACAGATCGCAGTCCGCTTCTTCCAATACAGCCAACAAGAACTCTTGCTCTGTCATCTCAGCACCAGGCGCTGCATAGTACGAGACGTTTTCCATCGCAATTCTTTGCTCAAGCACATCTTGAACCTGACGAATCCGCTCTGCTACGTATTTCACCGCTTCCGCAGTAAAAGGAATCGGCATCAAATCATAAAGATGACCATCATCAGAACAGTAGCTCAGATGCTCAGAGTACCCGCGAATATTGTGTTCTTTAAGAAAGGCTTTAAGGCGAGTCAAAAAATCCATATCTAAAGGGGAAGGGCTACCGATAGATAGAGATAGACCATGAGCCATAAAAGGGTGTTTTTCAGTATATTGTTTAAACGCTTTACCGAAACGCCCACCAAGCCCCATCCAGTTTTCCGGCGCGATCTCTAGAAAATCAAACCCACTTGGATCAATCTCTTTTAATGTCTCTGACATACAACGGCGAAAGCCGAAGCCTGCCCCTGTAACAGGATAGCGGTCTTTATTCATGAAACACCTAGCCTTTAAGTCAAAAGACCCTGAAGGCTCAGGGTCTCTATTAAGTATTACAAAGCGTTATTGGGATTATTTAGAACCGCCACATTTACCTTCGCCACACTTGCCTTCAGACTTAGCAGCTTTGTCACCACCGCACTTGCCTTCACCACATTTGCCTTCAGATTTTGCAGCTTTGTCACCGCCACATTTACCTTCACCGCACTTGCCTTCAGACTTAGCAGCTTTATCACCACCGCACTTACCTTCACCGCATTTGCCTTCAGACTTCTCAGCTTTTTTACCGCCGCATTTGCCTTCACCACACTTGCCTTCAGACTTCTCAGCTTTTTTACCACCGCACTTGCCTTCACCACATTTGCCTTCGTTCATAGCAACTTGCTGGCTGTAACCAGAAGATAGGTCCGTTGTAGCAAATGGGTTTTCTGCAGCTGTCGCAACAGGCGCCGCAACCATACCAGTCATAAATGCTGCACCAACAGCGGCAACCATAGGTTTTACAGATGTATTTTTATTAGCCATTCTTAATTCACCCCAAAATTGAAAAAATTATTATCTTGCGTTATTTGTAAAATTCAGAGCCTGTCACGAGCTCTTGCGTTTGTGACTACAGCTTGTGAATAAAGTTTCACCAAGTTCTAAATTAAGTGAATTTTTTTTCATAATCACGCATTTTTTATTAGTTTTTTCGCTTATTTATTAACATGTTACAAAAGATTTATATTTTAGAGCTTTCTTACATAACAAGCACTCAGAGATAAAATTAGAACTTGTCTTGATCAAAAATTTTAAGCAGGCTCTAATACTCCTAATTAAAAAATTTCGATTAAGGGCACACCTAAGCATGATCACTTCTGAGCAGGTTTCTTTTGACCAGCAACATATTTGGCACCCCTACTCATCCATGATCAACCCTCCAGCGGTTTACCCTGTCGAATCGGCTAGTGGCGTTAAATTAAAGCTAAGTAACGGCAAAGAACTTATCGATGGTATGGCATCGTGGTGGTCAGTTATTCACGGCTATAACAATCCAGAATTAAACCAAGCAGCACATGAACAGATCGATAAAATGGCGCATGTCATGTTTGGCGGCCTTACTCATGAACCTGCAATCAATCTCTGCCAAAAGCTGGTAGAGATGACTCCTGCCAATCTCGATAAAGTGTTTATCGCAGACTCAGGCTCTGTTGCCGTTGAAGTCGCTCTTAAAATGGCCATTCAATATCAACACGCCCGCGGTAAGCCAGAAAAACATAAGCTACTTACCATTAAAAATGGCTATCACGGTGATACCTTTGGTGCGATGGCTGTATGTGATCCAGTTACGGGGATGCATGAAATTTTTACTGGTGTACTACCACAGCATTTCTTTGCGCCAGCTCCTCAAACAAAATTTGATCAGAGCCTAGACGAAAGCGATATCGCTCCTTTACGCCATTTACTAGAGCAACATCATTCAGAAATAGCAGCATTGATCTTAGAACCTGTTGTTCAAGGTGCAGGCGGCATGCGCTTTTACTCACCGCAGTATTTGAAAGAAGCACGCGCACTGTGCACTGAATTTGATGTATTACTCATAGCCGACGAAATTGCGACCGGTTTTGGTCGAAGCGGTAAGTTGTTCGCTTGCGAACATGCAGGCATCGAGCCTGACATTCTTTGTCTAGGTAAGGCGATTACCGGCGGATACATGTCATTAGCCGCCACACTTACGACAAAGCATATCGGCGAAACCATCTCCGCAGGTGGTGCTGGCTGCTTTATGCACGGCCCAACATTTATGGGCAATCCTCTAGCATGTGCTATTGCCAATAAAAGCTTGGAGCTATTGATTAAAAACGATTGGCAGACAAATGTCACTCGGATCGAAGCCGGATTAAAAGCAGGTTTAGCACCAGCAGCGGAATTAGATCATGTACATGAGGTACGCAGCTTAGGTGCTATTGGCGTTATCGAGATGAAAGAAGCTGTTAATACTGCCGAGATTCAAAAGTTATTTATAGAGCGTGACTTGTGGATAAGACCCTTCGGCAAACTAGTGTACGTGATGCCACCTTACATTATGACAAACGATGAATTAGAAAAGCTCACCTCTGGAATGGTAGATGCTGTCTCAGTTTACAAAACTTAAGGATTAGATATGGCCCGCATTAAGCTAGACATGCCTGACAACTATATTTTTTCCACAGAATTACCTGTGCGAATCAGTGATATTAATTACGGTGGCCATCTAAGTAACGATGCCATGCTCTCTATCGTGCATGAAGCGCGCATTCGCTTCCTCAGCCATTATCATTATGGAGAGTTAGATATTGAAGGGCTCGGTCTTATCATGACTGACTCAGCCATCGTATACAAAGCAGAAGGGTTTCATGGCGACCAACTTCAGATCGATATCGCCTTAGCTGATATTAATAAGTATGGCTTCGACTTTTTCTATCTGATAACCAACAAGAAAACCGCTGTTGAAGTGGCTCATGCAAAGACTGGCGTCGTTTTTTTCGATTACGATAAACGTAGCGTTACTGCTGTGCCAGAAGCCTTTATAAACAAAGTCATTAGAGATGCTTAAATCAATTTTCTAAACACAAAAAAAGGGGCACTTAATGCCCCCTTTTTCAGATTCAATTTAACCTTCAGACTTTTCGCTTTGCCCCGGCGGTTCTCGATGTTTTGCGGGTTCAGCTAACTCTTCATTTACGCTGCCTTTATTGATTTTTACCTGCAGGTGTAATGCTGTTTTAGCCAACATCATTGCACTTACAGGCGCTGTAATGAAAAGGAAGATCGTAATCAAAAGTTCGTGAGCACTCACGCCACCATTACGGTACGAAGTGATCAACATCGAAGCAATCAGAATAGCCCCCATGCCTAAGGTTGTAGCTTTCGTCGGTGTATGCAAACGCATATAAAAATCAGGCATTTTCATTAACCCGATCGAGCCTAAAAGAACAAAAGCTCCACCCATTAGCAGCAATGCCGAGCCAATTAGCTCAATATAAAAACCCATGCTTAATTCCTACTCAATGATGTCGCCACGTAACAGATATTTACACAATGCCGCTGTACTTACGAAACCTAACATTGCAATCAAAAGAGCAGCTTCAAAATAGAGCGATGTGCCCATAATCAAGCCAAACAAAAGGATCAAAGCAATACTATTAATATACATAGTATCCAACGCCAAAATGCGATCTGGCTGATCCGGACCATTAAACAAGGTTACAAGGTTGAGCGTCATCGCAATCACAACCATGGCTGTAGCAGCAATAAGACAGAACATTAACATCCAAAAATCTCCTTCAATGGCTGCTCGTAGCGCTCTTTAATCTCTTTTATAGTTCCAGCCTCATCTACAAGGTTAAGTGCATGCACATATAACCATTTTTGATCTATGGATACTTCAGCACTCACTGTTCCTGGCGTTAAAGAGATCGTACTGGCCAATACAGTGATAGGAAAGTCGCCCTCTATATCTAAAGGAATCGCTAAAAAACCTGGCTTCAAACGCTTGGTAGGACCAAGTACCTGAACAGCTACTTCAAAGTTGGCTGAGACAATATCTCCTAACACTTTCAGAGCATATAAGACCACTTGAACCGGCTTGTTAATATTTAACCGGTGAAGTTGAGTTCCTCTTAACAACAAAGGAATCCCAATCGCTAAGATAGAAGCTAATACCAGATGACCCGGTGCTACCGATTCATTCAGCAACAGCCAAACGACAAATAAAATTAAGCTTTGCCAAGGCATAGGAAAGATCATACGCATACCTTAACCTCCATTCTCATTTGACGCTGGCAGCAGCATATAAGGATTTTCTGCTTGCTGATAAATTTGGTTCGCGGTTTCCTGTGTAAATTCAGTTACGGGGCCACCAAAAATAACTAACAGTGGAGACATAACTAGCAGGAAGAAAACAGAAACAAACTTCACTTTTGGTAATTTTTCACAGTGGTTTGCATCACCACTGACTCGCCAAAACAAAGTAGAACCGCCTCGGGACATGGCTACAACGCCCATTAAACTAGCGAGCAAAATAGCAGACCACGCCCACGCCATCTCTGCAGGCTCCACAGCCGTTTGCAGTATCATCACTTTACCCAAGAAACCTGAGAAAGGCGGCAAACCGATCATTGAAATAGCGGCTAACGCAAACGCAATTCCAAGCGGAAGCGACTGACACATTCTACGAGATCGAGCAAAACGATCTGAAACTTTACCCCTCTGTTCGGCAATTGCGTCAGCAAGTAGGAACATCGCGCCAGTAATAAGCGTTGAATGGATCAGATAATAAAGTGCCGCGGATGCAGATTCAGGTGTATTGATAGCCAAAGCACACAGTAGTGTACCGACAGAAACAATCACTAGATTAGAAACCAACATACGCAATGTCTGACTTGCTAGAGCGCCTATAGCCCCCATAACGAGCGTAAGTACCGCGATCGGCCATAGCCAAGGACCAGCAAGATTAGCTAACTCTCCGGCATAGTCACCAAAACCTACAGTAAAGATACGCAAGATACTGTATATCCCTACCTTGGTCATAATCGCGAATAATGCAGCTACAGGAGCACTAACACTTGAATAGGTTCTCGACAGCCAGAAGTGCAGCGGGAACATCGCAGATTTTAAACCAAAGACAAGTAAAAGCATCATCCCGCCGATTTGCGCGAGCAATTTATCTTCGCCAGACAAGGTACGAATTTTCACTGCCATATCGGCAATATTCAGGGTACCTAGCACCCCATACATAATCCCTAGAGCGAAAAGGAATAGTGCTGAACCCACTAGATTTAGCGTTACATAATGTACGCTCGCCAACGTTTTCTGCTTACCACCGCCGTGAACAACCAACGCATAAGAAGCAAGCAATAGCACCTCGAAGAATACGAACAGGTTAAAGATATCCCCTGTAAGGAATGCGCCGTTTATCCCCATCAACTGGAACATAAACAGCGGATAGAAGAACATACCTGTTCGATCATCCCCTGCGGCACCATAGAGCAAAGCACCAAAGGCCAGAACCATGGTTAGCAAGATCATCAAACTAGATAAGCGATCAGCGACAAGAACAATACCGAATGGCGCTTGCCAGTTACCTAACTGATAAATGGTAATTTCACCGCTACCCGCCGTAATCAGTAACTGAATTGCGACAATTAAAGTAACTGCTGCACCAACAAAAGTGATGAACCTCTGACGGTTTAGCGTCGTAGAGAAAGGCGGCAGCATCATAAGTACTGCCGTTAGCATTGGCAGCAAAACAGGTAAAATCGGAAGGTGCTGCATCATTTCGACTTATCCTTCTTCTCAATATCCAAAGCTTTTTCACGCCCATCAACATGGTCATTACCCAAATCCGCACGAGCCCTCATAGCTAAGATAACCGCGTACGCAGTCATCGCGAAGCCAATCACGATGGCAGTCAACACCAATGCTTGAGGCAGAGGATCTGCATATTGTTCAGACGAACCTAAAATAGCAGCCCCATTAACAACCAGTCTACCGCTGGAGAATAGGAAGAGGTTTACAGCATAGGACAGCATTGTCAGTCCCATCACTACAGGGAAGGTTCGACCTCGAAGAGTCAGAAAAATACCGCAGGTCGTTAACACACCCACGCAGAGCGCATACATTAATTCCATTACATATTCTCCAACTCACGAGCGTCTACTCGTTCTGAAGTTGTCAATTTACCTAGGTTCGCCAAAATCATCATGGTTGCACCAACAACAGTGAGATAAACACCCAAGTCGAACATCATGGCACTCGCCAGCTCAAATTTACCGACCCAAGGCCATTTGAAGTAATCGAACCATGAAGTTAGGAATGGACGGTCGAATATGAAACTACCTACCCCCGTCATAAATGCGATCAACAGGCCAGAACCTATTAGTGCCTGATATTTCAGACGGATATTCTCTTTCATCCATTCAACACCATTAGCAATGTATTGCTGGATTATTGCCACGGCCGTGATAAGACCTGCAATGAAACCACCGCCCGGTTCATTATGGCCGCGCAAGAAGATGTAAACTGAGACCATTAACGCCAAAGGCAGTAACATCTGAGAAATCGTCGACAGTACCATTGGATGGGAATCAGTGCTCCAATGACGGCCATGCTCATCACCAGAAGGCATGTAAAGACGCATACGAACAATCAGTTTATAGATACCCAACGCGGCAATACCCAGCACCGTAATTTCACCAAAGGTATCAAAACCACGGAAGTCCACCAGAATCACGTTGACCACGTTGGTACCGCCACCGCCCGTTTTACTGTTCGCAACAAAGAAATCAGAGATTGATTCAAGCGGACGCGTCATCATCGCGTAGTTAACCGTACCAATGATGCCACCAATCAAAGCCGAGATACTTAGGTCACGAACTAGGCGTCGAGGGGACGATTCTTTCGGCGTATTCTTAGGTAAGAAGAACAATGCAAGCATCAGTAGAATCACGGTTACTACTTCTACAGCCAACTGCGTCAGAGCCAAGTCTGGCGCAGAGAAACGAGTAAAGGCTACCGACACGATGAGACCTACGACAGAAAGCATCAGTAGAGAGGTCAAACGTTTTCTGTGCCAAACCATGGTCGCAATAGCAGCAAGGATCAACAGCAAAGCGGCTGTACCCGAGGCATAATCAAGCGGTATTTGTGATCTATTCCCTGCGGTTTCTTGTAAATACACTAGAGGCATCACAGAAACAGCAAAGATCATAAACAAGAAAATGGATAAATAACGTTGCAACGAACCGTTTTCAATCCACTCATTAACTGCGCGAGTTGAGTTAACTAGCCTTTGCACCCAGCCCTCAAATACCAATTTAGAATCAGGCTCTGGGAATTGGCCTTGGAATTGGAAAAGCTTTTTACGGTTATAGTAGATGATAAAGCCACCGAGCATGGCCAGCACACTCATCAACAACGGTACGTTAAAACCGTGCCAAATCGCTAAGCTAAATTCTGGCATTGGACCTTGTAAGGTAGCGATTGAAGCTGCATTCAGTAGATCAATAACAACGATGCCTGGAACCAAGCCCACAACTATACAAATAGCGACCAAAATTTCTACAGGCACTTTCATATAACGAGGCGGTTCATGCGGTGTTTTCGGCAAATTAATCGGCTCTCCATTAAAGAAGACATCGTGGATAAAACGTAATGAGTAAGCAACCGAGAATGCCGCACCCATTGTCGCCAATACAGGTATAACCCAAGAGAGTGAACCTAAAGTTGCTTGATCCAATGCTTCCGTGAAAAACATCTCTTTAGATAGGAAGCCATTTAGTAACGGCACACCCGCCATAGACGCCGCTGCGATAATCGCTAAGGTCGCGGTATATGGCATATATTTCCACAAGCCATTTAGCTGACGCATATCGCGTGAGCCAGCCTCGTGATCAATAATGCCCGCCGCCATAAAGAGCGACGCTTTGAAGGTAGCATGGTTGATGATATGAAAGATTGCAGCGACTGCAGCCATTCGTGTGTCCATACCCAACAACAGCGTAATCAAGCCTAGATGACTGATAGTCGAGTAAGCAAGAAGACCTTTTAAATCGTGCTTAAAGAGCGCTATATAGGCACCGACCAACAGTGTACATAGGCCTGTGATGCTCACAATCAGGAACCACATATCTGTTCCAGACAGCACTGGGTAGAAACGTGCCATCAGGAAGATACCCGCTTTTACCATCGTCGCTGAGTGAAGGTATGCACTCACAGGCGTCGGAGCTGCCATCGCATTTGGCAGCCAGAAGTGGAATGGGAACTGAGCAGACTTTGTAAAAGCCCCCAAAAGTACCAATACCAAAATAAATGGATACTGAGCAGATTCTCGAATTAAGTTACCACTGTCGAGCACTGCTTGAAGATCATAACTGCCAACCACTTGGCCAATTAAAATCACGCCTGCTAACAGCGCTAAACCACCCGCACCTGTCACAGTAAGCGCCATACGCGCGCCTTTACGAGCTTCTGTTTTATCTGACCAAAAACTAATAAGCAGGAAGGAACTAATACTGGTCAATTCCCAGAAGAACCACATTTGGATCAAGTTACCCGAAGCAACGATCCCCACCATAGCGGTCATGAACAGCATCAAATAGGCAAAGAATTTACCTATAGAGTCTTTCTGGGATAAGTAATACCGAGCATACAAAATGATCAAAAGACCAATGCCCAATATCAATAATAAGAAAAGGAAGCTTAAACCATCGAGCCTAACAGATAGCTCCAAACCAGCCGCAGGCACCCAATCGACAGCGTAAGCAAATACCTCGCCTTGGAGTAACTGAGGACTGATAGAGAGAACTATCCCTAAAGCAACTGCAGGTGCAATCGCAGTTAAAATAGTACAGACGGTTCGACTAAAACGAGCAGCATACAATGGCACAAGGCTGCCCAATAAAGGTAATAACAATACCGCAAACAATTTCATACGTGTCTTTTTCCGGTTAATCCCATCACCAAGAATGGATAGAAATTTGTTTTCACAGCTAACAAACAACCCTACATAAGGTTATGAAAACACTCTAATTCTGTATGTTTTTGACCACACTGTCCATGACAACTCGCCTCCTTGAGTTCATTCTAGACAACTTAAGAACAAAGCAGTCTTAAACTAAAGATTCGCTCAATACTTCTGCACCGAATAAAATGCAATTTAATCATCCATACCCACATATTGCGCATAGACATCAGGTGCAAGGTTTTCAAACTTGGTGTACTTACCAATAAAGGCCAAACGACTCGTACCGATTGGGCCGTTACGCTGCTTACCTATGATGATTTCAGCTACACCTTTGTGTTCTGAATCCTCGTTATAAACTTCATCACGGTAGATAAACATAATCACGTCGGCATCCTGCTCAATCGCACCCGATTCACGCAAATCTGAGTTTACAGGACGCTTATTCGGACGCTGCTCAAGCGTACGGTTAAGCTGAGACAAGGCAACAACAGGGCATTCAAGCTCTTTCGCAATCGCCTTCAAAGAACGAGATATTTCAGAAATCTCTTGGGTACGACTCTCGATACCCGGGGTTTTCATCTGCATAAGCTGCAGATAGTCAATCATGATCAGTGATAAAGGACCATGCTCACGTACAATACGACGTGCACGGGTACGTAACTCGTTAGGGCTAATACCGGCCTGATCATCAATAAACAACGGCTTATCGCGCATCATATTGACGGCCGTTGTTAGTTTAGGCCAATCCTCTTCTTCCAACGAACCAGTCCGCACTCGCGTCTGATCGATACGACCCAACGAAGACAACATACGCGTCATCAACTGTTCCGCAGGCATCTCCAAACTAAATACCAAAACAGGCTTATTACTCGCCATTAAGGCATTTTCCACCAAGTTCATGGCAAACGTGGTTTTACCCATCGATGGACGCGCAGCAACAATAATTAGGTCAGAAGGCTGCAGACCCGCCGTTTTGGCATCAAGATCATCAAACCCGGTAGTTACACCGGTCATATCCCCATCACTGTTAAAGAGGGTATCAATTCGATCTACTGCTTTTTTCAGCAGTTCATTTACACCCTCAGGGCCGCCTTGATTAGGGCGATCTTCCGCAATTTGGAAGATCTTTTGCTCCGCAGAGTTGAGTATCTCTTCGGAGGTTTTGCCATCCGGGTTAAATGCATCATCTGCAATTTCATTGGCTGCCGAGATCATTTGACGCAAAAGCGAACGGTCGCGCACAATTTCGGAATAAGCACGGATGTTAGACGCACTTGGTGTGTTCTTAGCAAGCTCGATCAAATAATCTAGCCCGCCCGCACCTTCTAGATCACCGGTACGATCCAATTCTTCAGATAAAGTAACAACATCAATCGGATTGCCATCATTAACGAGCTTACGCATCGTACGATAGATTTTGCGATGCTCCTGACGATAGAAGTTATCATCTAGGACCACCTCAGATACGGTATCCCAAGCATTGTTATCAAGCATCAAGCCACCCAAAACCGATTGCTCAGCTTCCATCGAATGGGGAGGCACTTTAATCCTTGCTAGATCTTCATCCGTTAGTTCACTTTTTTCCATCATTCACAACAGCCTAAAAACAAAAAAGCACCGCATGGAAAATCCACGCAGTGCTTTATAGTACAGTACAGTACGGCTTAGCTAAAGACGATTACTCGCCTACAACAGCTAGCTTAACTGTAGCAGTAACTTCTGGGTGTAGTTGAATAGCGATGTCGAATTCACCGATAGCGCGTAGAGCACCTTCAGGTAGACGAACTTCACTCTTATCAACGTCTGCACCAGCAGCAGTTACAGCGTCAGCGATGTCACGAGTACCGATAGAACCGAACAGTTTACCTTCGTCACCACACTTAGCAGTGATAGTAACTTCTTTCTCGTTCAGTGCTTCAGCACGTGCAGTAGCAGCAGCTAGTTTTTCTGCAGCTGCAGCTTCTAGCTCAGCACGACGCTCTTCAAATTTAGCAACGTTAGCTTCAGTTGCAGGAACAGCTTTGCCCTGCGGTACTAGGTAGTTACGACCGAAACCGCTTTTTACGGAAACTTTGTCACCGAGGTTACCTAGCTTACCAATTTTTTCGAGCAGAATAACTTCCATCTCGTAAACCTCTTTTGTTCTGCAAAGAATTGCAGTCCTAATTCTTAACTGGAATTCGCGATCTGATATCAACAAAACTATCAATAGCAGCCGCAAATACCAGCAGCGTAATCACATACGGTCCCATAAAGAAGGCTGCAACATAAAAGGCAACCAACCAAGACCTTCCTAAATCACGTTTAGCCAAACTGCCATGCACCAATGCGATACCCGCAATGATCCAAGGTAACAGCAACAGTGGTAACCAGCGTAACGACTCCAGATCTAACTGGTAGCAAACGAACGATGCCGCTATTAACACTCCTGTATACAGCTGAGGCAGTCTCAATACATGAAACTCTCGCTGAAAACCGCTCGGGTTGTATAACCCAGCTTGCCAAGAGCGTGCCAGCATTACACTGACAAGCATCATTACCGTATGCACTGATGTTAAACCGCCCAACATGAGCTGCCTTAGCTGCTCAGGATCAAGCTTAACCTCTTGGTTGGCTTGACTAGCTGACTGCACTAAAAACTTATCTAACTGCTTAATTACCTCATCGAGATAGCTACTAAGCATAATATCCATGCCTACGCTCGCTATAGCTCCTACAGGGAGTGCAATCATAAGCACTTTTGCCCAAGAAACCGTCTCTCTCAAAGTAATTGCAAGGATATATGTTCCTACAATTACAGCCAGTGGTGTCGGGTCGGACACACTGTATGCCCAGACTCCTGCAGGCAATAATGCCCAAATCAGTAGTCCGGTGCCTTCACTTCGGCCTTTACGTAAAGTAACCAAAGCGACGGCAGCTGCACTTACCCAATAAAGTAATGGCAGCAAGGCGGCGATAACCGCCACAAAAGCCGCTTGTTTACGGCCTTTCATGACCAATTCGGCCAAGGCACGCATAGCGACTCTCCTACCTAATTACTGATGGCTATCAGTGTAAGGTAGTAGCGCTACGAAACGAGCACGCTTGATAGCAGTAGCCAGCTGACGCTGGTAACGCGCTTTAGTACCTGTAATACGGCTAGGTACGATTTTGCCAGTTTCGGTGATGTAACCTTTTAGCGTGTCCAGATCTTTGTAATCGATCTCTTGAACACCTTCAGCCGTAAAACGGCAGAACTTACGACGGCGGAAAAAACGAGCCATTGTATCTCTCCTCAGAAATTAAATTACTCAGCAGCTTCTTCAGAAGCTTCCGCAGCAGGTGCTGCTTCTTCAGCTGGCTTTTCAGTAGGCTTTTCTTCACGGCGAGGTTTACGCTCTTCGCGAGATTCAGCAGCTTTGATTGGAGAGATCTCAGTGATCGCTTCTTTACGACGGATAACCATGTTACGCAGAACAGCGTCGTTGTAACGGAATAGGTTTTCCAGCTCGTCTAGAGTTTCCTGACCACATTCGATGTTCATCAGGACATAGTGTGCTTTATGAGCATTGTTGATTGGGTAAGCCAACTGACGGCGGCCCCAGTCTTCTAGACGATGAATTGTGCCTTCTGCACCTTCAATTAGAGAGGTGTAACGCTCAACCATCGCAGAAACCTGCTCACTCTGGTTCGGGTGAACCAGAAATACGATTTCATAATGACGCATTTTAGCTCCTTTCGGGTTAATAGCCCCCTGACCACACCATGTGGTAGGCAGCAAGGAGATTGGAAATAGTTCTCCAAAGGACGCGTAATTCTACGCGCCTAACAAGAGCTATGCAAGGGAAAGACTAGCAAGAGAGGCATTTAGAAAACATCAACTCACTTGATGCATCGACACATAAGCACCAAGCTTCTCACCGGAAGTATCAAATAGCGGCTGACCACTGACATAAACACGTTTAGGCTCGCTCGTATTTGAAACAATAACAATCTCTAGGTTTGATATATGCTCACCATTTAACGCTCTAAATATTGGCCATTGTGAATTATCTAATTGAGTTACACCATCAGCAGCAAATAACTTAAATGGAGCATCCTCAAAACGCTCTAGATGCGCACCTTCAGGTAACCCTCTAAGTTGATTCACCACTCTATTTGAATAAACAAAACGACCATCGACATCACAAACAACTACGCCGCTATCAATGTTCGCCAATACAGCTTCCATAAAGTGAGCCTGTTGAGTTAATCGCTTTCGCAAGGCCTCACTCTTTTGCTGATTATCTTTTAGAAAGTCCACCAAACCTTTAAAGGCGTGCGTTGTGTCGGAAATATCATGAAAGATACTGCCTCCAGCATCGATATTAACTTCTAACTGGCCTTTTTTTACGGACTCAACGCTCTTCTGTAACCTAACGATAGGACGAGAAAGCGATCGCGCAAACCAGATACCAATAATCAAACTGACTAATGTTATCCCTCCTGCAACGATAAAGTTAAATTTCTGATTTGCTTTAATTTCTGTAAGGAAGTCATCTTCCGGCACATACAAGCCTAAGAGCCAAGGCCAATTATCTGAAAAGGGCGTAAATACTGCGTGGTATTTTTTCCCTTCGTGCAAATAACTCGTATTAACAGCTGTATTCAATACATACCAGCCTGGCGAGCGATCAAGGGAATCAACAGCAGCTCGAGTTGCCTTATTACTCAGCTCCCCCACCTTCAACAAACGCTTGACCTCTTCATTTTGAGCATAAGTACCTTGAAGATTACGATGAGCAATCACATCGCCATTATTATTCATAATTAATGCTGAAGCATGCTCACTTAATTCCAGATAACCTAGAAAATCCGACAGTGCTGATAGATCTATATCTACCCCCACCACCCCAATAAGCTCCCCACCTTTTGTAAAAACAGGACTAGCTACGGTGATCCCAGGTGTTTGAGAGGTAAAAAATAGATACGGATCAGTCCAGGTCTGCTGCCTTTCACCCAAAGCCTTAGTAAACCATGGGCGAGTTCTTGGATCATAAGAATCATTTGGATCTTCAGTTGTTTTTACCAACTCTTGATCCTGACCAAACCAACGATTTGTTACAATTCTCTGCCCAGCATCTTCATTAATGCGTTTAATTTGGTACGAGCTTATTTCAGAGCTCCTACGCACAAAATAAAAGTCTCCATCTAGGTTACCGTAGTAAATACCCGCAATATGAGGGAATAACATGAGCTGCTCAAAGAAATACTGCTCCATTTCATCAGGACGCTCTTCACTTACTACTTCATTTCGAGCCAAACTTTGAGTCAAGCTAACAGCGGAGCGGGCAGGCGAAAGAAACTCTTCAGAGTGCTGGATAACTTCACGAGATAAATTGCGCATTAATTTTTGAGCATGGCCTATTAGGACCTGCTCAGTGGTAATGTAGGATGAGGCCAGAATGACACAAACCGTTACAATCTGCAGCGTCACAATGCCTATAGCCAACGTTTTAGATATCGATAAGCGCATCGCCTCACCAAATCCCCAAAGTTTACCTATACAAGCCCTTTTAGGAGATAACAAACACCCCCAACACCCATCAAAAAGGGACAACAATAACCTTAAAAAACAAGCAACTAACTAAATAACATTGCAACTAATATAGCGGATAAATATATAGACTCCAGTAAAAAATAAAAAAGGGCCACTAAAAAGCAGCCCTTTCTAAGGAAAAGCACTCAAAAATGAGATTATTCCACTTCAACAATCTCAAAGCTGTGGGTGATTTCAACACCACCTCGCTCAAGCATCAAGGATGCAGAGCAATATTGTTCAGCCGACAGCTTTACAGCACGCTCAACTTTTTTCTCGCTCAAGCCACGGCCACTAACAACAAACTTTATGTGGATCTTAGTAAAGACAGCGGGTACTTCGTCAGCACGCTCAGACTCAATTTCTGCGACACAATCAACCACATCTTGACGTGTCTTTTTCAAAATACCCACAACATCGTAGCTAGTACAGCCACCTAGACCCAGAAGCATAAGCTCCATAGGGCGAGGCCCCTGCTTCAGCTCGCCATCGATCATTAGATCAAAGCCAGAACCGGTTGTGCCTTGAAAACGCACATCTCCATCCCATTTAACCTTGGCACTCATACTCATAAAGCTACAACCTTACTCAAACAATTCTTTTAATTTCTGACCTGGATTTTCAGCACGCATAAACGCTTCACCCACTAAGAAGCTATGAACATTATGTTCGCGCATTGCCTGAACATCTTCGCGACTATGGATACCACTTTCAGTAACGACAATTCGATCTTCTGAAATAGAGCTCAGCAAATCATAGGTATTATTTAACGTCACCTCAAAGGTATGTAGATTTCGGTTATTAATACCAACCAACTTATTATTTAGCGGAAGGGAACGCTCCAACTCGTCAGCACCATGGACTTCAATTAATACATCCATTTCTAGCTCAAGTGCCAGACCATTCAAATCAGCCATTTGCTGATCCTCTAAGGCAGATACAATCAATAGAATGCAGTCAGCACCAATAGCACGCGCTTCATAAACCTGGTACGGATCGACAATAAAGTCTTTACGGATAATCGGCAAAGAACAGGCAGCTCGCGCCAGCATCAGATACTCTTCGCTACCGTGGAAATAATCTTTATCTGTTAAAACCGACAAGCAACTTGCGCCACCCAACTCATAAGATTTAGCAATATCAGCTGGCACAAACGGATCTCTTAGCAATCCTTTAGATGGGCTATGCTTCTTAGCTTCAGCAATAACCGCAGAACGCCCCTCAGCTATCGCTTTCTCCATATTCGCAACAAAACCACGAGGGTCAAAATCAGTCCCCTTTTGGTCAGCAATACGTGCTTTAAGATCAGCAATAGAAACTTTTGGCTGTCGCTCTGCTACTTCCTGCGCTTTACGGGCAAGAATTTTCTTTAAAATCGTTGGTGTATCTGACATCTCTTAACCCTTAAATGCCTGACTAAAGCCAGCCAATTCTTTAACTTTAGATGCAGCCGCACCACTTAAAATAGTCTCTTTAGCCAACGCCACACCCTCTTTAAGGTTAGCAGCCTGATCCGAAACATAGAGAGCTGCGCCAGCATTGATAGCAATCATATCAACCGCTTTGGCATGCTCACCGGCAAAAGCCGCTTGAATCATTTCCAAACTTTCAGCAGAGCTACTTACTTGCAAACCCTCTAGTGTTTGCTTGCTAAGCCCAACATCATCAGCGGTCAAAGTATACTCACTCACTTCACCATCTTTTAGCTCAGCCACATAGGTATCACCAGCCAAACTAATTTCATCCAAACCTTCTGCCGCGTGAACGACCATCGCATGAACCGCACCTAATGCCTGCAAAGCCTCAGCTAGAGGGCGACAAAGTGTTTTATCAAACACACCTAAGAGGTAATGTTTAACACCTGCTGGGTTAGTTAAAGGCCCCAAAATATTAAATAAGGTTCTTAAGGACATCTCTTTACGAGGACCAATGGCATGCTTCATCGCACTGTGGTGCTGAGGCGCAAACATAAAGCCCAAACCAACCTTCTCAATACATTGCGCAATTTCTTCAGGCTTAAGCTCTAAATTAATACCCGCAGTTTCTAACAAGTCAGCAGAACCAGAGCTGGAAGAGACAGAACGATTACCGTGTTTAGCAACATGGCCACCAGCCGCTGCAACAACAAAAGAACAAGCACTAGAAACGTTAAACAGATTCGCGCCATCACCACCGGTGCCTACAATATCAACGGCGTTAGGCACATTAATATCCACAGGCGTTGCTAGCGATCGCATTGCATCAGCAGCACCAGTTATTTCATTTACTGTTTCGCCTTTCATACGCAAAGCGATCAATAAACCACCGATTTGTGCATCGGTCGCTTGCCCTGTCATGATCTGATTCATCACAGCACGCATATCTTCTTGGCAAAGGTCCTGACGATCCACAACCAAAGCTAATGCTTGTTTAATATCCATTGATTATCCTTAGTAATTTCAAGCTGCAGGCTTAGTGCGTTTCAAGAAGTTAGCCAATAAATCATGGCCTTGCTCCGTCAAAATAGATTCAGGGTGAAACTGGACTCCCTCAATATCTAGAGTCTTATGTCTAACACCCATAATCTCATCGACATTACCCTCGTCATCTTGAGTCCAAGAGGTCACTTCTAAACACTCCGGAAGTGTATTTTGATCAATTACAAGAGAGTGGTAACGAGTCACTTCTACAGGTTGTGCTAGCCCTTCAAATACGCCTGCGTCTATATGATGAACAGGAGAAGTTTTACCGTGCATTACCTGCTTTGCTCGCACTATATCGCCACCAAAAGCCTGACCAATACTCTGATGACCTAAACAGATGCCAAGAATTGGCAACTTACCTGCAAAGTGTTCAATCGCGGCCACAGAGACGCCCGCTTCATTTGGGGTGCATGGGCCTGGAGAGATAACAAGATGATCCGGATTGAGCGCTTCGATCTCTTCAATCGTAATTTCATCATTACGATAAACACGCACATCAGCGCCAAGCTCACCCAGATACTGAACTACGTTGTATGTAAACGAATCGTAGTTATCGATCATTAATAACATTATCCAGCCCCTAATAAGATGAAATTAGCTGATTGATTTTGCAATATCATAGATTATCCAAGCCTCGCTCAACCATAGCAACCGCACTGAATACTGCACGGCCTTTATTCATGGTTTCTTTCCACTCCAAACGCGGCACAGAGTCAGCCACAACACCTGCACCCGCTTGAATATGCAGCACTTCATCTTTGATAACAGCTGTACGAATTGCAATCGCCGTATCCATATTACCATTCCAAGAAAGATAACCTACCGCGCCACCATAAACGCCGCGCTTCACTGGCTCCATTTCATCGATAATTTCCATCGCACGTACTTTAGGTGCACCACTTAAAGTACCTGCTGGTAAAGTTGCACGCAGCACATCCATCGCAGAAACACCCGGCTTCAGCTTGCCGTTTACATTCGACACAATGTGCATTACATGTGAATAACGCTCTATAACCATTTTATCGGTGAGTTCAACACCACCTATTTCAGCTACACGACCAACATCGTTGCGCCCAAGATCTATCAACATCAAGTGCTCAGCGATCTCCTTTGGATCAGCAAGCAATTCTTGCTCCATAGCCAGATCTTCTTCAGGTGTAAGACCACGCTTACGTGTACCAGCGATCGGACGAACACTCACCTGATTACCTTCCACACGCGCCAATATTTCAGGAGAGGAACCAACCACATGAAAATCATCAAGATTGAGAACATACATGTAAGGGGAAGGATTAAGGCAGCGTAGCGCTCGGTATAGATCTAACGGTTTGCTTTTAAAAGGAATCGACATGCGCTGAGAAATGACACATTGCATGATATCGCCATCAAGAACGTATTCTTTGATTTTATCCACAGAATCTTTAAAGGCCTGTTCACCATAGCTCGACTTAAATTCTGCTTCCGATACTTCACGCTGCTGCTCAGCTGGAGTAGCTTCATAAGGCGTAGCTGTATGAAGTTTCTCTACCAACTGATCAAGACGCGCCTGCGCTTTTTCATAAGCTTGATCTTCAGCTGGATCTGCATGTGAGATTAAGATCAACTTGCCTGCTAGGTTGTCAAACACAACAACTTCATCAGACACCATCAACAAAATATCAGGTGTACCCAACAGGTCTTCAGGGCAGCTATCTTTTAAACGCCTCTCAACATAACGTACGCAATCATAACCAAAGTATCCGACCAGACCACCATTAAAACGCGGCATCCCTTCTAACTGCGGTACGCGGTAGCGTGCTTGAAATGTCTCTACAAAATCCAAAGGATCAGACATCTCCAGCTCTTCTATAACCTTACCATCTTCTGTAATTGAGATTTTTTCGCCATGTACTTTCAAAATCGTCCGACAAGGCAAACCGATAATGGAGTAACGCCCCCATTTTTCACCACCTTCAACAGATTCTAAAAGGTAACTATACGCCGTATTAGCCAGTTTTTTGTAGGTAGATAAGGGCGTATCCAGATCGGCTAAAACTTCACGTGTAACGGGAATGCGGTTGTAATTCTGCGCGGCTAGTTCCGCAAATAATTCAGGAGTCATGTCTTTATCTCATAATGCCAAAAACGATAACAAGGGCGATCTGAGCAGACACTAAATAAAAGAAGGGACCAACTTTATGAACTAACGCATTAGAAGGAAAAGCAGCGAGATCTATCTATGCGCCAAAAACCAACCCTAACAGTGCCTGCTGATTAAAAAATCAGGCACGCCATCGCCATCGTTCACCCACGTACGGGAGACGATCTTTTTCAGCATTATTTTTCACGGTCGCTGTAGCAAATAGCATCACGGCAGGTTTAATTAAATTTATGAATAGCCAAAAGATATAGCAGCACCCTATTTGAATCAACTACCACCGCCTACTATTCATACATTAATTGAGGACTTTTGCTGTTTTTAATCCCAAAGAACAACGCAAAATGCAATTAAATAGAAGAACCACAAAAGGTATAAACCTTCGCTACGAAAAAAGACAGACCAAAAAAAACCCCGACAAGCGGGGTATACAAGTGCTGTGATAAGAATCAGCCAAGTCAGAAAAGCGACTTGGCGGTACAAGCCATTGATAAATGGGGAATGACCTGTGAGCTTCTACAAGAGTAAATTCAGCCCTGAAATATAAAAAATCGATTTTATTTAAATGAAAGATCGTTTTTTACGAAGATTGAATTTCGCAAGCTCAAGATTCTTAGAATAGATGATCTAAACGCCCGACAATTTTATCGGGATTTGAGAGAGCAATATCTTCACCATGATTGTATCCGTATGGCACACACACCACTGGACAACCAGCTGCTCGCGCCGCCGCTACATCATTCACTGAATCCCCTACCATTAAGGTATTTTGGGGTTCGGCATCGCAACGCTTCATCGCTTCTTGTAAAGGCATTGGGTGAGGCTTTCGCTCAGACAGACTATCTCCACCCAAAACCACCTCAAAGAAATCACTTATCCCAAAGCCTTCCAACATACTATGAGTAAACGAGATTGGCTTGTTAGTAACTACGCCGAGCTTAACCCCGCGCTCACGCATCCGTTCTAGACACTCAAGCACACCTGGGTACAACTCACTCAGATCAGAAGTAGATTCAGCATAAAACGCAAGAAAAAGCTCATAAGCCTTATCAAATAGGGATTCGTCCACGCCTTCGCCCGCCATATCGCCAGCCAAGGAACGACGCACTAAAACTGCTGCACCATTACCTACCCACTGCCCAACTTTGTCGATACCCGCAGGCACTCTCTCTATGGCGACAAGCATTCGATCAATTGCCTGAGCTAAATCAGGCACGCTATGAACTAGCGTACCATCTAGATCAAACAGAACGAGTTTTGGGTTTTGCCCTTCAAACAGCTCTTGCATTAAGCAATCTTCGCTTTAGCCAATTCAGCTCTCATTTGAGCAATAGTCGCAGCGTAGTCATCTGTATTGAAGATAGCAGAACCAGCCACAAACGTATCAGCACCCGCTTCTGCAATTTCACGAATATTACCAATACCTACACCACCATCGATCTCCAAGCGGATATCACGGCCACTCTGATTAATCATCTCGCGAGCCTGACGCAGTTTATCCAAAGTACCTGGAATGAATTTCTGACCACCAAAACCTGGATTCACAGACATCAATAGCACCATATCCACTTTATCCATTACATATTCCAAGTGGCTTAATGGCGTTGCAGGATTGAAAACCAAACCGGATTTACAACCGCCGTCTTTAATCATCTGTAAAGAACGATCGATATGTTCAGAACCTTCTGGATGGAAAGTGATGTAGCTGGCACCGGCCTCAATAAAATCACCAATAATACGATCAACAGGCTTAACCATCAGATGCACATCAATTGGTGCCTCAATACCATGTTTTCTCAGCGCACTACACACCATTGGGCCAATCGTTAAATTTGGCACATAATGATTATCCATCACATCAAAGTGCACATAATCTGCGCCTGCTGCCAAAACATTTTCAACTTCTTCGCCTAAACGCGCAAAGTCGGCAGATAGAATCGATGGTGCAATTTTGAAATCAGACATGGATATTTTCCAGTTACAAATAATTTAGGCATATTTTAGCGGAGCAGACGTCTTGCTGTCAGCCTGCTTCTTACTCATAATCGTTCATATGAAATTTTATTCTTTTCTCCTTACTCTTAGTTTGATTTCCTCTACCGCCTTTTCCGCCGAAGAGGAAGCTAACGCAGGTACTGAAAAAACAGCCAGCGCAACTCAACCATCAACACCTACTGTCGAAAGAACTGAACCCAGTAGAGAAAACAATCTTCGCCAAGCACTATCATCACACCCTGACCCCAGCACTCAGGTACTACAGCTCGATACAGGAAAAGATGGGGAACAATTACTTGGTTACTATTTAACCGAAGGCAGCGGAATACCACAGGGTGGCGTCATCATATTCCCGGATGAACTCACCCATATGGACTGGCCAGAAAATCTCAACCAAATCCGCACAGGCCTAGCCAATCATGGCTGGTATACATTAGCGGTATTTTTACCCCAACCGGCTCAAACTCCTCTGCCAAAACGTACACTACCGGTTTTGTCGGCTATAAAACCAACTCAGAGCCCAGACACCCCTCAAGACAGCTCAACAGAACCTGTAGAAGCCCAAGAAGAAGCCACAACAGAAAACACCGAAACACCTTCTGACGCAGTAATGAACCAACAGGAAAATGCCGCTAACGCACCAACAGAGGCAGTGCAAGAACAGGAAGAAAAAGAGAATTACCAAGAGATCGTAGCCCGCCTAGGCAACACCGCATTTGAGCACCTAAAAAAAGAGAAAGGCGTCGATAGAGTCGTAATTTTAGGGGCCGGCACAGGTGCCACATGGGCTGCACAATACGTTCAAAAGCACCAAGAACAGCAAAACCTTCGCTTAGTCCTCTTAGACGCACGAGACTCCATAACAGAGAACGCTCCGCGACTGCTAGAAATCTTACCCGAGATAAAAACCACCATTATCGATCTACACCATTCTGCACGCAGATCGACAAATACAAATCACAGAGAAAACTCGCCTGAACGAAGATTACGATTAGCACGACATAAACGCATGAACAATTTTCACCAAAGCCGTTTACCGCAAGCCAATGACAATTGGAAAAAAGACAACTCTTGGCTGTTCAAACATGTTCGCGGCATGATCAATACCTACATTATCAAAGCCGAACAACAAAGCCGAAGTATAGATATCCCTTCGGAAGAGCAAAGCAATAAAGAACAAGCTCCAGGCTAAAAAACGCGCTTATTTTCGTGCTACCTTTATTCGTTCGTAGGCAGCCTGAATTTCCTGGGATTTTTCTTTGGCCAGCTCGATCATCTCTTCTGGCAAACCTTTAGAGACCAATTTATCTGGATGATGTTGACTCATCTGGCGGCGATAAGCTTTTTTCACCTCAGCATCAGATGCACTTTCATTCACACCTAGAACCGCATAAGCATCTTTTAACAGCACCGCCGCATCAACACCAGCTTGACCGTGCTGATAAAAATCTCGCTGCGCTTTGACGCGAGCGATCACCTCTTCAACACTATTTGTACCAAATTCTAATAGATGGCAAAGCTCTTCAATGATTTTTAGTTCTGGCGCGCTTACCTCACCATCTGCCATAGCAGCCTGCAATTGAATTTCTATAAACATCAGTTTAACAGTAGGTCGGTGACGCAAAAGGATCGCAAGCGGCTTTACCGTTTTACTAAATTCAAAATCTTCACTTTTCCCCTGAGTAAAAAGATCAATCGCCTCGCGCTTACGCTCATCGGTTAAGCGCATTTGTGTCATTACATTTCGCGCAAATTGAATCTCATCTTCTGTTACGCGCCCATCTGCCTTCGCAATTCGCCCCATAACGGAAAAAGTTGCTTTAAAAAAGGCTTCTTGAGGGTTTACGGCAGCCACGGCTTTGGTCAGAGCGCGACTAATCAAATAACCGACAAACCCACCAAATATCAGCCCCCAGAAGCCACCGGAAAACAAACCTACCGCTGCACCCAGTAATATAGAAGTAGAATACCGCTTAACGCCTGATCCTAATTGCGCGCCCGCCTCTTGTGCATCAAAGGCCATTAATTTGATTCCCCAACACTAATCTATTTATCTCATCCAATCTTTCAGGTGTTCCGATATCTGCCCAGAAACCCTCGAACAACTCACCTGAAACCTTACCTTCAGCCATCTGCTCTCTAAGCAAGGGTGCCAATGGTACTTTCTCATCTAACGCGATACCTTCAAACATCTCAATAGATAAACGACTAATTCCGCTAAAGGTATAACCTATTTCATCATCACTATTCACACAGCCCTGCTGCAACCCAAAATCACCATTAGGGTTATGCTCTGGATTCGGCACCAATACTAGGTGAGAGCCATCAGACTCAGTCAACAATTTTTCAAATGGGTAGTTTGTAAAGACATCACCATTTACCAGTAAAAACTGCTTTTCACCACCAGAAGCTAATAATGACAATGCCTTTCGAATACCACCCGCCGTCTCTAGAGGCTCAGTTTCAGCAGAATATTTGATTGAAACACCGTATTTAGAGCCATCCCCTAAATACTCCTCTATTTGAGCACCAAGCCACGCATGATTAATTACTATTTCTTTAATACCAGCACGCACCAAACGCTCAATGTGGTATTCAATTAAAGCTCGATCAGCAACTTTCAACAGAGGCTTGGGTGTTTTTAACGTTAAAGGTCGCATTCTGGTGCCTAGGCCGGCGGCTAAGATCATTGCCTTCATGACACAATCCAATTATCCAAAACCGTGTCAGAGAAATGCTCTCTGTTACGCATCGCTGGCAATAATTCCGATACCATCCATCCCGCAACTGGCTTTAACTCCTCAACTTTAGCCGCCACGGCAATAAGATAATTCAAGGTTCTAGGTATATCTGCCAAATAACCAGATTTACCATCACGTATATGTAAACGCGCAAAAATCCCTATAGCTTTAAGGTGACGCTGCGCGCCCATTAGATCAAACCAACGCTTAAAATAAATTCGGTCTGGCATATTCTGACCATTAGCGATCAAGGCCTGTCTGTATCCCTCGACCCAGCCATAGACCTTTTCATCCGGCCAATCGATATAGCAGTCTCGTAACAAAGACACTAAATCGTATGTAACAGGCCCCTCAACAGCGTCCTGAAAATCGATAATCCCCGGCGCCAAATCCTTGCGATACATAATATTTCGCGAATGATAATCTCGATGCACAAAAACCTTCGGCTGCTCTAAAGCGGAATCAATTAGGTAATCAAAAAGAAAAGAGACTAAGCGCTGCGCCTCATCATTCAACTTTACGCCCAGTAATTTTTCCACAAACCATTCTCGAAACAACTCGACTTCTCGACGAAGTAGCACTTCATCATACAAAGGCAACTCTTTACCCCGAGCAGGCTGACAGCTCTGCATCAACAACAAGGTATTTAAAGCCTCGCCATACAAACCATCAACGCTTTCGTCTGAAAGCTGATCTAGATAAAGATCATCACCAAAATCCCCAAGAAGCATAAAGCCTTTAGACAGATCATGATTGTGAATATGCGGCACAGGAACACCCGTTCGCTCCAATGCAGTCGCCACCTCTATAAATGGACGACTATCTTCTTTCTCTGGCGGGGCATCCACAGCTATCCAAGTATTTTCACCGGATATTGCTCGAAAATAACGTCGAAAGCTGGCATCACCTGATACAGTTTCGAGCTGCCAATTTTGACTATCAAACCCCGAAAATCCCGGCAAAATCTCCAACAACCACTCTTTTAAATCTGTATACCGCAGATCCATCTAAATACGCCCCATAAACCAACAACATGCTTTAACGAGCTATTATGACACTCCGATAACCCAAAAAGGTAGAAGTGATCGGTAATTCATCGCTAATCATTAATGCTTAACTCTCAACAAAAACCCTGCAGAACTCTACACTCACTGCTTAGAATGATTTATCATTCTGCCCCTTATGCTTAATTTCACTGAGGTTCGGCCACAACCGAATTCTTCGGAACCGCTGAAACGGATTTAGTATTTGATGCCCTTCGCCAAACGATCGACATATACACTAACGTTAGCCATTAGTGCTGCATTAGTATCTAGCTATGCGACTGCAGAAAACAAACCATCTGAACAAGAGATGGCTTGGAGTTGCAGCATGACCAACGATGGCGAATGGGATTGCTCTGTGAATGAAGAGCTGGTTAATCAAACGGAAGCGGCCAAACAAACGCCTCAGGAATCAGTTGCTCAACAGCCTGTTTCATCAACACCTAGCTCTGAAACTACGCCTGTTGAAATTAAAACAACAACACCCGCTCAAGCCGTGCCGATCCCTCGGGTTAGGCAAAAAAACGTTGTTTCGGCACCTGTTACAACTCAAACCCGCTCAAGCGTAAAAGCCAAAGCTACTAACAACGGTGTTTGGGACTGTGTTGCAGGGACAAATGGTGAATGGCTCTGTAACGATGAGATCGAACAAGCACAGCAGCAACCTCAGCTAGCTATTGAAACGACTGT
Organism: Neptuniibacter sp. QD72_48; assembly: GCF_047778065.1. Lineage (GTDB taxonomy): Bacteria > Pseudomonadota > Gammaproteobacteria > Pseudomonadales > Balneatricaceae > Neptuniibacter. The sequence continues at coordinate 689,079 of NZ_CP180547.1, read as the reverse complement.
GCAAACGGACGTACAAACCACCGCTCCAGCTGTCATTACTCACCAGCCTATACAAACAGCCGAAGTGATTGGAAGCGAATGGCAGTGTGGCACGAGCCCAAGCGGCGATTGGGATTGTTACAAAGTCAACATACACGCGCTTAGCCTTCCTCAATCACAGCAACGTAGTGGCTCATCTGAACCACTGTATAATACCGAAAACCCATATTCGCACTTGGATTGGGCGTATTATAGAAATCCGCAAGGCCAACAATGTGCTGGGCGTTATATAGAACCTAGTTACCCAATTGCAGGTGATGAACACTTAGAAAACCCTCCGCTCTACTTGGAAGCAGACCAGTCATCTACAATTATCGGTGGACTGAGTCGCTTGCAGGGTGGTGTGACTATGCGTCAAGGCGGGCGCCGACTCAGTGCCAGCTCTGCAGAATTAGACCAAGTTACAAATAAAGCTCGCTTAGAAGGTAACGTTAAGTTCAGAGAAACTGGACTCTTAATGCTAAGTGATAGCGCGCAGATAGACACTGGCAACTCAGAAGCCATTTTCAATAATGCTCAATACGTATTCCACGAAGACGGGTTACGAGGCTCTGCTGATCGGGTCATCCGCCTAGAAGACGAACGTTTACGTATTGAAAATGGTGATTATACATACTGCCCTCCTTTCAGTGATGCATGGAAACTTGAAGCCAACAGTATTGTATTGAATCAAAACGAAGGTATTGGCGAAGCAGAAGATACCATTATCCGTATAGGCGGTGTACCTGTATTTTACACACCTTACTTTACATTTCCGATCGATGATCGCCGTAAATCTGGATTTCTTTATCCAAGCATAGGCTACAGCACCGATGGTGGCTTAGATCTATCTGTGCCATATTATTTTAATATTGCACCAAACATGGATGACACCCTCACTACACGGTATATGTCAGATCGGGGACTATTGCTAGAAAATGAGTTCCGTTATATGAATCAGTGGTCTAGCAACATCCTAAATACCGCATACCTACCAAATGACAAGGCTGCAAATGACGACAGGTGGCTTCTAGGCGTCAAGCACAGAGGAACCCCGCTAGACAATTGGCGTACAAATATTACCTACAACGCTGTGAGCGATGAAGACTACTTCGAGGATCTTGACACTAATTTAGAAGTACGACGCCAAAATCATCTAACCCAACGCGCAGACATTACATATAGCCAAAAGAACTGGAGCTTTAGAGCACGAGTTCACGACTATCAAACCATAGATAAGAACAGCAAATCGCCATACAAACGCCTTCCTCAACTTACTCTAAAAGGAGAAAGTGAATTTGGGGAAGCAGGTGAATTCAAATACATTGCAGAATATACAAAATTTGATAGAGATTTATCAGGGTTAACTGGTCGCGATCGAATTATAGGTGACCGTCGCTTCGTCATGCCGACCATCAATTATCTATGGCAAGCGCCTTGGGGCTATGTTAAACCTGAGCTATCACTATGGAGCAGTAGTTATAGCCTAGATAATCAGCTATCTAGCTTAGGTGAGAGTCCAAGTGTTAATGTACCTATCCTTAGCCTCGATAGCACTGTAATTTTCGAAAGATCACTTAATAGCGGCGGCACACAAACCTTAGAGCCACGAATTTACGGCTTATACGTTCCAGAAGAAGATCAGGATGAAATTCCTGACTTCGACACATCAGAACCTGATTTTAGCTACAACTCCCTTTTCCGCCATAATCGCTTTAGCGGCAAAGATAGAATTGGAGATGCAAAGCAGATTTCGCTTGGACTTGCTAGCCGGTTTTACGGACAAGACGGCAATGCAAAAGCCAGTCTAAGCATTGGTCAAGCCTACTACTTATCTGACCGCAGAATACAACTAAATCCAGACTCGTCTGACTCCACTGAAGGTCAGAGTGATATTGCGACAGAAGCCGTTTGGTATCTAAACCAGCACTTCCGCGCCAGCTTTGATGCTATCTTAGATAACAACGATTTCAGCAATACTGAATCAAACCTTCGCCTTCGCTATAACAGCGACCTAGATCATCGGTTCGACTTCAGTTACCGTTACGAAGAAGACAAACGTAAGCAGACAGATCTATCTTTCATCTGGCCTTTAAGTAACAGCTGGACTGCTATGGGTCGCTGGTTACACGACATTGAAGATAACGACAATCTAGAATCAGCGTTAGGCCTTGAATACGAAAGCTGCTGCTGGAAAGTCAGCTTCGCAGGACGTCGCTGGCTAGATGATAGAGACAACTACGACACAGGCATGTTCCTGAATTTCACCCTAAAAGGGCTTGGATCATTTGGTAGTGGTAGCAATAGCTTCCTTAATGACATCATTGGTTATGAAGAGCGTGAAGAGCACAATGACAAATAAGCTCCGCAAGATACTATTTTCTGCAGCAGTTTTCGGACTACTGATTCCAACTTCGCAAGCAACACTGGCTGCGGAAATCCCGCTGGATCGTGTTGCCGCTGTCGTGAATGATGGCATTATTATGCAAAGTGAATTGGCACAGCGCACCGCTATAGTTAAAGAGCAACTAAGCGCCCGCAATACCAAACTACCGCCGGAACACATTTTACATAAACAGGTTTTAAACCGCCTGATTATCGACAGCATCCAAAAGCAATTAGCTGCCAGACAAGGCATTCGAGTAACAGAAGGGCAGCTTGATGCAGCTATTGCACGGATCGCTGCTCAGAACAGCCTTACTTTAGATCAATTCCGCGATGCTCTAATTGCCGAAGGTCGAGATTATAATCAAGCTCGAGAGCAGATCCGCAACGAGATGCTGATCTCCAATGTACAGCAAAACCTTGTTAACCGAAGAATCCGCGTATCCGAGCAGGAACTAGAAAATTTCCTAAACTCAGCTAGCGGCCAGGAACAGACTTCAGCAGAGTATCTCCTCGGACACATTCTTCTTGCTACGCCATCCCAAGCATCCCCTGAGGCGATTCAGAAAGCGGAGCGCGAAGCCAATGAGGTCTTCAAAAAGCTAAATTCCGGCGCCGATTTTGCTGAAATGGCCGTAGAGTTTTCCGATGCCCCTAATGCTCTTAAAGGCGGTGATTTAGGCTGGAGAAAAGTAAACGAACTACCTGAAGTACTAGGCAATGCGATCCGTAAACTGTCTCCTAGCGAATTCAGCAAACCAGTCAGATCCCCAAGTGGCTTCCATATCCTATTGGCGAAAGATAAGCGCGGGGGTGCCGTACAACTAGTGCCTCAGCGTTTAGTAAGTCACATTTTGCTTAAGCCAAGTGAGATTCGCACATCTGAGCAGGCCAAACGCCAAATAACCCAGTTGTACCAACGCATACAATCTGGCGAAGAGTTTGCCACATTAGCCAAAGAGTATAGTGACGACCCGGCAAGTGGCTCTGAAGGCGGCTCTTTAGGCTGGACGCAGGACGGCCAAATGGTGCCAGAATTCGAACAAGTGATGAACAATACTGGTATTGGGCAAGTATCCGTTCCTTTTGAATCACGCTTTGGCTGGCATATTTTGACGGTCCTAGATACGCGCACAGAAGATCTCGGCGCTCAGATGCAAGAGAATCAGGCTCGCGCAGCTATCCGCAAGCGCAAGTACAACGAAGAATTAACTAACTGGTTACGCGAGATCCGCTCTCAGGCCTACGTCGACATTAAGGAGTGATTGCTTGGGTATCAATAGATTAGCAATCACCCCCGGTGAGCCCTCTGGCATTGGCCCCGACCTGTGCATTCAAATTGCGCAACAGGGCCATAACCATGAACTGATTGCATTTGCAGATCCTGAACTACTGCGCAAACGCGCGGAACAACTGCAACTGCCAATATCGATTGAACAGTTCGACCCAGAGCTTCCGCCGTCGCCTACGCCCGCAAGAACTCTAAAGGTAGTTCCGATTTCACTAAAAGCTGAAGCGATTCCTGGTGAGCTTAATTGTGATAACGCACCTTATGTTCTGGAAACCCTAACACTAGCGACACAAGCCTGCCTCAATGGAACTTGTGACGCTTTGATCACAGCTCCTGTGCATAAAGGCATTATTAATGATGCTGGCATTCCTTTTAGCGGCCACACCGAATTTCTTGAAGCACTAACAGAAACCAATAAAGTCGTCATGATGCTAGCAACGGAAGGATTGAAAGTTGCACTAGCAACAACCCACCTTCCCCTGCGTGACATTGCCGATGCGATTACACCCAAATTACTCACTGAAGTAATAGAGGTATTACATCACGACCTAGTAAATAGCTTTGGCATCGAACAGCCCAACATCCTAGTCACCGGTCTCAACCCTCATGCTGGCGAAGGCGGCCACTTAGGTCGCGAAGAAATTGAAGTCATAGAACCTACACTAGATAAACTCAGAGCAAAAGGCATAACTCTCAGTGGCCCTTGGCCAGCTGATACACTATTCACAGACAAGCACCTTGCTAAAGCAGATGCCGTGCTAGCCATGTACCACGACCAAGGCCTTCCAGTGCTAAAATACAAAGGCTTTGGCAAAGCTGTGAATATTACGCTTGGCATGCCTATTATTCGCACCTCGGTAGATCATGGTACTGCATTGGATCTTGCCGGAACTGGAACTGCCGACTCAGGCAGCCTGATGACCGCGATTGAATACGCTGGCATCATGGCTACCCACCGCAATCAAACTACGAACTAATTCATGACTAAAAAACCAGTAGCACACAAAGCCCGCAAGCGTTTCGGGCAAAACTTTTTGCACGATCACGGCGTGATTCGTCGTATTATTCGATCTATTGCACCTCATGAATCAGATCAATTAGTAGAGATTGGCCCAGGCTTAGGCGCACTGACAGAAGAGCTGCTTAGCGAAGCAGGTGAACTTGATGCGATTGAGCTGGATAGAGATCTTCCTCCAATCTTACGCACCAAATTCTTCAACTACGGCGACAAATTCCGCATTCATGAAGCGGACGCGATGAAGTTCGATTTCTCCCAGTTACAAAAAGGAGAAAAGAGACTGCGTATTGTAGGCAACCTTCCATATAACATCTCTACTCAGCTAATTTTCCATCTACTAAGCCACGCTGAACAAGTGGAAGATATGCACTTCATGCTGCAAAAAGAGGTAGTTGATCGCATGGCTGCTGGACCAGGCGAAAACAATTACGGTCGATTAGGCATCATGGCGCAGTACTACTGCAAAGTTGAGTCACTGTTTGTCGTACCTCCAGGCGCATTTAACCCCGCTCCTAAAGTAGACTCAGCGATCATTAGACTCACACCTTACCGTGAGTTACCGCACGTAGCCAAAGATGTTTCACAATTTGAAACCGTTGTACGCACGGCATTCAATATGCGCCGTAAAACATTACGTAACAATCTAAAGCCTTTACTGACTGCAGATGCCCTAGAAGAGATTGGCATAGATCCGGGCTTACGTCCTGAAAGACTTCCTGTCTCAGATTTCGTACGCATTAGTAACTACCTTACAGATCAGAAAGGTTAAATAGAGCATTTATGGAAACTATCGACCTAGGTAACAACGTCAATATCGACGTAGAAACCAATTATCTGGCCCAACAATCTGATCCTGATAGCAAACGTTTTGTTTTTTCTTACAAAATTACGATCACCAATCATAATGATATGCCGGTCCAGCTTCTTAACCGCCACTGGCTAATTACCGATGGCAACCAGCATATTCAAGAAGTTCAGGGCGAAGGCGTTGTTGGCGAACAACCTGTGATTGACCCTGAATCAAGTTACACCTACACAAGTGGCGCAGTATTAGCCACCAGCGTTGGCAGCATGCAAGGCCACTATGAAATGAGCACCGATGAAGGCACTCAATTTAAAGCACCTATTGCAGCATTCACTCTAGCAAGACCTAACGCACTGCACTAAACACAGGCAACCAGTATGGCGACCTATGCGATTGGCGATATCCAAGGGTGCTACGACGAACTACAGGCCCTACTTAGAACTATTAACTTTACTAGCAGCGATCACTTATGGATCGCTGGAGACCTCGTTAATCGCGGGCCTAAATCGCTAGAAACCCTGAGATTCCTTCGCGATTTAGGCGAACAAGCAACCTGCGTCTTGGGCAATCATGATTTACACCTGCTCGCCGTCCACTATGGAGCAACAACCTGCAAACGCAGCGATACCCTGGATGAAATATTAGAAGCACCAGACCGTATTGAGCTAATGGATTGGCTAAGTAAGCAAAAGCTAATCGCGCATGACAAATCACTTAACGTGGTAATGGTTCACGCAGGTATTCCGCCTTGCTGGACTATTCGTAAAGCCCGCAAACGCGCAAAAGAAGTAGAAAAAATTCTGCAAAGCGACCAAGCCAAAACTTTTTTCAACCACATGTATGGCAACAAACCCGATCTATGGAGTTCTGACTTAAGTGGCTGGGAACGCTTACGCCTGATTACGAACTATCTAACACGAATGCGCTTTTGCAGCCCTGAAGGGCAATTAGATTTCTCAGCCAAAGGCTCACTTGCTTCACAACCCGAAGGCTACCAGCCTTGGTTTAAAGCACCACGGAAAGATCCAGCAGAAAACGATATCCGTATTCTATTTGGCCACTGGGCAGCTTTAGAAGGTAATGCTGATGCTGAGCATGTCTTTGCACTTGATACAGGCTGCGTTTGGGGCAACAAATTAACCGCCCTTCGCCTAGAAGATCAGCAACTTTTTAGCATTCCCGCTCAGAGCAACAAACCCAAACCTCCTCCGACATCAACTTATTTAAGCAACAGGTAACTTTTTATGAGTCAATTTGAGTGTATAGATTCGCCAAAAGCAGCAGCGTTGATCAAAGACGGTGCTCAGGTTGCCGACATTCGAGATCCTAATAGTTTTGCCCAGGGCCACATTAGTGGGTCTTACAATCTTAGTAATGAAAATCTACATGACTATATAGCTGCAGCCGACATGGATAAGCCTCTACTCGTATGCTGCTATCACGGCATAAGCAGTCAACAAGCCGCTCAATTCTTAGTTGAACAAGGCTTTGATGAAGTCTATAGCATCAATGGTGGTTTTGAGGTATGGCGCGTAGAACAACCAGACCTGTGTGAAATAGCTTAATGAAGATCTATTTAGTGGGCGGCGCAGTTAGAGATAAGCTATTAGATTTCCCTGTCTACGATAAAGACTGGGTGGTTGTAGGTTCCAGCCCTGAAGAGATGATAGAACAAGGCTTTCAACCTGTAGGTCAAGATTTCCCCGTGTTTATTCACCCCCAATCGGGTGAAGAATATGCACTAGCGCGAACAGAAAGAAAATCAGGCAAAGGCTATACCGGTTTTGAATATAACGCCGATAAAGCAATCACTTTGGAAGAAGACCTTCTACGCCGAGATCTAACCATTAATGCCATGGCAATGGACGTTCAAGGAACAATCCATGACCCCTACAAGGGCCAGGAAGATTTAAAGCAAAAAATCTTACGCCATGTATCCCCGGCATTTTCAGAGGACCCTCTGCGTGTTTTACGTGTGGCACGTTTTGCCGCGCGCTACCATCATCTAGGGTTTAGCGTAGCTGATGAAACCTTAGCATTAATGAGGGAGTTAGCTAAAGGCGATGAGTTAGAACACCTGACCCCTGAAAGGGTATGGAAAGAGTTCGAACGCGCATTAACCGAACCTTCTCCATGGGTATTTTTAGAACTACTCCAAAAAACAGAAGCGATACAAAAAGTTCTTCCTGAGCTAAAAAATGCAATATCGAAACCAGACTGGGTTACAAACTTTATTCGCTCAACACAAACAGCTAAGGATGCTGATTGCCGGTTTGCCTGCTTGACCGCTCTGGATAATGAGATAGTGCTGACCGCTTTTTGCGATCGATTAAGAACGCAAAAATCAGTAAAAGAGCTGGCTTCACAGTGCCAACAACAGCACAAAAACCTTAGTCAATTCGATAAGTTATCTGCAGAAGACAAACTGCAGACTATCCAAGCCCTTGACCTGATTCGCCGACCACAGCGCCAAAATAAGCTCTTGATCTGCGTAGATGCTCTGCACCCAGAACCTAACTATCAATCGCTAGCTGCAATATTAGATTCTATTAACCAAATTCAGCCTGCCAACCTGATCAAGCAAGGTTTTAAAGGACCCGAACTGGGCAAAGAGATACAGCGTCTACGTCTCGATATATGCAACCAAGATCACTGAAGGACAGCTAATGAGCACCAACACTACTGCAACAAAAGTGGCACTGATAACTGGCGGTGCACGCAGGGTTGGCGCAACAACAGCCTCAACACTTCATGCAGCAGGATATACTGTAGCCATTCACTACCGATCCTCAGCTAAAGCAGCCGAAGCACTACAAGAAAAGCTAAACCATTTACGCCCGAACAGTGCTTTTATCTTTTCTGCAGACCTAAACTGCATGGAACAAGTTGAACAATTAGCTGAAGATGTAAAATCAAAGCTCGGACAACTCGACTTACTGGTTAATAACGCTTCATCCTTCTACCCAACACCAATCGAACAAAGCACTCAGAAGCAGTGGGACGACTTAATCAATTCCAATCTTCGTGCCCCCTACTTTCTAACAGCCTCGCTAAGCAAATTACTTCGCCAAAACTATGGCTGCATTATCAACATGATCGATATCCACTCGCAACGCGGACTGCCTGGATACCCTATTTATTCAATTGCAAAAGCGGGGTTAGAGATGATGACCAAGTCTTTGGCTAAGGAATTAGCACCCGAGGTAAGAGTTAACGGAGTTTCACCCGGCGCAATTTTATGGCCAGAACAAGAATTAGAAGAAGATCAAAAACAAAGCATTTTGGATAAAACACTACTACAGCGTATCGGCTCACCGGAAGACTTAGCCCAAGCAATCGTATTTCTTGCTTCTGCAGAATATATTACCGGCCAAGTGCTCGCGGTAGATGGCGGAAAATCCTTATTCAGCCACTAGCGCTATCTAAAGCCTCAAACACGCAAGGTAATGATCGGCCTTGCCATTGAAAGTCGATTGACCACAACTTCTGCCGAGCCTTATCATAGCTCGACCACATTTCTAAATACGTCGTACCTATTGCAGGGTGAGCCACATCTGCTGCTATCTCAGCTAAAGGCCACAAAACAAAAGCATTCTTAGTAATTTCACCTCGAGGTAATTGCACCCCATAGTGTATGCCAACTAAATCATCATAGGTAAGAATATCGATATCTAAGGTACGACCACTAAATTTTGGTCCTTTGCGACAACGACCATTTTCATCTTCTATCTTTTTCAGTAACGGAGATAGTTCAACTAATGGCAAATCAGTAACAAAACCAGCAACTAGGTTATAGAAGTTATCTCCAACAAACCCTACCGCTTCACTTTCGTAAACGCTGGATATACTCAGCCCGCCAAAATGCTTATGCAAAGCATCTAGCGCTTGCGAGATATAATGATCTCTATCGATATTACTGCCGATACTGACATAAACTTGAGCCATCTTAACCACGAACTCCACGCTCGATGATGACACCAACATCTTTTGCCTGCGGTACCGCTCCCGGCTTACCTAAACGTAAACGAAGCCATTTCACACCAAATTCTGTCATCACGATCTCAGCAATCTGCTCAGCCATCGTTTCAACCAACTGAAATTCACTTTGCTCTATAAATTCAATCAATCGATCGGAAACTGTTTTATAGTTAAGCGTATTATCCACATCCTCTGTATTTGCTGCCTGACGTATATCAGTCCCCATATCCAAATCTAGATTTACTCGTTGACGAATCTCTCTTTCCCAATCATAGATACCTATAACCGTTTCAACTTCTAGCTCTCGAATGTAAACTAAATCCATACTCAACCTTTGGATATCGAATGACCGAATCGGCAACAATGGCCTTCGGGCTAATTTTTCTAGCATACATGCTGGGTTCTATTCCCACAGCAGTGTTAGTTTGTCGTGCTCTCGATCTTCCAGACCCCCGACAAAGAGGTTCCGGCAACCCTGGTGCAACTAACGTACTCAGAATTGGCTCAAGAAAAGCAGCCATACTTACTTTACTTGGCGATATTAGCAAAGGCCTAGCAGCGCTAGCCTTTGGAAAACTCCTACAGATCTCACAAACAGAGCTTTCCTACTGTTTATTAGCCGTAGTTGCCGGACATATATTCCCTATTTTTTCGCCATTAAAAGGCGGCAAAGGCGTAGCAACAGCATTTGGTGCTTGCATCGCACTTTATTGGCCCATCGCACTGATACAGTTGATCATCTGGGTGATTGCAGTAACGATTAGCAAGATATCCTCTCTCGCCTCAATTGCCGCAGCGCTAATAACTCCAGTATTCACTTGGATAATAGCTCCAAGCCATTCACTTCTTCTAACAACTCTTTGCCTATTACTTCTTTATAGCCACCGAAAAAACATTAAAAAATTACTAAACGGCGAAGAACCTAGGCTTTAAATAGAATCTAGCGTATCCAAAGGCCAGCGCGGCTTAGTCGTAATAACTAGGTCACTTTGCTGCCCTGCTAGTAATCGCTGACAACCTGCAAAAGCAATCATGGCACCATTATCTGTACAAAACTCAGGCCGCGCATAAAAGAGCTCTGAGCGTTCTTTCTCAACCATCACTTCTAAGCGCTCTCGTAATCGCTGATTAGCACTTACACCGCCCGCTATGACCAGTTGCTTAAAGCCTGTAGCCTGCAAAGCACGGCGACATTTGATTGCTAAAGTATCCACTACCGCTTCTTCAAACGCAGCCGCAATATCACACACCGTTTGATCATCAATCTTACCTTCAGCATCTCGATGATCGTTTGCAGTATTCAATGTAAATGTTTTTAAGCCAGAAAAGCTAAAATCCATACCAGGTCGATCAGTCATTGGACGAGGAAAGCGAAAACGCTGACGATCACCTAGCTGTGCGTGTTTGGCAATGAGTGGCCCACCAGGGTAATCCAAACCCAGCATTTTAGCGGCCTTATCAAATGCCTCACCCGCAGCATCATCTAAAGACTCACCTAATAGCTCGTATTGCCCAATACCATCAACACGAACGAGCTGAGTATGACCGCCAGAAACGAGCAACGCTACAAACGGAAATTCGGGAGGACTCTCTTCAAGCATAGGCGCGAGCAGATGACCTTCCATATGATGCACACCTATTGCGGGCTTTCCCCATGCCAGTGCAATAGCTCGACCTGTTGAAGCGCCGACCATTAATGCTCCGATAAGGCCTGGTCCGGATGTATAAGCAACAGCATCTACATCTCCTTTTTGAAGGCCAGCTTTGGCAAAAGTCTCATCCAATAAAGGCAGCAACTTACGTACATGGTCACGGGAAGCCAATTCCGGCACTACACCACCGTACTCAGCGTGCATTTTCACCTGACTATATAAAGCATCACCAAGTAGACCCTTTTCACTGTCATAAATTGCCACTCCTGTTTCATCACAAGAGGTTTCAATCCCCAGTACGCGCATCGTTCACTCACTTCACTAACATGATGAGGGCTATTATACCTGCCCCCCTCAAAACCTGCACCGAAAATACCCAACAAACCGATTATCTGCTTTACTTCACTATGTGAAACGAATAGAATTTTGCGCCTTGCCATAAAACCGTCTGTTTTTTGGCAAGATAATTTTGTGGATTAACTAAACAATTTAAGGTTTGTTCAAACATGCCAGCTGTAAAAGTTAAAGAAAACGAGCCATTTGATGTAGCTCTGCGTCGTTTCAAACGTTCTTGCGAAAAAGCAGGTATTCTAGCTGAAGTTCGTCGTCGCGAATTTTACGAGAAGCCAACTTCTGTTCGTAAGCGTAAAGCAGCAGCAGCTGTAAAACGTCACGCTAAAAAAGTATCTCGCGAAAACGCTCGTCGCGTTCGCCTATACTAATCCACGCGATTTAGATCCCATCCAGAGGAAGGTTAGTCATGTCAGAGTTGAAGCAGCAAATCACTAATGAGATGAAAGCTGCAATGCGCGCTAAAGAAAAAGAGCGCCTAAAAACTATTCGCATGATGCTAGCCGAACTAAAGCGCATCGAAGTAGATGAACGCATTGAACTGGATGACACTAGAGTACTGGCGGTGCTAGACAAAATGTCTAAGCAGCGCCGTGACTCGATTTCGCAATTTGAAGAAGCGGCACGCATGGATCTTGCAGATGCTGAGCGACAGGAGCTGGAGGTGATTAAAACTTTCCTGCCGCAACCGCTAACTGATGAGGAAATTACAGACCTCGTAAAACAAGCTGCAGAGCAATCCGGCGCACAATCCATGCAAGACATGGGCAAGGTTATGGGAATCCTTAAACCTCAAATCCAAGGTCGCGCCGATATGGGAACAGTATCCAAACTCGTCAAGTCTCAATTATCCAGTTAAACTGCCGCTGAGACCTTTTCAGCTGCAACGATAATGGCCGGACGTATACCCCAAAGCTTTATTGACGACCTGCTTGCCCGCATCAATATTATTGATGTGCTAGATGGCCGCGTCCAAAAACTAAAGCGCGCTGGAAAAAACTACTCAGGCCTCTGTCCGTTCCATAAAGAGAAAACACCTTCTTTTAGCGCCAACCAAGAAAAACAGTTCTATTACTGCTTCGGCTGCGGCGCAGGCGGAAATGCCATTAGCTTTTTAATGGAATACGAAAATCTAAATTTCCCTGAAGCTGTTGAAGAACTCGCCAAAACCGCGGGCATGGAAGTCCCTAAAAATGACAATCCCCAACAGCGCGAAAAAGAACAGCAACTTAAAAAGCTATACGATCTATTAGCTAAAGCCGCTCAGTTTTATGAAGATCAGCTTAAAAGCCACAACACGCGACAAGATGCTGTCAACTATCTGCAAACTAGAGGATTGACAGGCCAAGCAGCCAAAGCATTTTCGATCGGCTTCGCCCCTTCTGGCTGGGATAACATTCTTAAGCACCTAGGCAAAAGCGATGCAGATCAAAAGCTACTAGAAGAAGCAGGGTTACTGATACACAACGAAGATCGTGATAGCCATTATGATCGCTTTCGCAATCGAATAATGTTCCCGATTCGGGATCAAAGAGGCCGTACAATAGGTTTTGGTGGGCGCGTACTGGGCGATGACAAACCAAAATACTTAAACTCCCCCGAAACCCCGACCTTCCATAAGAGCAGAGAACTTTACGGGCTTTATGAAGCACGTAAGCACAGCAACAAGCTTGAACGCTTAATCATTGTTGAAGGCTATATGGATGTAGTTGGCCTCGCACAGTTTGGCATTCACTATGCTGTAGCAACACTAGGTACAGCAACAACTGCGCAACACTTAGAAAGACTATTTAAACTCGTTCCTGAAGTTATATTCTGCTTCGATGGTGATAATGCCGGGCGAGAAGCAGCGATGCGTGCACTAAAAACAACACTTCCGGTTATCGAAGATGGAAAAGAAGCCCGCTTTCTCTTCTTACCTGACGGCGAAGATCCGGACAGCCTAGTACGCCAAGAAGGAACTCTCGCCTTCACGGAGCGACTAGATAGCGCTTTACCGCTTTCCGAGTTTTTCTTTAATAGCCACTCTGAACAAGCTGATCTAAACAGCATGGATGGTCGTGCTAGATTCAGCACAGAAGTACTACCTGCTATAAACTCAATGAAACCGAGTTTGTTGCAGCAGATGATGCTCGACCGAATTTGTGAATTAACCAACCTTTCGCTTGAACAGATACAAACTACGGTTAACTTTCACGAGTCAGTACAAACACATACACCAGCCCCCGCTGCAGTTTCAGAGTACGACTACTCTGAATCGTCAAACTATGAAGATTCGCAACCCTACGACTATGCCGATTATAGCAACGAAGGTCATAGCTACGAGGCCCATAGCCATGAAAGCACCCAATACCAACCAAGGAAGAAACAATTTCGCAGCCTTCGCAATAATAGCAGCGAACTATCTTTCGAACAGAAACTGATCGCCCTATTACTTCACTATCCACAACTGGCGTCAGAGCACCAATTTCCTGAAGCACTCAAGAGCAACACAGACGTAAATTCTCAGCTTTTGGCTCAGTTAGTTAGCTATTACAAACAAAACCCAACAGCATCACTTGGACAATTGGTTGTCGATTGGCGTGAAGATGAAACCCTTTCGCAAACGATCGTTGAACTTTATGAAATCTCTACCTCTTTAGAAATCACCTCCGAAGAGATCGCCCGAGCCTACCTTAAAGATGCTCAGCATGGTCTAACACTAAAGGCATTAGAACAAGAGATTTCCCTTTTACAGAAGAAGCACACCCTTTCCAAAGAAGAGAAAATAAAACTAGTTGAATCTATGCAACAACTTAATCAACTAAAGACAACCAGCAAGGCCTAAACGTCCAAATTTAGCTCTTATCAGGCCTTATTAGAGTTTCAGTACATCCCGCCCTTGAAAAACAAACCATCAGACACCATATATTGCTACATTAACTACTGAATTTTCGGCAAGTCGCTGAAAAACAGTCTATTTTTAACAGATGACAGTCTCTAGCTTGCACAGCCTTTTCCCTAGCATGTTGTTAACTACATCGCTATAATGGCCTGCTCGATTTTCATCCACTTTTTCTAGTCAGGGTCCTATGTCCGATACTTCTCAGCAACAGCAGTCTCGCCTTAAGGAATTGATCGCCCGCGGTAAAGAGCAGGGTTACCTAACCTACTCTGAGGTAAATGACCACCTTCCGCAGGATATTGCCGATCCAGATCAGGTTGAAGATATCATCCGCATGATCAATGACATGGGTATTTCCGTGTCTGAAGAAGCACCCGATGCTGAAACACTACTGATGACCGAAGGTGATTCAGCTGATGATGCCGACGAAGAGGCCGTTGCCGCACTAGCCGCAGTAGAATCAGATGCTGGCCGTACAACCGATCCAGTACGCATGTATATGCGTGAAATGGGTACTGTTGAGCTGCTAACTCGCGAAGGCGAGATCAGCATTGCTAAACGCATTGAAGAAGGTCTACGTGAAGTAATGTCTGCCGTAGCCTGCTTCCCTGGTACAGTTGATGCCATCCTTGAAGCTTACAAATTAACCGTTGAAGAGGAAGGTCGCCTAAGCGATATTTTCAGCGGTTATATTGATGCAGACGATGATGAAGAAATACCTGCTGCAACTATCACTGATCCAGATGCAGAAATAGAAGACGAAGATGACGAAGACGAAGAAAAAGAAAAAGGCCCAGACCCAGAAGAAGCTGCTCGTCGCTTCGGTCTAATCAAAGAACACTTTGACGCACTTCACCTAGCCTTAGAGAAACAAGGCCGTGACAGCAAAGAGTTTGGCGATACTCAAGTACTTCTAAGCGAAGCTTTTGCTCCGATCAAATTATCTCCACGCTATTACGAAGCGATTGTTGGGCAAGTTCGCGATACTATCGACGACATTCGTAAACAAGAACGTACTATCATGCGCATCTGCACACAACGTGCAAAAATGCCACGTAAGACGTTTATCAAAGAATTCCCTGGTAACGAAACAAACCCTGATTGGTTTAAAGAAGTTATCGATTCCGGTTCTGATTACTCTCGTGCGATCAAAACCAATTTAATTGAGCTTAAACGTGCTCAAAAGAAACTTATCCAAGCAGAGATTACTACTGGTATCAGCCTAGCTGAGATCAAAGAAGTTAACCGTCGCATGTCGATCGGTGAAGCTCGAGCACGTCGCGCTAAGAAAGAGATGGTTGAAGCCAACCTGCGTCTTGTAATCTCTATCGCTAAGAAATACACAAACCGCGGCCTACAGTTCCTAGATCTTATCCAGGAAGGCAACATCGGCTTGATGAAAGCTGTTGATAAGTTTGAATACCGCCGCGGCTATAAATTCTCAACTTACGCTACATGGTGGATTCGACAAGCAATTACACGATCGATTGCCGACCAAGCACGTACAATCCGTATCCCAGTACATATGATCGAAACGATCAACAAACTGAACCGTATCTCTCGCCAGATGCTTCAGGAAATGGGACGCGAAGCTACACCTGAAGAACTTGCTGAACGCATGGAAATGCCTGAAGACAAAGTTCGCAAAGTACTTAAAATTGCTAAAGAGCCGATCTCCATGGAAACACCAATCGGTGATGATGAAGACTCAAGCTTGGGCGATTTCATTGAAGACGTAACCATTTCCTCCCCTGTTGATTCAGCAACAGGCGAAGGTCTGCGTGAAGCGACCCGTGAAGTACTAGCAGGCTTAACAGTACGCGAATCCAAAGTACTTCGTATGCGCTTCGGCATAGAGATGAATACGGACCACACACTTGAAGAAGTGGGTAAACAGTTCGACGTAACACGTGAACGTATCCGTCAGATCGAAGCTAAAGCACTGCGCAAACTACGTCACCCAAGCCGCTCTGAACACCTACGCGGCTTCTTAGACGAATAGTAAATTCTTTTAAATCAAACTCTTGTGCCCATGAAACCATATCGGTATTATGGGCACCCTCCTTAGGGCCTATAGCTCAGTTGGTTAGAGCGCTCGACTCATAATCGATCGGTCGCAGGTTCGAGTCCTGCTAGGCCCACCACTTTATATTTCAAACCAATAAATAACTCACTTATTGATAAAATAAGATAGGCTGTTCGGATCAACTGACGCCAAGTTATAAAAAACCGTCACCTCCCTCCAAGATCGCCCCCCCTTTTTCAAATACATTTAGTCTAGAATTCAGACCATATAAGGGGCCGTTAGAACAAACGCAACAAATTCCTGAATGTAGATAGAGCCTAAAGATATTCATAACATATAGATACAACAGCCTAGTAAACCAAAATTACAGCACCTAAAAAGCCATCATCCCCTAGCGATCTATCATTAAAATAAGCATAAGCACACCTCAGAATATTCCATCTCTAGAAACAAAGTTTTTAGATATATCGCAATCCAAAAGGTCTAAAATTGACAAATTAGTCTCAAGACATGAAAATCCCCTCAGAAACTCAAGCACCTTAGTAATCTTGGCTCTATCGCCATTCAACCCCCACACTAAGTTATGCTTCCTATTACCCTGGAGCCCGTAAATGCAAATAAAGCCCTATGATCAAACTGATTCAAGGAATGAAATCGACCTAATAGAATTAGGCCAGGATATATGGCAAGGAAAATGGATATTGATTATTTTGATTATCGCTTCATTGCTTCTCGGCTTTGCCTACACTCAAATGGCAACCAAGCAATATCGAATTACCGTTTCCTACACCCCTATTCTAAATTCAGTTAGCGATCAGCAAAATTGCAACACTGACCGAAAATGCCTCAAAGAAGCATCAAGCAAGTGGGTAATGGGAGAATTTACTGGAGGGTGGATAAAGCACAAAAAGAGCAATACCGTTTCGCTAATATCAACCAACCCTAAAAGCTCTAGTGAGTACATCAACATCGTTAAAGCTATTGAATCAAGAATCAATACAGCGATTTTAGACGAAGCAAGAAACGAGCAACATCTTATTCAAAACAAACTAAATAAAGAGATACTAAGAACAGAACGAGTAGCGACTAATTATTTACACGCAGCAAGAATAATAAAAGCAATTGAGCGAGGCTCCAACGCAATACAATTTAATAAACCACGAATATCAAAAGTATCGCCAAAAGCCTCATTAATTATTTCACTATCTGCCTGTATCGCTGCCATAGTAGGGATTTTTTATATTTTGTTACGCAGCTCAATACGAAAACGGAAATCCCTTAAAGGTCATTAAAAAATCAATGCACAGGGGTATGCTTACCCTTGTGCTCCGTATCTTTCAACAACCAATCCACAACAGGAGAAGAAGGCTCAAAACCAGCAATGACTTTTTGCAAAGTACTTCTCGCTTTAACACCATCATCTAACTCAATAGCATGATTAAGAACTTTTAACGCCTCTTGCAAAACTAAAGGATCAATACTTTCTTCTTGCGCGCGCAATATTTTAGGATGCTCCGTACCAACAACTTTATCTCCTATCAGCAATTCCTCATAAAGCTTCTCACCAGGACGAAGACCACTAAAAGCAATTTCAATACCGTTTGGATTTAAAGAGCTTTTAACCTCAAGGCCCATTAATTTAATAAGCCTATGAGCCAATTCAACTATTTTTACTGATTGCCCCATATCAAGTACAAAGACATCTGAGCCCTCAGCCATTGAACCAGCCTGAATAACCAAAGAAGCAGCCTCTGGTATAGTCATAAAAAATCTTGTAATTTCTGGGTGCGTTACAGTTAGAGGCCCGCCGTCGATAATCTGCTGACGAAAAAGAGGCACTACCGAACCCGAAGAGCCAAGAACATTTCCAAACCTAACCATTGAAAAAGTTGTACTACTTTCAACCGAAGCCATATTTTGAAGCACCAGCTCCGCTAAGCGCTTGGTAGCGCCCATTACATTAGTTGGCCTTACAGCTTTATCAGTAGAGATAAGTACAAAGTGATCTACTCCTTTCCGATGGGCTGCTTCAGCCAGCACCTTAGTGCCAAATACATTATTACGAACACCTTCTATAATATTGTGCTCAACCATTGGTACATGTTTATACGCTGCCGCATGATAAATAGTTTCGATATCAAAATGACCTAAAAGCCTATTAACTCTTTTTTCGTCACAAACACTACCAAGCACTGGAAAAACAGGGATATTCAAACCAGAAGTCTGCATCGCTTCACATAATTCTTTCTCAATGGAGTAAAGAGCAAATTCACTAATTTCATATAACACTAATGATCTCGGCTTATTCTGAATAACCTGACGGCATATTTCAGAACCAATAGAGCCTCCAGCGCCACTTACAAAAACATTTTTCCCTGCAATACAGCGACTAATTAAAATCTCGTTAGGAGGTACAGCATCACGTCCTAAAAGATCTTCAAGCTCCACTTCACGAAGATTATCAACAGCCTCTCCAGAAATCAGATCGCACATGTTAGGAATGGTTTTTACATGCACACTGTAATCGACCAATGATTCCAATATATCCCGTCTTTTAGACCGACTAATGGACGGCAAAGCCAATAAAACATAACTAATTGCTTGATCATCAATCAATTTCTGTAAAGCCGTAGGCGGGTGAACCGGCAAGCCATTAACCGTACTATTCCACAGCTCCTTATTGTCATCCAAATAACCCACAGGTAGAAACTCTGCACCACCATGCAATGCCGTAGCAAGTTGAATACCTGAGCCTCCAGCCCCATATATCAAGACCGGCTCTTTTTCGACATAATGCCGGAGTAGCCAATGATAATAATTCCTAATTAATAGACGACTCCCCCCCACATAAACTAAAGCAGCTAAAGCAAAAATTATTGGAACAGACCTCGGGAATGGCTTCACATCAATAAGCATAGCGCAGCCCCAAAGCAGTAGAGCCAAGGTAAACACACCCTTACAAACAGCCAAAATAGCTTGAGCCCCCATGAACCTAACAACTGCTCGATAGAGACCCAATCTCATGAAAATAAAGACACCAACAAAAGGAACAGATACAAACAGCATCCACGCCTCTTGTAAATAAGAGGCTGGCCACCAATCTGATAAGCGAAGAGCATAACCAGACCAAAGAGCCAAAGGCAAAACGACCAAATCAGCCAAGACCATAATCATCTTCTTAGCATTACGACCTAGCCCTAATAAACGCAAATGAGGGCCTGCAGCAGCCTTTGAGATGTATTCATCCATAATGGAACTTATGCCTATTTAATTGAGTATCAAAATAAATGGAAGATGTTGATTAAGTATCGATCAATTCTAACAGTATCTCAAACGAACGCCTAAACAAATGACTATGCCAAAACGGGTATAGATTAAGGTAAGACTAAAGACAATTACAACGAGACAAATCAATCAAAGATTAATAATCAGCTGAAATAGCGACATAAAAGCGACATAAAAGCGACATAAAAGCGACATAAAAGCATAAAACATGAAGAAATTAATACGCCAAAATGATTAACTAGTTATGATCGAACCCTATCCCCACCTCCTTTACCTAAAACTGTCAATAGAATGCATTTAAAATAGAACCTAACAGACATATTGGCGATCATTTCTGCATCTGTTTTTGCAAGTAGTAATGGTGTAGACATATCTATTTCTTTAATTTGCGACAATCCAGTTATACCCGGTCGAACCGAATAAACATTTTCTTCTTCGCGAGCTTCAGTTAATTCGATTTGATTATATAAACCTGGGCGCGGGCCAACCAGGCTCATCTCTCCTTTTAAAACATTCCAAAGCTGTGGTAACTCATCTAATTTCGTTTTTCGCAGAAAATGACCGAACTTAGTCACATCTGAGCCTTTGGCCAAATGCGTAGCAACAGAAGGAGTGTCTTTTTTCATTGTACGAAATTTAATTAGAATAAATGGCTTTTTATGCCGACCGACCCTTTGTTGGTAAAAAATTGGCGACCCATTATCAATAAGACCAATCAAAACCAACACAGCAAAGATAGGTAAGCCGCACAGCAAACCAATTAGCGATAATAAAACATCAATAAAACGTATCATTTAAAGCACCTCTTTAAACCCTCTTCAAATGAAACTGGAGGCTCCCAGCCGAGTAGGGATCGAGCTTTTGAAATATCTACTCTTAATGAACCGAGCAATTGCCTTGCCATTTTTTCCTTACCAACAGCTGACATAAAGAACATCAGTAAATTGGCGGGTAAAGGTATTAAGTACAACGACTTTCCCATAGCCCGAGATAGGCCTAACAATAAATCTGTAGTAGATACATCACAACCATCTCCAGCAACAAATAACTGGTTTGAAGCATCAGGGTGTTCAACACAAGTGGCGATGAGATCAACTAAATTATCTAACGCAATAAACGATCGCTGATTTTTAATATTACCCAAAGGGAGTGGAATCCCTTTCTGTGCCAAACGAACTAATCTACCAAAATTACCTGGCGCATTTGGTCCATAAACTAATGGAGGGCGAATAATAACAACATCTAAATTATATTGTTCTGAAATATCCCATAAACCCTGTTCAGCTCGCCATTTAGATTCAGCATAAAGCTCACTTGGCTGCGGCTCATCAGCCTCTGAAAACGGCTTCTGATTCTCGGAGCCATTGACACCGATGGAGCTAAGAAAAATAAAACGTTTAACGCCGCATCGAGCTGCCTGCCTCGCCAAGTTCAAAGTACCTTCAACGTTAACCTTATAATATTCAGATTCTTCTACAGAGGTATTATGAGCCTTGGCCGCAATATGTATAACAACATCAATATCTGCTAACGCTTCCGAGAAATCCACATCATTCTCGAGTCCATTAATAGACATCACTTGACCTGGTATTTTTTCCTTGGAAGCCCCCTTTCTTACAACACTGATAAGCTGATAATCATCTATAAGCTTTGCGGCTACTGCGGACCCAACAAATCCACTAGCACCCGTCACTAAAATCTTTTCTACATTAATGCTCATTTATGTACAAAAACCCATCTACACATTTGAATAGAATAATGAGACAAGCAATAAAACATTGATTTGCAAACACCAAAGCCAAGAAACTCCTTATAGAAATCATATTGGTGCGAAACCAATTTTATCTTTCTAAAAAAATGATTGACTTTACTCTTTATAACGTACTTATAAGCAAAACTATCAGAATAAAAACACTTAGGTTTACTTTTAGTTATTTCAACCCAATACTTCCAATCCTCTTTTCTTCCGTTATAAAATCGGAACTGTGTTGCAAGCTTAGAACATACAAATACAGACCCTA
Source organism: Neptuniibacter sp. QD72_48 (assembly GCF_047778065.1). Lineage (GTDB taxonomy): Bacteria > Pseudomonadota > Gammaproteobacteria > Pseudomonadales > Balneatricaceae > Neptuniibacter. Next base: position 667,365 of record NZ_CP180547.1, on the reverse strand, counting down.
GATAAAAAGGATTAATATAATAAATCCATTTAGAATTGACCGGCCTGCGAACAACTTCCGCTTTGTCAGACTTTATCAATGTAGAAAAACTATATAAATCAAAGTTATCATTATATGAAATCACATCGAAAGGCTCGGGCAACAATATGTCACCCGAGTCTAAAAAGTTTACCAATCCATCGTCTCGATCAGAAACATAATCAAGCCCCTGATTTCTTGCTGCTGACCGAGAAGCAATAGGGTTTATATCAAACTTTACAACCCTATAATTAGAAGACTCATATTTGTTGATGTCATAGCTAACACCATTATTAAAAATAATGATATGGATAAAATTACAATCGCGGTTTTGATCAGCAGCTAGAACCACACTTTCACAAGTGAGCTTTAATTCAGCAGAACTTCCACCACAAGGAGTAATTATATACATATTCATAAAATCACCACTTTGGAGAACTTAATACATTAGCTTTATCAAAATTATTTGCCAACTCTTCCGCAATAAACCTAACATCTTCAATTAAAGCTTCATCTAAAGTAATTGGCTTAAAACCTAAGCTAGTAAGACCGACATTCGAAACTTCTAAATCATTTTCAGCCAATTCTTTACGTGGATTTTCAACATTAGAAACTTCCACGCCATATTTATCTGAAATAATTTCCGCCAATTCCATAACAGACCTAACTTCAGAGACCTGATTAAAGATTCGGACTCTGCTATTATCAAAAGAATCGTTCTCTATCGCTAATTTAACACATTCCGCAGTATCCGAGATATGGATGAACGCTCTACTTTGACCACCGGTACCATATACGGTTAATGGATAACCATTTGCAGCCTGAGAAATAAAACGATTTAAAACCGTGCCATAAACACCATCATAATCAAAACGATTAACTAAAGCCTTGTCCAATTTAGTCTCGGATGTCTCCACACCCCAAACTATACCTTGATGTAGATCGGTAACACGAAGCCCCCAGTTTTTATTGTAAAACTGGAACATCAATTGGTCTAAACATTTAGTCATGTGATAAATACTTCCAGGGTTAGCTGGGTAAAGTATATCTACGTCGTTCTCAGTCTGGTTAATTTTAACATCAAGGTAACCTTCAGGAATTTGACCAAACTCCTTAGAATAACCATATACACCCATTGTTCCTAGATGAACCAAATGAGTATCTGGTTTGACATCAACTAGAGCACTGCAAATATTATGTGTACCTGTGATGTTATTATCTACAGTATAACGTCTCTGATCATCAGAGATCATTGAATATGGAGCAGATCGCTGCTCAGCAAACTGAACAACAGAATCTGGTTGGAAATCTGCAATCAAATTCTTTAGTGCAGAATAGTCTTTAGAAACATCTAGATTTTTAAAGCTAATATTACCTACTAACTTATTTGCACAGGCTATCCTCTCATTGATTGAGGCAATATTTGTCAAACTGCCAGAGGAAAGCTCATTATCGATATTTCGTCTAGACAAATTATCGACAATTAAAATTTCATGCCCGATCGAAGCCAATCGCAGTGATGTTGGCCATCCACAAAAGCCGTCTCCACCAAAAACTATTATTTTCATATAGAATTTCCTTTAAATAAATCTTTCTTTTTGCAAATCATTAAGATAAGCCCTATGGACAACCACGGAACAGGCATTGTTGTAGTTGAATAAAAAGCAATTTGAAATACAGACACCCAAAGAATGGCTAAGAGCATAAAAAATTCTTGGTGTATAAATAGCCTGGACCATTTTATAAAAATCATAATAAACGGCACAAGCAACAGAAGACCAAAATCCAAAAAAAATTGTGATAAATAAGATGAGGGTTTTAAACCCGAGGCATCACCGTCTCGTATAGACAGAATCCAAAGCTCATCTTCTGTGATTGAAAAATAACTGAATATATTTGCTAATTCATTTAGTGAAGCACCTGCCCCAAAACCAAAAGGATTCATCAACACATAAAAGTATGTGTACAATACTGAGACAAACCTAACACCACCAAAACTAGATAGCTGTGTTGAAAATGCATCAGAACTTCCCCAAATTTCAATTGAAGTAGTTACCCTATCCGAACTTATTAAAAAAGCACATAATAGACACACAACCACAGACGATAGCAATAGTGTTTTATAATCAAACCTTAGTAAGACTTTCATAGCAAAGTAAACAAAGAAAGTCATGAAAAACAAAAAAACGCACGTCAAACTAGCATTCATTACACCTAGTAATAATATCATTCCCAAACAACAAGAATGCATCAACATGGATAGTTTCTCCATGTGAGAAATTATGACGTAAAAAACAAAAAGCAGCCAAATAAAACGCGCTGCGTGAGATGGTTCAGAGAATAGAAATCCTACACCTCTCCCACCTGGGTAAGTAGAAAACCTAAACCTAGAAATAAAGCTTTTGAACAATTCTTCAATATAGGTATCGCTCAATACAAGGCTAATCTGCAGCAAACCCAACACTAAAAACAAAAAGCAAACCAGAAAAAAAACAGTTTTCAATGAACCTGTAAGATCAAACCTTGAGCAAAAAACAACAATACTTGGACCAACCATTAGGGTAAGGAAGCTAATTATCGAGTCTGAACCATATTCAAAAAACCCCCATATAATCCAAGGAGTTAATATAAGTAATCCAGTACAGAATAATAATTCTTCTTTATTTAGTTTCAAACTTACTACTGCAGAAAGCATTACCAAGAAGACCATAGCAATGATAAAGACTGGCTGCATTTCCGCAGAAAAGAAAGACAATAATCTAACTCCTGAACAGAAGACCAGGAGTAGCAAAATAAAACTAACTAAATCAAGCTTATCTTGTTTAATCACTCTACTCTCTCATAACCAGACACCCGTGAAAGGATCGTATAATAAAAACGGTTACCTACCACCTTCCTTATAAGAAATTTCACAAATTCTTTAGTGAATTTATTTCGTTCTAATAACCTTATTTTTAAGGTTTTTAGACTTGGGCTATTTGATATCCCGCCCAAATGAAAATACGACAAGACATTCTGATTAACTTGGATGCCATATACACCGATATTTTCTTTCATCCATTCAATATCACTCGATATAGCAGATTTCTCATTGAAATAAATACGCATATCAGGCTTTTTATTTATTGGAGTTATAAAACCTTGATGTGCAGGATTGATAGCACTATCCTTTAGACGAGCCAAGCCTGGGCGTATAAATTTTAGATCTTCATATACCTGACAGGTTCTATAGACTTCACACTGATAATCGTCCACATCTGAATATATATGTTCAATAGATTTTTCATTATAAAATACATCACCAGAATTCAAGAAAAATACATGAGTACCTTCAGCCTTTCTAAGCCCCAAATTCATTGCGTTGTATAGAGATTGATCTTTATCTGTAATTAACTTCACATTTTCAAGTTGCTGAAGAAAATCTTTACCAATCTTCTTTGTAACAAGTATATGTTCAAATGGCTGAGTAGTCTGATTATGAACTGATTCAATAGTAGCTTTAAGCTCATCAACATCTTGATACGCTATTGTTATAATACTAAGCCTCATAACCTTTTAATACCTCACCAGATAAAGTTTCACAACAGTCAGATCAGACAAAACCACAGTTTAAAAACCATTAAAAACAAATCATTCTGTATAAATCCAGCAGCCATTTACACAAATTAGTTATTAAATACAGTCCGTTCATTATCGACACAAGCCTGCATTACACCACTGTATAAACACAACCCTTTAACATCTTACTAAAGATCATGATGCGTATAGCTATTAAACTTCAATACAAATCGGCACTTAAGCAAATTTTCTTCCAAACAAATCCATTTAAAACTTTCAAATACTAAAAAGTAATAATTATTTGAAGCATCTAAAATATTTTCTTTACTCGTTAAACACCATATTTTCATATAATAATATGTATTGATCCGCTGCCACTGAGGAATCAAAGTCTTTAAATGCAATATCTCTAACGCCATCTGATAAAGATTCGTCCGAGGATTTATTAAGTACCCAGCTTAGTCCTACTGAAAAATCTTTAGCATCGTACAATTTAGCCTTATAACCAGTAATTTTGTGCTTAACGATTGATGCCGGCCCCGTTGCATCAAAACACACTACCGGAGTATTACATGCCATTGACTCAACTAATGTCTTACCAAAAGCTTCCTGAATACTTGGGGCAGCAAAAACATCTGCAGCACTATAAACTAGCTTTAAAGACAAATTATCGTACAAATATCCAAATGCTAGATATTCAAAACCAGTTGATTTCAAAGCAGCTACATCAGGTTTACCAAACGCACAGATCAAATAATCATCTTTATTAAGGTATTCAAGTGACTCTATGAAATATGAAAAACCTTTGTAAAAATCAGTTAGACTTGTTGATCCAACAAGTATAATCTTCTTACTAGATGTAATATTCAATATATTTCTAGCAACATTCTTATCAACTGGTTCAAAAATAGAAAAATCAACGCAATTATTAATAGTTATTGCTTTCAACTTTGCTTCTCTGAATACAGCACTTCGTTTAAGTTCATCCGTTACCCAATCACTAATTCCTACAGGTTGGACTTTGCTATAAGATTTATTTTTTAGTCTGACTAGATACTTAGTAAAGTCTAGCCCCTTAAATGCATTTAACTGAGGGCAACTACCACAACCTGAAATATATCTTTCACATTCAAGTGAGTAATGACAACCTCCCGTCATTGGCCACATATCCCTGATAGACCACACTATTGGCTTATCAATTGAGCTAATGGATTTCGAACTCACAAGGCCATTAACCCAATGAAGATGAACAATGTCCGCAGCTCTATAAAGCTCATTCTTTTTATATTGCAGACCGAATAATCCAGTACTAAAAATTCTTTTTTCCCGCTTTGGAAAAAGCGCAAGCAGAATTTTATCAAGCTGAGAAGCAACCAGAGACAACAACCTTCCCAATTTCGATTTATACATGGAATAAACTGTAGGGTCACCAAAATCATCCTGAGAATTAGTAATTATTTTTGAATCTATACCCTTACTAATCAAAGCCTGATGTAACCAGTACGCCCCTCTACCAGCTCCCCCTGTCAAACTTCCAGCAACTAAGTGAACTACTTTCACTTTTTTCAACGTCTACTACCTCAAACCTCACCGCATCCCGACAGTCTATCAAAATTCAAACTGACCAAGCATTGTACCAAAATCTGATGTTATTTACTTAAGGAACATGCGGATTATGGTCTTCCTTTCAGCTCTTCCACACTTCAACCGTTACTCTTGTAAAATAATAGGTACAACCTGATGCCGGCACTCACCTAACCCTAGTCTCAATGCTATTTTAAACGCTACTGCTATCTACTCTATGAACACCATCCGCTAAGCTCAGCAGCATTGTTCTATAGAGCATTCCCAGCTAAAATAATACCTAACATTAATCATTGAATAATCTAATTAAAATTAACACGAACGATTATAATATATATTAAATCATTAATTACGATTAAATTTTCAAGCTTAAATCAAAAACCTAGACCCCAAAGTCAGATCCACACAAGCCAAAGATTAAAGCGCAGACCCACACAGATAGTAGCTTTTAAAATAATTCTACAAATAAACAGGAACACCAAGCCACAAAAATCAGCTTAAAAGCCCACATCAAATAACCATTGCCAAAACAAAAACTTTACAACACGTATAATTCGCCCCATTAACAAACAAACTTATTTTTATATATAATAAACACTTTTCAATAAACACTTTTCAATAAACACGCAATAGCATTACGCCTAGGCTATATTATAGTGAAAGTTTTATGGGGATTTGACCTAAACAGCCGATATTTATTACAGAACAACCTAAATCAACTAAGTAATTCCGTTCAGAGTTTAATACTGAATATCTATTAAAAGGCAGGCATATTTATACATTTAGAAAAAGAGAAGCCAAAAACAGCCTCTCATTTGATATCTACTTATTAAGAAAGTGCTTCCAATAAATAATTTTTACAATTCGTACGCGCCAATTCAATTACTCTTGAGGTTTTATCTGAATAACTAAGCATACTTATTTCTTTTTTTATCCCAGCTTCGCCAAAAGCCTTATATTCCAATTCCAAATCTTTAATTAGTTGAGCAATTTTATAGCTTTTATCTTCCCTATTTAAAACCATTGCTTCTCGATGGAATTTCAGAGAAAAAATTACTCCATGGTAAAACAACGTAAATACCATAGCTGCAGATTGAAACAGCGCTAACCAATCCTCAACCCCTGCAGCGACAAAATTTTTATCCGCATCCCGATTAAAATACCCTACAGAGTAGACCTTGCACCCTCTCTCCGCTGCTACTTCTTTAACAATAGACATTTCATTATCATTCAACTTCCCATAGACAAGTACGAAATCTTCATTTGATACATATCTAGATGTGAATTCTTGAAAATCTATTAATAAGGTCGGATCAAGAAGGCCTGTTGAATCAAGCCCACATTCATTAGCTAAAAGCTCGGCTGAATAGTCATCTCTCACTGCAATAGCATCAAATTGTGAAAGTAGCTCGCATATTTCATCCTTACGCTGTCCAAAACTTTTTGTACTGCCCACACTAGCGGAAAAACTTATCTTTTTCTGATCATCTTTAACAAAATCGAGAAAGAATGCAGGATCAAAACCTCGAAATGAATTCGTTTTCCAAACTTCGTCACTGCCAACAATTACAGCACCACATTGTTCAGCAACAGCCTCAAGCCCCTTACCATCAAAGTCTTTCTTAGATGTTAAAAACAGTTCATTTCGTAAAAAAGATGAAAACCGAATGAATTTTAATATGCCGCTAAAGACCCGTCGATTTAAAAAAAGTGTTTTGGCATAGACTAGATTTGCCTTCCAAGGCCTATAGTCAATAACCTCAGGATTAAAACCTAAGGATTTTACAATTTTCACCAGCGCATATGTCTGTAACACAGCACCATAATTAGTCGTATAGTGAAAGGTCATGATGCCTACTTTTGAAGGTGACCTTTCATTAGTTAGTTTAGGGGGATTCATGATGTACTTCCGGCCACTCGAAGAATCTCTATGTATAAGTCTGTTAGACTTTGTGGTTTGAAAGGCTTGCGGTCACTACCAATATAAGCCGCTATAGTATCATTGGTTTTACAGCCTGAATGCTCAGCAAAAAAGCCTTTCTTATACATCTCTACTGCATAATATGGCTCATTCTTTTCTACCACATTGCCATTTGTTCGTTGTAAATTTACACAACCTTCAGCCAACACACAACGAATGTCAGGAAGGGGGATTGGATCAGAATTATTCTCAACAGGATCAGTCCAACCTGAACTTTTTATTGCCTTAAATTCTAAAAACTGCTCGATCCCCTTACTAGAAGTAAGCTCAGCCAGCTCTTTACTTATTTTACTCGCAAGCTCATACCGCTTTTCTTCACACATTTCAGGTCCATTAAAACGCGCATCGTTTATATAGATCGTATCCGTATAGCCTATTGAGAAAGCCATGCTATTATCTAAATCAAAAATAGGAAAGTAACTAGAATACCGTCTCTTAACTTTGTCCCTAATCTTCTTGGCAGTATTTATAACTAAATTGTTAATTCCTGAACGGTAGTCAATATATCCTAACTCACGTAGTGCCTCGTTTACTGAGACCTGATATTTAAGCTCCCCCAACCCATGGTCAGAAACAATAAAAGTATGTTCCGGCGAACAATATTCAATAAAATTTATTATCTCTGTATCAAAATCCTCAGCCGCTTTTTTTAAAACAGCTTTTAGTTTAACGTCCTCAACATCGGACACCTCATTTTCATAAATATGCCTAAATTTATAATACAATTTAACGAATGGAGACACTGCTATCAATGCATCAACATTAACACGCTCTAGAGACCATTTAAGAGTAGAAAAATATTGAGATAAATGATCACGTAGCCACGCTTCTAATTCACTGGCAGATTTTGGTACAAAAGCACCTCGCCCAATCCTAAAACCAAGATTTGACTTCGAGTAATTCGCCAAACCAGCTAAGTTAGCAGGAAAAATAGGAGTATCATCAGAGGAAAGTTTAAACTGTCCTGCTCCTGTCGCAGGAAAAACAAATTCACAGTTATCTTCTTTTGAAAGTACTGTTGGGATTGTATACAGACCTGTTTTATAACCTTGTTTTTTCAACTGTGCCCAAAGCAACTTTTCATCACCGACATGAGCTTTCACTACATTTAAACCCGTTTTCTGTGTCGCTCTTATCTTTCCTCCCTTTAAAACAGGTATTTGATAAAAAGCCCCAGACTGGTATGCCGATGTACCAGAGTAGATTTCCGGCCAGCCTCGGCTAACTGGGTTGTCAATTTTAGGATTTACTAATTGCCCCCTTTCTAAAAAAGAAGCCAACTTTAAAAGTCCCATTCCTTTAAGGCTCTCAACACCCAATCCATCTATCCCTAATATAAGTATCTTCATATAAAGCTTCCAAATCCTACAATTTTACAACCAATTACTATTTTCTAGGTGATTTAATAACTTCTCAGATACAATCCCACTTGCAAACAAACTTGGATGATTATCATCAAAGTAATATAACCCAGAATTACTTGCGGCGTTACAAGTATAATCTTTAAGATCACAAAACAAATCGGTAGGATCAAATATAGTGAATGATAGTGTTGGGAAGTTTTGAATCAAAGTAGCAACAACTTCTTTTCGCTCCATATGAATTTCAGAAGAATAGACGAGGTCATGTCCTTTTTTTGCTATCCAACTAGGAACGTCACAACCTGGTTCAGGTACTTCATGCATAAAGACAACCTTATGCCCTACTGACACCAACTCTCTGATTGTTTTTTCAAGTTGAGCTATCACTTTTTCCATACGACCATTTTCATCTATAGAAGATACAAATCGGCTTGAATCTTTCCCTTCCTCACGACAACCATTATTATGCTGAACCCTTGTACCAAGCAGGTACAACGGCCACCTTGCAGCTAATACCACAACCCCTTTACGATGCGTATTTTTTAAGTATTCGAATATTCTTTCATTATGACTCAAGCAATGCTTTTCCCTCATAGAGTAAATATTAGGAATAGGAATACATTGCGAGCCTGTCATTTGCTTCAACGTATACTGATAGTTCTTATCCTTAAGTTCCTCTGCTAACGCCCATGAAAGCTCAACCCCATGGGAATCGCCCCAAACATATATATTGCCATCAATCCCTTCTTCTAATGTACATGCATTACTTGGAGTAATAGGAGTTCTCGCTGTAGCATGGCATGTTTTTCTAGCTGGGCTTATATTTTCTTTCCAATTAATTGCATTGATAATAGATGATTCATAACCGTAATCTCCTCTTTGCTGCCCAGCCCAACTGATCATTATAAATGCTACACAAGCCACAAATGCGCTAGAAAGAACTTTAAATCTAGAATAGCTTTTAGATTTCCTAACTGGATTTTCGATTAAAAAGTAGGTAACCACTGAAAGGAAAAATGTTAGTATTATAAGCCCAACGAACACCCATTCAGTAACCCCATCGACAAGTCTAATACGAGCGAACGCAAATATAGGCTGGTGCCATAAATAAGCACTATAACTAACTAATCCAATACCGACCAAAGATTTATGGCTTAGTAATTTGCCTACCAATGTTTTCCCGTCTGCAGCAAGTATTATGAAAGCGGTCCCTAAAACAGGAATCAACGCCCACACACTTGGGAAAGGTGTATTTTTATCAAAGAATAGAATTGAATACGTAATCAAACTTATTCCAAGTAGAGAAATAGCTTGCTGCCAAAGTAACTGCCAATATGATTCACTTGGGAGTAAACCTAAATTTTGCTTTTGCACTTTATTTTTCTGCAGATACAGCGCTACTAAAGCCCCTATACCCATCTCCCATGCTCGAGTAGGCAACAGATAGAAGTTAGCACTTGCATATGCTGAAGAGGCCCATTGCGATAAACAAAGACTACACAATGTAATTAGAGCAATGATAATAAATAAACGTTTAGGTACTAATTTGTATAGAATTAATAAAAGAGGAGGATAAAAAATGTAAAACTGCTCTTCCACTGCAAGAGACCATGTGTGAAGTAGAGGCTTCAGTTCAGCAGGATCTTCAAAATAGCCACTTTCGCGCCAGAAAAATATATTCGATGTAAATGTCGCAACTCCTGCGATACTTTGACTGAAATCTTCGAACTCAGATGGCAACATCCATAACCATGCGAAAGGAATACAAAGCAAAGTTACAATGAAAAGCGCCGGAAGAATTCGCTTTGCACGCCTTTCATAGAAACTCCAAATAGAAAACTTCCCCTCTTTCATTTCTTGGAAAATAATAGTGGTTATTAGATAACCACTTATAACAAAAAACACATCAACCCCAACAAACCCGCCGGAAAATATTGAAAACCCAGCGTGAAAAAGAATAACAGGGATGATAGCTACAGCTCTTAAGCCATCAATTTCAGGACGATAGTTCACCAAAAACCTCTATCTAAACTCTCATATTTTACAAATCAATCTTTGAGCAGATGCATACAAATTCAATGACTGCAATTTCATTATAAATAAGCTCCGCGTTTCTCTTTGAAACACATCGTAAATAAACTCAACTATTGCATAGGAGATAATTGTCGCAATTGCCGCACCTATTGGCCCATAAAGTGGTATGAGGATTAAATTCAAACCTATATTAGCAATTGCACCAAGCGCTTTCCTATAAAAATTAAGAATTTGGCGATTCTCCGCTAAAAACCATTTACCACCTGCTACGCCCATAAAAACGAAAACGGATGCCCAAACATGAATAGCAAGTACCGCGCCTGATTGCTCATATAAATCGCCGAAGACAATTACCATCAGAGGGGTAGCCACTAAAGTTAGTGGCACAGCTACCACAAACGACAACCAAGCCATAAGATCAAAAAGGCGTTGAAGTCTTTGATAATACTGAGTTTCATCTCTCATTTTCGCCTTCAAAATTGCAGGAAAAACCGATGAAACGATAATCATTGGGATGAAATACCACACCTGACTAACTTTAGCTGCCGCACTATATACACCTACAGCTTCATCGTTGGCTAATTGACCAAGCATGACTTGGTCAATATTCATATAAACCGTCATTGATATTCCTGAAAGCATGAGAGGCCAACTATCAGAAAGTAAACTTTTAGCGCGCTGAAATGTAAACCTCAGCCTTTGCAACCGCCCACCTCGTATTGCAAACATCCAAATTAATAGAACAGCTACAAATAAAGCTTCTGAGGCTATTATCCAGATAAATGCCTTTAAAGGTGCCTCATTTAAAATTAATACTACTTTTATAACTGAAGCCGCAAGAAAACATCCATTTTGAACCCAAACAACGTACTTTGATAAGACCTGAGACTCAAACCAGTAAGTTACAAATTCTCCAACTTTGAATATGAGAGTAGAACCAATAATTAGCGTAATAGTTTGTGTAAATACATCATCAGGCCGTAACCAAAATATCATGATTGCTACAAGGACATATGCAGCTACCCCTCCTGCAACCTTTAACATCAGCGCAGTCCCAAGTATTTCAAAACTTGAATCTGGCTTATTTACAAGATCTCGTATCACCACCCCTTTTAATCCAAGCCCCGCAAAAGCTACAAACAACCCAACAAATGCTGTAACAAAATTTAGCAAACCAAACTGCTCTGGGCCAAGATAACGTGCAATCCACACACCAACGACAAGCCCTCCTCCTAACCGGAGAAGCTTATCAAAAAACAACCACACGATATTATTTGCAATCTTGGCCAGGCTCGGCCGATTCCGTATCTTTTCTAGAATAGACTTTGGATAAAAAACCATTAAGAAACACAACCCAAATTATAAAAAATTAGGCACATTATCAGGACAATGAGCTCAAGTATAAATTTATAGTTTCCCACCCATGAACTGCTTGATAAGCAACAGACATTTTAAAAACTACATTCCTGTATTTATCTACTGATTATTTAAAAGAGAAACATTGTAATTCAATTAAGACACCTCATAGACATCTACATTTCATAAGATACTTAATCGACTGTATAACGGAGAAACTGTTAGCATTCTTCTACAGAATTAGACCTACAACAAAAACAACATTGATAATTTCAACTTAAAAGCATTTCAGACTTAATCACAGCTATATAAATCTCGTGTGTAAACCTTTTCAATTACATTCTCCAAAGCATCAGAATGACGATTAGCAATAATGACATCGCTTTCAGCTTTAAAGCATTCTAGATCTTGTATAACCCTAGAATTCATAAATTCTTTGTCGTTCAATGCGGGTTCGTAAATAACAACCTCAATACCCATTGCTTTAATACGTTTCATCACTCCCAGAACCGCAGAGTCTCGGAAATTATCTGACCCGGTTTTCATTACCAAACGGAAAACACCAACTACTTTTGGACGTTTAGCAATAATAGAATCAGAAATAAAATCTTTACGGGTAGCATTAGCAGCAACGATCGCGCTGATCATATTACTTGGTACATTTTGGTAATTAGCTAACAATTGTTTAGTATCTTTTGGTAAACAGTAGCCGCCGTATCCAAAACTCGGATTGTTATAATGATCACCAATACGTGGATCAAGACAGACACCATCAATTACCTGCCTCGAATCTAGATCATGAGTCTCTGCATAAGTATCAAGCTCGTTAAAATAAGCTACTCGCATAGCTAAATAAGTATTAGAAAATAACTTGATAGCCTCTGCTTCTGTACTACCCGTATACAGAATTTCACAATCCTTCTTAACTGCTCCTTGCACAAGTAAATTAGCAAAGATTTTAGCACGCTCACTATCTTCACCTATAATCACACGCGATGGAAAAAGGTTATCATATAGAGCACGTCCCTCACGTAAAAACTCAGGTGAAAAGATGAGATTTGAGGTCCCGAAACGTTCTCGTGCTTCGCAAGTATAGCCGACAGGTACCGTTGATTTAATCACCATCAAAGCATCAGCGTTGATCGACATTACATCCTGAATAACCGCCTCTACACTACTTGTATCAAAGTAGTTAGTCACAGGATCATAACTTGTTGGTGTAGATATGATAATGATATCCGCATGTCTATAAGCCAACTCTTTATTAGTTGTAGCAACAAGATTCAAGGAACGTTCAGACAAATACTCTTGAATTTCCTTGTCCTCAATCGGTGAACACTTAGCATTAACCATATCCACCTTTTCTTGAACAATATCTACAGCTACAACCTCATTATTCTGAGCTAACAATATCGCGTTCGAAAGACCAACATAACCCGTACCAGCTACTGCTATTTTCATCCATTACAACCCATACAAAGCTTATAACCTTAGTAAATTCAAAGACTATTCATCCTCATATTCTACCACTTAATTTATTCTACGATTACCCCTTCGTTCTGAACCATTTTTCCCACAGCCCACTTTTGGTTGCAATAGTCGACCAAGGGGCTGTTTACAATCAATTCTCAAGTACAACGCTTCGAAATAAAGGCTTAAGACTGACTTCCCAATTATTTAATTACAGAATATCGAGTGTCGAAAAACTGGTACGAATCTGGGAGGCAGGTCAACGAGATAGTTAACCCATAGATACAAATCCATCATAACCAATACCAAAATGGTCATGAAGCAAACAACTACCAGTTCAATAGGAATTCAGATATATAGTTACGAAGGTAATTAAGTAAACTACTGATAAGCTTATTACGCTAGTCAAATTTAAAGAGGAATTTTAACATGCCCAGAGCTGTTCTTTTCAGTTAAAACTAAACCGAATCAACCAGTTAAAACGAGAGATTAGTTCTCATCATTTAGAATGTGCTAAATACTTTGAACGAAGCTAGCATCACTGTTCGACTAGCACCCCGTATCACAACAACTGACAGTATTTTTTGAAACTCCGATCACATAAAATCTTCTAAAAACTTAGTCTAATCTACTATGTGTTTGTCTGAGGTCAGCTTCCAAAACTCGATCCATTGAAAACAATCAGTTATCTTTAGCAATAAGAAGATCGCCATTCACACAAAAACCTAGTCTGTATTAATGAATACGACCACATAACATACAACAAATGAAACTAATCACAGCAGAAATCGCTTGGAAAAATGACTCGCCATTTTCTTTAACGCATCAGGATATTTACTTTAATCCTGATCAAGGCTTAAAAGAAAGCAATTATGTTTTCTTCCAAAGCAATGAATTAGATAAAAAAAACAGTCCCAACATACTCACAACCATTGGAGAAACCGGCTTTGGTACAGGCCTCAACTTTTTGACCACAACACACAACTGGCTGAGAATAAACCCTAACAAAAAACTAGTTTTTATTTCGTCTGAAAATCACCCGTTGACAAAAAGGGATTTGGCTCAAGCGCTTTCGCTATCTGCACCTAACCTCACTTTAACCAAGGAACTAATTGCTCAATACCCTGCCAACAATCCAGGTTACCACACATTAAACTTTTGCAATGATAGAATAAAATTACTTTTGATGTTCGGCGATGCCGCCGAATCATACTCTCGTTTAAACGCAAAAGTAGATGCTTGGTACCTTGATGGTTTTGCCCCTTCTAAAAACCCTGACATGTGGTCACCAGAGCTATTCCGTGAGATAGCCCGTTTAAGCAAACTAGGCACTACCTTTTCTACATTCACAGCTGCAGGTATTGTGAAACGTGGCTTAAGGGATGTTGGGTTTGATGTTCGAAAACAGAAAGGATTTGGCCGTAAGCGCGAAATGTTAGTCGGCACCTTTGTTGAGAACACAACTCCTACGCCGATTGAAAAACCTTGGTTTGAATTGCCAGCATCTAAAAAGCCTAAAGAGGTCACGATTATTGGTGGCGGCCTGTCAGGTTGCTCGACTGCGCGAGCCTTAGCCGAACGAGGCGTTAAAGTTACGCTGATCGAACAAGAAAATCAGTTAGCAACTGGTGGGTCTGGTAATCCGCAGGGTGCTTTGTACGCCAAACTTCCAGTCAAGCAAACGACTCAGGGCGAGCTACACCTCAGCGGCTTTCTATACAGCGTTAACATGCTTAAGCGCTTAGACCCAGAAGAATCCTTTTGGTCTCAATGTGGAGTTATGCAGCTTGCAACGAGCGACAAAGAACTCTCTCGTCAAAACAACCTGATCGAACAAGAAACTTATCCACAACAGCTTGTTTCTCTTAAAAATGCTACGGAATTATCCGAGATCGCAGGCACAACCGTTAATTTTGATGGCTTATTTTTCCCTTCTGCTGGTTGGGTTTCGCCACGAGCATTGTGCGATCATTTTGTCGATCACCCAAATATCTCAGTAGTACAACAGCAAGTAGAAGAATTATCTTTTGCAGAAGGTCATTGGCAGTTAGCAACACAGAGCGGAGAGATCTTATCGTCTAGCCATGTTGTTATCTGTAATGCTGAGATGACGAACCAGTTTAACCAAACAGATCATCTTCCTCTTAAAACCATCCGAGGCCAGGTATCCATTACTCAAGCTAAACCAGCAAACAACCAGTTAAACAGTGTGGTTTGTGGCGATGGTTATATCTCGCCAGCTCAGAACCAACAGTATTGCTTTGGCGCGACTTATGATCTTCAAGGTAAAGAGCGCAATGTTACACAAGATGACCATGAATCCAATCTAGAAAAGTTAGGTAAGGTTCTACCCGACATACATGCAGATTTAGCTTCAGAATTTAATGACCTGCAAGGACGAACAGCATTCCGCTGCAGCACGCCAGATTACATGCCCATTGTTGGTCCTGCACCAGTGCAAGATCAATTTATTGAAACCTTCGCACAACTAAGAAAAGATCGAAAATGGCACTTTGAGAATGCAAAAGCAGAGCATCACCCTAATCTCTACGTCAATACAGGTCATGGTTCTAAAGGGTTAATTACCTGCCCTATTTCAGCAGAACTATTAGTCTCGATGATATGCGATGAGCCCCTTCCTCTACCCAAAGATGTCATTGATGCCATTAACCCAGCCCGCTTTATCATTAAGAAGTTGATCAAACAGACGATATAATAGGTTATAGCTGGAGTTGCATAACATGCAGCTTCAGTTTTATATTTGATTTATCCCTGTTTGGCTGGAGTAACTATGGCACTTTACGTATACGATCAAGGTTATCGAATACAAACACCTAAAGAGTCTCTCTTTAGGGAGAAAGGTGTTGATTCTCTAAAACACAGCCGCCACAGCCACCGTAGCGCAGATATGGAAGATCGTCTCCATGCCGACGGTGAAAAATTTGTTATCCCGGGGCCTCAAAAAGGCCCAGAAAATAATGACAACGCTAGCCGTGCTTATGCCTCTAATACCGCCGATAGCCATGCAGAACCTGACAGCCCGCAGTTGACGGTCTCTAGAATTATGGTTTCGCCGGTACATAGTGTGACACCAAGCACCCCTATCAGCAGCACTTGGAAACGAATGGATTCTCTGGAAATCAATCACTTGGTGGTGATGGAAGAGGATCAACGTCCATTAGGGCTTATTCACAAAACAGATCTTATTGCTGCAGGAACAGATTCTATCTCTCCTGTCCGATCTTTATGCACTAAAAAGCTAACGGCAGCGACACCTGAAACTATGGTTCAAGATGTCGCAATGAATTTTATAGAGAATGACATCAATGCAGTTCCAGTGGTTGATGATCAAGACCAGGTTGTTGGCATCGTCTGTAGAACAGACCTTTTGCGCTTACTGGTCAGTGGCCCTCATTTGGAGAGATGGGTTTAGGGCGTTGTGGTGGATGCGATGATAGCTCCTTAGGCTCCTCTTTATTACCGCCGAACAACCCAGCAATAAATCTAAATACCTTTTTCACACCACGCCAGATCTTTGGAAGCAGCCATACCAACAGCAATATAAAGATTACCAAGCCAGCTAAGAACCAAATAGGGTGGTTAAGTGCAGCCCACAGGCCACCTAACACCAGCAGGTCTTCACTAATTGAAGCGGTCCAATTGGTCACAGGCTCTGGTGAAGTATTAATTAGTACGCGCCCACCCGCTTTCGCCGCATGACTTCCTGCTGCTAATGTGCCACCAGCCAAAGCTGCAGCCAGCTCTACTGCTGGCGTTACGTCGCCTACTGCACTGGCAGCTAAAGCTGCGCCTGCGGGGATTCGAATAAAGGTGTGTAATGTATCCCAGCCAGTGTCGACACCAGGTACTTTATCGGCAAAAAACTCGACAAAATACATAGCCCCAGCAGCCATCAATACTAGCGGATCACTGACAATCTGTAACTCTTCTGGTAAGGCTATATGCCCCATATTATTGAGCATGCCTAACATTAGGACAGTAGCGTATAAGTTAATACCACTTGCCCAACCAACCCCCATCGTCAGTGCAACTAAACTGACAATTTGTTCTAACTGATCCATATAAGTACCTCGCTGATTATCCAAGGCCTTACAGATCGAATAGAAAGGCCCAGCGCTACAATGTGTCTTTAGATACTATATTACAAAGGCCTGTACTCTCGCTGAACAAGATAACGACCTGCCCTGATTGCAAGAGAGATTTTACTTGGGCGACTTTATCGGAGAGAGAGAACTCATATTCACCATAGTCAGTACCATCACGGCTGACAAATTCTTCGATCAATGCAGTGAGTGTACCTGGTTCAAGTTCTTGATAGGGGATGATCATAAAGGTGGGACTACCAGATCTTCAACTTACTAAACCAGCTTTCTCCCTGCCAACGGTCTTTACATCCGTGCAGTTCACGCTGCCAACGATCATATCTTTGCTGAATACCACGCGCTTGCTTAGTAAGTTCTGGATACTTAGTTGAATCAAAACGGTGATAACCACCATGACCTAACCGAAGTGCTAAGTAGTGACCTGCCGCATTATCCCAAGCAAGACCATTACGGCTCACGCTCTGCTGTGTAAACCAACCAACAAAATGAACAGCATCTTCTACCTCTGTAGGCTCAGCATCCCAACGCTCACTACGGATACGAAATTCATCCCAATCTGCAGCACGAGGTCGAACGTGTTTTTTATCTAACTCAGTTAAAGGCAGTTCAAGCATAGCTAGAGTTAAAGCCAGAGGAGTACCGTATTTTTGCTGAACATTAACAGCCGGCTCAATCCAATCATCAGTGTCATCTAACTCATCACAGATCATCAGAGCTGGCTTAGTGGTAGCCCCACCAAAGCAACCAGAAAGAAGCAATGAAATGATAAGCACACCATAAGCTTTATGATTGAACCGAATTAGCATTACAGATTCACTCCATGCTCAGCTAGAAAGTTAACAAACTCATCTTCATCCATCGTAGCGATGTTTAACTCGTTTGCCTTTTTAAGTTTTGAGCCAGCACCCGGCCCAGCCACTACACAATCAGTTTTTGCAGAGACACTGCCAGCCACTTTGGCGCCTAAAGCCAACAAGTGATTTTTCGCATCACTACGCCCCATACGCTCCAACTTACCCGTCAGAACCCATGTTTTACCCTGCAAGACTAACTCATCTTCAGACGGTTTTTCTATCGCTTCCCAAGAAATACCAGCCTCATTAATCAAGGCATCGATAACTTCGCGGTTATGTTCCTGCGCAAAAAACTGAGTAATATGCTTCGCTACAATCGGCCCTACATCAGGCACATCGACAAGCTCTTCTTCAGATGCTGACATCAGAGCATCTAGCTTGCCAAAATGATGCGCTAACGCTCGAGCAGTTGCCTCACCTACTTCACGAATACCCAAAGCGTATAGGAAACGCGGAAATTGTGTATTACGGCTGTTGTTAATCGCATTAATCAAATTCTCGGCAGACTTAGGCCCCATTCGCTCAAGCTTAGCGATCTCCGCTTGATCCAAGGTAAACAATCCCGCTGGATTATGTAACATATCCAGATCGACAAGCATTTCGATTAACTTATCACCCAGACCATCGATATCCATCGCCTTGCGGGATACAAAGTGCTTTAGCGCCTCTTTTCGTTGTGCCGCACAATACAAACCACCCGTACAACGAACAACTGCCTCCCCCTCTTGCCGCTCTACAGCCGAATCGCATACGGGACAAGATTTAGGAAACTCTACCGCTTCTGCTTCGGGTAACCTTCTATCATGTAACACTCGAACAACTTGCGGGATCACATCGCCAGCACGACGAATGATCACCGTATCACCTGCCCGCACATCAAGACGTTCAATCTCATCCATATTGTGTAAAGTGGCGTTAGAAACGGTCACACCACCCACGAAAACAGGCTCTAGACGAGCCACAGGAGTAACCGCACCTGTACGACCAACTTGGAATTCAATCGCACGAATTGTTGTCATCTCTTCTTGAGCAGGGAATTTATGCGCTATTGCCCAGCGCGGCGCTCGTGATACAAAGCCCAACTGTTTTTGCTGCTCAAGGTTATTCACCTTAAAAACGACACCATCGATCTCGTAAGGAAGCAAATCACGCAGCTCAGAGACTTTTTGATAGTACGTCATACAACCATCAACACCATCGACAACATCTAACAATGGATTGAGTTTAAAGCCCCACTCTTTTAGCTGGGTCAGTATGGCGGCATGCTCAGAAGCCAACTCACCGCCAGAAACGATACCAACACTATAACTACACATCTCTAGAGGTCGAGATGCGGTAATCTTGGGGTCCAACTGACGTAGACTCCCTGCTGCAGCATTACGTGGATTTACAAATGGTTTTTGTCCCGTTGCAGCTGCACGTTTATTTAGCAGTTCGAAGCCCGCTTTCGGCATGTAGATTTCACCACGGACTTCTAACCGCTCTGGGTAACCACTGCCTGTTAGCTTTAAAGGAATCGTAGGAATAGTACGTACATTCAGGGTGATATCTTCACCGGTGGTACCATCACCGCGCGTTGCGCCACGGACAAGCAAACCATTTTCATAAAGTAAACTTACGGCAATACCGTCTAATTTTGGCTCACAAGCATATTGTATAGATCCACCACCTTGCTGATCTAAACGCTCTAGCACTCTACGATTGAACTCTTGCATATCCTCTTCATTGAAGGCGTTATCCAAAGAGAGCATCGGCAGTTCATGTGCAATTTGGCTAAAGGCCGATAGAGGCTGCCCACCAACCCTTTGAGTCGGTGAATCAGATGTTATTAGCTCAGGGTTTTCTCTCTCTAACTTTTTCAACTCATGGAAAAGTCGATCATACTCAGCGTCCGGAACCTCTGGATCGTCCAAAACATAGTAACGATAGTTATGTTGGTTTAGCTGCTCACGCAGAGATTCGATCTGTTCTTGTATAGACACGGTAAGACTCAATAAGGGGTATAGAGAGAAGAAAGCGCGGCTTAACGGCCACGCTTTTTAAGAGTTTTCATTTCAAAATCGCGAACACGCTGCCGGTAGTGTTCCATCGTCTGGCTTCGTAGTACCGATCGGTTTTCATCCAGCATCTCGCCACCAAGATGCTTCGCTACAGTTTCTGCAGTAGCCAACATACACTCAAAGGCATCCATGACATCTTGCGGTTCTTCCATAGACATAAAGAACATCACCGCTTTTGTCGTAAGTGATTCAGGGTTCCCTTGAACGAAGGTACCTGGTGGAAGTGCATTTGCCATGCTGAACTGTACAGGGCTAATACCCGAAGCTTTTTCGAAACGGTGATAGATATCCATTTCGCCAAAGTTCATACCGCAAGCATCAACTATTTTCTGCAATACAGGACCGTTAAACTGCGGCTGCTCTTTGGCAATTACAGAGATCACCAGAACATTCTCAGGATCAGGATCTTTCTCTAGAGGCTTCCGCTGCACACCTGCAGGCGCTACAACTGGCTCTGGCTCTGGCTCTGGCTCTGGCTCTGGCTCTGGCTGAACATCGGAAATAACTTCAACTTGCTCAACCATAGTATCTGGTTCTGGCGAAGATTCTACTTCTTCACGCAGATACTCAGGCTCCATTGTTTTTTCATAACTGGCATCTTTAGTTTCAGCCTCTTCAACTTGAACCTCTTGAGCCTCAGCTGTTGGGGCTTTTGAAATAGTCTCTGCAACTGAAAGCTCGGAGCAATCATTATCTAACGCCGAACCTAGGGTTAGGTTGGCATATGGATCCTCTTCGGCATGACCAAAATCGAAGCCTGTTTGTGGATCATCTTCAACGACTGAGGGAGTGCTGTTCTCAACACCTTTAAGGTCCAACTGAGGGAAAGCTTCAGGTTCCTGTTCGCTTTCATGGATATGCTCTTTTTCATCAAGCTCATCCATAAGAAGAGTAACAGGCTTTTCGAAGTCAATCTCTTGAACAGACTCAGCTACTGCTGCAATTACTGGCTCTGGCTCTGGCTCTGGCTCTGGCTCTGGCTCTGGCTCTGGCTCTGGCTCTGGCTCTGGCTCTGGCTCTGGCTCTGGCTCTGGCTCTGCAAGATTTTCAACAGGCTGTTCTATTTCAATACGCGGTTCTGGTTTCAGCTCTTCGTCAATAACTTCTGTTAACTCAAGTTCAGTGTCAGACTCTTCCTGAAGCATTTGGTACTCATTAATTTGAGTGTTCGTTGCTTCAACATAATGATTCTGTTCAGTATCAACACTTTGAATTTCTGAAACTTCATCAGAAAACTCAGCATAGGACTGAGACTCTTGCTCTGCTTCCTGAACAATCTCAATTTCAGATTCTGGCTGCACAGTCTCTTCGACTGCTTCAGGTTCTAACTCGACTATCGATCGCTCTTGAAGAACTTCATCTTCATGATATGGAGCAGTTGCGTCTTTGATTTCAACAGTATTTTGCTCAAAACCGTCATCCGCTGTAACCACAGGAACTTCTTCATCAGTAACTTCCTGGTAAGACTGAAGTTCTGGTTCTGGTTCTGGTTCTGGTTCTAGTTCTGGTTCTGGTTCTGGTTCTGGTTCTGGTTCTGGTTCTGGTTCTGGTTCTGGAATAGTTTGTTCTACTACGCGAGCAGGACCCAACACCCCTTCATCCATAGCATAATCGAAGACTTCAGGTTTTGTTTCTTCCGCTTCTTTTGGAAGTGGTTCATCCATTACAGGGATGTCGTCAACAGTTAACGTCGGCTCAACTGTAACCTTACGTGCACTACCAACAATACCGTCATCAATATCTAGATTATCATCCCAAGCTGGGGCTATAGGCTCTTCTTTTTTAACAGTTTTTTCTTCTGCTAGCGGCTGCATTTCTTGTGCATCCATTCCACTTGTTACAGAAGAGTTTTGAGTCTCAACAGAGGGAGAATCACCGTCTAAATTTGGACGGTAATTAGAGAAAAGTGGGTCATCATCTAACGCGACCTTGCGGGCACCACCTGACGGTAACTCTGGATTAAATGAGTCATCTCCCTCTGGAAGATCAACAAAGTTTTTGTCGATGTTCATCTTTAGGCGATTACGCCCAATTTGCATACGACGCCAACCATCCAAAACAATCAGTAGGATTAAAACAACCCCACCGATTATTAACCATTCACGCAGAGTGATTTCCATGTGCTTAGTCGCGACCTTATCTTAAAAAAACGGTAATAAGTACCCACTATAAAAGAGCCAGATTTATTCGACAACTCTATCGATCGTAAGAATCATTGGTAAAGTTGTTCTGCGTACCTGAACAGGGGAGATCAAGCCATATAGATCACCTGGCTGCTCTTTGGGCTCACCCGTTTTTGAGACTCTCGCAGATACTTCAACTGTCGAAACCGTAGATAAACCTGACTGAGGATTCATCGCTTTAGAATCATCAAGAACGACATCAATCGGTAGGTCAGAAACTTGAAGTTTAACAGCTGCTAACGGGATACGACCGCCTACTTCGCGTGCAAACACAAACACAGTGGCATCAGCAGCAACTTGCTGTTTCAGCTGGTCATCAATATTTACTTTCAAGCTAATTGATGCTGGCATCAACTCAGGAATTTCTGGTACATCAACACCTTCAGCGATCAAGGCATCACGAGCATTACGTACACCTGAGCGAAGAGATTCTGCAGTCTTACCGTCAGAGTTACGAAGCGCTTTCAGCCAATAATCCAGCGCACCTTGATAATCTTTATGCTCATAGCGATCAATACCCAGCAAACCTAAAACGGTAATTTCTAGAGGTTTAATCGCTAGCGTCTTATCAATAACCGTTTTGATCTCTGGGCTCATTTTACTTTCATTAGCAAAAAATAGAGCCTGCGCGTACTGACCTAGGACATCCGCATACTGAGGTGAATCTTCAGGTAATAAAGATACAACCTTTTCAAAACCAGCAGCGCCCTCTTTAAAACGCCCTTGATTCATATAGGTCGTTGATAGTAAGTACCAACCTTCAGGGTTTTCTGGATTCAACTTAAGCTCTTTTTCAAGCTGTGCAACAGCCTCTTCCAATGTTGGCTGTTTACCATTGAATGGATCTTTTGGCTGCTGCATCGATAGCTCAAGATCAGCTGAACGTCCGTAAACGGAGTACAAACCAATTGCTGCAACAGGAATCATTAACGCCAACAATGTTACAGTCACCAGTGTTTGCGAAGTTAACGCTATTTTGTTCTTAGACTGTTTTTGCTCGTTTACATCTGAAAGCAGATTTCGCTCAAGCTCAGTTTTCAACGTCGCAAAATCCGTATCATCTAGGTTGCCTGCAGCTTTCTCTTCTTCTAATTCGGATAAGCGCTCCTGAAAGATCTCGATATTTTGTTGTTCGCGATCTTCAGAAACCTCATTTTGAATTAGGCGTCTAGCACGTACAAAGGGTAAAAATACAAAAGCAATAGCCAGTACCGTTAACAGCGCTATGCCTACCCATAGTTCAATCATTTATCTTTACCCTTATCTAAAATATCTTTCAGGCGCTGGGCTTCATCACCGCTAAGGGATGAATCTAAATCTTGCCCTTTGTCGTCCACTTTCTTCTTGCGCTTTCGAGAAAGAAAAACCATCACGATAATACCGATAACAGCCAACACAAACGGGCCATACCACAATACATAGGTCGCTTTATTAACCGGCGGGCGATATAAAACAAAATCACCGTACCTTGCCACCATAAAACCGACAATTTCGTCGTTATCGTTGCCTTCTTGCAACATCTTGTAGACTTCGTTACGCAAATCAGAAGCGATAGGCGAGTTAGAATCCTGCAAGTTTTGGTTTTGGCATTTTGGACAACGTAGCTCGAAGGTTAATTGACGAAAACGTTCGCGCGTTTCCTCATCCTTAAACTCATAAGTATCAATAGCTGCCCATAGCGACATAGGCAGAGAAAATAGCAATAACGCTAGGATTTTTCTCATTGTGCAGCGACCTTCTCAGAACTGTTGATCTGATCAATTATCCCTTTCAGCTTGGTCCAAACTTGCTGATCGACAACACCCACATGCTTATACCGAATCACACCTTGTGCATCGATCACGTATGTTTCAGGTGCACCATAAACACCCAAATCTAGGCCTAAGCTTCCTTTGTCGTCATAAACATTTGTTGCGTAGGGATCTAAGTATTTATTCAACCAAATTTTTGCTTTCTGGCGCTCATCTTTATAGTTAATACCGATAACTTTATAGCCTTCGGCCTTAATACTATTCAGCTGTGCATGTTCCTCTTTACAGGATGGACACCAAGTTGCCCAAACATTCACCAAAGCAGCCTCACCTTTAAGGTCTTCAGCGTTAAGCATTTTTCCTTCGTCATACAAAGACGGTAACTCAAACTGAGGAAAAGGCTTATTCAACAGCGCTGAGGGCAATTCCGTAGGATCCAGTTGCAAACCACGCCAAAGAAAAACGCCAATTCCTAAGAAAATCGCTAATGGAATAAACAAAACAAAACGACGCATGAATGATTACCCTTAATACTTAAGCGTTTGCTACAGCACGCTTATTTTGTTTTCTATAACGCTTGTCCATCGCAGCCAACAAACCACCAACGGTCATTAGCAAGCCACCCAACCATAACCAACGAACAAACGGTTTATGCTGAACACGAACCGCCCATGCGCCGCCTTCAAGAGGTTCACCCAACGCAACATATAGATCTCGTGTTAGACCTGGGTCAATTGCGGCTTCAGTCATAACTGTGCCACTGGCGTTGTACATACGTTTTTCTGGGAAAAGCTCACCATAAGCTTCACCATCTTTCAGTACACGTAAACGCGCTTTATCAGAAACATAGTTAGGGCCTACAACATCTCGAGTGCCGTCAAAAATAAACTCGTACTGTTTAAAGCTAAGTTTGTCACCTGGCACCATTCTAAGATCGCGCTCTTCGTTATAGATAGAAACGAGCGTCATACCAACAATCGTTACCGCAACACCGATATGGGCTAATACCATCGCGTAATAGCTACGAGACAACGTAGTTAGTGCCTTAAAAGGAGCCTTACGGTGAGAAACTTTGTTCCAAATATCTTTAATCGATACGAACGTAATCCAGAATACAAGCGCCATGCCCAGGAATACGTACCAATCAAAGCCATCGCCATACAGCATAGGGAACACAGCAGCACAGACAATGCTTAATACAAATGGAATGACTAATTGAGCGGTAAGATATGTACTCTTAGTACTCCTCCAACGAGAAAGAATACCAAAACCCATAAAGCCAACCATTACAGCCATTAGAGGTATAAAGAGTGCGTTAAAGTACGGAGGACCTACCGAAATTTTACCCATACCTAAGGCATCAATGAGCAGCGGATACAATGTTCCTAATAGAACCATCATCGCTACTACCACTAATAGAACATTGTTACCTAGCAAGAAGGTCTCGCGCGAAACCAATTCAAAACTTGATTCACTTTTTACATGCGCTGCTTTCAATGCATAGATCAACAAAGATCCACCAATCGTGATCGCCAATAGCGCAAGTAGGAAGTAGCCTCGCTCCGGGTCTGTCGCAAAAGCATGTACTGAAGTAAGTACGCCAGAACGAACCAAAAATGCGCCTAGTAGACTCAAAGAGAAGGTAAAGATCGCCAGCAATACGGTCCAGCTTTTAAACACACCACGTTTTTCAGTGACGGCTAAACTGTGAACCAGTGCAGTACCTACCAGCCATGGCATGAATGAGGCGTTTTCTACTGGATCCCAGAACCACCAGCCACCCCAGCCTAATTCGTAATATGCCCACCAGCTTCCTAATGCGATACCTAGAGTTAGGAATGCCCACGCAACAATTGTCCAAGGACGAGACCAACGCGCCCAAGCCGCATCTAAACGGCCGCTTAGCAAAGCAGCAATAGCAAAGGCAAACGCCACAGAGAAACCAACATAACCCATGTACAGCATTGGCGGATGCAGAATCAGACCGATATCTTGCAGCAATGGGTTAAGGTCGCCACCCTCTTGTGGGAAGCGAGGCAAATGACGTTCAAACGGACTCGATGTCATCAGTGTAAACAGGATAAAACCCACACTGATAATACCCATGACACCTAATACGCGCGCGACAATATCTTGCGGTAAGTTGTCACTTTTAATCGCTACAGCCCAAGTCCAACCACCTAGGATCACAACCCAAAGCAGTAATGAACCTTCATGCCCGCCCCAAATAGCACTGATTTTGTAATAGATAGGTAGCGCTGTATTTGAGTTTGTTGCGACATAAGCAACCGAGAAATCATCTACAACAAAGGCGTAGCCAAGACAGACAAGACTGACCATCAAGAAGGCAAACATGCCGGTCGCTAATGGACGAGCAAAACCCATCCACAACGCATTCTTACTATAAGTACCTGCTAACGGAACAACCGCTAATAACGCAGCCAAACATAAAGATAAAATTAGTGCGTACTGACCTAACTCAGGGATCATTTGTTAAACACCTCACCCTCTGGTTTAGGCATATGACCACTCTTTTCTAGTGCTTCAGCAACTTCTGGTGGCATATAGTTTTCGTCATGCTTAGCTAACACTTCAGTCGCCTCAAGTTCATTAGAACCATTTAATTTACCTTGAGAAACAATACCCTGACCTTCACGGAATAGGTCAGGCAAGATACCTTCATAATGAACCGTCATTACGCTTTCGTAATCTGTAAGTTTGAATGTTACTTTCAGACTTTGAGGATCACGCTTAACACTGCCCTCTACAACCATGCCACCCGCTCTAATTCGCGTATCCTTAGGCGCTTCACCCTTAGCAATCTCGGTTGGAGAGTAAAAAAGGTTAATATTTTGACTAAGAGCAAACATAGTTAGGCCAACAGCCGCTCCGACACCAAAAACAATAAATAAAACGATAATTAAACGTTGTTTGCGTTTAGGGTTCATGAAGATTTTTTCTCCCTGCGCAGGCGACGTGCAAGATCAGAGATAACCTTCTTCTTTTGCAGTGCCGGATTCACAATATTAATAACAATAACGAATAGAGCGATGGCATAACTCAACCAGACATATAAACCATGTCCGCCCATCGCGATAAAATCTGAAAAACTATCAAAACTCACTGGATTAGCCTCTCTGTTTTTCTATCAATTCCCGCACCCAACTGGAGCGACGTTCTCGATATAAAATTTCATTTCGAGTACGCATCATCAAAGAGACCGCGAAAAAACAATAAAACCCTATGACCATGACGAGTAGTGGCACCCACATTTCCGCGGGCATCGCCGGTTTCTCAGTCAAGGTAAATGTTGCTGGCTGATGTAGAGTATTCCACCAGTCAACTGAATATTTGATGATCGGGATATTCACTAAACCAACCAAAGATAAAACTGCAGAAGCTTGAGCCGCCGTTGCTTCACTCTCTATTGCTGAGTTCAAAGCAATAACGCCCAAGTAAAGGAATAGAAGGATTAGCATAGACGTTAAGCGCGCATCCCAAACCCACCAAGAACCCCAAGTAGGTTTACCCCAAATTGCACCTGTAGCTAGAGCTAAGATCGCAATGGAAGCACCAATAGGCGCACAAGACTTAGCGACCATATCGGCCACTTTCATTTTCCAGATAAGTCCAATTGCACCTGCGATTGCCATCATCATGTAGCAGGATTGAGCCAAGATAGCGGAAGGAACATGGATATAGATAATTCTAAAGCTGTTACCCTGCTGGTAATCCTCTGGAGCAAAACCTAGCGCCCAAACAACACCTGCAATAAGTGCAATAGCTGCCGCGATTGCAAATCCTGGCAGCAGCTTACCCATAATTTCATAAGACCAGCGTGGCGATGCCAATTGATAAAACCAACGGGGCATCCACTTCTTCTTTTCGCTCATAACAACCTAAACTTATCCGCTCACGGAAATTCGTAATGCTGCACCAATTGCAAGAGGCGCCATCACAACA